>CAVIQW010000007.1:19335-60096 GCA_963644915.1 Paratractidigestivibacter sp.
AACACAGTATAAAATTATGCCCAACAAATAAGCAGGTTGCAGAAATCTTGGGAATCGGTGAACGACAGGTTGGAAATTATATAAAAAATGCAGAAATTATCGCAGAATCAATCAAAAAAGAAATAAGCGACAATTCAGAAAACTCATAGACTATAAAAAAAAAATTGAATAGAATTGAAAACATGAAGATTTATTTAGCAACTGGAAATAAAAACAAAAAAAAGGAAATGAGTCAGATTCTTTCGGGGCATACAATCGTAACCCCATCTGACGAAGGAATTGACTTTAACCCAATAGAAAACGGAAAAACTTTTTACGAAAACAGCATTATAAAGGCAAAAACTTTGTATGAAATTGTTCACTGCCCTGTAATTGCGGATGACTCTGGAATCTGCGTAGATGCGTTGGGCGGAATTCCCGGAATTTACTCAGCGCGTTACGGCGGACCGGAATTTCCGCAGGGAAAACCAGACGGTTCAAAAACTCCTCAGGAAGAACAGAACAAATTCCTTATTGAATCATTAAATTCTGTACTCAAGGAAGGAAAAATCGAAAACTCTGGATTTAAAAACGGTCCGCGGTCTGCGCATTACACCTGTGCAATGGTTCTATACCTTGGTGCAGACAGAATTTTTGTTTCTCAGGACACAATGGAAGGTACTATCGTAAAAACCGTTGAGGATGCGGCAGGCTCTGGCGGATTCGGTTATGACCCGATTTTCTTTCTTCCCCAATACGGAAAAACCTCTGCCCAGATTTCAGCAGAAGAAAAGAACTCAATCTCTCACCGGGGAAAAGCGACCCGGGCGTTGGTTCAATTGATGAAAACCTTGCCAGATTTTAATTAATTTCATAAAAAAAATCTGATTTTTTTTAATTTTTTCTTAAAGTTTTATAACCTAGTTTCCGACAATTGAAACAGAAGTGTTATGACTGCACGACTTTTATGGTACGGCTGTCAGATAATTCTGCTGCAAATGAGTGTAGATGTGGCCTTGTAAACAGATACACCATTTGCATTTTTCGGGGCAGCAAGGATGTTGTCCTTCAAGATTCCAAGGAGGAACAAACTATGGTTATCAACCACAACATGTCGGCAATGTATGCCAATCGTCAGCTGGGAGTTACAGGACTCGGTATTTCTAAAGATATGGAGAAACTTTCTTCCGGCGAAAGAATCAACCGTGCAGGCGATGATGCTTCTGGTCTTGCAGTATCAGAAAAAATGCGTTCACAGATCCGCGGATTGAATCAGGCTTCACAGAATGCTTCAAATGGTATCAGTTTCATACAGACAACAGAAGGTTATCTGCAGGAAACTACTGATATTATGCAGCGCATCCGTGAATTGGCTGTTCAGTCATCTAACGGAATCTACAGTGCAGAAGATCGTATGCAGATTCAGGTTGAAATTTCTGCCCTTGTTTCTGAAGTAGATAGAATCGCTTCATCTGCCCAGTTCAACGGTATGAATATGCTTACAGGCCGCTTTGCTCAGCCAACAGGTGAAAATGTTGTAACAGGTTCTATGTGGTTCCACATCGGTTCAAACATGGATCAGCGTATGCAGGTTTTCATCGGAACAATGTCTTCTACAGCATTGGGAATCCGTGAAATCGGCACAGAAACAAAACTTTCACTTGAAACGCCGGAAGATGCCAACCGTGCAATCGGAACTATCGATGAAGGTCTAAAGAAGATTAACAAACAGCGCGCAGACCTTGGTGCTTACCAGAACCGTATGGAATATGCAGTTCGCGGTCTTAATATTTCTGCAGAAAACCTTCAGGCTTCTGAATCACGTATCCGAGATACTGATATGGCAAGCCAAATGGTAGAGTTCACAAAGAATTCTGTACTTCAGCAGGCAGGTACTGCTATGTTGGCACAAGCTAACAACCAGTCACAGAATGTCTTGTCTTTACTAAGATAGTGTAATATAATTGTGTATGGGATTTTTTAATCCCATACACAAGATTGTACGGTCATTTCTACTCTACTCATTTCTCATAACAAAATCGTACATTAAAATGCACTATTTCTACGTGTTTTCAGACACGTTTGTTCTTTGAAAAAAGTGCAGTCCATGCTGTTTTGTGACAGCAGAAACAGTGGGTGTGGCAACAAACTTACTGTTTCTGCTGTATGGGTCTGAAACTGAAAAAGGAAGGCGCAAATCCTTTTCAGCCCACACCAAGCAGAATGCAGAACATGATGTTCTGGATTAATGACATGGAGGGCACAGATATGATTATTAATCACAACATGAGTTCTTTGTATGCAGATCGTGTACTTGGCATTTCTAATGACGGTATCATGAAAAACATCGAAAAACTCTCTTCAGGTGAGAAAATTAACCGTGCTGGTGATGACGCTTCAGGACTTGCTGTTTCTGAAAAAATGCGTTCCCAGATTCGCGGTTTGAATCAGGCTAGCCGAAACATCGAAAATGGTGTTTCTTTCATTCAGACAACAGAAGGATATTTAACAGAAACTACAGACATTCTTCAGCGTGTACGTGAACTTGCAGTTCAGTCTGCAAACGGAATTTACACAGATGAAGACAGAATGCAGATTCAGGTTGAAGTATCACAGCTTGTTGCTGAAGTTGACAGAATCGCTAGTCAGGCTCAGTTCAATGGCATGAATATGCTGACTGGACGTTTTGCGTCAGAAGCAACTGATGTAATGCAGTTCCAGATTGGAGCAAATATGGATCAGAACACAAGAGTTTTCATTGGAACAATGACAGCTCAAGCTCTTGGTCTTAAAGGTGCACAGGGTTCAGAAGATGCTGTTACTATCAGTGATCCAGAGGCTGCAAACGCAACTCTTGGCACAGTAGACGCAGCGTTGACAAACGTTACAAAACAACGTGCTGATCTTGGTGCTTACCAGAACCGCTTCGAAATGGCTGCCCGTGGAATCAACATCGCCGCTGAAAATACTCAGTCAGCAGAATCAAGAATCCGCGATACAGATATGGCTTCTGAGATTGTAGAATATACAAAGAACCAGATTCTCACACAGTCTGGTACTGCAATGCTTTCTCAGGCTAACAGTCAGTCGCAGAATGTTCTTGCTCTTTTGAGCTAAAAGCGGAATTTAATGTTAAAAGATTGCTGGATGTCATCTTTTGACACTTAAAACGTGGAGTGGGAGGGGTGCGCCCCTCTCCCATTTCTTTTTATCAAGGAGGAAGCCTTATGAATACAATAAGTTCATTTGGGCAGACGTTGGCCATGGAAGGCCTGAATCTAAACAGCAGTGCTGTTACTCCGGCAAAAACTATATCTACACAAAAGACCAGCACTGTAAACACTTTGAAAACCCCTACAGGTTCAGAAGTTGTTGACAATCTTGTTCAAAGTCTAGCAGAAATAAAAGCGGATGCCCGACAAATGCAAACTATGTCCGACAGAGTTATGGGCAGAGAACTACAGTTCAATGTAAACAAAGAACTTGGCAGTGTTGTCGTAAAAGTAGTAGATCCAAGTACCGATCAGGTTGTAAAGGAGATACCTTCTGAAGAAATTCAAAATTTAAAGATTCGGATTAGAAAGGCAATTGGTGTTCTTTTTGACCAAATCGTTTAGATTAGGATTCAGATTTATTCACTATGGCAGGAATCAACATACCCGGTGTTACTAACCAGTACAACACAAACGAAACTGTTGAAAAACTTATGCAAATTGAGCGAATTCCGCTTACAAGGGAGCAGAAAACGCTTGATTCGTATAAGGCGCAACAGGACGCATGGCGTTCCGTTAACAGAAAAATGACAGAACTTCGGGACAGCGTAAAAACCCTGTACTCTTTTGACAATCCTTTTAACAATAAATTAACTTCATCAACAGAAGAATATGCAATCACAGCTGATGCCACACGAAAAGCGGCTTATGAATCTTTTAAAGTCGATGTGATTCAACCAGCCACAGCAGACCGATTTCTTACTTCAGAACTTGACGCAGACACAAAAGTTCCAGCAGGAACATACACATACAAAATAAATGACAAATCTGTAACTATGCGATGGAAAGGCGGTTCTCTTCAAGATTTTTCAAACGCATTGAACAGACGTGGCGGAGACCTTTTAAAGACAAGAGTAATCGGCGCTTCAAAAGGAAAAAAGACCCTTTCCATTGAATCCCAGAAAACAGGAAGTGAAAACCGCCTTACATTTGAGGATGACGCAAAAACTTTCGCTGAATCAAGCGGAATGATAATCCGCATAAAACCAAAGACAATTGAATTCGGAACAAACAGAAACGACTACCGAAACATTCAGCCTGAAGCCCCAGAACAAGAGCGACTTCCGCAAATTTCTGCCGCAAACATTAAGATTTCAAATGGAAATGTTGTTGTTCCTCCACGCGGAGGATATTCTCTTTCAATTCCTGAAACAGTTCTGGAAACTCCAAATAATCACATTCAATTCACAATTTCAAAACAAGAAGTTTCGGACATAACAATCGCATTGAACAAGCAGGAATCAAAGCCAGTTTTTCCAGATTCTGGAACTGCGACTTTTAAAGATATAACAATTATAAATGCGCCGATTGACGCAAATTTACCACAAGAACCAGAAAGAAAACTCGAGCCTCTGGAATCCATCTCAACAAACGATGTCCTTTTTGTAAAAATGAAAGATGGAACAGAAAAATTGATTTCAACTCCGAACGTCCTGTCAACAGAAGAAACAAAAATCGACATTTCAGTAAACGACTACAAGAATATTGATTCAATTGTGCTGAAAAACAGGAATACAGGAGTGGCATTTACAATCTCTTCCGCATCGGCTTTGAATCCGAGTGAAAACCGTGGATTTGTTCCACAGCACGCAATCTCTTCTGCGGATGACGCAATTATAAAATATGAAGGAATAACGATAAAACGACCTACAAACACAATTGATGATGTTGTGCCGGAAGTTACGCTGAATCTTTTTGACAAAACTGAAAAGACTGCAACAATCTCTGTAAAACCTGATGTTGAATCTGCAAAGGAAGCGCTTATAACTTTTGTGGGAAAATATAATCAGTCAGTAGCCGAAATAAACATTCTTTCCCAGAACAAACCCGAAATCATCGAGGAACTTGATTACCTTTCTTCTGATGAGAAAAAAAGCGAGCAGGAAAAACTTGGGCTTTTCAACACAGACTCTTCGCTTACAAGTTTAAAATCCGCACTGCAGACAACAACAGCGGCAAACTACAAATTCAGCGAGGACGCGACAGTCACAATGCTTTCTCAGATTGGAATTGCCACAAATGCTACAAATTATTCGGGATACACGCCAAGCAAACTGCGCGGTTATCTTGAAATTGATGAAAAAAAACTTGATTCAGAACTGGAAAAACACCTTGACGATGTAAAAAATATGTTTGGCTACGATTCGGACGGTGACTTGATAATTGACTCTGGAATCGGATACAAACTTGACAAGCAACTTACCGCTTACGTTCAGTCAGGAGGAATTTTTGCGATGAAAACTTCAGCACTTGACTCAAGGATAAAATCTTCTGAACAAAAAATCGCCAGACTAGAAACTCAAATGGACGACAAAGAAGCGGAACTGAAAAATAAATATGGACAGATGGAAGGTGCTCTTAACAGACTTGAATCACAGCAAAATACAATAAAAAATTTCTCTAATTCGGGAAACAACAATAGATAGGCGGAAAATTTTATGGATTTTTATATTAATGACGAAAAAATTGACATTACATTGGACGAAGAAAAAAATGTTGGCGATGTCCTAAAATCTTTTGAATTAACCTGTGAGCAGAATGACAGTGCGGTAATCGGAATCAGAATCGACGGAAAACAAATAACAGCAGAACTTTTCGATGAGTGTGCAAAAAAGCCTCTTGATGACAACATGAAATTTGAATTCAATGTTGTGACAAGGCAAAATATAAAAGACGCATTCAAAAATCTTTCTGGACTTTTCAAGCAACTTTCAGAAAGAATGCAGACAATTCCAGTTGAACTTCAGAGCGGAAAAGCAAAAGAAGCAAACGAATCAATAATGGCACTTGCAGACAGCATTGATGAATTCTGCCATATTGCGACTCTTGCTTCCCTTTTTCAGGATTATACAGAAGTAAAAATTGAAGACAAGCCATTTTCTGAATTTTTCAAGGATTTTTCCCCTGTACTTTCAGATTTTGAAGACGCACTGAAAAACAACGACACGGTAACCGTAGGCGATCTTGCTGAATACGAAATCTGCCCTCGCCTAGCTTCAATCGCAAAAACATTGGAAGGTCTGGCATGAATTTAAATTTTCAGGCAGGTGATTCGCCAATTACGGCACGTATGAATCCTGCAATTTACACAGTTTTACTACTCGTGATTTTGATAGCCGGAATTCTTGCGGCAATTCTGTTTCTTTTGAACAAACGAAAAGAAAAGGAAAAAACTCCAGAATGGCATGAAGCTCAATCAAAAAGAAAAACGAACAGAAAAGATGTTGCAATTTTTTCCGAAAAATACAAATTAAAACCAGAAGAAGAACAATTTCTGTGGAAAATATGCAGAAAATTCGGAATTACAAACATTCTTTTTGCAATAAAAGACTTAGCGTCAATTGAACCATATTTTGAAAAATATTATACCCAGAACAAGAACAACTCCGAAACAGACATAAATATTATGTTCAGGCTTAAGTTCCACCTTGAAAGAATTTTTGCGGCATCAGTAACTCTTACCTCAACAAAACAGATTGCAAAAAATTCAAAGATTAGCGAGATTTTCCCTGATGGAACAAAAATTGATTTTCTTGTATACGAAAACACAAAAGATTTTCTTTCAATAAAAATAACAGATGAATTTTTTGAATCGCAGAAAAAACCTGAAAACTTGGAAAAAGTCGCCTTTACATTTCGTTCAACATCGGGGATGCGTTACGCATTTGTTTCAAGGATTTTGCGCTACGAAACAGACGCAAACGGTCACCAGATGATTGTTCCCCACAGCAACGACTTAATTACAAAACAGCAGCGAAATTTCAAGAGAATCAGCGTAAACGAAAAATGCAGAATAGCTTCCATAAAGTTTGAATCAAACAAAAAAAATGAAAAAAAATACATTCCAGCAGAAAAAAAATACGAATGTGTGCTTACAAATATTTCAGGCGGAGGATGCTGCATTTCAACAACGCTTCCAATCAAAGAAAATCAAATGACATATATTGAATTTTCTCTTGCAGACGGTGAATACGGTGTATTTGGAACAATTGTAAAAACAAGAAAATCTTCAACCCAGGGTCTCTTTAATCTGCACATCAAATTCAATGACATATCACTTGAAGTCCAGAATAAAATTCTTGCTAAAGTCTACGGATATAATTAGAATAGTATAAAATGAAAATTTTAAATTTAAAGAATTTGTTCCGCGAGGAAGGATATATTTATTATCGGCGCAATTTTTCTGGTACTGCTGATGTTGAAATTCCAGGTCAAACGCTAGAAACTGATGTGGATTTTTGCATAGAAACAGACCCATTAGGGAAAAAAACTGTTGATATTCAATTCAAAAAGCCAATAAACTACCCTATTCTTCCAGTAAAAAAAGCCTTAAAAGATTACATTTTAAAGCAAGACTCTGAAGGAAAACTGCCATGATTACCTTTAAAACAAATTCCGCAGAAGAAACAATTGAACTAGGAAAAAAAATCGGTTCACTTTTGCAAAAAGGCGATATAATCGCAATGCAAGGAACTCTTGCGGCCGGAAAAACAACAATCACAAAAGGAATTGCGGAAGCTTTAGGCGTAAAAGATACAATTACAAGTCCAACTTTTTGCCTTATCAGCGAATACGAAGGAAAGATGCCTCTTTACCATATGGATGTCTATCGTCTTGACGGCGCAGAAGATTTTGCAAACCTTGGAACAGAAGATATGCTGTATGGAGAGGGAGTTTCTATCATCGAGTGGAGCGAAAAAATAATGGAAGAACTTCCAAAAAAAACAATCGTTCTAAAACTTGCTCCGCACGAAGATGGAACAAGAACAATAACAATTGAAAACTGGCCACATGGAGAAATAAAATGAACGGACTTGCAATAGATTCTGCCATATCAAAAATCACTATTTCTGCAAAAAACGATTCCCATACTGTAACCGCTGTGTTCAATATCGGAATGAAACAGTCAGAAACGCTTTTGACTGCAATCCAGTACGTTCTTGAAAAAGCGGATTTAACGCCAGAAAAACTTGATTATCTTAGTATCTCCAATGGACCTGGTTCTTTTACAGGTTTAAGACTTGGATTTTCTGCAATAAAAGCAATTGAAATGGTTACAAATGCAAAACTTTACGGAATTTCAACCTTGGACGCATACGCAGAAAGTTACAGGGATTTTCCGTTCACTGTTTTAAGTTGCATTGACGCAAAAAAAGACCGTTTCTACGCAAAAGCTTTTTACAACGCAAAAGAAACAATTCCAGCCGGCGACTACACTCCGGAAGAAATCTCCACTCTCCTAAAAAATACAAATTCCACAGAAAATGTGCTGATTTGCGGAAGCGACGCACACCTTCTTGCAGAAGAACTAAAGCCTTATTCAGAAAAAAAATTCCTTCCCCAGGATTTTAATATAAACGCTGGCGAAATTCTTCTTTCTATGGCTGAAAAAAAGATTACCTCAAACGAACAGCCACTCAACGACTACGACGGTCCTTTTTATCTTCGTGCAAGCGAAGCCGAAGTAAAAAAACAAAATTGAACTGAATAAAAAAAGAGTCTTTTCTATCGTTTTGAGCTTTTTTGACATCTCTGTTAAAACAAAAAACTCCAACAAATGTTGGAGTTTTTATGAGCCATGCAAGGATCGAACTTGCGACCCACAGATTAAGAGTCTGTTGCTCTACCAGCTGAGCTAATGGCCCAAAAATAATTTGCGTCCGACAGGATTCGAACCTGCTACCGCCGGATTCGAAGTCCGGAACTCTATCCAGATGAGCTACGGGCGCAACTAGAATCGGGTGCCTGATGGGGCTCGAACCCACGACAACCAGATCCACAATCTGGCGCTCTACCGCTGAACTACAGGCACCATTTAAGACGTGATATAAATATATAATATCGATAAATTTTAGTCAATAACAAAGTCTGTTAATTTGAAAAAAAGTCATATTTTTTATTTTTCTAAAATCTTCGAGAGCGTATTCACAACGTCATTGTTCACAATTGAAGCCGCAGTGTTTTCATTCCTAATCGCATTAAAAACTTCTTGCCTAAAAACTTTTACCATTTTTGGTGCTTCAACGCCGATTTTTACCTGATCACCTTTTATATCAATTATCGTAATTGTGATGTCTTCTCCGATTTTTATCTGCTGGTCGGTTTTTCGGGAAAGAATAAGCATATCATTCCCCCTTCTTTTTTAAGGCTTTTACAATATCAAACTTTGTTGTCCAACGGTTGTCAGTTAAAATCACCTGAAGGCATTTCCGGTTCTTTTTATTGATAACAACTGGTCCTAAAAAATTTGCTGTTATCGCAGAACCGTCTTTTGGAATTGTAACCAGAGTCATTATTATTATATCTTCCGCTGATTCCACGCCAATATTCTTCAACGTTGAATCATCAATATCGGCCTCATAATCGCTACAGATAAGAAATGGATCTATCATCAAAAATGCAAGACTGCTTTCTTCTGTTGACTGAAGCCAAATGAACGGTTCATATTCGGAATCAATCAGTGCAAATTTTGTGTATTTTTCAAATCCTAAAAGCCCATCTGGAAAAGTCACAAGCTGTTTTTCCTCAACGTTAACAATTCCTTTTACTTTTGTCTTTACTTCCATGCTTTCCTCATTTTTTTTTTAGAAAAAACTGACTATCTCATATAATTTAAAAGTGTGCTGCTGTACATTTTTCCTGCGTTGCTAAGAGTTGCCTGATAAGTATAGTCAAGCATTTTTAAATCTGTGATTGCTTTTGTGTAGTCAAGGTCACCTTCGCGGCTAACTTGCTGAGTCACATTCAACACCGTGTTAGAATTTCTAATGGCATTGTTCTGGGCCCGTTCATAATCAGAACCAGATTTTGCAACTCTTGTCACAAGAGAATTTATCCCTTTGTCAAGCGAGCCAAGAATTTTTCCACCGACACTTTCTGTATCACCTTTTAAAAGCGCGTTACGGAATGCAATCACAACATCAAACATTGAGCCGCCGGAAACTTTCACACTGTTTCCAAGGTTGTATGGAGGTTTCTGGCTAGAATCTTTTACAATCCCCAGTTCATTCAGAACACTGCCGTTCACATCCTGAATCCAAAGCTGCCGAGCATCCGTAGACTCAAAATTCAGACCATTTGTAACTGGATCAATATTTGCACGGACAGCGGCACCGGAATCATTTATTTTAGCGGCCAATGCGTAAACATTGTCGCCAGCATTTATATTTATTTTTACACCGTCAATGCTTATTGTACTGTCAGAAGAAGCCTGCCATGCACTTGCGTCACGTCCACCAAAAATCTGCTGCTGTTCAGCCCAAAAAGCACGGTTTCCAGCGTTATCAATATCAAGGTATTTATTTTCATCAACTTCAACTTTATTTGTGTCAATGTTTCCGTTGTAACGGACACTTTCGATAAGCGGAACTCCACTCCCCTGAACGTTTCCCATTTCAACTTCAAAAGGAGTAGCCTTCGTATTTGTTCCACCGAACAATGCGTTTCCGTCGCTTGAAATTGCATTAGCATTCTGAATAAGTTCCTTCAGAAGTTCATCAACTTCCACAGCCATATTCGACATATCTTCTTTTGTATAAATTCCGTTTGCACCTGTTACAGCCAATTCGCGGACTCGCTGCATAATCTCCAAGGAATTGCTCATGTAACCTTCACGCAAAGCAAATTCATCCGTAAGAGTTTTTGCGTTTTTTTCAAAATTGTTCACTCTTGTCAAATAAGACTGATAGCGGACAAGATGCCCTGCAGAAATCGGATCGTCACGCAACTGCTGAATTCTCCGCTGGCTTCCAATCTGATTATTTGCAGAATTTAACCTGCTTTCTTGTAGTCTAAGAGCTGACTGAGTATCAATATTACTCATCACGGAACTGATTCTATGCATATTCTACCTCGCTATTTTTTTAAACGCCAAGCCTGTTTATTACAGTATCGATAAGGCTGTCCCAAATTGTTACAAATTTTGCAGCCGCATTGTAGCCGTGCTGAAATTTTATAATATCAGAAAGTTCCTCATCAATATTCACGCCGCTTATACTGTCGCGCATTGAACGCAGGTCATTCATAATCGCCATATGACTATTAAGGTTATTTTCCGCCTGCTCGCCTTTTAAACCAACATTTGTAACTGAATCCGCAAAATAATCATCTAAAGTACGCTCGTGGCCAATCATAACTTTTGTGTTTCTGATTGAGGCAATTTCCACCGCAGCCCGACCGTCCCCGGCATTAACATTTCCAGAATCATCGCGGAAAGCAGCCGCAACGCTCTTTACATCATTCTTAATGACATTATTCACTTCAATATATCCAGCTGGATTTAACACCGGACTGACCGCAAACTGTGCTCCAGCCAAAGAATTCACCGCATCCGCACGCGCAAAATCATACGCTCCGTCCGCACCACTTGCAGAAAGAATTCCTGAATATCCAGTAAGGAAAAATCCCGAATCCTCAACATGGCGGATTACAAAATCAGGATTTTCAATATTCTGTGCAGTCGTTCCCTTTAAAACAAGATTATTGTTCCTGTCAAGGTATGCCTTTACTTCACCATTAGAATCATTTATGCGGTTTATTACAGTTTCAACCGTGTCCGTAGGATGATAAGGCACCTGAACATTTCCAGAAGGTCCGCTCAAAGTCATAACGCCTTCAAAACCAATCTGCTCCTGAGGATTAAGTGCTGTTGTGCCAGTAAATCGGAAAATATAACTGTGGTCAAAAGCACCGTCACCGTCGCGGTCAAAATTTCCGTTCACATTCTCAACAAACGAATGTTGCGTAAAAAAATCAAGACCGGTCACATTGTTCGCGCCGTAGGCGTTGCGGTGAATATCATTCACAAGGTCAGAAAAATTCATTGTCATCGTGTTCAAGGACTGAATCTCATTTCGGATGTCAACGTCGCGAAGCTCAATCAACGCACCCAAAGTTCCACCCGTAACAGACGCATCCTCCCGCGTGTCCGCCCAAACCAGCTTTTCATATCCATTGTTGTCTGTAAGCGAAACCAAATCGAAATTCCGTGCCACTCCACCCTGAACAAGAACTCTTCCATCAAGGTGAACCATAAATTCGTCAGGGTCACGCAGGTCTGTCGTAATATTTGCAAGTTTTGAAAGTTTATCAACAAGCAAATCACGCCTGTCAAGCAAATCGTTAGGATTGTCGCCTACTCCGCGTGAACGCACAATCTCTGCATTAACCGCGGCAATCTGGTCCGCATAGGAATTAATCTGTTTTACAGTTGAATCAATATCGGAATTAAGCAACGAGCCTACCCCCATAAGATTTTCCCATTTTGACTTTATCGCATCCGTCAAAGATTCGCCACGGGTAACAACCGCCTGCCTAGCCGCCTGACTTTCAGGATTTACAGAAAGTTCCTGCCAGCTTTCCCAAAATTTATCCATATTTGAACGAACACTCACTTCATCAGGCTCATTGTAAATCTGCTCAATCATCGTGTAATACTTGCTTCTTGTGTCCCAGTAAGACTCCTGATTCTGCTGAGCCGTAATCCGCTGGTCAAGCATCTCATCCCGCACGCGGTTAATGCTCTGAACATCAATTCCTTGCCCAATCATTCCAGCGCGTTCCGGACGCGAAAGATCCGGTCTATAAAGAGGATCAAATTCCTTCATCTGAACACGCTGTCTTGAATAACCTTCTGTGTTTGCGTTAGAAATATTATGTCCGGCAGTGCTGATTGCATCCGTATGCGCCATTATGCTGCGCTTGCCCATTTCAATTCCAGAAAATGTCGATCCCATAACTTGCCTCTATTTTTCCATTCAACTTTTGCTAAAAATCCAAATTTGCCAAAAACAAATTCACCCAAACTAAAACAACGTGTTCACCACAACGCTATCCGGCTGCTTCTGAATAAAACCGCCATCCTTTCCATAAACTTTCGTTCTGCTCTGCGGAAGCGCAGTTTCAATAATTTTCTGAACAAAATTCCGCGTAATGTTTATAAAATCGCCTAAAGCCTTGTTTTCAGTACGACAACGAACAAGTTTTCCACGAACCCTTGCCAAAACCTCGCCAGTTTCCTTGTCAAAATCAGCAGAAACGGCAGAGTCTGCTGAACCACCAACACCAGCGGCCTTTAAAAAGTTTTCACGCTCCTCATCCAGACGGTTGAACTTATCCATCTCCAGATTTATATCCGAAACAACTTTCATCAGATTCGTCCATTCCTTTGCATTAATCGCCGCCCTAAGTTCCGCCTGAGAAGCAATCACATCCGAAAGAACAGCATCCTCCTTAAGCAAAATATCCATATAAATCTTTGAATCAGCCATAAGTTCCTCCACGAAAAACTTTTTTTCTCATTTCATTATCGGAATTCCACAGAGCGACTTTATAAAAATCACAGATTTCAACCATTTTTTCTTTATTTTTTCTTATTTCTGGGGTTTCCTTACATTCGCATTTGGCACGGCCAAACACTCATTTCAGGTCGCTACGCTCCGGGTTCCGTTCACACTCATTGCTACATTCAATTTCGCCGTTCGCCTCGCCGCAAGCGGCTCGCGTCCGCTCATCTCATTCCGCAACGCGCACAGCGCGCCCTGCACATCGCTAACCCATCCGCAAAACAAATTCCATTGCAAAAGATTATCTTTTTAAATATTATGAATAAAAACAGGATTTTCCATGGACGCAGTTTCAGACATCAAATCTTTTGCAAAAAAAGCATATCTACCTATCATTCAGGATGGCGGACTAAAATTTATGTGCGAATACATAAAAAATCACGACGTAAAAAACATCCTTGAAATTGGAACTGCAATCGCGTATTCGGCAATAAATTTTGCAAAAGCAGGAGAAAACGTACACGTCACAACAATTGAATACGACTTGGACCGGCACATCCAGGCAAAACAGAACGTAAGCGACTGCGGTCTTGAACAAAAAATCACTCTTGTATATGGGGATGCGTTGGAATGGGAAACTGATGAAAAATTCGACCTTATCTTTATAGATGCGGCAAAAGCGCAGTACATCCGTTTTTTTGAAAAATTCAAGGAAAACCTTACAGAAAACGGCGTAATAATGACCGACAACCTTAAATTCCACGGAATGGTCAACGACTTGAACCTTACGCACAACTACAGCACAAAAAAACTGGTAAAAAAAATAATAAAATATATTGATTTTTTAAAGGCAAACACAGAATTCCACACCGACTTCTACGACGACGGCGATGGAATTTCCGTAAGCCACAAAAACAGCTAGAACTATTTTCTTACTTCAACACCGTCTAGAACTCCATTATAAGGAGTTCCTTTCAGTGAAAAAATAAGCTCCTCAGCCTCGTTTGTAATGATTTCAAGTTTTGTGTGAACCCATTCGCCGTCAACTTTAACTTCAAATTCATCACCAAATTCCAAAAAATCAAGGAATTTTATATTCTCTTCATCAACAATACAAAATTTCGCCTCGCTTTCACTAAATTTCATCGTTCCCTGAACCATTTTATTTACTCCACTTATGTTATTTTTCAAAACGCTGAACGTAATCAAAAATCATATCAACAGTTCCGTCAATTCCAAGCCTTGAAGAATTCACGCTCAAATCATAACTTCTAGCGTCGCCCCAGCGGTGGTTGCAAAAATGATTGTGGTAAATAATCCTGTTCTTGTCGTGACGTAAGATTGTCTTTTCCGCAAGATTTTTATCCATGCTCCGCTTTTCAACAACACGGCTCACTTTTTCATCCCAGTCCGCGCTTATAAATATTTTCAGGACACGAATTCCCTGCATATCATCAAAAAGTTCATCAGAGCAACGCCCAATCACAACAAAAGAGTCACTGTCCGCCGCCTTAGACTTTAAAAGTGCAAACTGAAGTTCCGCAATATCTTCCGCAGGACTGTTTGAATACCCGCCCAGACGTTCATTTATAAAAAAATGACGCGGATTTTCATCGTAAACAGAAAGTTCACTTATATCTGAACCGCATCTTTTTGCTACTTCGTCCAAAAGATTTCTATCATAAAATGGAAGCCCAAGCCTTTCTGCAAGTTTCCTTCCGATTTCGTGTCCACCACTACCATACTCACGGCTTATTGAAATAATAATCTGTTTTTCCATACAAGTACCCCTCAAGTGAAACGTTTACTCAACAAATTATAACACGGTAAAAAATATATGACAAAAACAAAAATCATCAGAAGCAAATCCGAAGGCACTAAATCCAAAGACTACTATTTTCGGCTCCAGATTTTTCCATCAAATCCAAAAATAACCGCCTGACAGTTCTTTAAAAGCCCCTTGCCCCAAAAGTTTGATTTTGAATTTCTTTCAAGATAGCATATTATCGCGCTGTCCAACGCTCCGTGAGCAACAATCATAATTCTTTTTGCACTTTCAAATTGAGGCTCAACAACCTCTTGTATAAAATTTTTTGTGCGTTCCATAACTTGCTCAAAAGTTTCGCCGTGCGGTGGAGGAACATAATTTTCTGTGTCATTGAAAAAAGCATGGTACGGATTTTCAGGTCGGTTCCAGTCTTCCCACAAATCGCCTTCGCCATCACCAAAACTGATTTCAATAAGCCTTTCGTCACGGATTATGGGAATGTTTCTGTGTCCACGGATAAGACAAGCCGTTTCATACGCCCTTATCAGCGGAGAAGAATAAATTTTGTCAAATTCAACATCTTCAAGAGCACGCCCGAGTTTTCCGGCGGATTCCCTGCCATTTTCATTCAGTTCAATATCGGCTCTTCCCTGAAGTTTTCCAGCTTTGTTCCAGACCGTCTGCCCATGCCTTACCAGATAAAGTTCCAATTTAAATTTCCTTTACAGTTTCAGAAAGAGGCTTACGTAAAAAATGCTTTTCCGCAGGCTTGCTGTCATCAGCCTCGTAGCCAATATCCAGAAGACAGACAACGCGAAGATTTTCAGGCAAATCAAAGGCTTCAACTATTTTTCTAGAATCAAACCCCCTTGCCCACAATGTTCCAAGCCCAAGCTCAGTTGCCTGGTACATCATTGAAGAAACAACAATTGCGGCGTCAACTTCGCCTCCATCATAATTTTTACAGAGCGTATCCACAAGATTTTTATAACTTTCATTAATATCGTAGCAAACAAGCAGAACCAAAGGCGCTTTATAACTCATAGGTGTCACACTGTAGATTTTCTGCAATGATTCCTCTGATTTTAATACAAAAATTCTATGCGACTGACTGTTCTTGGCAGTTGGCGCAAGTCTACCAGCCTCAAGAATTTTTAAAAGTTTTTCATCTTCAACCTTTTTTGAAGAAAATTTTCTGACAGAATAACGTTTTTTGCAAAGTTCAAGAAATTCCACAACCGCCCCCTATTAAGCCCAACAAGAAAGACTGCCTAAAAAGCTCAAAAAAAATTAATTTCTTTTATTTTATTAATTCCTCAGATAAATTCAAGCAAAGAAAAAAGAGAAAAAACACAAGCCATCTATTGACAATTTTTGATTAATTGTATAAAGTTCTAAACATCGTCGTAAACAAATCTAGCGAAAGTGGTGAAATTGGCAGACACGCTAGACTTAGGATCTAGTGCTTCGGCGTGAGGGTTCAAGTCCCTCCTTTCGCACTATTCTTTTTTTTTGCGGAAATAGCTCAGTGGTAGAGCGCCACCTTGCCAAGGTGGATGTCGCGGGTCCGACTCCCGTTTTCCGCTCTAACAAGATTAAATGGCCGGAAAAGCGCCAGATTTGCGGAAATAGCTCAGTGGTAGAGCGCCACCTTGCCAAGGTGGATGTCGCGGGTCCGACTCCCGTTTTCCGCTCTAACAAGATTAAATGGCCGGAAAAGCGCCAGATTTGCGGAAATAGCTCAGTGGTAGAGCGCCACCTTGCCAAGGTGGATGTCGCGGGTCCGACTCCCGTTTTCCGCTCTAAATTTAAAAGCGATTCAGGGCGTCTGAATCGCTTTTTTGTTATATTGGGCCGCATTCAAATTTTGTTTTGAAGCAGCTTATTTCAATTTTAAGGAGCAAAAAGTGAAACTCACTACAGAATTCACTAGTCTTGAAAAATCAGCTGTTAAATTGACAGTAACCATCGCAAAAAAAGATGTACTGGAATCTTACAATGAAGTTTTGGCAAAATATACTAAGAACGCACAGATTCCTGGATTCAGAAAAGGTCACGTACCAGCAAATATTCTTGAACGAAAGTACGGAGAAGGAATCAAGGCTGATGCTCTAAGCGAAATCATCGACAAATCTCTTAACGAAATCTTTGAAAAAGAAACAGAAAACCGTCCGCTTCCTTACCAGCAGCCAATTATGGAAAAAGTTCCAGAGATGGACATTTCAAAGGATCTTACATACTCTGTAACTTATGATGTTTTCCCTAAAGTTGAAGTAAAAAATTTCAGTGGAATCACAATAAAAGAGCCTCAGGTAACAATTTCAGACAAAGATTTAGAAAACGAACTCAAGGCAATTCAGGAACGAAACGCTGTTGTAATTGATAAAAAAGCTGACGAAGCGGCAGAAAAAGACAATATTGTCACTGTTGACTACGAAGAAGAAAACGGTGAAAAGCGTAACGGTTATGTATTCACAATCGGTTCTGGCGATGATGCTTATGGCATTGACGATCAGGTTATCGGCATGAAGAAAGACGAATCAAAAGAATTTGAAAAAGATTCAAAGAAAATCAAGGTAACTGTAAAAACTATAAAAGTCAGAAATCTTCCATCTCTTGATGATGACCTTGCTCAGGATGTAAGCGAAAAATTCAAGACACTCGATGATTTAAAGAAAGATATTTCTAGAAATATGGAAGTTGCAAAAAACAGAAAACTTTCAGAACTCAAGTCTCAGTCTTTGCTTGAACAACTTGTTGAAAAAAACCCTTTTGAAATTCCAGCTTCGATGCTTGCGGCAGAACTTGATGGACGTTGGCGTATGATGGCACAGCAGTTCCAGACAACACCGGAACAACTTGAAAAAATGATTGTTTCATCAGGTCAGACAAAAGAAGCAATGCTCAACGAATGGACTGGCGACAGCGAAAAAATGCTCAAGAGCAGAATTATCGTTGATTCTCTTATCAAGGCAAAAAATATTTCTGTTACACCAGAGGAAATTGAAGAGCAGTATAAAAAAATCGCTGAAGAAGGTGGAATGGACGTAGAAGAAGTTAAAAAGCATTATTCAGATCCACGTTCAAAGGAATGGCTTATCGATGACACAAAAGAACAGAAACTTTACAACGAACTTTACAATGAAGTCAAAGTTTCAAAAGGCGATAAAACATCATTTGCTGACTTGTTTGCAATAAAGTAAAACTACTTTTGAACAAGAAAAGGGGATATCTAATAGGTTCAAAATGTCATTTCTGCACTTGATACCGCGATGTTTTTAAAAGAAACTCGATTGTCAATTTCTAAATGATTGTAATATACACATTTAGATTTTCAGTTCAAGCCGAAAATGACACAAAAGATGCTTATTAGTCAGCCCCTTTTTTTTGACTTAAAGACAAAATATCGCTATATTTAAAGCATAGCGAAAAACCATAAAGTTTTTCAAAATCCCTTAGGCAAAAAGGATTAAAAATGAACGAACAGATGAATACTTTAGTTCCATACGTTGTAGAACGGAGTGGTAACGGTGAAAGATCCTATGACATTTTCTCGCGTCTTTTAAAAGAACGCATTATTTTTATTGATGGAGAAATAAACGACGCTACAGCCGACCTTGTTGTGGCACAAATTCTTTTTCTTGAATCAGAAAATTCTGAAAAAGATATAAGCATCTATATCAATTCCCCAGGAGGTTCTGTAACCGCCGGACTTGCAATTTACGATACAATGCAATACGTAAAATGTCCAATTCAGACAATTTGTCTTGGACAGGCAGCAAGCATGGGTGCTTTTCTTCTTGCTGGAGGAACAAAGGGCAAGCGCTACACTCTTCCGTCTGCACGGGTTATGATTCATCAGCCTTGGGGCGGTGTGGAAGGTCAGGAATCTGATATTGCAATCCATGCAAAAGAAATTTTACGGCTGAAAAAACTTACAATCGAGCATTTTGCAGAACAGACAGGGAAACTTTTTGATGAAGTTGCAAAAGATATGGAAAGAGATTTCTTTATGAATGCACAAGAAGCCCTTGCATACGGAATTGTTGATAACGTTATGGAAAAGAGGAAAAAGTAATGAAAATATTTGGAAGCGATGCTCGCTACTGTTCTTTCTGCGGAAAACCACAAGATAATTCAAGGCATCTTGTAGCAGGACCTTCTGGAAACATAAATATCTGCAACAACTGCATTGCCGTTTGCCAAGAAATTCTGCGTCAAGAAGAAGATACAGTTTCACCTATTAATCTTACAGAAGTTCCTACACCAAAAGAATTCAAGGAATATCTTGACCAGTATGTAATTGGTCAGGATGAAGCCAAAAAAGTTCTTTCAGTTGCCGTTTACAACCATTACAAAAGAATGTCGATTCCGAAACTGGAACAAAAAACTGGCGACGTAAAGATTGAAAAATCAAACATTCTTTTAATAGGACCAACAGGCTCTGGAAAAACTCTTCTTGCAAAAACTTTGGCTGAAAAACTAAAAGTTCCTTTTGCAATCGCAGATGCAACCACACTCACAGAAGCCGGTTACGTTGGTGAAGACGTTGAAAATGTTCTTTTGAAACTTATAAATGCGGCAGATGGAGATATTGCGGCGGCAGAACGCGGAATCATTTTCATTGACGAAATTGATAAAATCGCAAGAAAAAGCGAGAACACATCAATCACACGCGATGTTTCTGGTGAAGGTGTTCAACAGGCACTTTTAAAAATCATCGAGGGAACAACTGCAAGCGTTCCACCTCAAGGCGGAAGAAAACATCCAAACCAGGAAATGCTTCAGATTGACACAACAAACATTCTTTTCATCCTTGGCGGAGCATTTGTTGGTCTTGATAAAATCATTGAGCAGAGAACTGCTGAACACTCAATGGGATTCGGCTCTAACGTCGGAGAACTCACCCCAGAACAGCAGCGAGAACTTTTGAGTCTTTGCACACCAGACGATCTTGTAAAATTCGGAATTATTCCTGAACTTATCGGCCGTATGCCTATGACAGTCGCATTGAAAGAGCTTACAAAAGATGACCTTGTAAACATCCTTACAGAACCAAAAAATGCGATAACAAAACAGTTCAAGGCTTCTTTTGCAATGGATGACATGGATATTGAATTTACCCACGATGCGATTGAAGCGATTGCCGATGAAGCAATTCGACAAAAAACTGGTGCTCGAGGTCTTCGCTCGATTGTTGAAAAGTGCCTTACAAACACAATGTACGAAGTTCCAAGCATAAAAGGACACAAAATCCTTAATATAACAAAAGAAATAATTGAGTCTGCCGGAAAGTATGATTTGATGAAGTTCCTAAAAGTCGAACAGGAAGAACAAAGAAAACTGAACGCTTAAAAAAAAGTGGTCATTGAGCTAAGCCGAAATGACCACTTTTTTTTTATTTTACAAGATTTTTTGCAATTTCAACTGTTTTTGAGATTGTATTTTCCCAATTAAATTGAGATGACCATTCAAGGCCTCTTTTTACAAGATTTTCGCGGAGTTTCTTATCCGTTGCAAGTTTTTCTAGCGTACAGGCAATATCAACAACGTTATCAGCATCAAAATAGACAGCAGCCTCGCCACCAATCTCTGGAAGCGCGCACGCATTTGAACAGCCAACAGGAATTCCTGTTGCCATAGCTTCAAGAACTGGAAGCCCTACCCCCTCACATACAGAAGGAAATATCAACGCCTCTGCCCCTGCGTACAACTGAGAAAAACTTTCATGCGGAAAATACCCCGTAAGGAAAATATCAGAGGCAAATTCAGAATTAAACGCCTCCTTATGAACCTCTGAGGAATAAGCACCATCACTGCCGGCAAGAACAAGTCTGTGCGGAAGCCCTGTATTTTTCTTAAAAAGGGAAAACGCTTTTATAAGTTCAATGTGTTTTTTTTCTGCACCAGAAAGCCTAGAACCATAAATAAAATACGGCTTTTTTATGGCAAACGGTTTTATATCAACAACATCATCTGTTAAATCAATCTGCGGATAAAAAAGTTTATGGTCAATTCCGTTATACACAACTTCAATTTTTGATTTTTCAATTCCGTGAGAAACCAAATCATCCCGGATATAGCAACTTGCGGCGATAATTTTCTGAACTTTCAAAAGTCCACGTTTTATCTGAAGTTTCTGTATCCAGTCTTTTTTTCCTTCAACCAGACCAGAAAGCACTGTATTAACAACCGCAATCCCAGGAGTCTTAAAACTTACTGGAAGAACTTTTTCCGGCGCTTCATAAAAAACAACATCATAGTTTCTTGAAGAAACAAATTTTCCAGAATTTGTAAAGTGCCAAAAACGTTCCGCACTCAAACTGTCGCCAACAGAAACTGCTTCAAAAGGAATATCTTTGCCTGAATTATAAGTAAATCTATCAAGTTCGGGCCCAAAAAGTTCAAAATCAATTCCTTCAATTTTAGGAAGATTTGCAATGAACGAAAGAAGATAAGTTCCCAAACCAGACCTTGCATGATCACAACCAAAGGTGTCTATACCAATCTTCATAACTTTTTGATTATAGCACAAAATGTTCATATATGCTATATTTTGTGTATGACTGAAAATATTTTTAATCTGATTCCACAAAACCTTACAGAAAAATTGAATTCAATGAACATCACAGAACCGACAAAGGTTCAACAAAAAGTGATTCCTCTCCTTATGGAAGAAAAAAATCTTGTATTTCAGTCTGAAACAGGAACTGGAAAAACATTCGCATATCTTCTGCCGCTCATCACAAAACTCCAGAAAGAGGCAGAAACCGAAAATCCAAACGAAAAACACGTAAAAATTATAGTTTGCGCGCCAACTTTTGAACTTTCATCACAGATAAAAATGGCGGTTCAAAGTATTTCTTCAATAAAAACTGCACTTTTTATAGGTGGCTCACCAATCAAACGGCAGACAGAAGCCTTAAAAGAAAAACCTGAAATTGTAATTGGGACTCCTGCCCGTCTGGTGGAACTTATCCGACTGAAAAAACTTAAAACTCAATATGTGAATGCGCTTGTTTTTGATGAAGCAGACCGTCTTGTAAAAAAAGAACTTGTTCAGGAATCTACAGAACTAAAAAAGCTTGTTCCTCAAAATGCGCAGATTATTGCCTGCACAGCGACAATTGACAGCGGAACAAGAAGATTTTTTGCTGATTCAGAAATTGAAATCCTTCCAAAAGAAGATGTGCTTGCAAAAAATATTACACATTGGGCAATATATGCGGAAACAAGAGATAAAATTGATACTCTAAGAAAATTTCTTGTGGCGGAAAATCCAAAAAAGGCTCTTATTTTTTCTAGCCGTGCTGATCAAGTTGAAAATATCTACTCAAAACTAAAATACAAAAAAGTTGAATGTGTATGCCTTTACGCAAAAGCAGACAAGCAAGATAGAAAAGCAGCAATTGACAGATTCAGAAGTGGAAAAGAGCACATTCTTATCACGAGCGACCTTGGAGCCAGAGGGCTTGATATAACCGGAATTTCACACGTAATACAGATGGACTTGCCGTCTGATTCAGATTTTTTTATTCACCGGGCAGGAAGAACAGCAAGAGCCGGAAAAACAGGAATCAATGTTGTAATTGGCGATGAATACGAGATGAATGCATTTGCAGCGCTTGAAAAAAAACTAGGAATAAAAGTTTTTCCAAAAGAAATAAGAAATGGAAAAGTCCAGCCGCCAATAATTTAATGAACAACGAACGAATAGCAAAAATAGCCTTGCTCATTTTTTTCAAGAAGTCCTTTAAAGTCTTCTGAAAGCGTAAAAACTGCGGCAATGTTTTCTTTTACTTCAAACGGAGATGTTGTAAACATACTGCTCTGCAATTTTGCCCCATTTTCAAAAAGAACGTTTTTTCCTTCTGCCAGCGTAAGGCAACCAAAACCACACAGAGAGGCAAGTTCTTTTGTCATCGGAACAGATTTTTGTACGCATTGATTTTCGAGTTCCAGTTCTGCCGCGTCGATATTTTTTTTAATGTGAATATTATTTTTTTTGTTCTCCGCCACAATTTGTTCAATTTTTTTTGTTCTTTCTGCGGAAATAAACGCATTTTCTATGTTAAATTCTTCCAGTTCAGAAAAACCTGCCGCATCTTCCAGGCTAAAATTTCCAACTTTTGTACGCAAAAGCCCAACAAGATGCCCCGCACTGCCACATTCGTTTGCAATATCCCTAGCAAGAGAACGGATATACGTTCCCTTTGAAACCGTAAATTCAATGCAACAGGCAAGAACTTTTTTTTCATCATTTTTTGAGGAAGAATCTAGAAGAATTTCCTGAATTTCAGTGGAAAAAACTTGAACCGGCCGGAAAGGAATTTCTGCGGTTTTTCCGCTCCGTACCAAATCACTTGCCCGTTTTCCATCTATGTGAATTGCACTGAAACTCGGCGGCTGCTGCATTATTTTGCCGGTATACTTTTTTACAGCCTCTTCCAAATCCTTTTGAACTGGAAGTTCTGCACGGCGAACAATATTTCCAGTACACTCAAGAGTGTCTGTTTCCTCGCCGAATTTTATCACAGCTTTATAAGTTTTACTAAATTCAGTTATTCTTCCTGCAAGTCTAGTCAATGAACCTACGCAAACAACAAGAAGCCCAGCAGCAAAACTGTCAAGCGTTCCTGTGTGTCCAACTTTTGAAGTATTAAAAGCGTGTTTTACAGTAAAAAGACTCGAAAAACTTGTAAGCCCCGGCCTTTTTGCAAGAAGAACAATTCTATTCTGATTCATCAGGATTCAATTTTTCCCGGGCTTTTGATTCGGCTTCAAGTTCATTCAACCTTTGAACCATATGGAAACCTTCTTTCATACCGGAATCAACAAGAAAAGTAAGCTTAGGAAATTTTCTAATACGCATTTTTTTTGCAATTGATGACTGAATGAATCCAGCCGCATTATTTAATCCTGCAACACCATTTTCAAGCATATCATCGCTTGCAAAACTTGAAACATAGACTTTTGCGTAACTTAAATCCTGACTAACTTCAACGCGATTCACGGAAAGAAACGGAGCAACATCCATTCTAGCTTCTCTTAAGCCTTTTTTTCCGATTACGCGTGGATCTCTTATTTCTCCCTGAAGAATCAGCTTGGAAATTTCTTCCCTAAGTTGAGCGTTCAGCCGTTCCATTCGATACTGACCCATTATTCAGCAGCTCCTTCTTCTGCATCTCCAGGAAATTGAGTTCCATTGTCTTTTAGCTTTCCAGCTTTTCTTGCTTTACCAGCAGCTTTTTCAGCGGCAAGAACTTCTGCATCGTGACTTTTTTCAGCTTCTGCGGCAGCCATTGCTTTTTCGGCAGCCTCTTTCGCTTTCTTTTCATTTTCAGCACGGTCGTCATGAAGTTCATCACCAAGTTTACGAGCAACTTCAATGTATTCAAACACTTCCATTGTATCGTTAACCTGAATGTCCTGCCAATTTTCAAGACTCAAACCACATTCAAATCCTGTTGTAACCTCTTTCGCGTCATCCTTGAAACGTTTAAGTGATGCAACTTTTCCTGTATATTTTACAATTCCGTCACGAACAAGGTGAACCATAGAATTTCTTCTTACAACACCGTCGATTACATAACATCCGGCAATTGTACCAACTTTAGGAACCTTGAATGTATTTCTAACTTCAACATTACCGATAACCTGCTCTTTTGTATCTGGAGCGAGCATACCTTCCATTGCGGCCTGAATTTCTTCAACGCACTTGTAGATAATGCTGTATTTTCTGATGTCAACTTTTTCCGCATCAGCCAACGCTTTTGCTTTAGGTGTTGGCCGAACATTAAATCCTATGATAATTGCGTTTGAATCCGCCGCAGCAAGAGTAACATCCGATTCATTGATTGCACCAGCAGAACTGTGGATTACAACAAGACGAATATCTTTTGTTGAAAGTTTTTCCAAAGAAGCTTTGAGTGCCTCAGCAGACCCCTGAAGGTCTGCCTTGATGATAACCTTAAATTCCTTGACTTCGCTTGCAGCAATATCGCTGTAAAGTGACTCAAGAGTTGTTTTCTTAACCGCCTTTGCAGCCTCAAAACGCTTTAATTCCTGTCGCTTTGTAGAAATTGCACGTGCTTCCTTGTCGTCCTCTGTAACCTGGAAAGGATCGCCTGCATTCGGCATTTCTTCCATACCAAGAACTTCAACAGGAGTAGAAGGTTCGGCCTCCTGAATTCTGTGTCCACGGTCATCAAACATCGCACGGACACGACCTGAATAAATTCCGGCAACAAACGGATCACCTTGTTTTAATGTACCACGCTGAATAATTACAGAAGAAACAACACCGCGTCCCTGATCGATTCTTGACTCAAGAATTTTTCCTTCCGCACGGCAATCGTAAGTTGCTTTTAGTTCAAGCATTTCAGCCTGAAGAAGAATTGCATCAAGCAAATCATCAATACCAAGTTTCTGTTTTGCAGAAATATTTACGTACTGTGTGTCTCCGCCCCATTCCTCTGGAGTAAGCCCCTGCTCTGAAAGCTGAGTTTTTACTCTGTCTGGATTTGCCTCTGGCTTATCAATCTTGTTTACAGCAACAATAATTGGAACTTTTGCGTCTTTTGCGTGTGCAATAGCTTCCAAAGTCTGAGGCATAACGCCATCATCGGCCGCTACAACAAGAACTACAATATCTGTAACCTGAGCACCCCGGGCACGCATCATTGTAAATGCCTCGTGTCCTGGTGTATCAAGGAACGTAATTTTTCCTTTTGGAGTTGATACAGAATAAGCACCGATTGACTGGGTGATTCCGCCAGCCTCTCCTTCTGCAACATGAGCATTACGGATAGCATCAAGAGTTTTTGTCTTACCGTGGTCAACGTGTCCCATTACAGTAACAATAGGCGGACGAGGACGCATATTTTCAGCAATATCCTCATCTCCTTTGATTACAGTTTCATCGTACAAGGAAACAACTTTAACTTCACATCCGTATTCACCGCACAAAAGTTCAGCTGTGTCTTTGTCGATTGACTCGTTGATTGTAACCATCTGACCGTAAGTTGAAAAAAGTTTTCCAATAATTTCAGAAGCCTTAAGGTTCATCTTTTTTGCAAGGTCAGAAATTGAAACTGTTTCCATAATTTCAATTGATTTTGGAACAACTGATGCCGGTGTTTCAACCTTCTTCTTTGTTTCAAAAAGATTGTCGTCATATTGTTCCTGGTCTTTTCTGTTATAAACCTGTTTTTTACCCTTAAATGCTTTTTTTGCCGGAGCTTTTCCCTGCATCATCGGTGGAACTGGAGCACCTGCTCCTCCGCCCATTCGGAATCCGCCCGGCTGACCGCCACCAAATCTTGGTCCACGGTAAAATCCGCCACCTTGTCCATTTCGGTTCTGGAATCCACCAGGACGATTTCCCTGATAGCCTCCACCCTGTCCATTACGGTTCTGATAACCGCCCTGACGGTTTCCATCTTGGGTTCGGTTCTGATAACCTTGTCTTGCCTGAGCACCAGTAAATCCACCACCTTCACGGTTCTGATAACCACCCTGACGATTACCCTGATAACCTCCACCATTGTAACCATTTCTGTTATAGCCATTTCTGTTGCGGTCCCGGTTTCCAAAATCAGAAAGGTTTCCAGCCTTTACATTAGGACGTGCTGTATTAAGCTCATAAGTCCTATGCTGCGGACGAGAATTTTCATTTCTTGAATACTGGTTTCCATTCTGTCCAGAGCCAGCCGGTTTTTGCGAATAAGGTCTGCCCTGCTGCGGAGCATTTCTGTTTTCCGCTGCTGCAGGAGCATTTCCTTCTGTTTTTTTAACGACAACCCGAACACCTTCTTTTTTTGTGTTTTCAGGTTTTGGTCCAGGAACATCGTTTCCAGGAAGACGTTTTTTTACAACAACAACTTTTTTCTTTGCAACTCCAGCATTATTTGCATTGGAAGCTACTGTTTCACGAGGCGTGTTGTCAGCCTGTTTTTTATGAACAACAAATGTCTGTTTTTTTTCTGATTCTTCAGCCATTCTGTATCCTTATTCCTCATCTTCTGTAAATTCAAACTCAATGCCACATTTTGGACAGTGATCCATGTCGAGCGTAATTTCTGCTCCACATTCAGGGCAGTAATATTTTTCTTCTTCGTGATGTTCTGGTTCAGATTCTTCCGGAGCAACAGGAACAACCTCTTTTCCATCTTCATCAACAAATTCAACGTTTTCTTTTATAAGATTATAAACCGCGTCAATCTCTTCTTTTTTGAGACCTTCAATCTTTTCCAAAGAACCGTTGTCATAAGTTTCCATAAACTGAACAATATCTTCAATTCCGTTTGCCTTCAGAATATCTGCAATCCGTTCATCAACACCAGAAAGTTCTGCGATTGTTGTAATATCCTCATCCTGCTCCTCATCATTCTTAAAGAGATTAAGAGCCGCCTGAGTTGTAGCCTTTTCTGAAAGATCCATTCCCTCGCACTGTTCCTGAGTCTTAACATCAATTGACCAGTCGCAAAGTCTGTTTGCAAGACGAACATTCTGTCCCTGCTTTCCGATTGCAAGGCTGAACTGAGATTCGTCAACAATTGCAAGTGCCTGTTTTTTTGCTTCATCAAGAATTACAACCCTGTCAACCTGTGCTGGAGAAAGCGCATTTTTAATAAATTCCGCAGGATTAGGGTCATAACGCAGAACATCAATTTTTTCGCCAAGAAGCTCGCGAATAACTGTCTGGATTCTGGCACCTTTTGTTCCTACACAAGCACCAACTGGATCAACATCCTCGCGTGTTGTAGAAACCGCCATTTTTGTTCTGTAGCCTGCATCGCGGACACATTTTTCAATTTTTACAGTTCCATCAGCAATTTCTGGGATTTCAAGTTCCATTGTAATTTCAACAAGCCGAGGATCTGAACGCGAAAGAACGAGCTGAAGCCCTGTCTGAGTTTTTTTAAGTTCAACAATAACAGCCTTGATTCTATCATTCTGCTCATAAGTTTCACGAGGAGACTGATATTTTGAAGGAAGAAATCCTTCGAGTCTGCCGCCGTTTCCCAAGTCAACAAAAAGATTTCCATTCTTTTCACGCTGGATATAGCCATTTATCAATTCCCCAACCTTGTCCTTATACTGGTTGTAAAGGGAATCTTTTACAGTTTCATTCAAGCCCTGATGAGCAGTCTGTTTTCCTGTTGAAACAGCCGAACGTGCAAAAGATTTTGGATCTTCCAAAATATCGATTTCATCGCCGACCTCAACTTCATCGCTGAGCTGCTTTGCTTCTTCAAGTTCAATTTCTGTAACAGGATCGTAAACCCCATCCACAACTGTTTTACGTGAGTAAATTGAAACATCCGACATATCTTCCGCAAATTTTACAATCGCATTGTCCGAAGTTCCATAAGTTCTTTTGTAAGCTGCTTTAAGTGCATTTTCGATTATCTGTTTTACTGACGCTTCTGAATATCCTTTTTCGTCAATCAGAGCACGAATTGCTTCTGCCATCTCTGACATTTTAAGCCCCCGTAGTTATTATAAGTGTATAAATTTTGCTTTCGCTATATTTTCAAAGGAAATAGTCTGATTTTTACCATCCTTTTCCAAAGTAACCGATTTTTCATCCGCAGAAACAATTTTTCCGCCAACCCAATCTGTAACAGTCTTGTCCCACACGCGGACTTCTCTGCCAACAAAAATTGAAAATTCTGCGGCATTCTTAAAATTCCGCTCCATTCCCGGCGAAGTCAGTTCCATATAGGTGTCTTCTGTGCCAAGAATTGCCTCAAGACGAGGAAGAAGTGCATGGTGAACTTTAGAGCAGTCGTTTACGCCAATGTCAACAGACGGATCTTTTGAGGCAATGACTGCAGTAATTTTTGTAACAGTTTTTGCCGGCGAAATATGAAGCTCAACAAGAGTATAACCAAGACCTTCCACCAATGGCGCACATTCTGAATAATGCGGCATTTTTTCCAATGGTTCGTATTCCAAATTTACCTCTTTATAAGACATTCCAAATAACATAAAAAAAGACCCGTCGCCTTGACGAGTCCACTTTAAAAGGTTATTAAAATGTACTGGTAAAATATATTCTTATTTTTAAATAATGTCAATAAATGCAAAAGATTTCACGCTGGTATTCCATATGATATTCCATAATGGATTATTTAAATCTCGAACACACATTCCCTGCCGTCAAAAGGAATAGAAAGACGGCTTGAAGTAAGCTGAAGAGTTTTTATTCCAGCGGCTTTTCTTAGGATTTTGTTCATCTTGAAATTTCCGTGCTTGTCATCACCGGCAATCGGGCAGTTCTGCTGTGCTAGATGAATTCTGATTTGGTGCATCCGTCCGGTTTCAAGTTGAAGTTTTACAGTTGAAAGCACAATTTTCTGTTCCTCGTAAAAAATCTCTCTTTCATCCAAAACTTGAAAATGCGTCACGGCAGGCTTTTCATTTCCATGCTGAACAACAGAAGTTCTTATCGTTCCTTTTTTAGAGCCAAAAGTCCCAACGCAAAGTGCAGTATATTCTTTACGCACAAGTTTTCCGCCAATCAGTTTTGTCCATTTTGAAGCCGAAAAAGCAGATTTTGCAACAATCATCAGACCATTTGTGTCGCGGTCAAGCCGATGAACCAAATAAACCGGATATCCAACCTGAACGGCAAGTTCTTTGTCCAAAGGATGCAAAATTCCCTGGCCTCCCTGAACAGGAACGCCAGCAGGTTTATTAATCACAAGAATTTCTTCATTTTCAAATAAAATCGGTATATTTTTCATCCGAAAATAAATATAAACCAGGAGAATTAAAATGACAAGAAGCCGAATTCTTACGATTTTTTCAGCAGCAGCGATTTTTCTTTTATGCACTTTGCTTCCTGCATATTTAAATGCAGAAGAAGTTATAGACAACGATTTTGGATATTCACTGGATATTCCGGAATGTTACAAAGTTTCAGGCTACACGCCAGACGGAATGTCGTACCATTTTAAGCACACATTTCTTCCAGTTGAATTTGTGCTAAAACTTTACACAACAGAAATTTTTCCAGACTCAAACAGTGCACTTGAAGGAGCATTAAAAAAACTCAGCGCAACTTACGATGGAACAGACACTTTTATCTGGGACAACACAGAATGTTCCATCACAAATTTTTCTTCAAAACTGATAATGGAAAACGGTGCGACCGGCTGGGCAATAAGCGCAAATCTTTCTGAAAAGAATGCAAACCTTGTCCTTTTATGCTATGCGGACTCACAAAAAGCAAACGACTGCGAACAATTTATTCTTTCAACATTAAACTCACTCAGCATAAGCAAAAAAAGCAGATTTTCGCCAGGGATAATAACTTCATACGCATTCCCGGAAACAGAAAAAAAGAAGATAAATTTAAATATAGCCGGAAAAAATATTTCCACAGAAATTGACGCAGTTTCTTCAGAGGCAAACAATTTTATAATCGAATCCGAATATTCAATTCTGAAACTTTACGCAAGCAACGAAAAATGGAAAGAAGCGTGGATTCGATACTATAAGACAATCTACCGTGACAGTTATTCACGACTTTCAAAAGTGGCTTTTGATATAAATTCAGCGTTATACCCGATTGCCCGAAAAATAAATCCGAACAAACCGGAAAATGCACTGAACGAAATCCTTTTAAATTGGGTTCAAAACTTTGACTACAAAAGAGGTGACGAAAAAAGTACAGATTTCACAAGCGTCATAGATTCTTTATCAGGAACTGGAAGCGACTGCGACAGCCGAAGCATGCTGATGGGAATTCTTTTAAGGCAAAACGGAATAAACACAGCACTTTTTATAAGCCGGGAATATTCACACGCAGTTTACGGAGCAGAACTTAACGCTGATGGCGCAAAAATTAAAGTTAGTGACAAAGAATATCTTCTTGGAGAAACGACTGTAAAAAATTTAAAACCTGGACTTATCGCCCAGGAACAAAACGACACCGAAAAATGGATTCCAGTTATATTTGAATAAAAAAACTTCGGTCCGGGATGCCTAATAAAATGCTAGTCTTTTACAAGAATATCGTAGGCTTCACGCGGAGTTGAAACATTTTTAAGCATATCTCGAAGCTCCTGATTTCTTAGTTTTGCAGTAAGACACGAAATCGTCTTTAAGTAATATGTATGCTGATTATAAGCCGCGGCAATCATAATCAGAAGATTAACAGGTTCATCATCAACAGACTGATAATCTTCTATATTATTTTTACAAATTCCAACCGCCATAACCAAATCAGTAACAGAAGAAAGTCGGACATGAGGAATAGCAATCCCACGCCCAACAGCAGTTGACATCAAATCTTCACGCTTCAAGATTTCTGCTACAAGCTCATCCTTGTTTTTTACCTGTGGAGCATCGGCAAGAACATTTGCAAGTTCAATAATCGCGTCTCTCTTTGAAGAGTTTTTTACAAAAACTACACGGTCTGGAGAGAGAAAGTTTTTTATCTGGATTTCACTATCAGATTTTTTTACAGATTTTACAGACGATGAAGAAAGACGCTCATTAACCCATCTTTCAAGTTCTGATTTTTTAAAACGCCATACAGTACCGATTTTTCCTGCAGGAATCTCGCCCTTTTGAGCCCAATCGTAAACTGTTCTGTCTGATACACGAAGATATTTTGCAACTTCCTCGATAGTAAGAATATCATCTTCCATGATGAAAAAAACTCCACAATTTTTGAAATCTCTAGAAAAAGATTGCAATATTTACACTTTTTTGTCAAGTTCTACAGATTTCCCCCAAAAAAATGGCAATTTTCGCCATTCTGACGATTCTGCTTCTGCCACGACTTTTTTATCAATTCAGTTTTAGTTTCGCAATTCGTTTACACCACTATTCCTGACTTGCATAACTCAACGTTTGACCTATTATTTTGTTTTTTGTAGAATAGAATTTATGAATTCAAAAAAGCATTTTTCTGCATACATAATTTTTGCTGTCATTTTCTGCGTAACCTACATTCTTTTTGCAATCAGACCGTTAGGAAAAGAGTATCAGTTTGACCCAAAATGGAAAATTGACGTAACAAATCCGACAATCTCTGAAAATTCTGAAAACGAGCCACTTCTTCCGTTCAAGACTGGTCAATCAATGGGATATTTTACACCTAGCGGAAAAGTTGTAAATTTTATTACATTTCCGCAAAAATCTTCTATTTCAAAATTTGGTTACACTTTTTACAACACAAACAACAGTTCGGCGACTTTTTATTCACCAGACGGAAAAAAACTTTTTTCTTCAAACAAAAGCGGATTTCCGATGATTGACGATGACAGAATTTTTACATTTCTTCCGGGCGGTTGCTCTTTTATAATGAACGATGAAAACGGAAAATCAAAATGGGAATACAGCGGAGCAATTCCCATAACAGCATTTGATTCTTCAAAAGCGGGAATTGCAGTTGGTTTTGCGGACGGAAACATCTGCCAGTTTGAAATGGACGGAAACCTTTTGCAACGTTTTGCCCCTGGCGGAAGTGAAATTCCTGTAATTTTGGGCGTTGCAATTTCTTCAGACGGAAAATACGTGGCTTCAGTCTGCGGACAGAACAAACAACGATTCGTGCTTGCAAAAAAAGACGAAGCTCAGACAAAAATCATCGCACATGAATTTTTGGATTCAAAAAGCACAAACCAGATGCTTGTAAAATTCAGTTCAGATGACAAGACAGTATATTTTAATTCTGGAAAAATTCTTGGAATTGTTGACGTAAAAACCGGCAAAAAACGACATTTAAAAATCGAAGGACAGGCAATTTCAATCCAAGAATCCGAAAAATGCTTTTTTGTGCTTACAAAAAACGGAAAAAAATACACAGTCTATGCGGTTGAACCTTTTGCAACATTCATTGGACGGTTCAGTTTTGAGGCAACAGCCGCCTTTATTCAAGTTTATGAAAACAAACTTTATGTCGGGAAAAATTCCACAATTTCTTGCATTGAAATAAAATAGGATATAAAAATGAAAAAAATTCCAATATTTTGCATTGCACTTCTTTCAAACATCTGCATTTTTGCGTTCGACTGGCCACAAAGCGAAATTGTACAGTCAGACAAATTTTATTCATATTTCGGGCAGTTAAGGGGCGGAACAATCAGCAATTCACTGATTTTTTCTGATCCTTCAGAAATAAAAGCCGCCGACACTGGAAAAGTCGCAATTGTAATAACGGATTTTCAGGATGACACAAACTTTTTTCCTACAACGTTAGGGAACAGCATAATTTTAACACACAAAGACAATCTTTTGACTGTCTACGGAAACATTGACTTTGACACAATAACCGACTCTGCAAAGGAATCCCATGAACTTGAGTCAGGAACAATATTAGGTTCTTCCGGTAATACTGCATGGCAGCAGGGACATAGTTCGCTGGAATTTCAGGTTATAGACACAAAGAACAACACTTCAATAAATCCAAGAATTCTTATGCCACGCGTTGGGCAGGAACTTCCGCTTTATTATGGAGAAGTCATTCTTAGAAACAAGAACGGAAAGCAGTTTAAGGTTGCAACACAAAATGTTGTTCCATCTGGAATTTACAGAATTTACAGAAAAAGACAACAAATCGCCACGCCATACCGCACAAGAGTTGCAATAAACGGAACTGTCGTTGACCAAATTTCTTACGATATTTTAATGCAAAGCGACCTGCAACTTTGTGCAATGGGAAAAAAGAATTATCCGAAAACTGTGCTTTATCCGGACGAGGAGCTTCAGCTTATCGGGGAAGCGTCACTTACCCCAGGGAAAAATTCCATTCAGCTTACGCTTGCTGATATTCTTGGAAAGGAATCGCTGGCTGTATACATTCTGAACGTTTACTAAATCTATAAAGTTTTTGTAATAATTCCGCCACCGATGCACACACCATCATCGTATAAAACTGCGCTCTGTCCCGGTGCAACCGCACGCTGTGGTTCAGAAAATGTGATTTTCCACGGTTTTCCTACAAAATTCTCGTTTTCAGCAGGTGAATAAGGTTCAACTGTACATTCAACAGGTTTTGAGGCAAGCCGGATTTTTACATAAGCGGTAATTTTTTGGTTCGGTTCAACATTCCCCGGCCAGACAAAATCATCTGCAATCAGACCGCTAGAAAACAAATCATCATTCGAAGCAAGAACAACAAGATTATTAACCGCATCAATTGAATGAACGTAAAGCGGCTTAGAGGAACTTACGCCAAGACCACGACGCTGACCAACTGTGTAATGCTCAATTCCACGGTGCTTTCCAAGAACATGACCGTCCAAGTCTATAATATCACCGGGAATGCTAGGCTTATCACTAAAAAGAAGGTCAAAATATTCCTCTGGAATAAAATCCTGACTTTCCTCGCGTTCAGCCGCCGCAAGATTATATTCGCGGGCAAGCCTAAAAACCTCTTTTTTTGGTGTATTTGCAAGCGGAAAACGAACTTTTTCCAGAATTGAGCTTGGAACTCTGTAAATAAAATAAGTCTGGTCTTTTGACTGATCCATTGCCGTGTGAATCATACAAGGTTTTTCATCTGTTCCAAAAAGCCCTTCTTCTGGGCGAACAATTTTTGCATAATGGCCAGTACAAAAATAATCATATTCAATGTTGAGTTGCTGGATTCCAAGCTGAAGCGCACCGAATTTTATGTAGCGGTTACAGCGGATACACGGATTCGGCGTTCTTCCTGCACGGTATTCAGCCTTGAAATAGTCAAGAACTTCTTTTTTATATGTGTCTTTTACATCAATAACGTGGTATTCAATTCCCTGTTCTTTGCAAAATTTTTTACATTCTTCAATATCTTCAACTTCACCAGGACCGTAACAAGAATCATGAAGAGTTTTTCCAACCGGAAGTTCAGGAAGTTTTCCGTCCCACAAGGACATTGTAACACCAATAACTTTACAGCCTTTCTGCTTTAAAAGAAGAGCCGTCAACGTTGAATCAACTCCACCAGAAAGACCGACAACAACGGTATCTCCAGCCTGCGGCATATTTTGCTCAATGAATTTCATACGAAAAGATATTATCAGATAATTTGTTTATTAACAATTCCCTTGTAAAACAGTAAGATATAATGATTTTAAGTTTTATTATTGTAAAAGAAATTGAATGTGCTACCAGAAAAAGTGCGAGCTCAGCCATCTGGATCAAATTGGAAATCCGGCGAAAGAGTTCTTTCAGAATTTATAAAAAAAAATTAAAATCAGGATAATTATATATGGAAACAAATATGATACTTTCAGCTTCGGGCTGGAGAAAGGTTTTTGCGATAAGTGGCGATGAGCAGGACAGAACTGCGATGATTGGAGAGAACAACATTGCAATCTCAATTTATTCAGCGGCAGTTTTTGCAGAATATCTAAAAAATCAGACAAAAAAAGAAAAACCGACTGTCATTGTTGGAATGGATGCGCGTCCTACCGGTCCTGCAATCTCAGAAGCTGCGGTAAAGACATTTCTTGCAAAGGGAATCGGTGTAAAATTCGTTGGAATTACTGCCGCACCGGAAATCATGGCTTATTCAAAAAAGGCTGATGGATTTATGTATATTTCTGCAAGCCACAACCCAGTCGGACATAACGGCATAAAATTTGGACTAGATTCAGGTGGAGTTTTAAACGGAACAGAAAACGCAAAACTGGTGGTTGAATTCAACAAACTTTGCGCTCAGGACGAGGCTCAAAAAAAAGCGTTCGCAATAATCCAAAATGTAAAAGAAGCTGATGTTGATTCAGTGTATAAAGAGCAAAAAAATGTAAAAAAAGAGGCTCTTGCCGCATACAACGAATTCCTTTACTGGACAATTTCCGGCACTGACAAAAAAGATGAGCAGGAAAAAATATTTTCTATAATCAGAAACGCCTGCCTGCAAAAAAAGATAAGCGTTGTGGCAGATATGAACGGTTCGGCACGCGCGGATTCTGTTGACAATGATTTTTTTGAAAAAAACAATATCGGTTTTTACGCAATCCACAACAAAGCCGGCGACATTGCACATGAAATTATTCCGGAATCAGAAAATCTTGTCTATGTTGCCGCAGAAATGGAAAAACTTCAGAAACAGGGGCACAAAGACGCAGTTTTAGGCTATATGCCAGACTGCGACGGCGACCGCGGAAACATTGTGTTCTGGGATGAAAAAACAGAAAAACCGGTTATCTTAAAGGCTCAGGAAGTTTTTAGCCTTTCAGTTCTGGCCGAAGTTGCGTACCAGGAATTTACAGGCAAAAAAAATATTGCGGTTGCGGTAAACTGCCCTACTTCAATGCGAATAGAAGAAATCGCCGAAAAATTTAATGCGAAAGTCTTTAGGGCAGAAGTTGGAGAGGCAAATGTTGTAAACCTTGCGGCAGAAAAAAGACAGGAAGGATTCAATGTCCGAATTTGCGGCGAAGGAAGCAACGGCGGCACAATAACATACCCAAGCGCGGTGCGCGACCCGCTGAACACAATTTTTGCAATAATCAAACTTTTAAGCATAAAAGAACTTTTTGAAGAATGGTGCAAACGCTCCGGAAACAAATTTTCTGAAAACTATTCACTTTCTGACGTTTTGAACACGCTTCCAGTTTACACAACAACCGGTGTAAGCGAAAAACGCGCAGTCCTTCATATAAAGACAAAAAATCATTCAGCATTAAAAGCCGAATTCCAGAAGATTTTTGAGGAACAATGGAAAACGCAAAAATGTTTTTTGGAGCAATACGGAATTTTCGGCTGGGAATGTGACATAACAAACGGAACAAAAGAAATTTGCGGCGAAAAAGATTTTTCAAAAAGCGGAAAAGGCGGACTAAAAATACGCTTCTTTGGCAAAAATTTAAAGCCGCTCGCATTTATATGGATGCGCGGAAGCGGAACAGAACCAGTTTTCAGAATCATGTGCGATGTAAAAGGCAATGCCCAGGAACTGGAAAAAGCCCTGCTCTCCTGGGAAACAGAAATGCTAGAAAAAGCGGATGAAAATGCTGCGGAAGAATAGGGATTTTTGGATTCAATTCGACAGAAAATACAACCAAAACCACTAATCGGCAATATTATTCGGCGGGCGTGTTCCCGCCTTCAATTAAACTTTGCCATTTTCACAGAATTTATGGCAGGGTCGAATTTAATTTTTATCCCCAGAAAGCACAAACCGCATCTTCATAAACACATCTAAACACACTTTCAATATTTTCATGCTCAGGCTCTTCAAGGTAAGAATGCCATTTTTTTCATTCTGCCCAAGAAGATTTCTTTTTCTTTAATCACAATTTACTTCGAAGTAAGTTACAGCACACAATAAACTTTATTCAATCCCCCGCATTGAAACTACACGTCTTATTCGTTATACTCAAAAGATACAAATACAGGGCATTTCCAAAAAATCATTTTGGAAACAACTACGGAGTTTTTTGTGTTTTTAAAAAGTCTGGACATTTTTGGTTTTAAATCTTTTGCTGACCGAACACATATTGATTTTGCGGATGGAATCACCGCGCTGCTTGGACCTAACGGTTGCGGAAAAAGCAATGTTGTGGATGCAATAAAATGGGTTCTTGCCGAAAATAAGGCAAAAAATCTGCGTGCGCAGGAAAAAACAGACGTAATTTTTAATGGAACAGAACGCCGACCAGCACTTAATGTTGCAGAAGTAACTCTTACAATGAGCAATGAAAACGGACTTCTTCCAATGGAAGAATCAGAAATTGCTATCAAGCGCAGACTTTACAGAAATGGCGAGCAGGAATATTTTATCAACAACCGACCGGCTTCTTCCCGTGACATTGTAAAACTTTTTATGGACACTGGAGTTGGAAAATCTTCCTATTCAATCATGGAACAGGGACAGGTAAGCCAGATTCTTTCTTCCAAGCCAGAAGACCGACGTTATATTTTCGAGGAAGCTGCAGGAATCAGCCGTTCAAAAGCAGAATGTGCAATTGCCGAACGCGAGCTTGAGCAGACACGCCAGAATATGATTCAGATTGAAATGGCGATGGCAGAAATAAAACGTTCCTACGACACTTTAAAAGTTCAGGCTGAAAAAACAAAAAAATACCGCGACTTAAAAGATAAAATTTTCAACCTTGAACTCGACATTGCCCTTTTAAAACTTAGAACTTTTATCACAGACAAGGACAGGCACGAAAAGGAACTTGCGGACATCACAAAACGCCGCGATGAAGTTCGCAAAGAAATAGAGGAAATCAACAACACAATTTCCGAAAATATGGACAAAGTAAAGGAAATGCAGGAACAAGTTTATTCCATGCAGTCTGAACTTATCGGAATCGGAAAAGAAAAAAACGGCAAACTCGACATGGAAAAACAGCTTTCTTCGCAGGCTCGTGGAATAAAAGAAAAAATCGCCACACTTGAGGTAAGAGTTTCTTCTATCGAAGAAAATATCACTAACCTGCAGGAAGAAATTGACGAAAAGGAAGCCGAACTTCATCGAAAGGAAAAAGAAATATCCGAAGTTGAAAAAAATATTTCGGATTTTGAAGAGAATATCGCAACAGCCGGAACGCAGATTACTGAAAATAACAAAAAAGCTGACGAAAACCGCAAAAAAATCTCCGAACTGGAAGAAAAACGCAAGGAAATTCAGAAAGAAATTACAGCGATTACAGAAGATATCGTTGGAATGCTTGACGCAAAACTGAAGGCCGCTGGTTTTTCAGAAAAAAATCTTGCCGACGCAAAAGAAAAAGTCCAGAACATACTTGAAAAATTTAAAATTTTTGCAGAAGGCAGAAAGAACGTTTATTCAGATTTTGCAAAAGCATCTCATTCTGCAGAAGATTCTTTGAACACAGTAAACGAGGCGGCAAAGGACTTTGAAAAATCCGAAGAACTTATCGAAGAGCTAAAAGATGCGGTTTCTGAATACGAGAATGCGTCGCCTGCATTTATCACAGAATTCCTTTCTCCAGAAGGAATAATGACCAAAAAGCGAGAACTGGACAAAAAAAATCAGGAAAACATAGACCAGACAGAAAATCTTAATGCCCAGATAGAAGCGCTCAGAAACGAAAATTCAGAACTTTCTCAAAAAATCGATGAATACAAGGAAACCTGCAATAAACTTAGGGTGAACAAAGCCCAGATGGAAACCCAGATTCAGGCGGCAATGCAACAGGCAAGCCTTTTAAGAAGGAATCTTGTTTCCGAGCAGAATTCTTTGCGACAGGCAAACGAGGAACTCGAATCAGAAACAAAAAAATCCGAGGCTCTGAACGAGCAGATAGAAGAAATTCAGCAGGACCTTGCGGAACTTGAACACAAGGGAACAAAACTTGCGGAACAACTTAAGGAACTTGACTCAAAAATTGCCGAAAACAACTCAAATGTTACAGGCAAAAAAGATACTCTTATAAAAAAACAGGAAGAACAGAACCGCTATCAGGCTCAATACGAGCGGCTAACCCTTTCTTTAAATTCTTCTGACACGGAAATCAGAAACCTTAAGCAGAATTTCCAGGAGCAACATTCCAGGGATTTAATGGAATTTGAAGAAAAAATGTTCAAAATCACAAAATCTTCAGCAGAACTTAGGGAACAGCTTATCACTGAACGCGAAGAACTTAAGTCTTGCGGTCAAGTAAATCTTATGGCGGTAGAAGAATTTGCAGAAGTAAAAGACCGCTACGAAAAACAGAAGATAAACTACGAAGATACGCAGAAATCCCTTGACAATCTTATCCGCGTAAGCGAAGAGATAAAATCAAAATCTTCGGAAATGTTCCTTGAAACATACAACAAAATCAAGAAAAATTTCCACAATATGTTCCGCAGACTTTTTAACGGTGGACGCGCGGAATTACGGCTTGAAGACCCACAGAATATTCTTACGTCTGGAATTGATATTCTTGCCCAGCCGCCAGGAAAAAAACTAGAAAGCATCGGGCTTCTTTCCGGTGGAGAAAAGACAATGACGGCAGTCGCGCTTCTTTTTGCGACTTATCAGGTTCGCCCTAGCCCATTCTGCCTTTTGGACGAAATTGATGCCGCTCTTGACGACAAGAATGTTTCGAGTTTTGTTACAACACTTGAATCATTTGCAAATGTTTCGCAGTACATTGTAATCACTCACAACAAAAAGACTGTAATGGGTGCAAGCACAATGCTTGGAATCACAATGGAAGAATCGGGCGTAAGCAAAATTATTGCGCTTCGTCTTGATGAGGACATAAAAATCGGTGCGGCAATTGATTCTGACGATGATACTTTTGAAGAAGAAGATGTTCAGCCAGAAACAGACGCTTACGTTCCTCCACGACCTCCAAAAAGAATCCATAATCCAGATGGAACAATAACTGATCCGGAAATTATAAGGGTTCACAAGGAACGAGAGGAAAAAGCCGCCGAGGAACGGAAAAAAGCTCGCGAGGCAAAACTTGCCGCAGAAGCCGCTGAAAAAGAAAAATTGGCATCTGAGGAAGAAAACACAGAAAATGAGGAAGGAGCAAAAAGTTAATGG
>CAVIQW010000007.1:60106-61502 GCA_963644915.1 Paratractidigestivibacter sp.
ATTTTCTAAAAAAAAAAAAAAAAAAAACAATCATTATCTGCGTTGTTTTGATTCTTATGGTTTTTGGCGCAATAATTGCGTTGTGTGCCGGCAATTCAAAAACTGATAAAAATCAAAAAACTGCCGAAGAACAAAAACTTGTGATAAATCAACCGCTCCTTGTTCCTTCTGCGCCTTCAGTTCCAGACGGATATATTACGACCAGAAAAACTGAAAAAAGATGGTCACAAAAAGAAGTTGAAAAATGGTTCACTTTGCCGGACGAAAGCGAAGTTGAAAAACTAGGTGATTCAAACGACAAAATTATTAATGATATTATTGGAGCCGCTCCTTGAAAATTTTTAAGAAAATTACGTTTTTACAAATTTTTGCTTTATCTTTGATATTATTTTCGTGTGCCTCAACACCAAAGACAGAAGAAAAATTACCAAAAGCGGATATTTCAACTGAAGAAATTCCAGAACCCGAAGGTTCTTCTGAAAACAAAAACAATGGAATTACTCAAGAGCCAGAACTTTCTGAAAACACTGATTCAGAAAGCAATCAGGAACAAGATTTTTCTGATTTAACAGAACCTTTGACGCAAGAACAGAATCCGGATTTGCCAGAACTACCAGAACTTTCGCAGGAAACAGAAAAAGAGGAAAAAACTTACGAGCCATCGACTATTCCTGAGCCACAGGTAAAGGATGCGGTTGCCGCAGAAAATAACGAGAATCAGACTCCACAAAATCAGAACGAAGAACAAACTGCTGAACAAAACAAGCCGAATCAAAATCAACAAAATATTCAGCCAGAAAATGCTTTTGTGCAGACAGAAAACAATGCCTCATCTTACGAAAACCAGACTGACAAAAACGAAAATTCAGAAGACTCTGAAAGTACAGACACAATAGAAGAAACAGAAACTTCCCAAGAATCTGACAACACAAATCAGCAGGAAGAAATCCAAAAACCATCGCGTTCAGTCACAATCAAGAAAAACCAGAACATAGATATTGTTTATCCGGGAAAAGGCTGGATTTATCAGGGAAATATTGACGAAAACGGAAATATTGATTCCAGAAACAAGAATTTTATCTTTGGAGGAAGAAAACTCGGCGGAAAAGACACTTCATTCACATTACGCTCACGAAATCCGGGAACTTATCTTCTTCACTTCTTTAAAAATGATACGCTTACAGGAAAATATATCGATGATTTGCTGGAGGTTATTGTTCAAAATGAAACAAGCAATTCTGCTGAACACATAACTGCACCAAATTATGCCGAAATTGTTCCACCAAAAATTTCAATTACTGCCGAAACTGCAAAGAATCAGGCAAAAAAAACTGAAATCAAGCAAAATGCACTACAACCAGAAAAAAACAAAGATTCGGAGCAACAAACTGAACAG
>CAVIQW010000008.1:0-57280 GCA_963644915.1 Paratractidigestivibacter sp.
AGAACATTAACTTATACACCTAACGGAGAATATAATGAGAATAAAAATTTATTTGCTTGCAATTTTAATAAGCACATTTCCATTGTTTGCGGAGAACAATTTAAGAAACTTGATTGGAAACAACGCATATGACATGAAAAAAAATGTTGAAGAAATAAAAAAAATAATTAGTAATTATTCAAGAAAATTTCAGTTTTTTTTTAATGAGGAAATATTTGAATTAAAATTATTAGAAGAATGTAGATTTATATATCCTGGCCATAGTTTGATTCTTGTTATTTGGGAGCATAAAGAACTTGATGAAATTTTTATGTTTTATCTTTTAATTAAAGATGATAATGTTGAAAAGGAATTAGGATTTAATGACCCTTTAAAGTTGTCTGAAATAAAAAACGATCGGTTTTATAAATCAAATTTATTTTTGCAGCTAAAAAAGTTTCAGATATTAGAATATGTGGCATTTAAATATGATTTTAATCATGATGGAAACGATGAAATTCTATCTTTTACTCAAAGTAGTATGACAGGCTATATTCATTTTGAAATTGGAGTGGTTGATATGTGGTCAGAATGTATCATAACTGCTCTTGATATTTCGTGTTTTCCTTTTTTTTCTTTCTTTCCTGAGTTTATTAATTATAAATGTCGGCAGGGACTGAAATATTTTGATGGAGAACAATTTGTTTTTTATTACTACGACCGCATCCAGCAGAAATACGTGCAGGACGAAAACGCGACAAGCGAGGAGCTGGAGCAAATCCATGGCAGCCCGGACTTCTTCGCGGAGGCAGGAATAGACTACACAAAACTTGAGAGGCCACTTCTGCCTGCTGACCTGGAAGGCTTTTCTAAGTCGGCGCTAAGAATCTGGCGCAACGCGGTGTACGCGCGGCACGGACGCACATTTAAGAGCGAGGACCTGCAGGCCCTGTTCAATGAGTATGCCTGGTACAAGCCGGACAATGAGTACAGCGATGAGAAGCTCTCAGAAACTGACAGGGCGAACATAAAGCTGATACAGGAGTTTGAACAGAAATAAAGCATATAATTCATATGAAGGTATAGCAAATACAAAAAATAAATATTATCATAGAAAAAAAGTAGAAAAATAGGAGAGTCCATGTCTAATGAAAATAAGAATTTGACTCCTGTCTGGATTTGTTATGTGGATGGGAAACGTCTGGATACAAGCCATGAAGGCGCACTAAAAAAAATTCATGTAGATGACTTGCTTAATAGTGTTGGCCAATGCACATTGCTTTTTGATATTTCAGCTGAAAAACTTCTTGAATTAGGAACATTTAACTTGGAAAGCCAGATTTCTGTCCATCTTGGCTATAAAGATGATGTTGAAGAAGTGTTTGAAGGCGAGATAACTGGTTTTTCCGGCATATTCATGGAAAATGGCCATGAAATGGCAGAAGTGCATTGCTGTAACTCATTGCATAAGCTTGCGCATGGCAAGCATTTTTCATCTTTTGAGAATAAAACTTGCAGCGAGGCAATAAAAGATATTATAGAATCGTATTCTCTTTCTGCGGAGATTGATTCGTTTGGACCGACACAGGCATTTGAGAATATACAGAACCTGACGGATTTGGAATACATAAAGCTATGCTGTGAAAAATACGGCAAAGACTTCTACGCTTACGGCTCAAAAGTCTATATAAAGGATAACATTCAAGTCAGAAGCGATGATATTATTTTTGAATGGGGAAAAAGCCTGATAAGCTTCAGGGCGAAACAGTCAATAGAAAAGCTTTATTCAACTTGTAAATGTGTCGGCTGGAATTCCTTGAAGTGCGAGGGGATTTCTGCTGATGTGAAAATCAGCGACGTGGCTATAAAAGTTGGGGGTAGCTCAGACTGGACATCTGTCTCAAAAGGCGGAGACGGCATGTGGAGCCATAACATAATAGACCAGTCTTTTCTGGATGAGGAAGATGCAAGAAATGTTGCCCTTGGAGCATTGCAGAAAAATTCCTACAATTTTATTACGGCGGAAGGCAAGTCTGAGGGCACATATAAATTACTGCCTGGAATGCGTGTGAATATAAAGTATGTAGGCTCTTTATTTGAAGGAGAATATATAGCAGAACGTGTAATCCATCAGTTTGACACATTAAATGGATATACAACTGTTTTCTATTTAAAGCGGAACATGTGTCCATGAGGATAAATTCTATACTTGAAGTATCTGAAGCAAATGGGCCAGGAAAACGTGGCGTTGTCTGGGTTCAAGGATGCGTCCGCCATTGCGCAGGCTGTTTCAACCAGGAAACACAGAATCCGAATAAAGGAAAAGATGTTTCTATAGAAGAAATCTTTAGCCACTTTAATACTGATATTTTAGAAGGAATAACTGTCAGCGGAGGAGAGCCTTTTGACCAGGATTTTGATTTAGAAAAACTTCTAAAAAAGGCCAAAACTAAAGGTTTGAACACATTGGTTTATACAGGATATTACTATGAAGAGCTGGCGGGTAATCTGGCCCATGTTCTAAAATTATGTGACTATATAATAGACGGCCCGTATATCAAAGACAATCCGTCTAAATGCAGATGGGCAGGCTCCGGCAACCAAAGGTTCCTTGAACTTGAAAATGGAAAAATAAAAAAAGATTTAACTGTTGATAAGGAATACTGTCAAACAGCGGAGATTATAATAGATGAGTCAGGCAATGTCATAATTACAGGATTCATAGAAGATTAATTTATTTTATAAATTGGAGAAAGAAATATGGAAAACAATTCCGGCATGATTATAGAAACGCTGATCCGTGCAAGATACCCTTTAGTCTACGTGGTCTCTTTTGAGGAAAACAGAGTAGAGGCTGAACTGCTGCGCATTACCCAGAACAGAAAAAAACAAATTTATAAATGGAGCATAACAAACGGACTTGAAAATCCAGACGGCTCATTTCTTGGCGAGTTCAAAGATCCTATAAAGGTCTTGGAATACATTCTTCAGTCAGACATAAACGGTATCTTTGTAATGAAAGATTACCACCCGTATTTAAATGAGCCTGTTGTTATCAGAAAGCTTAGGGATGTTGCTCACAGCTTAAAGACATCAATGAAAAATGTTATTTTTCTTTCGCCTGTATTGAAGGTTCCTGTTGAGCTGGAAAAGGAAATCTCTGTAGTTGACTATAATCTTCCAGGAAAAGAAGAGATTGGCCAGATTGTAAAGAACATATCTGAGAGCATCGGTGAGACAGATAAACTTGAAATATCTAAGAATCCAATGCTGTTCCAGAAAGTTGTGGAAGCCGCATTAGGGCTTACTGCGGAAGAGGCTGAAAATGTCTTTGCAAAATCCCTTGTTCAGACCGGAGACTTTGACCTTAAGATTATTCTTTCTGAAAAAGAGCAGATTATTAGAAAGTCCGGCGTTCTTGAGTACTGCCATGTAAATGAAAACATGAAAGGTGTCGGCGGCCTTGATGAGTTAAAAAAATGGCTTAATAAAAGAGGCAAGGCGTTCACTCCTGAAGCCAGGGATTTTGGTCTTCCGGAACCTAGGGGAGTTCTGCTGCTAGGCATTCCTGGCTGCGGCAAATCCCTTACGGCAAAAGCTATCAGCTCAATGTGGCAGCTGCCGTTATTGAAGCTTGATGTGGGAAAAGTTTTTTCCAGTCTTGTTGGCAGCTCGGAAGAGAATGTGAGGCGTGCCATCCAGACAGCGGAAAGCATCGCACCTTCCATTTTATGGCTTGATGAAATGGAAAAGGGATTTAGCGGCCTTGGCTCAAGCGGACAGACAGACGGCGGAACGACTGCCAGGGTGTTTGGAACTTTTCTGACTTGGCTACAGGAAAAAAAGACTCCTGTCTTTGTGGTTGCAACTTGCAATAATGTCAGCCAGCTGCCTCCGGAGCTTTTGCGTAAAGGACGCTTTGATGAGATTTTCTTTGTAGACCTGCCTTCAAAAGAAGAGCGAAAAGAAATTTTTAGGATTCATCTTGAAAAAAGAAAACGGGATTCCAATGGGTTTAATATTGAAAAACTTGCTGAAAAATCTATTGGATTCAGCGGTTCAGAAATAGAGGAAATCATTGTTTCTTCACTTTATGACGCTTTTGATGATGGAAAAGAATTAGACCAGGCATATATTGAAAAAACAATTGAGAATATGGTTCCGCTCAGCCAGACAATGGAAGACCAGATTAAGGGAACAAGGGAATGGGCAAAGATCCGTGCTAAAAAGGCAAGCAACAGAGAGTGGGAAAACGAGACTGCTTCTGTACGAAAATTAGAGATATAGTAAGGAACCTGACTGGAAATTTTATAAAAATGATAAAGGAATACAGTTACTACATAACAACTAACCGGTTCTCACAAATAGCGGAGGAAATAGATGCTGCCGTGAGAAAATACGCGGAAAGCATGGCGGACGGCGCGAAAAGGGATGCCGTCTTGAGGGATGCCGCGCGGAAGCTGTGCGAGGAACAGGCTGGGCTAAGTGGCATGCGCAGACGCGGGGAAACATTTATAAACATAGACAAAGAGTTCTTTATAGACGGCGAGCTTTCGGAGGCAAGGCTAGGCAGATTCATAAAAGATGTGATAAAGGCTCACGGATTCCAGAGAGTCCTCTGGGAATACATGGGCACGACCGGGCTGATGACAGAAATCTCAAGAGACAAAATGAAGGAGGACGGATTCAGATATACGGACTATCTTCCAGCAAAAATGAGAGAAGCAGAAATCGAGAGGCAGAAAAACTGCATAACCCGGAATTTTATGCGGCTTGCTGATGACTCCGGATTTGACTGGAGCAAAGGGTATGACCCGAACTACACAGTAGACAAGAAAGGCTGGAGGGCTGGCTATGACGAGAACCAGGTGTGGACTTATCATGCGGAAAACGTGGCGCAGACTAGCAACAGGGAAAGCGCGCACGGCATACAGCTGGTAAAGACAGACAACGGTTGCATGCTGTACGACATAGGAAAAATCCTGATAAATCCAGTCATATTGTGGTATCTGGCATCCGAAAACAGGCTCTATGGCGGAGAAATCAGCGACACAGCCGGCATGGCGGAGGAAATAAGGACCCTGCTGGATTCTCTCGGAGAAAAGAAGATCACGGATATCGCTGTCAGTCCGAAATCCGGCAAGGCGGAAAGAAAAAAACTGGCCGCAGAATACAAGAGAGTGCTTGGAGACATAATCTCTGAAAACGCAGGCACAGTCAGCGCGGACAAGGTCATGTCGATTATCGCTCAAAAGCAGGATGAGCAGAAACGCCTATATGTTGAACAGGAACTTTCTGCAATACAGGAAAAGATAGATTCCATTGAAAGGGCGAAGCCTGGAATAACAGTCGTGGAACTGCGGGAATCACTTGAGACAGGAAAGATATGTATACCGCTGGACATAAGCTCATTTGAGGATGCGACTGCCTGCGGATTCACGGAAGAAGAATATGCGGTCATAATAAAAAGCCTGGAATCGCTCAAAAAGACAGACCAGAAAAAATTCAAGCATGCCTGTGCGGTTCTCGGCACGGAATGGAACCGCTATGGACAAGGCGGAGACAGAAAAGCTGAATACATAAGAAAAATATATGAGTATATCTCCAAAGGCATAGATGCAGAGTTCTGCCATGAGATGGGGTTAAGGGAGATGCTTTCTGGTCAGCAGGAGGTGTCCACAATAGAGGAGGTGCTTGCGGATGTTGAAAGCTATATTCCGGAATCTAACCGCGAGAGTGCAAGGGAATATATTCTTTCTGTTCCTGAGCAGAAGAGTGAGCTGAAGGGTAAGATCCTTGCAGCATTAAAAGCCGCAGCCAGAAAATATGTTGCAATAAGAAGCAGCACAGGAATGAGCGTAAGGGAGCTTCTGGACTATGCTATAAAAATATGCGGTGGAACCCTGCCCAGGGCAAGCTATGTCCCTCTGGCAATAGGGTATGTAACGCCCGGCATGAGGACAAGCCAGGATGCCGGAGACAGGCGCATATACATAGAAGAAAAGGTCAGTACACTGGTAGCCGAGTTGCTTGGCAGCGTAGCCCCAGAAAAAGAGGTTCCAGTTGAGCAGCTTATGAAGCCGCACGTGGATTCATATGGATCAGAGGAAAATAAGCCCGTTGTAGCAATCGGAAATGTGAATGAAAGAAAAGACTTTGAGCCAATCTATGATACTGGGGTGGAAGCCGGGCTAAACGATTCCGTCCTGCTTATCCTAAAAAAACTTTATATGTCCAAGAGCGGCGGCAAGGATTACTCAAGGAAGCAGACAGAACTAAAGAAAGAGCTTCTGGAGATTGCAGATAAGGCCAGAAGCGGGGAAGATTTTATTAAGGCCGTTTCAGAAAGGTTCAATATACAGTATGACATCCAGGACGAGGCTGCAAGGAGATGCCTTGAGATGGCATATCCAAAAGGGACAGCGGATATGCTTGAAGAATACGCCGAGGAATTCCGGCGGATGCCTGAAAAGGCAGAGCCGAAAGGCGGCACAGACAGTCCGTTCATGAGGACAGTCTCTGGAATCTACAGGCAGATAGATATGGAGAACGTCGCGGCTGAAAAAGTGAGGCTTCCGCCAGGCGCAAGACCCATGGCAGGAAAGACGGGACCAGAAAAAGGCCTTGAGAATATCTCTGCAATGCGGACAAGAAGAAAGGCGGAGAGTCCTGAGATGTCCGTGCTCTCAGAGGAGGAGAAATCCGAGGCTACGTCGCTGACAGCAAGCCTTTCCGCGAATGAAAAAGCGGAGCTTGTCCGCCTGGCCGGAGGAGATTACAACATAATGACGCCGCTCCTTATAAGGGAGTATCTATGGCGCAAGAAGAACAAAAGGCAACTCAGGGGGCTTCTGGATGACATAAGGAAGGCTGAATACAAGACCTTTTGTGCAGTCACGGACAATAAAAATCCGTATTCATCCGGAACACTGCCAGACATCCAGGAGATTCCCCTGGAGAATGCAAATCCTGGCGGCAAGGGAAGGAACGGATCTTCCTATGGCACAGCAGAAAGAGGCATAAGTCCTGTAATAGCAGAATACCTGATGACGTGCGCGGCAGGAAAAATACAGGACGGCGCAGGATATGAAAGAGCAGCTGACGGTAGAAACAGCCAAGCCGCCACACTGGGAATATCACCCGACCGCCGCGAGCGCATAGACCTTGAGGAGCCGCATAAGATGGGCAAGGCTCTGCGGAATTCCCTGGAGGGACTTTCAGAGATGAGGATTCCCGCGGGCAAGGCAGACACGATGGCCATAATGAACGCAAACTACGAGAGGGACAGAGCCGTTCTTGCAAAGACAGACCCGATGTTCGCAAAGAATCGGTTCCTGGATGTGGGGCATGCGGAGGAAAGAATGGATCTGCTGGATAAAAGAACTGCCAATAAAATTGTCATGAGCAAGAGTGATGAGGAAATCTCCAAGATTATGGAGGCAAAATAGATGAACAGCAAGGAAAAGATACGCAAGCTTACAAAATATCTGATTGCCCTGCTGGAGCAAGAAAGCGGGAATCTGCTGGATGCAGGCGAAGAAAGCATAATCCAGACACAGATGGAGCCCGGTCTAGTAGACTATACCTTCATAAAAAAGATAACAGGACTGTCACCGGAAAATGACAGGACAATCCCCATTGACGCAACAACCCTGAATGAGTTCAACACAAAGATAGGGGGCGATCTGGAAAGAGCAGTGCTGCATTACGGACCAAGCTCTGACGAGCTTGCGCGCAGTTACCATGCAAACGCTGTAACGATAGGATCTGCAATATATTTCAGGAGCCGCTCATATAAGCCTGAGACAGAAGAAGGGAGAAAGACCCTTGTCCATGAACTGACCCATGTCCAGCAGAATAAAAACAATCTAGACAGCCACAGAAAAACAGTTGACGAGCTTGAGAAAGAGGCGGTTCTGTCAGAGAAAGTCGCGGAAAACAACCCCCAGAGATTCAGGGAAATAGAATGCATGGGAAAAAAATACAGACTGACAGAAAAGCAATACAGATATTTGATGAATGAAATACAGGAAAGAGTGGAAACATCTGTAGAAAACAATATAATGAATCTGTCTGAGGAAGAATACTACAGGTTCCTTCTAGCCTATGAACGGCGGGAAGAAAACGGGGATTTCATATGGCAGAAATGACACGGGAAGAGGCAAGAAAAACCATCAGGGACACGCTCAGAGCATTCTCAAGGAAGGTGGAGGAAGCCAGAAGCAGTTATGACAGAATCCCTCTGTCTGGGAAATATATAGTGGCCGACTATGACGATCCGAGATACGGCTACGGGCTTCTGGCCGAGGAAGCGACAAAGGGGCCGTCATTCATAGACGAGGCGACATCTGAGGAACTTGCCAGGCTTGCAGAAATCTGCGGACAATTAAATAAGAAATACTCGCTGGGTGCCAGGGATATACCGGAAGAAGTAGAGCTAAAAGAAATTAAAGGAGAAAACGTAGAGGAAAAAATTGTGGAAATAAAGTCAGTTCTGCATTCAGGCTGTGTATTCAATGAAAAAGAGGAGTATATCTTGAATATATTGAACAGCATGACTACAGACGACATCCGCAGCGTACAGGAGGAGCTGTATTACCTGCAGAGAGAGCTGTATAAAAAACTGAATTTTTCCCAGGGCAAAAAGATAAGGAAGTTTTACGAGGCGAACAGATGCGGCCTGTTTGTAACAAGGGACGATTCAGGGAATATCATCAGGCTGTCATATACACCAGGAAACGACCTTGTGTTTGTAAACAGAAAGGGAGAACTGGTTAATAGAGAAGACTATAGAAGATATAAAGGCGGCTTCAGGGCGGAATTCTTCGGCAAGGAACTGGGAATAGGAAAAAACAGGGCGGACTGGATGCTCCAGGTTGCAGGATATGACTATGATGGGGCAAAAAAGATGAATGTTCCATCAGAAGACCCGAGGCGAAATGTGTTTAGGGATTTCAACATTTACGGAAACGAGCTGAAGACAAGAATCAGTCCAGAGGACAAAAAAGATAAAATAAAGGCAGATGTGTTCAGAAAGTTTCCGGAGATATACGCACGCTTCGGAAGGCGCATATCCGGCATCAATGGAAATATAATCGAGCTTGACGAAGGAAAAGGGAAGGTTCTTGGCAATGTGCCGTATTTTCACCAGAGCGACAATGAGACAGAAGACGGAACTGAAGATGACAGAGTGAATGGAAATGTGATGTGCCAGCTTACATCGTTGGCCATGGTGCTTGCGTCAAAAGGAATAAGGGCAAAAGATCCATCAGTACAGCTAGAGGATGAACTGTATAAGATTGCGAAGGAAGAAGGACGCGGCGGAAAAAAACTTTGGGATACGGTGAGAGAAACATACGAAAAGGTTATACCTAAAATAAACAGCTCGGAGTCTATTGTTGGTAACGGATATGAATATGATAGTTCAAAAGGATATTGGGAAAGAGATTTAAAATTTAACCAAATCACAACACAAATAAGTTTGGGGAATCCTGTAATTGTTGATATAAAATACGGAAAGAATTCAGGGCATGTAATCGTTTGTATTGGATATACAGAGAAAACGTTAATTGTCCATGATCCTTACGGGAATCTTGAGCATGGGGTAAACAATTCCTATGGAGCAAAAAGGGATATGAACGGGGCTTTTGTAGAATATCCGAAGAATAAATATAAAGTGGGAGAGAATTGGATTAGATATATTGAGGAAAAACTAAAATGAAAAAAAAATTATTAGTTTATATATTGCTTTTTAAGACTTTGTTTTTGTATGCAAATTCATTTACAGCAAAATCGGTAAATGATTCCTTTTTTGATATTTATAATTGGAAGACAGGGCGCAGTTCAGTTTTAATCGAATATGGTTATGAGCCAAATGAGTATGAATATAAAAAAATTTGGGATGATGATCTTTCTACCGCTTGGGTAGAAGGTGCAGAAGGAGATGGAATTGAAGAATGGGTTGTAGTTGCAATTGACGGTGGCTATCAATATCTTGCATACGAGCATGGAATTTTTAATAAAAAACTAAATATAACCCTTAAAATAAATAACGGTTTCTGCAAATCTGAAGCCATTTTCAGGAATAATAACCGCCTAAAAAAAGCAAAAATCACTATCTATGAGGTTCCCCTTGCGGCTTATGAGGATTCCAGGGGCACACAGGCATTGGATGAGCCAAGTGTAATGTATGAAACAGAAATTGAGCTTAAAGATTCAATGGAAGAGCAGGATTTCAGTTTTGTGGCAAGCCCGAAAGGAATATTTCAGCATGGAAGTTTGTATTTATACTGCCAGCTCACAATTCTGGACGTCTACCCAGGCGAAAAATACCATGACACCTGCATAAGCGAGATGCACGTAACAGCGGAGGTAGTAAAAGAAAATCCGGCAGATAGCCCAACCAAAAAAAGAAACAAAAATAGATGAAGGAAGGCTGAATACAAGACCTTTTGTGCAGTCACGGACAATAAAAATCCGTATTCATCCGGAACACTGCCAGACATCCAGGAGATTCCCCTGGAGAATGCAAATCCTGGCGGCAAGGGAAGGAACGGATCTTCCTATGGCACAGCAGAAAGAGGCATAAGTCCTGTAATAGCAGAATACCTGATGACGTGCGCGGCAGGAAAAATACAGGACGGCGCAGGATATGAAAGAGCAGCTGACGGTAGAAACAGCCAAGCCGCCACACTGGGAATATCACCCGACCGCCGCGAGCGCATAGACCTTGAGGAGCCGCATAAGATGGGCAAGGCTCTGCGGAATTCCCTGGAGGGACTTTCAGAGATGAGGATTCCCGCGGGCAAGGCAGACACGATGGCCATAATGAACGCAAACTACGAGAGGGACAGAGCCGTTCTTGCAAAGACAGACCCGATGTTCGCAAAGAATCGGTTCCTGGATGTGGGGCATGCGGAGGAAAATGGGGAACTGACAGAAAGGGATATGCAGAAGATCGTAAACAAGCAAAGTGACAATCTCTTTGAGAATCTTTTAAGGAAATAAATATGACAGATCTATCGGCTGCGGCTAATTCTTCAGGAGCCTTCAAGGAAGTATATGACAGTATTATGAGCCTTATAGAGCTTTCAAAAGCATTGGCTGAAACGGCTGCCAGAGATATTTACTGGAAAAAGGAAAGCTCATTGACTTCATATCAGCATAAGGAAAGCGCTGTTGAGAGGGCAATGTTCAGAGACAGAGTCCATGCTGTAGACACAGTGACAATCAATAATTTCAATGCAAAGACAGGAAACGACCTTAAAGAAGTGAAAATGGTATATGGTCCTTCATCTGATGAATACACAAGAAGTCGTCATGCACTGGCCATAGCTGTCGCAAGTACAATATATTTCAGGAACGGAGCGTATAAGCCAGAAACAGAGGAGGGGCAGAAGCTGCTAGCCCATGAGCTGACACATGTGGCGCAGTTCAAAAATAGGGAGGACTATAGAAATATCTCAGAAGAGCAGAAAGAAGCCGAGGCGGAGTCAAACGAACAGAATGAATCGCATGAAAGTGATCCTGTTGAATTCCGAAAAATTGACGGTGTTGAATACAGGCTGAAAAAATCAGTATGGAAAAAAATAGACAATGAGACAAGACTTTCCCTTGAGCGAAAAATAGAAGAGGCGAAAAAAGCCATGAGCGGCAGCGACTTTTACAGGCTGCTTCTGAACTATGAAAGATGGGAGGAGCAGGAGCGGGCAAAATGAGAAATATAATCAGCAGAAGACAGGCGGCCGGGCAGATAAGAAAAACACTAGAGTCCTTTTACATGCTTTCCCGCAGTGTTCCCGGAGAGGGCGCAACAGGAGAGAAGAACACTCCTGAGCTCGAAAGATTTTTTATCCTCAGCGAACGGCTGTGCGAGAACATTCAGAAGAAGGAGTATGACACCGTATTGGACTCACTGGATGCAGAAAGCTTCCGCAGTTTTTACCATACAGTCGGAATCCTGGCAGAAAGCTATAACCTTAATTCTGCCAAATATTTCAAGGAGAACGAGCCTGCAGGAATTTCAGGAGATGTCGGTGATACAAATGGTAATTTATACCATTACGCGGGGAACAGTCCAATCAGATATACTGACATGGATGGAAGAAACCCTATATCTTATTTAATACCGGATCCTGAAAAACTTTCTACGGAAGAAGCTAGAAATTGGATTGAAAAAAATGTCTGTGCCAATGATATTTTTCCCATTTGTCGAGAAATGTATAAAAAGTCTTTATCTGGAGATAATACAGATTATGTAAAAGGAATTGGATCATTTATTTCTAATGCTATGGCTTCAGATAAGAAAGCATATGTTAATCAAAGAATACTGAATAGACTGAAAAATGGTATAACTTCAGGCAAAAATGGACAAACTGGTTGGTCAAAAGCAGATTTAAAATTATCAATTGGTTCTGCTACATTCTCTTGGAAATTGAAAAATTACGATTCTAAAAATGAAAAGGCTGTTGTTGAAGTTTATATTACAGATAATTTTGATTTTAATAAAGGAGGTTCAGGAGTTCGATCTAATGATGGTGAAAAACTGACGGCTTTAGGAAGAAAAGCTGAATTATCAAGTTATAAAGTTGATATAACGTATTTAATTGAGTTTAAAGTAAAAATTCCTGAGGAGAATTAATATGCGAAAAATACATTTGTTGCTTTTAATTATTTGGACTTTATTATTTTCCGCTTGTAAAGATAAAGCATTTAAGGAATTTGAATCAGGCGATTATATATTAGACTATAGCGTGATTATTGATAATTCCTATACCATAGGAAATAGAGATTTTGTAATTTCGGAATTACCTTGTGGACTGTATTTGTACTTTGATTCAGCAGATGATTTTTCATATTTTCCTGTATTGGATTACCAAGGCCGTTTTGAAGATGTAAGTTTTTATCCAGCTTATGGAATAAAAAGAATATTTGAAAATGAAGATTGCCTTGAAATTGAAACCATAAATGGATTTTTTTCCATTAACTTATCAAGTGTTAATGAAGCTAATCGAATTGATAAATCAGATGGAATTTTGCTCTATGATTTTTCAAGTATCAAAGAGAAGGCGGTTTCAAAATATGTCAGCGATATTTTTGGAATTCAAAGTAAACAGCTGTTGAGAAAGTATAATGTTGATTTTGCAACACCATTAATAAATGGAATTGTCTGGGTAGGAAAAACTTCAGAGGATGTTTACTTTGGTAAAACTATTTACTCATATTTTGCAATCAAAAGGAGCGAAATTATCTATTTCCATAATGAACAGGAATTCAATCTGTTTTGCAAAGAAAACATAAAAGATAAATCATTGATACTTTCGTCAAAATATATGTATAGGTAAAGACATATATTTTAACGTATGATCCTGGTCTTTTTTGTCTTTTCAAAGTATGCGGATTTATGATATTTTAATTGAGTTATGTTTTTATTTTTGATTTTTTTGTTTCCGACAGTTCTTTGTTTTTGCTGTTTTCATTCAACTAAAAAAATATATGGATTTCTTGTTGCCGTAGGCGCGTTATTGGGAATTCTTGCAAGCGGAGCTACTGCACTTTTTTCTTATATGCACAGAATTCCTGAATTTTCAGTTTGTTCAAATTTCTTTTATTATTTCTTAAAGGAATATGTTCTTCCTTTGGTTTTAGTTTATGCTTTGTATTTTTTTACAACAAAAGATTCTGTTGAATTCAAGATAAAGGCATTTTTTCCGGTTGTGGCAGCTTTTTATGCGATTTACATGCCTTATTGCGTGATTGCCTCGGCTAGCACGGCTTTTTCGTTTTTTCAGCTTTTTGCAAAGCCGGTTTTAATGCTTTCTGAAGTTTTTATGGCAAGTTTTTTTGCATATAAAATTTATTGCACTGTGGTTTCAAAAGATATTTCTAAAATAATTGTTCTTTCAGTTTTGGCTCTTGTTATGCTTGTGATTCCACCGTTTCTTGAAACAATGGAACTTATGTGCATTGCGCTTCCGGTTGTTTATATTGTCGCTGTGATTTTTGCGCTTTTTGCATTGGTTCTGTTTTTTATAAATTCAAGAAAAGATGATGGTTTTATCTATTAGGACAATAGGACAAAAATTGTTTTTAGGCGGAATGTTCAATCTTGATGAAAACTTCAACTCGACGCCAGTAATCTAAAATAATTTGTAGAAAGTTTTATAAGAATTCGCTAGTATAAAAATTAATCTTTAAATTGAATTTTTTTAGGAGTTCAATATATGAAAAAATATGCTAGTGGAAAAGTCCGAGAGGTTTACGATTTGGAAGATGGAAGAATGGTCATTGTTACAACAGACCGAATCAGCGCATTTGACGTTATTCTTCCAACTATGATTACAGACAAAGGCAAGGTTTTGAACGCTCTTGCAAATTTCTGGTTTGACTACACAAAAGACATCGTTAAAAACCACATGATTTCTTCAGATTTAAAAGATATGCCAGCTGAATTCCAGAAGCCTGAATTTGAAGGAAGAACAATTCTTGTAAAAAAACTTAAGATGATTCCTTACGAAGTAATTGTTCGCGGATATATGTTCGGTTCAATGTACGAAGCCTACAAAAAAGGCGAGCCGTTCCTTGGCCACAAGTTTGAAAAAGAATACCAGCAGGCAGAAAAACTTGACGAGCCGATTGTAACTCCTTCCACAAAAGCGGCGGAAGGACATGACATAAATGTAACTTTGGATTATATGAAAAAAGACTTGGGCGAAGAGCTTGGAACAAAGATTGAAAAAGCGGCCCTTGCAATCTACAAGAAATGCTACGAGCACGCATACAAGAATGGAATTATAATCGCCGATACAAAATTTGAATTCGGCTTGGACGAAAACGGCGAGCTTGTTCTTGGCGACGAAGTTTTAACTCCGGATTCAAGCCGCTTCTGGGATTTAAGCAAATACAAGGTTGGCGGAAGCCCGGCTTCTTACGACAAGCAGTTTATCCGCGACTGGCTGAAGGAAAACAACCTTGCAGGCGACCCGAACATCAAGGAAATTCCTGCGGACGTTGTTGCAAAGACAAGCGCAATCTACAAGGAATGTGAAGAAAAGGTTTGTCATAAATAAGTGATAAAAAAATCGAGTTTTTTTACTGAATCAACAAATTGAATAAGCGGGAAGAAAAAGAAAGCGGCAACCGAGCTATTCTGAGCGATAGCAAGCAATTTTTGAATAAAAATTGCGCAGTCTGATACTTTGTACGCTCAGCATGGCGAATTGACGCGCTTTTTCTGGAAGCTTATTCAATTTTTTTTCACAATCAATAAAAACTCGATTTTTTTTATTTTTTTTAAAAAAAATGGTTTTGGCTGTTGACACAAAAAATCGTTTTTGATATATTATAAACATCACGAAGCGATAAACGGACGGTTAGCTCAGCTGGTACGAGCGTCTGGTTTACACCCAGAATGTCGGGAGTTCGATCCTCTCACCGTCCAACTTAAAAACCTTTCTAAGAAATTAGAAAGGTTTTTTTTATGCAATTTTATTTTTGGAGATTGGGCTAAAGTTTTGCGGAAGCGTTAGGCTATGGAGTAGTGGCGAAGTTTGTTTTGACAAACGAAGCCAAAGACCGCAGGCGGGCTGTTTGCCTGGCGAGGACTTAGAGCGTTAGCGAACTACGGAACAGCCGACCGCAAGCAGAAAATGCTTCTGGAGGAATTTTGTGTTCCAGAGCTTTTTTTTTTGCATTTTATGCTTGGGGGAACGCCCATAAAACTATGTTTTTGTATAACTTTTAAAATTATTGACACTTGATTTGCATTTTGTTATTATTTTTTTAGTATCAAAGGTGATGCGGATAATATGGATAGCCCTTATTGTCTGTATCACTTTTTTTTTGCCCAAAATTCTGGGCGATGAGGGGTTACTTTATGGATAAGACTTTGTATGAACCATCCTTTGAGCATGACAACTGTGGTATTGGAGCTGTTGTAAATATTGACGGACATGCTTCAAGACAGATTGTTGATAACGCTCTTGGCATTGTTGAAAAACTTGAACATCGCGCAGGTAAGGATGCGACTGGGGAAACTGGTGACGGAGTTGGAATTCTTGTGCAGATTTCACATCAGTTTTTTAAGAAAGCCGCTTGCGAACTTGGTATAAAATTGGGCGGGGAACGCGATTACGGTGTGGGAATGTTCTTTTTTCCTGCCGATGCGATTGTTCGTGCCCAGACTAAGAAATTGTTTGAAAATCTTTGCGAAAAGGAAGGTTTGCCGTTTCTTGGATGGCGAGAAGTTCCTGTGAATCCGGATGTTTTGGGGCAGCGTGCAAGGGATTGTATGCCGGTTATTACCCAGTGTTTTGTTGGACGTCCGAAAGATGTTGAAAAGGGTCTTGATTTTGACAGAAAACTTTATATTCTTCGCCGCCAGTACGAACATTCGGCTGGAGAAACTTATGTTGCCTCTCTTTCTAGCCGTACGATTGTTTATAAGGGAATGTTCCTTGTGAAGCAGCTTAGGACTTTTTACAAGGATTTGCAGAGCGAGGATTATGTTTCTGCGTTGGCGATTGTTCATTCAAGGTTCAGCACGAATACAAATCCTAGCTGGGAACGTGCGCATCCGAACAGATTTATTGCGCACAACGGAGAAATCAATACAATTCGCGGAAATGCTGACAGAATGCTTGCCCGGGAAGAAACTTTGAAGTCTGAGGTTCTTTCTGATGAGGATATGAGAAAAGTTCTTCCGGCAATAAATCCTGATGGTTCTGATTCTGCAAGGCTTGACAATACTCTTGAATTTCTTGTTATGAACGGAATGCCTTTGCCGCTTGCAGTTATGGTTTGTATTCCTGAGCCTTGGAAAAATGATACAACAATGGATTCTGAAAAGCGTGATTTCTATCATTATTATGCGACGATGATGGAGCCGTGGGATGGTCCGGCCGCTGTTCTTTTTAGCGATGGTGATGTGCTTGGTGCAACTCTTGACCGAAATGGTCTTAGACCTTCGCGTTATTACATTACAAAAGACGGAATGTTGATTCTTTCTTCTGAGGTTGGTTGTCTTGATATTCCGGAAGAAAATATTGAAAAAAAATCGCGCCTTCAGCCGGGAAGAATTCTTCTGGTTGACACAAAGCAGAAGAAGATAATTTCTGATGAAGAGGCAAAAGAACTTTATGCTTCTGAATATCCGTTTGGTGAATGGCTTGACACAAATCTTGTTCATCTTTCTGACCTTGCGATTCCTAATAAAAAAATTCCTGTTTATACGCAGGAAGAACGTGACCGTATGTACCGTGCGTTTGGATGGAACTATGAGGATGTTAATGAAATGGTTTTGCCGATGGCAAAAACTGGCGTTGAACCGACTGGGGCGATGGGCGTTGATACTCCGCTTGCGTGCATGAGCGACAAGCATCCTCCGCTTTATTCATATTTTAAGCAGCTTTTTGCACAGGTTACAAACCCTCCATTTGACTCTTTGCGTGAAAAAATTGTAACGGACACAACTGTTTATGTTGGTTCTGATGGAAATCTTTTAAAACCAGAGGGAAAAAACTGTACAGTTCTTGAAATCAACAACCCGATTCTTACTGGCGTTGATATGCTGAAAATCAAGAACATGAAAAAGCCTGGGTTCAAGGTTGTTACAATTTCGCTTTTGTATTACAAGGGCGGTTCTTTGCAGCAGGCGTTGGATGACCTTTTGATTTCTGTTGATAGGGAATATAAAAATGGCGCTAATGTTATGGTTCTTTCTGACCGTGGAGTTGATGAAAACCATGTTGCGATTCCTTCTCTTCTTGCGGTTTCTGCGGTGGAACAGCATCTTGTGCGTACAAAAAAACGTACTGCAATCTCGATTATTCTTGAGTCGGCGGAAATCCGTGATGTTCATCAGTCTGCAATGTGCTTGGGCTACGGCGCGCGTGCAATAAATCCATATCTGGCGCATGAATGTATTGCTGAGCTCATTGACCAGAAACTTTTGGACAAGGATTATCACACTGCAATTGACGATTACAATAAGGGAATTATCAATGGAATTGTAAAAATTGCGGCAAAAATGGGGATTTCTACGGTTCAGTCTTATCAGTCTGCGCAGATTTTTGAGGCAGTCGGCATTTCAAAAGAAGTTATTGACAAGTATTTTACAAATACTGTTAGCCGCGTTGGTGGAATTGGAATCAAGGAAATTGAAGAGGATGTGAATTTCCATCACAACAAGGCTTTTGATCCGCTTGGACTTACGGTTAATACGCATCTTGATTCTGTTGGAATGCACAAACTTCGCCGTGGTCCGAATGCGGAAGACCATCTTTATTCGCCTGAAACTATTATTGCTTTGCAGGAATCTACACGAAACAGCGATTATGCGCGCTTTAAGGAATATACTTCGCTTGTTGACGATAATTCCCATCCGCATACTTTGCGTGCAATGCTTGATTTTAATTATGACGAGGGAAAATCTGTTTCTATTGAAGAGGTTGAGCCAGTTTCCGAAATTGTAAAACGCTTCAAGACTGGTGCGATGAGTTACGGTTCAATTTCTGAAGAAGCGCACCGCTGCATGGCTTTGGCGATGAATCACTTGCACGGAAAATCAAATTCCGGTGAGGGCGGTGAAAAACCTGAGCGTCTTGGAACTGAGGCGAATTCTGCAATCAAGCAGGTTGCGTCTGGTCGTTTTGGTGTTACAGAGGAATATTTGCTTAGCGCAAAGGAAATTCAGATTAAGATGGCACAGGGAGCAAAACCTGGAGAAGGCGGACATCTTCCTGGAAAAAAAGTTTATCCGTGGATTGCGCAGACCCGTTATGCAACTCCTGGAGTTTCTTTGATTTCGCCACCGCCACATCACGATATTTATTCAATTGAAGATTTGGCACAACTGATTTACGACCTGAAAAATGCGAACCGTGCTGCACGGATTTCCGTTAAACTTGTTTCTGAGGCGGGTGTTGGAACTATTGCGGCTGGAGTTGCAAAGGCTGGTGCGCAGGTAATTCTGATTTCTGGACACGACGGCGGAACTGGAGCGGCACCAATTTCTTCAATTCATCATGCTGGGCTTCCGTGGGAATTGGGGCTTGCGGAAACTCACCAGACATTGATTCAGAACGGACTCCGTTCACGCGTTGTTATTGAAACCGACGGCAAACTTATGAGCGGCCGAGATGTTGCGATTGCCTGCCTGTTGGGTGCGGAGGAATTTGGATTTGCCACAGCTCCTCTTATCACAATGGGCTGTGCGATGATGCGTGTTTGTAACCTTGATACTTGTCCGTTTGGCGTTGCTACCCAGAACAGTGAGCTTAGAAAACGCTTCACTGGAAAGCCTGAATACGTAGAAAATTTTATGAAGTTCATTGCAGAAGAACTCCGTGAATATATGGCTAAACTTGGCGTAAGAACTCTCGATGAAATGTGTGGAAGAACTGATTTGCTTAAACTTAAGGAAAAACAAGGCTTTAAGCGTGCAAATCTTGTGGATTTAAGCCGGATTATCGGTTACCGCGCTCCGGAAGGTTCAAAAACTCATTTTTATACTGATGATGTCTTTGATTTTGAACTTGAAAAGACTGTTGATGAAAAAAATCTGCTGAAATCTTTTGAAAAAGCCACAAAATCAAAGAAAGGAGTTTTTGATGTAAAAATCACTTCTACAGACAGAACTTTGGGAACAATCCTTGGCTCTGAAATCCAGAAGAAGTTTGGAAATTCTTTGCCGGAAGATTCGTTTGTTGTGAATGCAACTGGTGGTGGCGGACAGTCGTTCGGTGCATTCATTCCAAAAGGACTTACAATGCACCTTGAAGGCGATGCGAATGACTACCTTGGAAAAGGTCTTTCTGGTGGAAAGATTGTTGTAAGCGCACCGAAAAATGTTACTTTCAAGCCTGAAGAAAATATTATCATAGGAAATGTTGCTCTGTTTGGTGCAACCAGCGGTGAAGCCTTTATAAATGGAATTGCAGGGGAACGTTTCTGCGTTAGAAATTCCGGGGCTACTGCGGTTGTTGAAGGCTGCGGTGACCATGGGCTTGAATATATGACTGGCGGAACTGCGGTAATTCTTGGACCTACAGGAAGAAATCTTGCTGCTGGAATGTCTGGCGGAACTGCTTATGTTCTTGATATGAACCACAGTTTGTACAAGCGTCTTAACAAGCAGCTTGTAACAATGAGCGAAGTTACAGATGAACACGATATTCAGGTTGTAAAATCGCTTGTTGAAAAGCACGTTCTGGAAACTGGTTCTGAACTTGGAAAAAGAATCCTTAAGGATTTTGAAAAAGAATATCTTCCTCATTTTAAGAAGATTGTTCCTAATGATTACCATAAAATGCTTGTTGAAATAAGCAAGGCGGAGGAGCGTGGCTTAAAGCATGACGAGGCTGTCCTTGAAGCATTTTATACAACAACAGGTCAGAAACGAGTAGGATAAGATTAGGAGAATACCATGGGAAAGCCAACAGGATTTTTAGAATATAATAGAAAAGATAACGCTAGCATTGCTCCTCTTTTAAGAACTGCAAATTTTAAGGAATTTCATAATCTTCTTCCAGAAGAGGAACGAAAAACACAGGCTTCGCGTTGTATGAACTGCGGAGTTCCGATGTGCCAGTCGGCAATAAAACTTGCAGGAATGGTTACTGGTTGCCCTCTGCATAATCTTATTCCAGAATGGAATGATGCGTTGTATAAAGGTCAGTATGATATGGCGGCGTGGCGTCTTCTGAAAACTTCAAGTTTTCCAGAATTTACAGGACGCGTTTGCCCTGCATTGTGCGAAAAAGCCTGCAACTGCGGAAATGGTGGTGATATAAAAGAATCGGTAACAATTCACGACAATGAGCTTTTTATAATTGAAAAGGCTTTTGAAACCGGCTATATGAAGCCACAGATTCCAAAAGTGCGTTCTGAAAAGAAGATTGCCGTTGTGGGCGCGGGTCCGGCAGGTCTTGCTGTTGCTGATTTGCTTAACAGGCGTGGGCATAATGTTACGGTTTATGAACGCGAAGACAGACCCGGCGGACTTTTGATGTACGGTATTCCTAATATGAAACTTGAAAAACAAGTTATTGACCGACGCGTAAAACTGATGGAGGCGGAAGGCGTTAAATTTGTTACTGGTGCAGATATTGGCCGCACAGTTGATGCAAAAGAAATTATTGAAAATTATGATGCAGTCGCATTGTGCTGCGGTGCAAAAAAAGCCCGTCCTTTGTCAGTTTCTGGCGCGGATGCGGAAGGCGTGATGTTTGCGGTTGATTTTTTGAAGTCAGTTACAAAAAGTCTTTTGAATTCAGAATTAAAAGATGGAACATTTTTTGACCCGAAAGATAAGGATGTGATTGTAGTTGGCGGTGGCGATACAGGAAACGACTGTACAGGAACAAGTATCCGCCTTGGATGTAAATCTGTTACTCAGCTGGAAATGATGCCGTGTCCTCCTGCAGAACGACAGAAGAACAATCCTTGGCCGCAGTGGCCTAAAGTCTTAAAGACTGATTATGGTGCGGAAGAATCAATCGCAAAATTTGGTCACGATCCGCGTGTCTACAAGACAACGATAAAAGAAATTTACACTGATAACGGAAAAGTTTGTGGTGTAAAAACTGTTCAGGTTGAATTTAAGATGATTGACGGAAAACGGCAGCTTTGTGAAATTCCTGGAACAGAAAAAGAACTGCCTGCGGATTTGATTCTTATTGCGGCTGGATTCCTTGGCTGCGAGGACTATACGGCAAATGCGTTTGGAACTTCGCTTTCTGCAAGAAATACTGTTGAGTCAATTGGCGAAAAAACTCCTGATTTTGCGAGTCCTAACGGATATAAGACTTCTGTTGAAAAAGTTTTTGCCGCTGGCGATATGCGTCGTGGCCAGTCGTTGGTTGTGTGGGCTATAGCGGAAGGCCGTGAATGTGCCCGGCAGATAGATGAATATCTGATGGGTTACACGAATCTTTAGGATAATTCTGGTGCAGGACGGTGAAACCACGTCCTGTGCCAGAAAGGGTAGTCGAAAACCGAAAGTTTGAGATTATTGGGAGCCTTGCGACCAATTTGCGAAAACTGAAGGTTTGAGGCTAGGGGAAGACTTGCCCCTTAAAAAAATGTAATTCCGAACGTATGGAATAATTTTCTATATAAGTTTATTATTCCTCTTATGAGTTTGAACTTTAACACAATAATTTTACTGGTTGCCAGGGTTCTTGCTTTGGCAGTGGCTTTTCCGTTTCATGAGTCTGCACATGGACTTGCGGCTCTTGCTCTTGGTGATAAAACTGCAAAAAATTCCCATAGAATCAGTATGAATCCGTTCCGTCACTTTGATTTGCTGGGTTTTATCCTTCTTATGCTGGTTGGTTTTGGCTGGGGAAAACCAGTTCCTATTAATCCTGACAATTTTAAGCACAAAAAATTTGGAATTGCGGTTACAGCGTTTGCAGGACCTTTTTCTAATCTTCTTTTGGCATATTTTTCGATAATTGTATTTAAACTTGTTTACATTTTTTTTCCAGAGAAGCAGTTTATTCAGATTTTTTTGTATTACAGCATTTTTATAAATATTTCACTTATGATTTTTAATCTGATTCCTGTTCCTCCGCTGGATGGTTCAAGAATTCTGTATTATTTTATGGATGACGAGTCGTACTTTAATTATTCTCGTTACAGTACAGTTTTGTTTATAGTTCTTCTTGTTGCTCTTGAAATTCTTGACCGAACCGGAATTTATTCGGCTGTTGTAAAAACTATCTTTAACGCGCTTGATGACTGTTCATTGTTTGTAGAAAAGATTTTTGCATAACGTTATAATTGGAGTATTGTGGCGAGCATTTTTAATAACGATAAAATAGTAATCCGCGGGGCACGTGAGCATAATCTTAAAAATATTGATTTGGATATTCCGCGGAACAAACTTGTTGTAATTTCGGGGCTTTCGGGTTCTGGAAAAAGTTCTCTTGCATTTGACACTCTTTTTGCAGAGGGGCAGCGTCGTTATATGGAAAGTCTTTCGTCGTATGCACGTCAGTTTCTTGGCAGTATGGACAAGCCTGATGTTGATTTGATAGAAGGGCTTTCTCCTGCAATTTCAATTGAACAGAAATCTACAAATAAAAATCCGCGTTCTACAGTTGGAACAATTACAGAAATTTACGATTATTATCGCCTTTTGTACGCTCGTGCAGGTCATTCCCATTGCCCGAATTGCGGTCGCGAAATCAAGGAACAGACGGTTGACCAGATTATTGATTCAATTATGGCTTGGTCTGATGGAACAAAAATTCAGGTTTTAGCCCCTGTTGTTCGGGGAAAAAAAGGCGAACACGCAAAAATTATTGAAGATGCAAAAAAATCGGGCTTTATACGAGCGCGGATTGACGGCGTGATGACAAGCCTTGATGATTCAATAAAACTTGATAAGCAAAAAAAACATACGATAGAAATTGTTGTTGACAGAATTGTTCTTGGCCCTGATGTGCGAAAACGTCTTGCGGATTCTGTTGAAACAGCTTTGGAAAGCGCAAACGGAATTATTGTTGTAACAAAACGTGTTGAAGACAAAGATGTGGAAGTCTTTTTTAGCCAGAAAAACGCTTGCCCTGACTGTGGAATTTCAATTCCAGAACTGCAGCCACGGCTTTTTTCGTTCAATAATCCTTTTGGGGCTTGCCCGGAATGTACGGGGCTCGGCCAAAAAATGGAGTGGGATGTAAAAAAAATAATCCCGGATTCTTCAAAATCTTTTAATGAAGGTGCTCTTGCATTTTACAATCCTGAAAGTGAGTGGAATCATTCTATGTTTCAGGCGGTTGCTGACGAGGCAGGATTTTCCCTTGACACACCGATAAATCAGCTTTCAAAAGAGCAGTATGATTTTTTGTGGAACGGCGGTGGCGACGAGCGAAAAATCCACTGGGTTTACAAAAAGCAGAGCGGAGAAGGCTTTAGTGAGTACAACCGTGCGTGGCCTGGAATTATCTCTGACATGAAAAGGCGGTATGCAGAGGCTTGGGGCGATGCGCAGCGCGTAAGAATTGAAGAAAAATTTATGTCGGTTTCGCATTGTTCGGGCTGCAATGGCCAGCGTTTGCGTCCGGAAGCCCTTGGCGTTACCGTTGGTGGAAAAAATATCTGGGAACTTTGCTGTCTTTCGGTGAGCGAGTCTGTTGAGTTCTTTAAAAATTTGGAACTTTCTGAAAATGAGGCGAAAATTGCGGCTCAGGTTCTAAAGGAAATCAATGCGCGTTTAAAGTTTTTAAAGGATGTAGGACTTGATTATCTGACTTTGGAGCGGGCCGCGGAAACTTTGTCTGGTGGCGAAGCACAGCGAATTCGGCTTGCGACACAAATCGGTTCTGCGTTGACAGGTGTTATGTATATTCTTGACGAGCCGTCAATCGGGCTGCACCAACGAGATAATCAGCGGCTTATTGACACTTTGACTTATCTTCGTGACCAGGGAAATACCGTGGTTGTTGTTGAACACGACGAGCAGACTTTGCGGACTGCGGATTTTCTTGTTGATATTGGCCCGGGTGCTGGAATTCACGGTGGTCGTGTAGTGGCGGCAGGAACTCCAGAAGAAGTGATGAAAGTAAAGGAAAGCAAAACTGGTCAGTATCTTGCTGGAACTTTGCGGATGGAAATTCCTTCAGAACGGCGCAAGGGGAATGGGCATAAAATTTTTCTTTCTGGTGTTGCTGAGCACAATCTTAAAAATGTTTCGGTAGAAATTCCGCTTGGAACGTTTACTTGTATTACAGGCGTTTCTGGTTCAGGAAAATCAACTTTGATGAGCGACGTGCTTTACCCGATTCTTTCAAACAAAATTATGAGGACATCGTATCCTGTAGGCTCGTACAAGGAAATTTCTGGAATAGAAAATATTGATAAAGTTATAAACATTGACCAAAGCCCGATTGGTCGGACACCGCGGAGCAATCCTGCGACTTATGTGGGTGTTTTTGACAGCATCCGTGATCTTTTTGCGGCAACTCCAGAGGCAAAGGCAAACGGCTATCAGAAAGGTCGCTTTAGCTTTAATGTAAAAGGCGGAAGATGCGAAAACTGTCAGGGAAGCGGAACAATTACAATTGAAATGAATTTCTTGCCGGATGTTTTTATCACTTGTGATGCCTGCGGCGGAAAACGTTTTAACAAGGAAACTTTGGATGTCCGTTACAAAGGAAAAAATATAAACGATGTCCTGAATATGACGATTGAAGAGGCGTGTGATTTTTTTGTTTCAATTCCACATATTTCACGGAAACTGGAAACGTTAAAATCTGTTGGTCTTGGTTACATTCAGCTTGGTCAAAGCGCGCTTACCTTGTCTGGCGGAGAGGCGCAGCGAGTAAAACTTGCGAACGAGCTTGCCCGGGTTTCAACAGGAAAAACTTTGTATATAATGGATGAGCCGACAACTGGACTGCATTTTGCGGATGTAAAGCAGCTTATGTCAGTTATTCAACGTCTTGTTGAGCAGGGAAATACTGTTCTTATGATTGAACACAACCTTGATGTGATTTGCCAGGCTGATTATCTGATTGATTTGGGACCAGAAGGCGGTTTCCGCGGTGGAAATATTATTGCAGAAGGAACTCCAGAAGAAGTTTCTGCTATAAAAGAAAGTTATACCGGTCAGTTTATAAAAGAGATGCTTAAGCGATGAAGAAAAATCGTCTTTTTGTAAAATTTGTTTTCCTCATCTTGATTTTTGCCTCTGTTGCAGGTTTTTCGCAGGAGGCTGAAAAAACTGTAATCAATATTGAAAATGCACGCAACACAAAATATGAAAAAGATAAATCTACAGGAAATGATTTAATAATTCTTACTGGAAACGTAAAAGTCAGTGTAAGCCGCGGTTCTACAAAAAACGTGATAAGCGCGGAATCAATCCGTTATGACAGAACGAGCGAGATGATGTACGCGGAAGGAAATGTTTCCCTTGAGCAGACAACTGCGAGCGCAGGAAGCCAGAATGTTTCCGCAAGTTCACTTATGTTCAATACTTCAACGTTGGAAGGCGTTTTTGACGATGGACGGGTTGTTCAGGTAAAATCTGATGCGATAAATTTGCCGGCTGGTTCAACTTTGATTGTTGCAAGCGATATTTTTGGCCGCAGCGAGTCAAATACAATCACCTTTAAAAACGGTGAACTTACTTTCTGCGATGATGAAGACCCACACTGGCGAATCAAGGCGAGCAGAATTTGGCTTTTGCCCGGCGGAGAATTTGCTTTTTTGAACGCAAGGCTTTTTGTCGGTCCAGTTCCGATTTTTTATCTTCCGGCTTTTTATTATCCAAAAGATGAGCTTATTTTTAATCCTGTTTTTGGTTACGAAAAACGCCGTGGATATTTTATAGAAACAACTTCTTATCTTTATGGAAGAAAACCTCTCGAAACCACAAGCAATACTTCTTCAACAGACAGCGACAGTTCAGAAAAGTTGAAAGCCCTTTTTAATTTTGTAAAACCTTCGTCGTTAAAAGAACAACGCATCGAAGGTCTTATGATGCACAATCTTGATGAAGATTACAAGGGAAACACAACGAATTATTTTAAGATTCTTGGCGATTACTATTCAAATCTTGGTTTTCTTGTTGGTTTTGACGGAGTTTTTAAGCCGAAAAAATATATTTCCAGTCTGGAAATGAGCGCGAACCTTGGTTTTTCAAACACAATTTTTAAGAATTCTTCGGGGAACTATCTGCCATTTTCTCCGGAAGGGGAGAGAATTTATGACAAGTCGAACCTTTTGGGCTTTGAACTTCCGTTCCGGTATTCCGGCAAATTTAAAATGTCAATGTCTTCTCCGTTTACGCTTAATCTTTCCCTTCCGGTTTATTCAGACCCTTTTTTTTCAAATGATTTTACAAAAGAACGCTCTGAAACAATGGACTGGATTAGTTTTTTGATTGATTCCCAGAACACCGACGAAGACAATACTACCACAACAACGGATTCTTCATTCAGCTGGACGCTTTCAAGTTCTTATTCGGTTCCAGTTCCGCAGGTTATAAAACCATTTTTGAGTTCAATGTCTTTAAGTTTGAATTCCTCAGTGGCTTTTTCTTCTGTTTCAAATAAGAACCTGACAAATTCAAAAATAGAATCTGGCTCTTCTTCGGAGTCGTCGTGGAAAGAAGCATCTCCAGAGCGGATGTTCTTTTATCCGTCGCAGGTAATTCCAATGACTTTTAGCGGAACAATCAGCGGAACTTTGATTGATATTTCAACTTCAAAGACAAAAACAACATCAACAAACACGAAAAATGTTTCTTTTACAGTTCCAATGATTGTGCCAGATGATATTTTGCCTTTGAGTGAACAGAAAGATAAGGAAAAGATTGCGGATTCAGATGGAACTGGAGATTCTTTGGCAGAAAATACAGAAAATGGTGAAAAAAATAGCTCGGATATTGCTGAAAATAAAACAGTACCTCTGCTTCCGGAAACTGCTTTGCCAACTTTAACAGGAATTTCTTCCACTGTTACAGATTTTCCAGGCATCACCTATTCAATGAAATATTCGATTAAACCGAGCCTTTCAACGCAAATTTCTTATAACTCTTCAAATCTTAATACTCCGGACGATTTTGACTGGAGCGTCTTAAAGTCTTCAATGTATAAACTTTCTGTTCCGATTACGCTGGACAACAGTTTTTCGTATTCGGGAAGTTTTTTTTCGGTAAGCAATTCAAATACGTTCAATCCGGTACGGCAGCGTCACCCTTATCTTCACATGAATGAAACCGATGAAGATGGAAAAGAAACTGAAACTCTCTGGTACAGCGAACTTTCTGCGGCCTCGGTAAAAAAAGCTGACTACGGAACAGACAAACTTGATTTAACGCAGACGAATTCTGTTTCTCTTAAGCCGTTCAACTACATAAAATTTATAAAAGATACAGGAATTACTTGGCGTTCTTCCATAAAACTTGTGCGTACGGAATTTCTTTCAGACGAATATGAAAAAACAGGCGAGACTGAATGGGATTACCATTTTGTTGACTGGTCGGACGAAAAAAGCATAACAACAAACGCCTTGGATTTTACTTTTGCCACAAACCAGATGGACTCAAAATTTTCGCAGAGTCTTACGCTTTCAACAACATTAAAACCTTTGGCTGAAAGTTACTATTCAACTTTAAAACTTGGATTTCCGCTTACAACCCTTGCTTTTGAAACCGGTGTAAAAAAATCAAGCACAGATGACAATGCTGATTGGGTAAGGCAACCGTTTAAGCAAAGTTTAACCGTTTCTGGCAAAGTTTTAGGAAGTTCAATGAGTTTTTCTGAAAACTACAACTACAATATGGACGAATACCATCACGATTCAATGAAATTTTCGTTAAGCTGGATGAATTTAACCGCCGCATACCAGATGTCTTACACTTACGGATTTGATATGGAATATGAGAATGGTGAACCAACTGGCTGGAAACAACGACTGGACAAGGAATTTCTTCCGTACAATTTTTCGTTCTCATATTCTCCAAAAACAAAGACAATTTACCGCTGGAAAAACCGCGTAAGTATGGGAATGGGACTTTCTACAAGCATTGTTGCAGACTTGCTAAAACCGACGAGCAGTTATTTTACATTTGCTCCGTCTGTTTCGTTTAAAATCAGTGAATTTGTTAATTTTACATTTTCCGCATCATCACGGAATTCTGTAATCTACCGTTATTTTGGAAATGACATTGGTCTTATCGGTGAAGAAAATATGTTTGTTGATCTGGTGAATTCTTTCAGGTTTGACAAGCAGGAACTTAGGGAAAATTCTGGCTTTAAATTGAAGAGCCTGAATTTTTCGATTACGCACGAGCTTCATGACTGGGACTTTAATGCGACGTTTAAGATTGAGCCGCGTCTTTTGACAGAGGATGGAAAAAAACGTTACGACTTTAGTCCATATATGACAATAAATATAACATGGCGACCAATGAGCGCAATGAAGACAGAGATTGTTGATAACTACGGTGAATGGGAACTGAAATAGCCAGAGCCTCGTTTTTTTTGTACAATTATTTTACAAAGCGTTTTTCGCTGTTATATTGTCAATTTGCAAGTGATGTTTTACAATAGAAGTAAGTGGATAGTGAATATACTGTAGTTGTTCCTGACGTAGAGATTCTTTCTGGCGTTTGCGGAACAAATGACAATAATTTAAAACTCATAGAAGAATATCTGGGAATTCCCGTTTTTACGCGCGGAAATGAACTTTCCGTAGATACAGATGATAATTCTTTGCGCGAAAAATTCCGTTTCATAATAGATAGAATTATAGATGAACTTGATGACGGTTCAAAAAACAGCGGTGATATTGTCGCTTCAGTCTTGAACATTGATAAGAAAGCTGATATGGATTCCGTTTCAATCGTTGTGCCTGGGGCAATCCGCAAGGTTTATCCGCATACCCAGCATCAGGCTGAATATATTCTGTCAATGCGCGAAAAAAATATGGTTTTCTGCATTGGTGCTGCCGGTTCTGGAAAAACGTTTCTTGCAGTGGCAGAGGCGTTGCGTCTTCTGCTTACCCACAAAGTTTCTAGAATTGTAATAACTCGTCCTGTTGTAGAGGCAGGCGAAAGTCTTGGTTTTTTGCCGGGAGATTTAAAGGACAAAATCACACCGTATCTTAGGCCTCTTTACGATTCTATGGAACTGATTCTTCCAAAAGAAACCATAAAGCGGCTTATGGAATCCGAGGTGATTGAGATTGCGCCGCTCGCGTATATGCGAGGAAGAACTTTGAACAATAGTGTCGTTATTCTTGACGAAGCTCAAAATACAACAAGGGAACAGATGAAAATGTTTCTTACAAGGATGGGAGAAAATTCAAAAGTATTTGTAACAGGGGATGAAACTCAGGTCGATTTGCCGAAAAAAGTTCCTTCTGGCTTAAAACACGCAGTTTCTTTGCTGGAAGAAATTAAAGAAATCGGGATAAACCGGCTTACTGCAGAAGATGTTGTAAGGAATCCTCTGGTACAAAAAATTGTGAAGGCGTATGAAAATGAACAAGACAAAGAATAATCCTTTTTCAGAATCAATAAAGAATTTCTTTTTTGAGTTAAAAGGCTATGTGAAAGCCCATTGGCCGATTCTGGTTCTTATATTTGTGGGGTTTATTGCGGTTTCCGTTGAAAATTTCTTTAAAGTCGCAATGTCGCAGACCGTTTTTTCCTACTCAATGGAAGATTTTGAGGTTGGTCAGATTGCAGACCGCACGATTTATGCGCCAAAATCAATTCCTGCCGACGAAATGAATCCTGTTTTTGTTGAAGAAGGCGAAAAAATTATACGGAAAGGTTTTCCGATTACGGATGAGGCTTACTCGAAACTTCAGAAAATGTCGGAGTCTCCGCATTACGTTGATTTCCGTTCGTTTGCAAATTCAGAACTTTTTTTGGCATTGCTTGCGACAATGTGGTTTCTTTTGTTTACATTTGCACCTTTTCATCGGGAAATTCATCTTAGGGAAATTATTTTTCAGCTGATTTGTTTTCTTTTGGTTTATGCGGCGGTCGCGTTCTGTTCAAAAATCTCTTTTTTTGCGACACCGTTTGATATTACAACGATTATTCCAGCATCTCTCTTTATTTTGATTATTGCGGTTCTTTACGGACAGTTGAGCGCAATTTTCTGCTCATTTATTTTTGCGTTTGCTGTTTTTGACGCAAGTTCATATCAGGTTGTTCCATTTCTTTTTACCTTGGCTACCTGTCTTGCAAGTTCTACAATTGTACGAAAAATTGAACGCAGAATAGACATGATGTTTGTTTCTCTGATGCTTGCTACCATAAATGCAGTTCTGATTATTATTTTTGCGGTTATTTTTAATTGCAGCATCCGGGAACTTGCGGTTGTGATTGGGCTTGTCGCCTTGAACGGATTCCTTTCGGGGGTTCTTTCTCTTGGTCTTATTACACCGATTGAACTTCTGTTGAACACGGCTTCGGTTTTCCGCCTTATGGATTTAAGCGATTCAAACAACACTTTGATGAGAAAACTTTTTCTTACTGCTTCTGGAACTTACCAACATTCCCAGATGGTTGCCCAGCTTTCAGAAAGTGCCTGCCGAGAAATCGGGGCGAATCCTCTTCTTGCTCGTGTTGCGGCTTATTACCACGATATTGGAAAAATGGATCAGAGCGAATATTTTACAGAAAACGATATGGATGGTCAGCATAAACTGAATGAAATGAAACCGAACCTTGCGGCGATTCTTGTGCGAAGTCATGTTAGAAAGGGCGTTGAAAAAGCCCGTCAGCTTCATTTTCCCCAGCAGGTTGTTGATATTATTGAGGAACATCACGGAAACAGCGTTATTTCATATTTTTATGAAAAGGCAAAGCAACAAGATCCAAACACAAATATCGAGGATTTTATGTATTTGGGAAATCCGCCTGTTTCTAAAGAATCTGGAGTCGTTATGCTTGCTGATACTGTTGAGGCTGCCTGCAAAAGCCTTGATAATCCAACAGAAGCACGCCTTGAAAAATTTATTGACACGTTGATTATTTCAAAGATGGAACACGGACAACTTGATTGTTGTGCGCTCACTTTTGGCGACTTGAAAAAAATCAGGTCAGCCTTTGTAAAAATTCTTGCGGCATATTATCACGGAAGAATAAAATATCCAAACCAAAAAGATCCTGACGCACAGGAGAAAAAAGATTCAACCTTAGAAAAGAAAATCGAATCTGAAAAAAAATCTGAAAAAACGTCTGCAAAAAACGAAGAAAAAACTGACGCAGAGGAAAAATAAATGGCAAACAGAATATTTGTTTCAGTTGAAGAAGGGCTTGCCGAACCGGAATGGATTGAAAAAATCGAGCCGTATATGCAGAAAGTTCTGGCAAAAACCGGTTATGACCAGGAAGAAATCTCAATAATGTTCTGTACGGACAGTTTTATTCAGGAACTTAATAAAAATTACCGCAAAATAGACGCTCCTACGGATGTTCTTTCTTTTGAAAATGGGGAAGAATACACGGATGAGGAAGGCAACTGGTTTTCTGCCGGCGATATTGTAATCAGCCTTGAAACGCTTCCAAAAAATGCGGAATATTTTGAGGTTGACAAAAATGCTGAGCTTAAACGCCTATTGGTTCACGGTCTGCTTCATTTGAACGGAATGGATCACGGCGAGGAACATATTGAAAAAGGCATTGCTCCAACTGGCGAAATGCTTGTTCTGCAGGAAAAAGTTCTTTCAGAACTTGCAGATGAAATTCTTATAAAATAAAAAGAGAGAAAATAAAAGATGAATTTTCAGTTATTCAAGAAAAAAGAAACAAAACCAGCTTCTGGAAACGACGAACTTTCCGCGGAAGAGCAGGAAGTTATAAATGAAGAAAAACAGGATATGATTCAAGGAATTGAGGATTTGAGCGAAACAACCGTAAAGGAAGTTATGGTTCCAAGAATCGATGTTGATTTTATTTCAGTTGACACACCGCCAGAAGAACTTATTGAAAAAATTGTACAGAGCGGACATTCTCGTTTTCCTGTTTACAGCGAATCGATTGACAATGTTGTAGGGGTTCTTTACGTAAAAGACTTGATTTATTGTTTTGGCAGAAAAACACCGATTGAACTTCAGAATATTATACGAAAGGCGTTTTTTGTTCCTGAAAGCAAGCGGATTGACACGCTTTTAAGGGAATTTAAGCGTCGGCACTGCCACATTGCGATTGCAATTGACGAATATGGCGGAATTGCCGGAATTATCACAATGGAAGATATTATTGAAGAGATTGTAGGCGATATTCAGGATGAATTTGACAATGAGCGGGAGGATATTCTTACAATCGGAAACAATATCTGGCTTTGCGACGCGCGTGTTGATCTTGATGATTTGAACGAAACTATCGGTGCAGATTTTCCTGCGGAAGATTTTGATTCTTTGGGTGGATTTGTGTTTGATTTGTTCGGAAAAATTCCTGTAAAATTTGAAAAAACTTCCTGGGGTGTCTATGATTTTATTGTTCAGGATATGGAAGGTCACAGAATCAATTCAATAAAAGTAATCCGAAAAGATGAAAAGGTGAGTGCTGATGAAAAATCTGAATAAAAAAATTTCAGTTGCGTTGTCGGCGTTTTTTATCTGCGGAAATATTTTTGCCGTGGCGGAAAAAACTGCCTCTGACTACTATAATGAAGGTCTTGCTTCTCAGAATAACGAGAATTGGTACGAGGCAAGCCAGCATTATATGGAAGCAATCCAGAAAAATCCTGTTTATTCGGATGCGTGGTTTCATATCGCTCAGTGTTCGTATCAGCTTGGCGAATTTGATTTGGTTCTTTCCCAACTTGATGAGGCAGAAAAATACTCAAAAGACGACAATTCCATTAATAATCTGCGTGGAATGACTTATATTGCGATGCAGCAGTTTTCTGAGGCACGAAAAATATTTGAAAAAATCCTAAAAAAAACTCCAAATGATGTTGATGCGCGCTTTGGGCTTGCGGAACTAGATCTTTTTGACGGAAGAATTTCCGGAGCGGAACGGCAATATTCAGAGGCATTAAAGCGTCAGTCAGAAAACAGAAAAGCGTTGCTCAGCCTTGCGGTTGTTTCTTCTCAGATGGGGAAAGTTGAAAATTCCCAGAATTACATAAAACAGGCGTTGACTTTGTATTCAAATGAAGCAGAAGTCCATTATATTGCGGCGGTTGTTGCGACAATGAATAATGACGTAAATGCCGCTGAAACGCACTGTAGAATTGCTGTTCAGATTGATGGAAATTATGAAAAAGCCTATGAACTTCTTGCAAAAATACGTTATGCACAGAACGAATATGAAGATGTGATTTCGCTTTGTGATTTTATAATCGGTCGTGATAGAAATAATTTTGCCGCATGGTATTTAAAAGGTGCGGCATTGAATGTCTTGCAAAAGCCGCTCGAGGCAATTTCTGTCTGGTCAAGTGGTTTAAAAATCTTTCCGCAAGATGAGGTTATGCGTGTGGCGCTGGAACTTGCTGTGAACAAAAATATTGCTCTTGAAGATTCCCGCCGTTCAGAGTGGGCTCTGTATCATGTTCAGTCTGCACGTGAATATGCAAGACGTTACGAAAGTCAAGGTTCGATTTATGAATACCAGCGTGCTTTAAAAATTGAGCCTGCCAACAAGGAGGCACGCACTGCGTTTGCAAACATTCTTGAATTGAACGGAATGCACGAACTTTATCTGGAGCAGCTTCTTTTTATAAAAAGCATGAAAGACGAAAATTCTGCAAAGAATCTTTCTGAAACACAACTGAACGACAAAATTGAAGCCTACGAGAATCTTTTGCAGGATTCTTTGGCGAAAAAATGGAACGTTGAGCCTTTTTATCTTGAGAAAAACCGCTGGAATCTTGGAATTTATTATGTTCCTGGAACAGTAAATCAGCTTCATATTGAAAATAACAGGATAGCCTCTGAATTTGCGGTGGATATTTTTTCGGGAATTGCAACGGCGGTAGTTTCTACGGAATCGGCAGGCGTTTCTGGTTTTGGGGATGCCTACCAAAAAGCCAGGGCATCTGGAAAAGATTATTTTATTTTGATTTCAGTTGATGAAAGTGCAAGGGATGTAACTCTTGATTACACAATGTATTCGGCACGGACAGGTTCAAAAGTTACAGAAGATTCTTTGTACGGAACTGGCAACAACCGTTATTCAGGAGTTTTCCGCCGTTTTCGGGATGATATTTTGAATCATCTTCCGATACGTGGAAAAATTATTGACCGGGACGGAAAAACTTTGCTTTCTGATTTGGGGCGTTCAGAAAATGTTGTTGAAGGTTCAGTTTTTGATGTTGTAAGAAAAAATTCAATTCAGACCGTAAGTTCTGGAAGTGGAGTAACATACAAAGATTCTGATATTCTGGGAACATTTACGGTTACAACTTCCGGCGAGGAAATCAGCGAAGGAATTCTTGAATACCGTGGTTTTTATGACCGAGTAAATACTGGTGATGAGCTTGTTTTAATCAGCAGACCGAATTCGGCCGAAACTAACGCAACCAGTGATTTTTCCACACAACCACCAGCCACCAACGCAACTGCGACTGTTGCACCTCAGGGAAACGCAAACGGTGTATCTGCTGTGGAGCAGAAAAAATCTGGTCTTACCGCAGAAGACTTGGGTGTCCGCCGCACTCCTGCGTTCATTGACCTAGTGCGTTCGATTTATTAGTTGGTATTTGAACTTTGAACTTTCATTTCGTCTAAAGTTGCGTCAATCCATTTTTTTGCCTGAACAGGATATTCGTCGTAGACTAAAAGGAACGTCCGCACTGCGTCGCTGTAGTTTTTTGTGTAATATTCAGATTCTCCAAGATAAAAAATCGCTCGTTTTGTAACTTCTTTTGAACGGTTTGTTCCAAGAAGTTTTTTTAGTTGGTCGGCAGAATCCTTGTATTTTTTCTGGATAAAAGTTGTTCGTAAAATTTCAAAAAGAAGAAAATCATCACCTCCGTCGGGGGAAATTATGTCCTCTTCAAAAACATAAGGCTCCATACGTTTTGATTCTTTTTCTTTTGTACTGTCAGAAAGCGATTTTGCGATTTTTTTTGTTTCTTCATCCATTTTTACCGGTTTTCTGGAAAACTGTTCGGATACATCCAAAAATGGAAGCGGAATTTCTCTTTTTCCGTCAAGTGGAACAAGTTTTTCCTTTGCGGATTCAGTTTTTTCAGCACTTTCTTTTCTTGGAGGAAGTGTTAAATGAGTTCCGTTTACAGTTGCATTCACGCTTGGAAGAATTATGTCGTATTTTCCGTTGTTCACCTGGGCGATTATTGCGTAGTAGTAATCGTTGTAGTTTTTTACTGTGTCGGTGTAGTTTTGTGTTTCTGGCTCAACAGTTGCGATTGGCGTTGAATCAGAAATATCGTAGTAACTTCCGATTGGCTTTGAATTTCTGTATATAAAAAGTTTTTGGATTTTAGGCTCCGGCTCGGAAGGATTTTTCCAGCTTAGGACAATCTTGTTTCCGCGTGTTCCGTTTGCCTCAAGGTTTGTGATGATTGGTCTGTCTTTTGCAAAACAATTTGCCATCAAAAAAATGACTGCAATTAATGTAAAAAGTCTTTTCATATTTATTATTTTATTCCGATTTTGTATAATTCTCAACATGAACTATGCACGAGTATTTTTAAAATCAAAAGAAGAAAAGGAAATTCAGCAGGGATTTCCGTGGATATTTGATAACGAAATTTCTTACATTAAATATAGAAATTCTGAAAGGGATGAATGGCAGCAGACACCTGTTGAAGAAACTTCTGTTCCAAACGGAAGCGGTGTTGAAGTCTTTACAAAAGCGGGCGGGTTTCTTGGTACAGGAATAATAAACCGCAATTCAAAAATTACAGTAAGGCTGATTTCAACAGAACACGCGGACAAGGTTTTTGCCGATACAAAGTCGTTCTGGGAAAAACGTGTTTTTGATGCGGTTAATATCCGCCGTGTTCATTATTCAGAAAAGGATTCCTATAGGCTGATTTTTAGCGACGCTGATTTTTTTCCAGGTCTTATCTGTGAGCGTTATTGCGATGAAAAAGAAAGAATTTACCTTGTGGTTCAGTTTCTTTCAATGGCAACAGATATTTACCGCGATGAAATTCTTGAGGCGCTAAAAAAAGCCTGCAAACCGTATGCGATTTATGAACGAGATGATGAAGGCGTTCGCGAAAAAGAGGGGCTTCCTAAAGCTTCTGGCTGGATTGGAAAAACTGGCGATACAGAAATTATAATTGTTGAAAACGGAATTCGGCTGAAAGTTGATATTGCAAACGGACAGAAAACTGGATATTTCCTTGACCAGAAAGATAATCGTGTTGCGGCCGCCGCATTCTGCCACGGAAAAAAAGTTCTGGATACTTTCACTCATACAGGAGCGTTTGGGCTGAACGCTTTTAAGGCAGGAGCAAAAGAAATTGTTTCTGTTGATATTTCAGAAGAAGCGGTTGAAATGGTAAAAAAGAACATCCAGCTGAATGGTGCAGAAAAAAAAATGAAAGCCGTTTGTGCGGATGTTTTTGACCTTCTTAAAAAATACGAGGCTGATGGCGAAAAATTTGACGTAATAATTCTTGATCCGCCGGCATTTACAAAAAGCGCAAAGACAATTCAAAAAGCGTACGGTGGTTACAAGGAGATAAATCTTAGGGCAATGCGTCTTTTGAACGAAGGCGGAATTCTTGTTACTTGCTCGTGTTCATATTTCTTTGATTCGCATTATTTTTACGATATGCTTATGCACGCGGCGATGGATAGCCACAAAAAAGTTCAGATTCTTGAAAAGCGGGGAGCGGGTCAAGATCATCCGGTTCTGTTAGGCTACCCAAAATCTGAATACTTAAAGTGTGCAATCTGCCGAGTGATGTAAAGGATATTTTGATGCAAAAATACAATTGTGTAGTTGTGCTTGGACCTACGGCGGTCGGAAAAACTTCGATTGGAGTTCAGCTTGCCTATAAATTTGGCGGAGAAATTATTTCTGCAGATTCAAGGCAGACTTACTGCGGACTGGATTTGGGGTCAGGCAAAGATTTGGATGAATACACAGTTTGTGGCGAAAAAATTCCGTATCATCTGATTGATATTGCTGATTTGAGTACAGAATACAACGTTTTCCATTACCAGCAGGATTTTTACCGCATTTTTGACAATCTTGTTTCGCGTAACGTTCTTCCTGTCATTGTTGGCGGAACAGGAATGTATCTTGACGCAGTTATCAGAAATTATGATTTGGTTGATGTTCCGGAAAATCCTGAGTTACGCAGTCAACTTGAGTCAAAGAGCCTTGAGGAACTTGGAAAAATTTATCTTGAGCTTAAGCCCGATTTGCATACAAAAAACGATTTGCTTGAACGTGAACGGATTATACGTGGAATAGAAATATATTATGGAACTCACGGTGAACTTGCGGAAAAACTGAAAAAAACGATGTATAAACGCCCTGAAATTGTTCCGCTGGTTATTGGAACAACTCTGGAACGTGAAAAAGTTCGCGAAAACATAAAAAATCGTCTGCAGGAACGCATTGATGCTGGAATGGTAGATGAAGTTGAGGGGCTTCATTCAAAAGGCTACAGTTGGGAACGTCTTGAAAAACTTGGTCTTGAATACAGATATTGTGCGTTATACCTTCAGGAAAAAATTACAAAGGAAGAAATGTTCGAGCAGCTTTTTATTGCAATCCGCCAGTTTGCAAAGCGTCAGGAAACTTGGTTCAGATTTATGGAAAAAAATGGCGTAAAAATAAACTGGCTGCCGCCTGTTCCAGAAAAAGAAACCAGAATAAAAGCGGCGCTTGAACTTGTTCAAAAGGAAATGTCATTGGATTTTGTCCGGTAGACAGCCCTTTCAAAAGTTAAAAAATTATGCTGAAATTGCCACTGGTACAGCCGCTCCAACAGGTACAGCAACTGGGTTGATTTCTGTAAGATAACCTGTCCGTATGCAGCTTTCAAAAAGTTCCTTGCTCAAAAAATCTGTTTCAACATCCTCGTAGCCGTCCTGGTCGCGAACAATGCGGATTACAAAACCATTTTCCTCTTCGCAAAGAATTGTCATATAGTCGTTTTTGTTTCCAAGGCTTTTAAGTGAATAACTTTTCATAAGATAACCTCCCGGTTGGGTTTTCAGTTTTGTTGAGTTACATTTATATAATCGGTATTATTTTTTTGTATGTTAGAGATTTCGTGTTTTTTTGATGCGCATTTTCATTTTTCGGAATGTATGAAATTTGAAAATCCTTTTGATTCTCTTGCTGGCTTTGGAAAATATTTTGGCTGTTCCAGCGTTCATTCTGTTAAAGAATGGAAAAGTCAGAAGTCTGGGTTGAATTTGCTTTCCGATTTATCCGAAAAATCAAAAGTTCGGGACAATACAGGCGAGGGACTTTTGATTTCTGATGAAAAAATACACATCTTAAAATCGTTCGGGCTTCATCCTCAGAATCCGCTCGTGGAAAACGCCGGGTTTCTGGAAAATCTTTTAAAAAATAACGAATTGGACGCGATTGGCGAGGCCGGTTTTGATTTTTTTACAGATGAATTCTGGCAAAATTTTGACCGTCAGAACGAAGCGTGGCACATTCAACTTGAACTTGCTGCAAAATATCAGAAGCCACTTGTTGTTCATTGCCGCAAAGGAATGCAATATATTTTTAGGGAAATAAATACGCTCAAAAAAATTCCTTCAGTTCTTTTTCATTCTTTTCCCGGTCCTATAGAAGAAGCCCGCTCTGTTTTGTGTAAGTTGCCGGATGCGTATTTTAGTTATGGAAAGCAGATTTTGAACGGAAACAAAAAGGTTCTGTCGTGCCTGCAGAACCTTCCGCTAAAAAATATCCTTTTGGAAACAGACGCACCGTTTCAGCATTTAAAAGACGAACGCTTTACTTCCTGTGCAGAAATAAAGCGTGTTTACAGGGCTGCGTTTGATGTCCGCAAGGAACTTTCGCCCGAAATAATCAAAGATAATTTTTTTACGATGTTTTGCCTTTAGAATAATGAAAGGCGGGGAACATCCCCGCAACGCCCCTGTTTAGAAAGGCTTGTAAGTTACGCCAAGGCTAAGCATCCACAGATTTTTTGACAATTCTGTCTTGTTTCCAGAAAGGTAATAGTCTGCGTCAAAATATTTTACGTAAACTGCTGAAGTTGTGATTGTCAGATTTTTGATTGCTGTAACTTCAACACCGCCACCAACTGTAAGGCTGTCCAGAACAGGGTTGAATGTGCTGTTTGAAGTGTCAGTGATTCCCTGGTTGCTGTATGCGATTCCGGCACTTGCACCCAAGAATTTGCAGATTTTGTAGTCTGCACCAAAAGCAATTTCCCAGGAGTTGTCGTAGTCAGTTTCGCCAAGAATATTGTCCTGAGATGCAAAATCGTTGAAGTAATAGTTAAAACTTGTGGAAATATAAAGCGGTTCAAAAACTTTGTAGCCAACACCAAGATTCAGTACGGCTGGAAGGTCTGTGCGGAAGTTTGAGTCATTTGTGATTCCGTAATATTTTGCGATGTCGCCTTTTACGTTGCTTACATTGTATTCTATGCGGCTTAAAGTCTGGTACTGAACAGAAAGGTCAAGCCCGGAAATTACCGGAGGTTTTGCATGGATTCCAAATACACATGACTGACCGAAACCTTTTGCTTCGTAGCTGATTTTGTTTCCGCCGTTTATTGCGTTGAACGTGGTGTCGTTGCACTTAAGAACCATTTCCTGAGTTCCATAAGTATATCTGTAGGCCGCAGAAAGCGAAAGCCAGTCTGTTACAAGATATGCCGCACCAATCTGACCGCCAAGTGTAAGCGAAGTTACGTCAAGCGAATGATTTTCTGCCATTTTTAAGGAAGCGTTTGCGGCTTTTTCGTAACTATCTTTTTTTGTTGCATATTCAGAAAGTTTTGAACCGTACTTTGTTTTAACAGCATAAGCTTGAGCCAATGATTTTGCAGTTTCATTGTCAGGATTTGCGTTTATCCAAGCGAGAGCAGTTTCTTCACTTCCCCCAAAACTTGTTTTTACAGCGTTGTCAAATGAATTTGTTGCAGTCTGAATCATATTTGCCGCAAGTCCGTATTTTGTAGCTTCTTCACCTTGCTGGCTAGCACCGTTCAGGAACATAAGGCTTGTTGCGCTTGTTCCTTCTGAATATGAGAGCGCGCCGCCTCCTGCGTAAACTCCAAATGTAAGGAACATTGACCATCTGTTTCTTTTGTAGACTACGTCAAAGTTTGGATAAAATAAAACTGTTGTCTCATCGTTGGAATAATAATCTGGAATGCTGTATTTTTCTTGTCCTGCAAATTTATCATCAGTTTTTAACTCGTTTGCGTATTCCTTGAATACAAACTGGTTTCCGGCTTCAATGTAAAGTCCGTCTGCCATAAAGCCTGTTCCGGCAATATTGTAGAAAGCGGCTTCCGGGCGTTCATTTTCTGTGTTGCGGCTTGGGTTTCTAAGATAACCTGTGCTCATATTGGTTTTGTTTTCAACACCGCCGGCGTAAGCGAAAAGTGCGGATAAAGCAATAAATGTTGCAAAAATAGTTTTTTTCATTTTAAAATCCTTTTATTATGACAAAAATTGTCAAAGTGTCAAAATTGTTTTATTATATTAGACAAATTATCATTTTTTGTCAAACTGTCAATAAAATTGACCAGCGAAGCGCGGTCCTGTGTCGGAGGGGTAGTGAAGACCGCAGGTCTGAACGTAGGGCAGGCGACCTTCTAAAAAAAAAAGAAAAATTGCAAGAGTGTTATATTTTTGTTATCATACTAAAAATGAATATGAATGATTTAAGGGCTTCCGCCTATGCTAACGGTAAGGCAAAAAGTTCCGATGAAAAAAAATCTGAAAAAACTGCTTCTTCAAGTGTTGTAAAACCTTTTGTTCCGCCACGGATAAAAAAAATTGTTTCAGAGGAAAATGTCGGGGAACCTGTGGATTTCCGTAAAAATCTAAGCCATGACGGAAAAAAATCTGCGGAAAAACCGTTTTTTGAGGGTGTTAATAAGGAAATCGGTAAAATTTTAGAAAAGCGGACAATGTCTGGAGCGATGTCTGGTGCGGAAAAAAAGATTCGACCAGGGACTGAAAAATCATATGCCTCGGATTCTGCTGAATATTTAAAGTCTGGTGGACTTTTAAAAGTTCCTGTATCGCCAAAAGAGTCTGACGGAAGAGATTCTGTTTACCGTCGCGTTGCAAAATTTTTGCTTTTGGTTGGAATTGATGAGGCGGCAAAAATTTTGCCTCATTTGACTGCGGAACAGACTGAAAAAATAATTCCAGAGATTGCGTCAATCCGTAGCGTTTCGCCAGAGGAAGCCAGTGTAATTCTGGAAGAATTCAATGGGCTTCTTGAAAAATCCCGGGAGTCGGGTGGCGTAGAAACTGCTCGGGAAATTCTTGAAAAAGCTTACGGTCCTGAAAAAGCGCGTGAAATGCTTGAAAAGTCAGCACCTTTTGGTGGAGCAAAACCTTTTGACTACTTAAATGATGCGGACAGCGAGCGAATTTTTTATCTTCTTTCTGATGAAACGGAGCAGGTTCAGGCTTTGGTTTTAAGCAAATTAGAACCAAAAAAAGCGGCTAGTGTAATAAACCGTATGAAACCGGCAGAAAAGGCGGAGGTTGTAAAGCGGCTTGCAAAAATGGAGCCGGTAAGCCCAGAGATTCTAAAGCGGGTTGACAATGCGATTCGGGAAAAGTCGTTGGCTCAGACAACTGAAAAAGCGGAAAAAATCGACGGAAGAAATGCTCTTGCCGCAATCCTTAAAAAAATGAATCCTGCCGCGGAAGATGAAATTCTTGCCGGGCTTGCAAAAGAGGATCCTGCGTTGGGCGAAGATTTGAGGGAACGTCTTTTTACGATGGAAGATGTGCTTAATGCGGACGAAAAATTTATACAGCAAAAATTGCGTGAAATGTCTGATTCTGAAATTGCGATGCTTATTGCGGCAAAATCAAAGGAATTTCAGGACAAAATTCTTGGTTGTGTTTCAGCAGGAAGACAAAAAAATATCTGGGAAGAACTTGAAATCAACTCGCCGTACAGAAAGTCTGACTGCGAACGCATAACTTCTGGATTTTTTAGCGTTTTGCGCCGTGCCTATGAAAATGGCGAACTTATAATCAATGGTAGAAATGAGGACGAATATGTCAAATAAAATAGAAAAATCGTACAAGGGGTTTGAGCTTATTTCAGAAACAGAAGTTCCTGACTGCTCTTCGGTAGGGCTTTACTTGCGCCATAAAAAGACTGGACTGGAAGTTTTTCATCTTTTGAATAATGACGAGGAAAATCTTTTTGCGTTTGCGTTCAGGACTCCAATAAAAGATTCAACTGGTGCGGCGCACATTACTGAGCATACAGTTTTTTGTGGTTCAGAAAAATTTCCATTAAAAGAACCTTTTACAAATATGATGAATCAAAGCGTGAATACTTTTCTGAACGCGCTTACTTATTCTGATAAAACTGTTTATCCTGCTTCTTCCACGGTAAAATCTGATTATTTTAATCTTATGGATGTTTACGGTGATGCAGTTTTTTTTCCTCTTCTGAAAAAAGGGGCGTTTTTGCAGGAAGCGCACCGGATTGAACTTGATGAAAACGGAAAACCTTCGATTCAGGGGGTTGTCTACAATGAGATGAAAGGTGCATATTCGTCTTTTGAGTCTGTTGCAAGCGATGTTCAGTTACGAAGTCTTTTTCCTGATACAAATTATGCGTTTGATTCCGGTGGTGACCCTATGGATATTCCGGAATTTTCTTATGAGGCGTTCAAGGCTTTTCACAAAAAATATTACCGTCCGGAAAATTGTCTTGTGTTTTTGTACGGAAATATTTCAACGGAAGAGCAGCTGGATTTTCTTCAGACACATTTTTTAGACAGACTTGAAAAGAAATTTCCTGTTCCGGAAGAATCTGAGTATTATCCGAACGTTCCAAAAGAATTTGAGGAAATTGAAACTCCAGAACCGCAGTTTTCTCCAATAAAGATTGTTGCGGATGCGCCGTCTTCCGGGGCGACTGGCTCGACTGTCACAGTGAATTGGCTTTGTGGCCTTACAAAAAATCTTACAAGTTTTATTGAAGCAAGTTTTATGTCTGAGGTTCTTGCCGGACACGATGGTTCACCGCTTTCTAAAGTTCTTGTTGAGTCTGAACTTGGTGATGATTTGGCGCCTGTATGCGGTGTAAGCAATGAGTCTAGAAATTTTATGGTTTCCTTTGGACTTCACGGAGTAAAACGCTGCAACGAAAAAAAAGTTTATAAACTTGTTATAGAAACGCTCAAAAAAATCTGCAAAAACGGAATAAACAAAAATGATGTTGACGCGGCTCTTATGAGCATAGAATTTGCGAACCGGGAAGTTGTTCGTGTTTCCGGCCCTTATTCGCTTGTTCTGCTGGAACGTGCGCTCAACGGCTGGAATTATGGAAGAAATCCTGCTGAAACACTTTTGTACCGTGCGGAATTTGAAAAAATACGGAAAAATGTGGAAAATGATTCTTTTTACGTTGAAAATTTAATCCGTCGTTTTATGCTTGAAAATGACCGAGTGGCTTACGTTTCGGTTCGGCCGTCAAAGTCTTATCTTTCAAAAAGAGAAAAAAAAGAAAAAAAACTTCTTAAAAAACTTATGGAAAATGAAAATCTACAGCAAATCAAAGAGGATTTGGAGATTTTTCATTCATACCAGAATCATCGTGAATCGGCCGAGGAACTTTCGTGCATTCCGCGGTTAAAACTTTCTGAACTTTCAACAGAATTTGAGCGGATTGAAACAAAAATTATAAATGTAAAATCAGATGCCACCGAAATTCCGGTTTTTGCGAACAAGGAAGGAACAAACGGAATCGGTTATTTTGAAGTCTGCTTTCCTTTGGACGATCTTTTGCCTGAAGAATATTCATATCTTCCATTTTTTGCTTACTGTGCGTCAAATATTGGCTGGAACGGAAAAAACTGGGGTCAATGCGCGGAAGAAACGGCTCTTGAAACCGGAGGAATTTACACGCGACTTTTGACCTCTTCTGGTTCAAGAACTGAACGTGCAAAAAAGATGGCGGAAGAATTGCGTGGGCTAAATGTTGCAAACCGTGACTGGATTATTTTTTCAGTTCGCTATCTTGATGAAAAACTTGAAGATGCATTGGAAGTTTTTGCGGAATGTCTTTCGGGCTACAATTTTGATGATTTAAAACGGTTAAAAAATCTTCTTGGCGAAACTTTGGGTTCAATAAAATCTTCTGTTGTTCCGCATGGCAACCGTTATGCTTCAAGGCGTGCGCAGTGTCTAAAGACTCATTCAAGTTCTGTGGAGGAAATCTGGCATGGAATTTCTCAGATTTTCTTTTTGAACAGTCTTTCTAAAAAATCTCCTGAAGAAATCCGGGAAAAATTTGTTTCAATAAAGGAAAAACTCTTAAAGGCTGGAGCGGTGCTTCATCTTGTTGCGGATGAAAACACTCTGAATATTTCAATGAAAAAAATGCCGGAATTTATAAAGAAAGCAAAAATTTCTGCTGTTCAGCCAAAAAAAATACAGGATGAAAGTGAATTCAAAAAACTTTTGCTTCTTCCAGGGGAAAAATCATCGGTTCCTTCAAAAGAAATTTTTTCCGTTGACTCGCAGGTTGGTTTTGCCGCGACAACGTTTTCTGGAACATATTTTGGCGAAAAAGGAAATGCCGCGGAACTTGTTCTTGCACATTGGCTTTCTGGAACATTTCTGTGGGAAAAAATCCGCACTGGTGGAGGAGCGTACGGAGCGTATGCTTCAAGTATGAATTTGAGCGGACAGTTCAATTTTTCAACTTTTAGAGATCCGACTCCAAAAAAATCAGTCCAAACTTTTAAAAAGTGTCTTGAAGATGCGGTTGCCGCTGATTTTTCAGAAGAAGAATGTGAACGCACCGTAACTGGAACTTATGGCGAGGAAATTCAGCCACATTCACCTTATGGAAGAGGAATTGCAGGTTTTTACCGCACTATTTATTGTATCAGCGAGGAGGACAGGCACGAAAAACTTGTAAATCTTCTTTCTGTAAAATCCGAAAATGTAAAAAATGCGGCAGAAAATCTTTTGAAAAACATTGACTCCGCAAGAACTGTGATAATGGAAAATAAATCAGAAAAAAATGCTAGCGTGAATATAAAATTGCCTTTATAATTCTATATGTTTAGCGGGGTTTGTGATTTAATTATCAGCTAAAAACCGAGGTTTTTTATTATGGACAAAAAAGTTAAGCAGTGTATAGAAATGTTGCGTCAGCTTGTTTCTGATGTTCAGGGTGCTCCATATCCTGGAGATGATATTAATAATGAGCTTTATTCAATTTGGTATGAGCATGCTCAAGCGGCTGCGGTAGCCTGTTTTGAATATCTCGATGAAAATTTCCCTGAGGAATCAAAAGACGTTACAAAAAAACTGGATAAACTTTTTAAATAAATATGAGTATTTCCAAAAAAAGTTCAAAAATTAACCGTTATCAATTATCTGGATCTCTTAAAAAAAGTGGCTTGAATGTCTGGCGTTTTGTGTTTAACGGAACAGAAAAAGTTACTGGCCAGGAGCGGAAATTTTTTATTGAACTTTCTATGCTGAATCCAGGGCTTTGTCCAAACGAGGCTGTTTTGGGCTTTAAGGCTCGCATTAATATTTCTGCGGAAGATTTGCAGAATGTTCTTGCTGGTTCAGCTTCGGCACAGAGTATTCAAAGTGAATCCTATGTTGTTCCGTCTTATGCTGTTTTGCGGGCAGGAGTTCTTGGTGCGGATGCAAAACTGGTTTGTGCATACAGTGCTTCAAAAGATGTTTCTGTAAGCTCAAAAAGTTTTTGCATTCAGGGAGATAAATTTTCGTTTGATGATGAAAAACTCTCTGGCAGAATTGACTGTTCCCCGGGTGAACTTCAGGAACATCCAGAATACCAGTGTGATTCAGGTTCTTTAAGTTGGGAACTACGCTACGAAATTCGCCGTGATTTTGACAAAGGTTATTCTGGAAAAGACTGTTTTTGGGCTCCGACTGGGGTAAGAGCTGTTTTTGCTGGAAATTTTACAATAGATGGAAAAGTTTATGAGGTTATTCCAAAAAAATCCGCAGGTTACATTGACCGCTTTTTTGGAAAAAACGTTGTTTTTCCGTGGATTCACCTTTCTTCGGGTGTTCTTACAAGCATAATTTCTGGCAAGACATTGACGGATTCCTCTTTTGCTGTTCAAGGTGCATTTGAAAATCAGGTTTCTGCCATTGTGGACTTGGAAGGAAAATCTGTTTCTTTTGAGGCTAAAAAGTCGAAAACTTCAAATGGCTCAGTCTGGAATTTTTCGGAAATGCCGGAAAACAATAATGAGGAAAATCTTCACTGGAGCGTAAGTCTGAGCAATAAATCTTATGTTGTTGACATAGATGTTTTTTGTCCGGCACGTCAAATGTATGTAAAGTCAGTTGAAATTCCAGAAGGAAACAGAAATGTTCTAAAAATGCTTTGTGGCGGAACAGGAACTGGAGAAATCAGGCTTTACAAAAGGTTCAGGAAGAATCTTGAGCTTATTGAGCATGCAAAAATTGCCAGCGCACTTTGTGAATATGGTCAACTAGAAAAACCAGAATAAATTTCTTGCCTTTCCACTTTTTTATGCGTATTTTCTTAGTAAATTAAGAAAAAAAGTGGAGGCGTTTATGGATTACGAACATTTTACTTTAAAAACTCAAGACGCTTTGCAGAATGCCAGTGCTATTGCCCAGAAAAATGATCATAGCGAAATCGGGCTAGAACACATTCTTTCTGCGCTTTTAAGTCAACAGGATGGAATTGTTGTTCCGATTGTTGAACGTGTCGGCGTGAACGTCCAGAATTTGCAGAAGCAAGTTGATAATCTTCTAGACCAATATCCGAAAGTTACCGGCAATGCCCAGATGTCTTTTTCAAATGAGGCGCAAAAGGTTCTTGCAAAAGCGGAAAACGAAATGTCAAAGCTCAAAGACCAGTATCTTTCATGTGAGCATATTTTTCTTTCAATGACAAATTCGGATTCTCGTGTTGGTGAACTTTTGAAAAAAAATGGGCTGACCTATGATTCTGTACTGGAAGCATTAAAATCTGTAAGGGGAAACCAGACGGTTGATTCCCAAGATCCAGAAAGCAAAATGCGTTCCCTTGAAAAATACTGCACGGATTTAACTGCTCGTGCCCGTCAGGATAAAATTGATCCTGTAATCGGCCGTGATGAAGAAATCCGCCGGGTAATGCAGGTTTTGTGTCGCCGTACAAAGAACAATCCTGTACTTATTGGAGAACCTGGCGTTGGTAAAACTGCAATTGTAGAAGGTCTTGCCCGCCGAATCGCAAGTGGCGATGTTCCTGAAAGCCTGAAAAACAAAAGGCTTCTTTCTCTTGATATGGGAAGTCTTGTTGCTGGTGCAAAATTCCGTGGAGAATTTGAAGAACGACTAAAAGCTGTAATCACAGAAGTTACAAAATCCGAAGGACAGATAATTTTGTTCATCGATGAGCTTCATACGATTGTAGGGGCTGGCGCTAGTGAAGGTTCAATGGATGCTTCAAACTTGTTAAAACCAGCTTTGAGCCGTGGCGAAATTCATGTGATTGGTGCGACAACTTTAAACGAATACCGAAAATACATTGAAAAAGATGCCGCTCTAGAGCGAAGATTTCAGCAAGTTTATTGCGCTGAGCCGACTGTTGAGGATACAATCGCCATTTTGCGTGGACTTCGCGACAAGTACGAGATTCATCACGGTGTGACAATTGAAGACGAGGCTCTTGTAAGTGCGGCGGTTCTTTCAAACCGTTACATTACAAACCGTTTTTTGCCGGACAAGGCAATTGACTTGGTTGATGAAGCGGCCAGCCGTCTTAAGATGGAGATTGAAAGTCAGCCTATAGAACTCGATCAGGTTGAGCGAAAAATCCTTCAACTTCAGATTGAAAAACAGTCTTTGAGCAAAGAGGATGACACTGCATCAAAAGAAAGACTTGAAAAACTTGAAAAAGAACTTTCTGAATTCAATTCAAAGCGTGATGCAATGAAACTCCGCTGGCAAAATGAAAAGAACAGCATAAATAAAAGCCGTGAATTAAAGGAGCAACTTGAAAATGCTCGTTTTAATGAAGAAAAATTTACTCGAGAAGGAAATCTTGAAAAAGCCGCAGAATTGAAATACAGCACAATTCCTTCACTGCAAAAGCAGCTTGAGGAAGCTACAAAATCGGAAAAGGAAAAAGAGGATAATCCTGAACGAGAGTCTTTGCTCCGTCAGTCTGTTACAGAAGAAGATATTGCCCGCGTAGTTTCTTCGTGGACAGGAATTCCTGTTGCAAAAATGATGACGAGCGAAAAGCAGAAATATCTTCAGTTGGAAGAAGTTCTTCACAAACGTGTAATCGGTCAGGATGAAGCCGTGCAGGTTGTAAGCGATGCAATCCGCCGAAACCGTTCTGGTTTAAGCGACCCTAACAGACCTCTTGGTTCATTTATGTTTATTGGACCGACTGGTGTTGGTAAAACAGAACTTGCAAAGACGTTGGCAGATTTTCTGTTCAATGATGAAAAAGCATTGACCCGAATTGATATGTCTGAATATATGGAAAAATTCAGCGTGAGCCGACTTATTGGTGCGCCTCCGGGATACGTTGGCTACGATGAGGGCGGTCAGCTTACAGAAGCAGTTCGTCGTAGGCCGTACAGCGTTGTGCTTTTTGATGAAGTTGAAAAAGCACATCCAGATGTCTTTAACGTTTTGCTTCAGGTTCTTGATGACGGAAGATTGACTGATGGACAGGGAAGAGTAGTTGACTTCAAGAATACCATAATTATTATGACAAGCAACTTGGGAAGCGATTTTATTCTTGATGCGGCAAATGAATCTTCTTCTGAAAAGACTGAAAATGTTTCGCCTGAAATTCGTGCAAAAATTGATGAACTTTTAAAATCTCACTTCAGACCAGAATTTTTGAACCGAATCGATGAAATAGTAATGTTCCAGAAACTTGGAAAAGATTGCATCAGCGGAATTGTTAAAATTCAACTTGAAAGAGTTGCAAAACGACTTGAAGACAGACGAATTTCGATTGAATTTGACAATGGTTCAATTGATTTTCTTTGCGAAAAAGGCTATGACCCGGCGTTTGGTGCTCGTCCTGTAAAACGTGCAATCCAGACTTGGGTAGAAAATCCTCTGAGCAAAGAATTGCTGGCTGGAAAATTTGGTGAAGGCGCAAAAATTAAAGTTTCATCAGATGGTACAGAATTGCAGTTTTCATAAAATCAGCTCATAGGACTTTTTGTTATTGCATTATTTCGCTGAATTCATTAAATTCTAATCAAACTTAAAATATTTTTTTAGGAGATTTAACATGGCAGTTAGAGTTGCTATTAATGGTTTCGGTCGTATCGGCCGTTTGGCTTTCCGTCAGATGTTTGACGCAGAAGGTTATGAAGTTGTTGCTATCAACGATTTGACAAGCCCAGCTATGCTTGCACATCTTTTGAAGTATGATACAGCACAGGGTGGTTTCGCTGGAAAAATCGGTGAAAACAAGCACACTGTATCAGCTACAGAAGATTCTATCATCGTAGATGGAAAAGAAATTAAAATCTCTGCTGAAAAAGATGCAGCTAACTGTCCTTGGGCAGCAAACAAAGTAGACGTTGTTCTTGAATGTACAGGTTTCTACACATCAAAAGATAAGGCTGAAGCTCACATCAAGGCTGGTGCTCGTAAAGTTGTAATTTCTGCACCTGCTGGAAACGATCTTCCAACAATAGTATTCAATGTAAACCACAAGACTCTTACAAAGAACGACAACATTATTTCTGCCGCTTCTTGTACAACAAACTGCTTGGCTCCAATGGCTAAAGCATTGAATGATTTTGCTCCAATCCAGAGCGGAATTATGTCTACAATCCACGCTTACACTGGCGACCAGATGATTCTTGACGGTCCACAGCGCAAGGGTGACCTCCGCCGTTCACGCGCAGGTGCTCAGAACATCGTTCCAAACTCAACAGGTGCTGCAAAGGCTATCGGTCTTGTAATTCCTGAATTGAACGGAAAATTGATTGGTTCAGCTCAGCGTGTTCCAGTTCCAACAGGATCTACAACAATCCTTACAGCTGTAATCAAGACAAACAAAGAAGTAACAAAAGACGCTATCAACGCTGCTATGAAAGCAGAAGCAACAGAATCTTTCGGATACAACGAAGATCAGATTGTTTCTTCTGATGTAATCGGTATGCGCTTTGGCTCACTTTTCGATGCTACACAGACAATGGTATCTAAAGTATCTGATGATACATACCAGGTACAGGTTGTTTCTTGGTACGACAACGAGAATAGCTACACATCACAGATGGTTAGAACTATCAAATACTTCAGCGAAAACTGCTAATTGCAGCTGATTCGTGAATGAAGGGCATCCTGAAAACGGATGTCCTTTTTGTTTTTGAAGTATTTGATAGTTCTTTCGTATTGACAGGTCGCAAACTCTTGCGGGTTATGCTCCCGCAAAACGCTGCGCCGCTGCTCGCGTTTTGGGTTAGAACTATCAAATACTTCAGAGAAAAGTTTTTTGTTTTTTCTGCAACCTTTGTTTTTGTGTTGTGTCTATATTTTCAGACTGCCAAAAAGGCTGTGGGAGATTAAGAAATGAAAAAAGTGATTCCTGTTTTTTTTGCTGCTGACGACAATTACGCACCATTTATTGCGGTGACTCTTGAGTCAATCCTTGACAACTCAAGCAAAGATTTTCAGTACAAATTTTATATTCTTACAACGAATATCCGTGAAGAGTATAAATCTGTTTTGGAAAAATATAATTCCGAAGATGTTTCCGTTGAATTTGTTTCTCTTTCTGAAACTGTTGAGTCTGTAAAAGAAAAATTCGCTATCCGCGACTATTATTCAATGGCAACCTATTACCGCTTTTTTATTGCGGATATGTTTCCTCAGTACAACAAGGCCCTTTACCTTGACTGTGATATTGCCGTTCTAGGCGACATAAGCGAACTTTTCAACACAAATGTCCGCGATTTTTATCTTGGTGCAATCCCAGATGAATCACTTTTTAAGTATCTTCCGTTTTCTGACTATGTAGAGCGTGCTCTTGGCGTTCCTGCCTCAGAATATTTTAATGCCGGCATAATGGTTATGAACCTTGCCGCATTCAGAAAATATGATGTGCTTTCTCAGTTTGTTGAACTTATGAAAAAATATAAGTTCCGTGTTGCCCAGGATCAGGATTATCTGAACGTAATCTGCAAAAATAAAGTAAAATTCATAGAAACTGGATGGAACAAAGGTGCAATTTTTACTCCAGGATTTGATGAAAATACTCTGAAACTTGTTCATTACAATCTGAACAGAAAACCGTGGCACAAAACTGGCGTAAAATATGAAGAATTTTTCTGGAAATATGCGGAAAGAACAGAATTTGCAGAACTGATTCATAAAAAGCTTGAAAATTATTCAGATCAGGCGCGTGCGAATGACGATGCGGGTCTTGAAAATCTGATAAAGATGTGTACGCAGGAAGCAAACAGCGAGACAAATTATTACAACACTTATGTAAAGAGATATGATATATGGAAAAATCTGCTGAACGACTTGAAATCCTTGCTAAAATCGATGAGTACGAGCGTAACGAATGGTGGTCAAGAGATGTTGAAGCTGACCCGGAAACTGTTCCGCTAACGTTGGATAAAGTTGACTATTTTCAGAAGAAACTTTCAACAAGATTTCTTACAAAAGTTGCGAATTTCCTCGGTGGAGCGTTTATCAACTTTCTTATAAAAAACAAGGCGTTGATAATCAAGGAAGTTCGTGGTCTAAAGGAAAATTATATTCCTCTTGAAAATCAGGGTGCAATCATAACCTGCAATCACTTTAATCCGTTCGACAATTTTGCAGTCTACAAGGCGATTGAAGGGCATGTCAAAAAAAATGAACTTTACAAAATAATCCGAGAAGGGAATTTTACGAATTTTCCAGGATTCTTTGGATTTTTGTTTCATTATGCAAACACAATTCCTCTAAGCCGCAATTTAAGCTGCATGAAGGAGATGATGAAAGCCATTTCCTGTTTTTTAAAGCGTGGTGAAAAAATATTGGTCTATGCGGAGCAGGCTTTGTGGTGGAATTACCGAAAACCCCGACCGTTAACACCAGGTGCATTTCGTTTTGCCGCAGAAAACAATGTTCCTGTAATTCCAATGTTTATCACAATGGAAGATTCAAAGATTACAGGGGCGGATGGATTTCCTGTTCAGGAGTACACCGTTCATATTCTTCCGGCAATTTTTCCAGATGAAAAAAAGACTGTACACGAAAACTGTTCAGAAATGAAAGAAAAAAATTATGAGCTTTGGAAAAAAACTTACGAGGAATTTTACGGAATCCCTTTGACCTACTAAAAAAAAGAATCTGACTAAAAAAGAGAGAAAAAATGCTGTTTTACGTTGTCTGTATTTTTGGCGGAGACGCTGCCATTATCGCCTTTAATCTTTTTGTAAAAAATTCGATTGCAGAAAATTCCGCTTACACAAATAAATCTCTTGTTGTTGCAGGGCTTCTGCTGATTGTTTGTTGCATTGCACTGGACGGAATTTCCGCTTTCCTGATTCGCCGCCTTCCTGAAAAATGGTTCAGTTTTAACGTTGATTTTCATAAAGTTTCAAAAAAAGAGTGCAAATTCTACGAAAAACTTGGAATAAAACTCTGGAAAGACCATATTCTTGAGCTTGGAATGTTTACGGCGTTCAGCAAAAAGCACGTTGCAAATCCAAAAAGTCCCGAATACGTTGAACGTTTTATCCTTGAATCAAATTATGGTGCTATGATTCATATTGTCGGCGTTTTTCTTGGATTTTTGCTGCTTGCAGTCTATCCAAAAAATCTTTTGTGGCGTATGAGTTTCCCGGCTGCAGTCATAAATGCGTTTATGAACATTTTTCCGTTTATGATTTTGCGCTACAATCTTCCTCGGCTTCACCGAATGCACGCGGTTCTTGTAAAAAAACAGCAAAGAAAAATTGATTAAAATCTTGCAGGGCGGACAACACCGTTCGCGCTTTTATCGCTCACTAATCAGAAAAAGCCAAAGTCTTTTTCTGACGCCATTTTTGCATTGTGAAGGGCGGACAACCGCCCTTCGGCCGCACTTCGTTGCGTCCTACCCACCGTGCTGGCTCAAACGCCGCCCGCAACGCCTGCTTTTACAACAAAATCACAGAAAGTGCAAATATCCGCCGTTTTCCCTGGTAGTTTGTTTTCTTTTTCAAACTTTTTAATCATCGATGAAAGTCCTTTTTCAAAACAAAGTTTTATCATCGGATTTTTGGCCGCGTTCTGCATTACGGAATCAAAATCATCAGTTATCTTTCCAATAAAAAGCGCGTAGTTTTCGTTTGCAAAACCACAGCAAGGCGCAATATTTCCATCCGGGTGAACAAAAAGAATATTCCCTGGACCTTTACAAAAATCTTCTGAAAACCATTCTTTGCTCTGCCAGCCACGCTTGTCTTCACTTTGAAAAGTTTGTGGCAAAATAAAAATGTCCGCGTAAAAATCCTCGCCAAGCGCATTCAGTTCGGATTCAAGTTTTTCAGTTTTATTGTCGTCTAAAAACGGATCTGCCACCGCCTGTACCGAAATGCTTTCTTCTCCAAAAATCTTGTTCACTGCCGCACAAAAAATACGGATTTTTTTGTAATTCTGCCCATGAAAATTGTCATAACTTATTCCGATTTTTCCGTCGTATCCTGTGTTGTATATTTTTTTCAGTTTTTCATCCAGTTCTTCCGTATTTTTCCACCATACGCCGTTTGTCATAATCTGGTCAAACATAAAATCGTTTTTGCGGGCAAAATCTATGACCTTGCATAAAAAATCCATCGCAAGAAAAGGCTCTCCCCCTGAAAAGCCAACCTTATCAACCAGACAATTTTTGGAGTTGTGGCATGAATCCAAGAATCTTATTGCTTCTTCCGCGGCGAGCGAAACTGGTTTGCGGTTTATAAAACAATGTTCGCAATGCAGATTGCACAATGTTGTGGAAGAAAAAATTATTTCTGTCGGGTTGAACATAAAAACCACCTTTTTGCCTGAGTTGAATGTCGGATTTTTCTGGTAGCTCATTCAATTTTTATGCTGAATTTATAAAACTCGACATTCAGGGGAACTAAGTAATATTATACACTATTTCAGAAACTTCAATGGAATATCTGCCTCTTTTCAGCCGCCGTTTTTGCGAATTTTTCTTTATTGAATTTTCACTCTAAACCTATTATATTTAAAAAGATATTTCAATTTCAGAGGTCAAAATTATGATTAAAACAGTAAAAGACGTTGATCTTAAAGGCAAACGCATTATTATGCGCGTTGATTTTAACGTTCCTATGAAGGATGGAGTTGTTCAGGACGACACTCGTATTATGGCAGCGCTTCCTACAATTAAATATATTCTTGAACAGAGTCCACGCTCGCTTGTATTGATGAGTCACCTTGGTGATCCTAACAAAGATGTAAAAAAAGCAAAAGAAAAGGCAGAAAAAGCCGGAAAAACTTGGACAGACGCAGATTCAGAAAAATTTATCAACGGAAAAAACAGAATGAAACCTGTTGTTGAATATTTTGCTTCAAAACTCGGAAAACCGGTTACATTCCTTCCAGACGCTCTTGGACAGAAAGCTGCAATCGATGCTCTTCCAGAAGGGGCAGTTGCAATGCTCGAAAACGTTCGCTTCCACAAAGAAGAAACTTCAAAAGATTCTGCAGAACGCGATGTTATGGCAAAAGAACTTGCAACTTATGGTGATATTTTTGTAAATGACGCATTTGGAACCGCTCACCGTGACCAGGCTTCAACGGCTTCAATCGCAAAATTTATGGGCGTTCCTTCTGTTGGCGGATTCCTTATGGAAAAAGAAGTTAAATACATTCAGCCAATGGTAGAAAATCCTCCAAAACCGCAGGTTGCAATTATCGGCGGTGCAAAGGTTTCTTCAAAAATCGCAGTTTTGGAATCGCTTCTTAAAAATGCTTCTGCTCTTGTAATCGGTGGCGGAATGGCTTACACATTCTTAAAGGCTCAGGGACACAAAGTTGGAATTTCTCTTGTAGAAGACGACTTTATCGACACAGCTAAAAAACTTCTTGCAGATGCCGCAGAAAAAGGCGTAAAAATCGTTCTTCCTGTTGACCACGTTGCGGCAGACAAATTTGACGCAAACGCAACTCCAGTTGCTGTTGACGGTGTTGATATTCCGGACAACCTTATGGCAATGGATGTTGGACCAAAGACAATAGATCTTTACAAAGAAGTTCTTTATACAGCAAAATCTGTTGTATGGAACGGACCTGTTGGAGTATTTGAATTTGACGCATTTGCAAAAGGAACTGCGACTGTTGCACAGTTGGTAGCAGACGCTACAGGTCGCGGTGCAATGACTGTAGTAGGCGGCGGAGATTCTGTTGCGGCAGTTAATAAATTCCACCTTGCAGACAAAATGAGCCACGTTTCAACAGGTGGTGGTGCTTCCCTCGAATTCCTCGAAGGAAAAACCTTGCCTGGTATAGCAATTTTGGCTACAAAGTAGCTAAAATTGCGTGCGAGTTTCGCTTGCGAAATTACATATTTTGATAACAAAAAACGTCATTTGAAGGAAGTTTGCTTCTTTTGAATGGCGTTTTTTGTTTTTGTGGGAATTTTAAAATAAAAAAAGCGGATGACGGGAGTCGGACCCGCACGCCAACCTTGGGAAGGTCGTATACTACCGCTATATTACATCCGCATTGATTCAATGTATCACAAATAACAGTTTGTGTAAAATAAAAAAAAAGCAGGCGTTGAGGGCGGTGTTTGAGCCCTCAGAGGGGATAGGACGCAATGAAATGCGGCCGCAAGGGGAGGCTTCCCCTTTAAAAATGTTTCTTATTGTAAAACCGTCTGCATTTCATTAATATTTTTATAGAATAAAACTAGATCGGATTTTTCCGATTTTTACAGGAGAATATATGGCACGTACACATTACATTGCTGGCAACTGGAAAATGAACACTTCTAAGGCGGAAGCGGTTGCCCTTGCAAAAGACCTTGTTGAACAGTTAAAAGGAAAAACAAACAAATTTATGATTGGAGTTCCTTTTGTATACCTTGACGCTGTTGCACAGGTTGTAAAAGGCTCTAATATCATTCTTGCGGCTCAGGACTGTGCAGCCACTTCAAACGGTGCTCACACTGGAGAAGTTTCTACAACAATGCTCAAGGACATTGGATGTCAGTGCGTTATTCTTGGTCACTCTGAACGCCGCCACGAAATCGGTGAGTCAGACGAACTTATCAATAAAAAAGTGCGCAAGGCTTTGAACGATGGTCTTGAAGTTGACCTTTGTATCGGTGAACTTCTTGCAGAACGCGAGGCAGGTGAGGCTGAACAGGTTTGTGCTTTCCAGCTTTCTGCTGATTTGGCAGGTGTAACAGAAGAGCAGATGAAGAATGTTACAATCGCCTACGAGCCGGTTTGGGCTATCGGAACAGGAAAAACTGCTACTCCAGCGGATGCGGAGGCAATTCACAAGTTTATCCGCGGATACATTGCAAAACTCTATAACCAGAAAGTTGCTGACGAAATCATCATTCAGTACGGCGGTTCAATGAAGGCTTCTAACGCTGCTGAACTTTTGGCTCAGCCAGATATTGACGGTGGCTTGATTGGTGGCGCTTCGTTAAAAGCTGAAACTTTTGTTCCAATCTGCGAACTTTAATATTCTATAA
>CAVIQW010000009.1:0-43901 GCA_963644915.1 Paratractidigestivibacter sp.
ATTGCGGACACTATAAAAAATTATTTGCAGCCGGAACAGATTTTTGCCCGTCTAGAAAGCGACCGTTTTGCGATTTTTACAAAAAAATCAGATTTTAATGAAGATTCATTTATTAAAAACACAGAAGAATTTTCTTCAATTTCTAGCGACTTGAACTATCCAGTAAGTTTTCATTTTGGTATTTATGAAATAGAAGATGTTTTTATGCCTATTTCTCTTATGTGCGACCGTGCCTTTATGGTTTTAAAGACAACCAAGGGAAATTTGCAGTCAAAAATCGCATATTACAATTCCGACATCAGAAATACAATAATTCACGAGCAGCAACTTATCGGAGATTTTCCCTATGCGTTGGAAAACAACCAGTTTCAAATGTATCTGCAGCCACAAGTAAAAAATGACGGAAATGTTTATGGTGCAGAAGCTCTTATCCGCTGGAACCGGGAAAAAAATTCTATTATGGATCCAGATGATTTTATCCCGATTTTTGAAAATAAAGGACTGATTACAAATCTTGACCAATTTATCTGGAAAACTGCCGCAAAAAAATTAAAGGAATGGAAAGACAAGGGAATCAACGATATGTACATTTCCGTAAATATTTCGCCAAAAGATTTTCTTTACATCGATGTCTACCAGACTTTTGTTGATTTGATAAAAAAATACGACATAAACCCAAAGAACCTAAAACTTGAAATAACTGAATCCGCGATTCTTTTAAATTTAGAGGCACTGCTTGTTCTTATCAATAAATTGCGTGCGTTCGGCTTTCAGATTGAGATGGATGATTTTGGAAGCGGATATTCTTCATTGAATATGCTAAAAGATATTCCTTTCGACATTCTTAAAATTGATATGGCGTTTTTACAGGCAACAGAAAATCAGGAACGCTCAATTCAAATTCTTCATTCAATTATAAAACTTTCAAAACGGCTTAATATGCCAGTAATCACCGAAGGCGTTGAAACAAAAGAGCAGGTTGAATTTTTAAAGGATATGGGAACTGATTATTATCAGGGATTTTATTTTGCGCAGCCAATGCCCATAAAAGATTTTGAAGAAAAATACATCAAAAAAAATTAACTATGTTTCCTAAAAAAATCCAAAACCTGCCAATAACCCCATTCCTTGAAGAAATTTGTGAAAATTTAAAAAATTCTGAATCACATTTTATTGTCCTAACAGCAGAAACCGCAGCTGGAAAATCTACGGCAGTTCCTCTTGCACTTTTAAAATCTTTTTCAAAAAAAATATTGATGCTCGAACCGCGCAGAATTGCCGCACTTTCAATTGCAAACAGAATTTCAGAAATTCTTGGCGAACAAACTGGAAAAACTGTCGGCTACCGAATGCATCTTGAATCAAAAATTTCTGATTCCACTCGCCTTGAAATTTTAACAGAAGCGATCCTTACAAAAAAACTTCAATCTGACCCTAGCCTAGAAGAAATAAGCGTTGTTGTGCTGGACGAATTCCACGAACGTTCAATCCATGCGGATTTAGCTTTGGCATTTTTAAAAGAAGCAATGGAACTTAGAGATGACCTTTTTGTGCTTGTAATGTCCGCCACAATTGAAACAAAATCTATTGCCGAATATTTGGGAACTCCGCTAAAACCTGCACCAATCTTAAAAATTCCAGGTCGCCAGTTTCCTGTAAACATTGAATATGCAGGAAATGTTTCGCCAGCAAAAGCAATTTTTGAACAATTTAAGATTTTACAAAATGAAGATAAGTTTGAAACGATTCTTGTTTTTCTTCCAGGAATTGCAGAAATCCGCCGCGTACAAAATGAACTTTTGGAATACAATCTTTCATCAAAAGAAGCAGAAATTCTTGTGCTTCACAGTTCAATAAATTTCAACGAACAGAAAAAAATTCTTTCACCGCAACCGAATAATAAAATCCGCATAATTCTTTCCTCCGCAATTGCAGAAACTTCTGTTACTGTCCCCGACGTAAAAACCGTAATTGACTGCGGATGGGCAAGGGTAAACAAAATAAATATTTCGCTTGGAATGGAACATCTTGTAACCGAACGCGAAAGCATTTTTTCCGCAGAACAACGCGCAGGACGTGCTGGACGACTTGCCCCTGGAAAATGCATCCGGCTTTGGAACAAAAACGATGTCCTTCAACAAAATGCTCAACCCGAAATCTTACGTTCCGACATAACTTCTTTGGTTTTGGAATGTGCATTGTGGGGCGTTCAAGATGAATCAAAATTAAGCTGGCTTAACGCGCCAAATTCTGCCGCTTGGAACGAAGCCGTAAAACTTTTAAAAGAAATCACCTGCTTGTCAGAAACCAGTGCAATAACTGAAACTGGAAAAGCCGCCTTAAAGTTAGGAATTCATCCTCGACTGGCAATTTCTGCACTTTGTGGACATCCTGAAATCGCGCTGCAATTTTCAAACTACGCAAAATCTTCGCCAGAAATCCAAAAAAGATTCTTAGAAAACCTAGAACGCCGCATAAATTCTTTGCCACCGCAACAAAAATCCAACGCGGCTCTGTCCTTTTGCCATTCTAAAGCCACCGCACTTTTGGCAGGATTCCCCGACCGAATCGCAAAACAAACGCAAACAAAGGGGTTGTACCAATTTCCCAACGCACGAGTTGCCCATCTAAAAAAAGAAATTATCGAACGCTCGGCAATTCTTCCAGAATGGATTGTTGCCCCGGAAGTTGACTCTGGTTCAACAGAAGGAACAATTTTTTCATATCATGAACTTTCTTCAACAGAAGCCGAAAATTTCCTGAAAAATCGAACAAAAACAAAAACTGAACTTTTCCTGAAAGACGGAAAACTCTTTAAAAACGAACTAACTGTTTATGGTAAAATCGTGCTTTCAACAAAAAAATTGCAGCCCGAACCGAACGATTTTGCAACAGCGATTTGCAGTCAAATTCAGCAAAAAGGACTAGATTCTCTTCCGCTTAGCGAGGATTCAAAATCTCTTTTATTGCGGACGGAATTTTACGCTCAGCAAAAAAAATTGCAAAACAAAGCTGAAAAATCGTTTCTGAAAGAAAATGTAAACGAATGGCTCTTGCCTTTTCTGGGCGGAAAAAATTCTATTCAAGAAAAAACAATTTTTGACGCGCTTTACTGGTTTTTGGACGGTGCAGAAATCGACAAAAATGTTCCGGTTCAAATTACGCTTCCAAACGGAAAAAAAAGAAAAATCCTGTACGAACTGCAATCTTCCGAAACAGATAAAACTAAACTAGTGGTTCGACCAGTTCTTGAAATAATCATCCAGCAAATTTTTGGCTGCTTTGAAACACCAAAAATTTTGGGAATGTCGATTTTGCTAAAACTTCTTTCGCCGGCACGACGCCCTTTACAGATAACAGATGACCTTGCAAATTTCTGGAATTCAACCTGGCCAGAAATCTGCAAAGAAATGAAAGGCCGCTATCCAAAGCACAACTGGAACTACAAAATTGCGACCGATTCAGAATAAATCAGTACATCAAAAAATAAGAAAAAAACAAGTAAACGCTTGCCACAAGAACAATCAAATCGCCAATTGCGTGCATAAACTTAACTTTGCGGATTGAACAAAAAACAAGCCCCACTGTGTAGAAAACTCCGCAGGCAATCAACATTGCAAAACTTTCTTTTCTGATTGCGTGGTATAAATTTGCACAAATGAACAAGCCGCCCCAACCCAAAACAGCATTGAACACAATGTTTGCGGTTTCAAAACGACTTCCAGCGATTGCGTAAAGAAACATTGCAACCAATGCACAAGCCGTAGCAACTCCAGTAACAACAATTCCGTAAACCCAGGAAATTGTTCCGCCTTCAATTGCCGCAAACGAATAAACAAGATAGGTTGATTCAATTACAAAAAGAATAAAAATTCTTGTAAATCGCCTAAAAATCTCTTTTGCATTTGAATTTGTAAGCGCATGATTTAAAACTGAAAAAATATAATTCAAAATCATTCCGCAACCAAAACAATTGAACAAAACGATGTAAACAATCTTTGATTTTCCAGGAACGTTATTCAATGCCAGAACATTAAGCAATGCCGTTGCCGCAATAAAAAGACAGGCCCCGATTCCCTGCACAACTGAACTGAAAATTTCTTCCCCGAGTGTGTATTTCCTGATTTTCCGGTTACGCTCGTTCATAAATTTTTCTTTGGCAATCCGTTTTTCAGCGCGCTTTTTAGCTTTTTCCGAACGCGCATAATCATCAGCCGCGTATTTTGCCCTAAGCCGCTCCGGATCATCCGCATACTGAATATTAACTTCGCGGATTTTTTCTTCCGCCTCTTGTTTTATCTGTTTAATTCTAAGTTCTTTTTTTACTTTAAGCGACTTTAACGTTGAAAGGCGCACAGCTTTTGCAGCAATTTCATCTTCTCTTGTCATAAATTCCTCTATAAAAAAATTACCTTAACTCATTTCTATTATAACAACAGAAATGACAAATGCCAAATTCATTGCAACATCCAATAAATACTTTTTTAATTTCTTCCAATCTGTTACATTAAAAATATGATTATTTCAACAGAAAAAACAGCATTTTCTTTCGAGGTTTTTCCTCCAAAGAAAACAATGAATATCGAAACCGTTTACAACACACTTTCTGAATTAAGCGACATCAAGCCAGATTTTATAAGCGTGACCTACGGTGCAGGCGGAAGCGAAAACTGCGAAAACACGCTAAACATTGCAAAAAGAATCAAAGATGTCTGTGGCGTAGAAAGCGCAGTCCATCTGCCGTGCATTAATATGAAAAAACAGGATGCCCAGTTTGTACTAGAACAATTTCAGGAAGCTGGAATTGAAAACATCCTTGCTCTCCGTGGCGACAGAATAGAAGGACGAGAACCTTCAAATGATTTTCTTTACGCAAGCGATTTGATAAAATTTATCAGAGAATTCAATGAAAAACGTACAGACGGAAAAAAATTCAAAATAATGGGTGCCTGTTACCCGGAATGTCATCCAAATTCCGCAGGTCCAATTGACGACCTTAAAAATTTAAAGCGAAAAGTTGATGCCGGCGCAGAACATCTTTTAAGCCAACTTTTTTTTGATAACGAAAAATTCTATACATTTTTGGAACGCTGCCAACTGGTTGGAATAAATGTTCCTATTGAAGCCGGAATTATGCCTGCAACAAATAAAAAATCAATTGAACGAATGGTCAGCATGACAAACGCAGTTTTACCAAAAAAATTCGTGCGGATGATGGATCGATACGCAGACGAACCAGAGGCAATCCGAGACGCAGGAATCGCGTACGCAATCGACCAGATTGCAGACCTTGTAACAAACGGCGTGGACGGTGTTCACCTTTACACAATGAATAATCCGATTGTAGCAAAAAGAATCAACGAAGCCACAAGAAGCCTGTTTGAAGCAAAACCAATTAAAAAAGAATTGAAATAGGAAGGAAAAAATATGTTTGAAAAATTGACTCCTGGACAAGAAATTGAAACAACAATCGTGCAGATTAGCGGTGACACTGTGTTTATTGATTTGAACGCAAAAAGCGAAGGCGTTATTTCCACCGCAGAATTTACTGATTCAGACGGAAATATTTCTGTAAAAATCGGCGATAAAATCAAAGCTTTTTATCTTGGTGAAAAAAACGGAGAAAACCGGTTTACAACTAAAATCGCAGGACAATCCGCAGACGATTCAATGCTTGAAAACGCATTCAAAAATCATATTCCTGTAGAAGGTCATGTTGAAAAAGAAATTAAAGGTGGATTTGAAGTAACAGTCGGCTCAACACGAGCATTCTGCCCTTACTCACAGATGGGCTTCCGCCAAAAAGAAGAACCAACGTATTTTATCGGAAAAACTCTTACTTTTATAATTCAAGAATATAAAGAGAACGGAAAAAAACTTGTTGTTTCAAACCGCAAAGTTTTGGAAGAAGAACATCAGAATCAACTTTCAGGATTGAGCCAAAAAATCGCAGTCGGCTCAATTGTTACTGGAACTGTAAAAAGCCTTCAATCTTTTGGAGCATTTGTTGACGTTGATGGATTTCAGGCGTTGCTCCCGATTTCAGAAATTTCTTTGGACCGCGTAACAAACATTTCTAAAGTTCTTGAAGTAGGTCAAGAAGTGACTGCAAAAGTAATCAGCACAGACTGGAGCAAAGAACGCGTTTCAATCAGCACAAAAGCATTGATAAAAAGTCCCTGGGAAACAATAAATGAACGTTTTTCAAAAGGACAAAAAATTGACGGAAAAATTTCCCGTGTAACAGATTTCGGCGTATTCATCAACCTTGAAAGCGGAATCGATGGGCTTGTTCACATTTCTGTGCTCGGTGTTGACAGAAACACAAACCTTAAAAAGAAGTTCAACGTTGGTCAACCAATGTCAGTTGTTATAAAAGAAATTGATGCCTCAGACCACAGAATTTCTCTTGTTCCAAGCACATCAAACGAGCAAGATGAAGAGGCAAGCGAATATTTCAGCACCCACAACGAATCAGACGGCGAAACTTACAATCCTTTTGCCACATTGCTAAAAAAATAGACCGTTGTGCCAAAACTAAAATAAACACAACAAAACGTTGACCAAAGTTCATATAATTGTTACCCTTAAAATATAAAGAGGTTAACAATTATATGAACAAATCAAATTATATCGGCAAACGCGCAATTCTTGTTGCTCTGTTTGCCGCTTTTGTTTGCGCTGGATGTTTTATTCAAATTCCGCTTGCCGGCGGAGTTCCAATTGTAATTCAAGATATGATGGCAATGCTGAGCGGACTTATTCTTGGTCCAATTTACGGAACACTTTCTGTTTTTGTGTTTCTTGTTCTGGGAAGTTTTGGACTTCCTGTTTTTTCTGGAAAAGGCGGAATTGACAAAATCTTAAACAGTCCTACAGGCGGATTCCTTGTTGGATATATGCTTGCGGCTTTAGCAGGCGGAATTATAGTTCATTTTCTTGTAAAAAATCCGTATAAAGAAGTTCCAGCAGAAAACCCATCAGATGAAACTGCAAGAGCAACAGAATTTTCTGCAAAAACCAATATTTTGAACTGGATTTTCTTTGCACTTGCGGCAATTATTGCTACAGTCGTGTGTTTTGTGCTCGGAATCGCAGGTTTTCACCGCGTAAAACCAGACCTTGAAATGTCAAAAGTTTTGAGTTATGTTTTAATTCCTTTTATACCAGGAAATATTATCAAGCTGATTATTATGATTCCGCTTGCAAAAAAACTTTACCCGATTGTAAAAAATTATTTGGCATAAAATGGCATAAAAAAAATGACAGAACCGATTCTTAAGATAAAAAACGTTTCCCGAAAATTTTCAAATATTGTTGCGTTGAACAACGTTTCCTTGGAAGTTTTTGCAGGAGAATTTGTTGTTGTCTGCGGAAGAAATGGCTCTGGCAAAAGCGTTCTTATGTCCTTGATTGCCCAGCTCGATGAACCAACAAGCGGACAGATTTCTGTTCCAAAATCGGGAGTCGGACTTGTTTTTCAGGATGCAGACACGCAGATTCTTGGAGAAACTCCAGTTGAAGATGTTTCTTTCGGTCTGAAGAATCAAAAAATTCCAAAAAAAGAGATAGAAAAAAAAGTTGAAGAAACTTTAAAATCTGTGGGACTTTACGAGCGACGTTTTGCCCCTGCAAGACAAATGAGCGGTGGCGAAAAGCGACGGCTTGCGGTTGCCGGAATTCTTGCAATGAACCGCGAAATTTTTATTTTTGACGAACCTTTTGCAAACCTTGATTTTCCGGGAGTTCAAAGCGTTTGCGAAATTTTAAAAAAATTAAAAAATGAAAAAAAGACAATCATCGTTCTTACTCATGAACTTGAAAAAATCCTGGCACTTGCCGACCGTTTTGTAATTCTTGATAAAGGCGAAATTAAATTTTCTGGAACTCCAGAAGAAGGATTAAAACTTGAACTTGAACAATTTGGAATCAGAAATCCTTTATTGCAGCCAAAATCCGTTTTTGAACTCTTTTGGGGAAATCAAACTCAAGAAAACTGGAGCAATCGATGAAAAAAAATCCGGCAATTTTTAGCTACAGGAACGAAAATTCAATAATCCACAAAATTCCATGTGGAATAAAAATCGTCCTTATGCTTTTTGTAACGTTGCGGACTTTCACCAATTCAACCTTTTGTTTTAAAAATGAAAATTTTGTTCACTACATTCCGTGGATTCGGACTTTTTTTTATTTTCTGTTTACCGCAGTTTTCTTTTTTCTTGCAAAAACGCCTTTTAAAAGCCTGATTCGTCTAAGATTCCTGCTTTGGATTGCAATTCTTTTTTCTTCTGTTTCAGTTCTTTCCCAAAATTACAGCGCACTCTTTTCGGACTTACTTTACACTTTCAGATTTTTTGTAACGGCTCTGTTTTCTTTAATTGTTTTTGAAACAACCTCCAAACTTGAAATAATGGACACACTTTGCGACATAGAAAACAGAATCTGCAAAATAATTCCTTCATTCAAAAAATTTAATTGTGCAATGCTGCTCTCAATAACAATTACTTTTATCCCAGAAATTTTTTCAGAATGGAACAAAATCCGTACCGCCGCCACAGCACGCTCAAAACTCAACAAAAAAGGAAAGCCAAATTTTTCAATAAAATCGGCAAATGCACAAATTATTGCACTCTTTTTGAATATGCTTCAATATGCGGAAGAAGTACGACGTGCCGTAATAAATAGAATTTCATAAAAAAAAGCGATATAATAGAATTATGATTACAAAACATAATATGCAGATTTTACAGGAACTCGCTGCAGAACGAGGCCCTTTGTGCGTTGGCTTGGACACAGATCCATCGTATCTTCCAGAATCGGTTATCAAGGCTGTTGGCTCTCCAGAAGAAGCAGTTCTTGCCTATAACAAAGAAATTATCCGTCGGGTTGCCAGCGACAAAACTGCGTGCTGCTGCAAAGTTCAAATCGCTTATTATGAAGCAATGGGCTTAAAAGGAATGGGCGTTTATTCCGAAACCTTAAAAGCCGTCAGAAGTGCTGGACTTATCGCAATAAGCGACATCAAACGCGGGGATATTGCCGCAACCGCAGACGCTTATGCACGTGCACATTTTTCCGGCGATTTTGAAACAGATATTATCACAATCAATCCTTATATGGGTTTTGACACACTAAGACCTTTTACAAATTATGCAACCCCAGAAAAAGGTGGAAAAGGCGCATTTGTACTTCTTTGCACTTCCAATCCAGGAATGACAGACATTGAACATCAGGAATTAAAATCTGGCGGACTTCTTTTGGAAAGAGTTGGAAACGAAATTGCAAATATCAACAACGAATTTAGCTCAAATTATGCAGAACAGACTTGCGGTGCAATCGGTGCGGTTGTTGGAGCAACACAAGAAAAAGACGCACGCACACTCCGCGACAAATATCCAGAAACATTCTTCTTGATTCCTGGATATGGCGCTCAAGGCGGTGCTGCCCGAATCGCAGCAACATTGCTTGACCGCTGCGGAGGAACCGTAAATTCCAGCCGCGGAATCCTTTGTGCATGGAAAAAAGATTCAGAACTTGCCGAAAAACGTGACTCTGGTTCTTTGAGTCTTGCCGATATTGCTGATTCAGCCGCAAAAAATGCCCTCTTCAGCAAAAACGACTTATTGAACGCAAAAGCAAATCTTTAGCAAAACAAACCTCGGCGAAAAAAAAACGCCGGGGAACAAAAAAAAATCCTTTAGCAAATTAAAAAAAAATGAAATTTCTAAATAAAAAAAATATTTTTGTATTTTCAATTTTTTGTTTGGCAAAACTAACACTTTCTGCAGAAACTGTAATTCTTCCAATTAATTCTGAAGAAACTGGTTTTGATTCACCCATAGAAATCCCTTTTGAATGGAACGAACGTTGGTTCGGCGAAAAATCTCCAACAGTTTACAATCACGGTCTTGCAAAAATTGCCGCAGCCCTTTCAGAAGTCTCTTATGTAAACCTAAAAACTGACCCAAAACTGAACCAGCTAAAAAACGTCTACAAAAAATTAGGCGTTCCAGAAAAAAATATGGAATTTCATTATCAACTTGACTACAAAGCGCCAGGACTAGAAAAAGATCAAGCGGCATTCAGCATTGCCTCAAAAGAAATCAACAGCGCAAAAGGCAAACGAACACTGATTTTTCTTACAATCCGCGGGACCCCATATTCTGCACCAGAATGGATTTCCAACGCAAATGTAGCAGACTCAACGCACGAATCAACTTTGATTCACGAAGGATTTTTCAAAACTCAGACATTAATTCAAAAAGCACTTATCTATTACCTTTTAAAAAGAAAAATTGACCCGGACACAACTTATTTTTTAATCACAGGGCATAGCCGAGGTGCGGCGCTTTCAAATCTTCTTGGGGCTCAGCTTGCCGACCAAGGTTATTTTGACACAGAAAATATCTATGTTTATACTTTTGCGGCTCCAAATGTTTCCCAGCAGGAAAAAGTTACAGACCCAAAATACAATTTTATCTGGAACATCATAAATCCAGAAGATATAGTTCCAACCGTTCCGCTAAAAATCTACAACAAAAAAAAGGAATGGAACTACGGAAAATTCGGCCAGTCAAAAGTTTTTGCAAATTACTGGAATACAAACCCAGAAATTTACACAAATGAATACATACCAAAAGTGAACAAATATTTTTCCCAAATTATGCGCCGAGAATATTATCCTTTTAAAACTGGAACATATATTCCCTCACTTGTAACAAGACTTCTTTCAACTTTGTATCCAAATGTAAATGAATACTACGACGCACCAATTAGTCTTAGAACTCAAGGTGAAAAAATATTCTACAAAATTTACCCAGAAGAAACTGAACAAACCGAAAATCCTGCCACAGAAGAACAAAATTCAGGAACAACTGAACAGGCTGAAAAAGAAACAAAAAAAGACCGCGGACTTTTTGCCACAATCGGAAAATCAATCAACAAAGCAACCGGTGGATTCCTTGATTATTCAGAATTTGCATTTTTCGATATGCACTGCTGCACAAATTACCTAAGCTGGCTTCTTGCCCTTGATGAAGACATTGCATTTTCGGACGAAAAAAGTAGCCGCCTTGTAATTCACGGAGCGTATGAATGTGCAGTTTTTGATTGCAACGGAAATATGCTTCTAAAAATTGCAGACGGACTTCCTGTAATAAAAAGCATAAAAATTCCGATTCTTGCAGTTCCTTCCCCACTGGGAACAGTAATCGGTTTTCCTTCAAGCCAAAGCTATTCAGTTGTAATTTACAAAGACAGCATTCTTCCAACGCCAATTCCGGTAAAAATTGAACATTACGACGAAGAAGGATATGTTACAGAAGTTTGCCCTAAAAAATATGTTTATCCGCACAAAGGAATTGCATACACATTTACAGTCGGAAAAGAAACCCTTACTCAGGAAAAAATTTCCGCAGTCAAAAATAACTCAGAAACAACAAGAACTCTTGTAAAAGCAGGAAAACTAAAGCAACAAGACGTTTTTCGAGTTCTACCAGAAGTTTCTGTAGACACGGACGGACTTTTTGAAGGCGGAATAAGAGCCGGAAGCCGCCGCATACATGGTTCAGTCTTAACCGGACAATCTTTAAGCGATTTAGGAAAATCCATAAACTTGAATTTTGGAATTGGTCACGAAGAAACTTTGATTAGCCGAACACTTTTAGATTTTTCACTGAACGGAAAATTTCTTTGGGCTTTTTCGGATATAGAAAACGGTGACCATCGGTTCAATTTTGTTCCAGAAGTAAGAATTTCGCTAGAATTTAAGCCTCTACGCAGATTTTCAGCATTTGTTTCCGGAGTTTTTGATTTTCATATTGAAGATTTTAACGACACTGCTTTCTATAACGAAGTCCGAGACAACAACTTTGGCACAATCTCATTTTCAGATTCCGTTGACCTTCACCCGTCAATAAGATTCGGACTCCGCTTTTAGATTCGCAACCAAAATTTTAAAGTTTGCCTTATATTCAAGAAAGATTATATTTATAGTATAATTTTAGGGTGAATTTTGAGTTTTTTAGCAGAATGAATAGAAGCGCAAGCGAATTTTTAATTTGCAAAGACTCTAAATTCAACCTACAAAAATTAATTTCAAGGAAACTGAAAAATGAAACAAATCACTGACTGCAACGACATTCCATATCCTATTTTTACAACAGGAACAGTAGCCACCTGCGAAAGCGTATCTGGTGCAAAACCACAAGGCTCCGTATTCTGCTTAAAAATAACCACAATCGGTGAAAACGCACGAATGCCGCTTCCAGGTCAGTTTTTTATGCTTCGTTCAGAAAAAAGCCAGCAACTTTTAGCGCGCCCAATCAGCGTTTTTCATGCTGAAAAAACTTCGCACGGTGCAGAAATCTCTTTTCTCATCCTATTAAAAGGAAAAGGCACAAAAGAACTTTGCACTCTTGAAGCAGACGAAAAAATCCAAATTCTCGGTCCACTCGGAAACATTTTCCCACGTCCGGCAGATTCAGCTTCCCCAGACACACAAAATAAAAAAGTTCTAATTGCCGGCGGCGGAATCGGTGTTGCTCCAGTTGCAAATTTTGCAGAATCACTTCCTCCAAAAACTTACGACTTTATCGCCTCGTTCAAAAGTGGCTCTTACGGACTAGAAAATATTCATCCAGAAAATCTTACAATCACAACCGATGACGGAAGCGTTGGAATCCACGGAATGATTACAGCCGCAATCGATGCCGAAAAAATCAAGCAAGGCGGATATTCAGCTGTTTATGCGTGCGGTCCAGCCCCAATGTTAAACTACATCAAAACTGTTTCAGAATCCGCTGGCGTACAATGTTGGCTAAGTATGGAATCCCGAATGGCGTGCGGAGTTGGCGTTTGCCTTGGCTGCGTAATCCCAACCACAAAAGGAAATCTTCGTTGCTGCAAAGACGGACCAGTTTTCGACTCTAAAATTCTTTCATTTCCAAAACCAGAACCTTCAAAAATAAAACCAAAATCAGATGGGGCAAGTCTGCCCCTCGTCAGCACTTCGTTGCCTCCTACCCCATCTCCTAGGGGCTCTGCCCCTAAAACCCCGGATTTATCTGTAAAAATAAATGGAATAACTTTTCAGAATCCGCTTATCGGCTCTTCTGGAACATTCGGATTCGGCACGGAATATGCATCCATTTTCGATGTAAATAAACTCGGCGGAATCGCCTCAAAAGGTCTTACCCTTGAACCGCGCCAAGGAAATTCTGGAACCCGCATTTGGGAAACCCCAAGCGGTTTAATGAATTCAATCGGTCTACAAAATCCAGGAATTCCTCACTTTATAGAACACGAACTTCCCGAAATGCTAAAATTAAAACCTGTCGCAATCGCAAATCTTTCTGGTTCAAGCCTAGAAACTTATGTGGAAGGCGCAAAACTTCTTGAAAAAACACAAGTTCCTGTAATAGAACTGAACATTTCATGTCCAAACGTAAGCGCTGGCGGCGCCGCTTTCGGAACGAGCTGTTCTTCCGCAAACACAGTTGTAAGTGCAGTGCGTTCCGTAACAAAAAAACCGCTTTGGGTAAAACTCACTCCACAATCGACAGAATTAAAACAAGTTGCGCTTGCCTGCATAAATTCTGGTGCAGACGCAATCAGCCTCTGCAATTCTTTTCAAGGAGTTGCAATTGACGTAGAAACTGGCCGCCCAGTTTTTGACAAAATCAAAGCAGGTTTCGGTGGTCCAGCCGTGCGCCCAATCGCAGTCCGCTTAATCTATGAACTTTACGAAGCAATAAAATCTCTTCCGCAAGAAAAACAAGTTCCAATCATCGCAATCGGCGGAATCGCAACTTGGTCTGACGTAGTAGAATTTGTTATGGCTGGAGCAACCGCTGTAGAAGTCGGCACAAACACTTTTGCAAACCCACTCACAATGATTGAATGTATCGACGGAATTTCTAAATATATGCAACGCAAAGGAATCCAAACCCTAGAAGAAATCCGAGGAATTGCCCACTAAAAGAATTCACCGCAAAATGACATTTTTTTGCGGAAATGTCAAAATGACACTTTCGCAAAAATTGTAAAAATGTTACATTTAGTTTATGAATACATTGGTTGCGTTGTGTGCCGTTGGCGCAGAAAAAATTCTTGGAAATGAAATTAAACATCTTGGCTATAAATTAAAGGGAAATGCCCCTGGTCGCGTTATTTTTGAAGGCGATAACGATGCCATGTTCAAATGCAATCTTTGCCTTCGCACCGCAGACAGACTTTTTCTTCAAATGGCTTCTTTTTACGCAGAAGATTTCGACCAGCTTTTTGACGGCGTTTACGACATTTCTTGGCAAGATTTCTTTAAAAAAGATTCAAAAATCACAGTAGACAAAGTTCGCTGCTACAAAAGCAAATTAAATTCAGAACACGCAATTCAGTCAATTGTTCAAAAAGCGATTTATCAAAAACTTACAGAAAAATTCAGAATGTCCTCTATGCCAGAAACAGGCAATGAATCAAATATCCGCATTTACATGGATCAAAATATTGCAATGGTTCTTCTTGACCTGTCTGGACTTCCTCTCCATAAACGTGGCTACCGTGTAGACGGAGGAATTGCCCCACTTCGCGAAACCGTAGCAGCAGTTCTTCTTCAAGAAATGATGTGGCGCCGAAAAACACCGTTACACGATCCATTTTGTGGTTCTGGAACAATCGCAATAGAAGCCGCACTTTACGCATACAATGTTGCGCCAGGATTTGGACGCAGATTCGCACTTGAAACCCTGCCTTTTTACAACAAGGAAAAAGCAGAAAAAATCCGCAAACAAGAAGCAGAAAAAATCCGCACAGATGTAGAAGTAAGAATCACAGGTTCAGATATTTCTTTTGAAGCCATCGAACGAGCCAAAAAAAATGCAGAATATGCTTGCGTTATGGCAGGACGAGCCCTCCAATCGATTGGAAGTGACTCAAAAATCATCCGCCCAGATTTTGTCCAGGCAGATTTTACAGAACTAAGCGCTCCTTACGAATCAGGTTTGATTCTTTGTAATCCTCCTTATGGAGAACGCCTTGGCGACGAAGAGCAAGCCGCCGAACTTTACACAAAAATGTCAGTTCTTTGGCAAAATTTCAAGGGCTGGGAATTTGGAATCATCACAAGCCATAAGTCATTTCAGGAAAATTTTGGTCATTACGCAAACAGCCTAAAAGACATCAAAGCGGGAAATTTAAACACGACATTTTACAGATATACAAATTATTTGCCAAAATCAAAATAAATTTCAGCAAATAAAATCAGAACTGCACAAAAGGAAAATCTAAAACCAATGGCTACAGTTGTTGAACACGATAAAAGACGAGAAGAAATTCTTGAACGCTCGCTTGACGTTTTTATGGACGAAGGTTACGAGGATGTGACTTTTCAGAAAATCGCCGACCGATGCGGAATCACGCGCACAACTTTGTACATTTACTTTAAAAATAAACGAGAAATTTTTCTGTTCAGTATAAAGCAGTTTCTTTCAACTTTGGAAGAAGTTCTTATAAAAATTGCCTCAGACACAACAATTTCAACAGAAAAAGTCTTAAAATCAATGTTGAAATTCATTCTTGAAAAATGCGAAGAAAACCGAAAACTTTTTGCAGTCCTTTTACCATATTTGGTTCAACTTCAAAAATCTGGAGTTAATACAGAAGAACGAGTTCTGCGCAGAATAATCCGCCTGCAACACCTTTTAAACTGCGTAATTATCCGCGGAATCCGTGCCGGAGAATTCAAAAAGGTAAGCGTAAAATACGCAAATATAATGCTTTATTCACTCTTGGAATCAGCAATTTTTAAGATTTCCGTATTGAACGCAAAAGACATTTCAGACTGTTACGGAGCAGTTGAACTTGCAGTAAGCGGACTTCTTATAAAATAACCTAATAATCCAAATCAAAAGACGATAAAGAATTTGCAGACTTTACAGTTACCGCTCTCGAAGAGGATGTTTCAATATCTGTAAAATCATAATTTTCATCATCAGAAGATTTTGAAGCAACCACAAAGGAAGAAACTGCATCGTCTTTAATTTTAACACGAAGATCTAGCGGTGCTGTCCACTGAACAGTTGTGTAACGGAGAGGAGTTGTGTCATCATTTTCAGTCTGATACTTTTTACTTACAAACTGACAAACCACACCTTTTAAGACAAGCGACCTATCAAAATAATTTGTTGGTAAAATTGCACGCAAAAAAATCGGTGTTGAATCCGTTGTATAACCAACTCCCCCAGATGCCAACTTAAATACCGTTGCAGATTCTTCATTACTTATTGCAAGCCCTAAATTGAACCCGGAAAAGTCCGTTTCCGTTGGTAAACTGATTGAGCCAATTCCATCCGCTGCCTCAGAAACGAATGTCAGAGTCGCCGCCGTTTCATCATAAGAAAAGTAACAGTCATCATTAGAAAGAACAGGTTTTGGATCACCCGAAGTATATACTGGTGAAATCTGTGAAATTTCCACTTCATCCGACCAGTCTGTTGTTTCATAGGAATTATTCACCCTAAATCTTGCCATATACTGATATTTTTTACCATTCAAAACAAGATTATCTGTAAAAATATATGTTATATTTTTGTTTTTTGTGGCAGGAATTATTTGTGCAATATTAAAAACATCGTCCTCGCTGTCTTTTCTAAAAATATTAACGTAAGCCATATCTTCAACATACGGAATAGAAACCGTTACCGACATTGAATCGCTTGCCTTTTCTACGTCAATTATATATTTCTCATCGTCACTATTCGTGCAGGCGGCAAAACTAAAACAGATTGCAAATATAAAAAATAAATTCAAAATTCTTTTCATAAAAAAAGACCTCACGGACTTTATCGGCATTTTTTAAAAAATTCTTTATATTTTGCAGAACTATTGCAAAGCGTAAACAGCAACCGTTTTTGTAGCAACCGTAACAACAGTACCGTCTTCCAAATCAACAGGATTTTCCGCAAATTGCTTACCATCTGTAACCAATTTCCAAGTTCCTTTTCCATTAAGTTCAAATTTTACATCTGAAGTAAACGGATTTGCCACAACTACAATTTTTTTCCAGTTGTCGCCACACTTGCCGCCATCAAGTTCCCACGCAAGAACCTGTTCAGGAAGTCCAACAGCCTTGTTGTCAATAAACCGCAAAACTTTTTCACATTCTTCCGCAGTTGCAAGCCTAAACGCAGGGTGTTCCTTTCGTAATTTGATAAGATTTCTAACGTAATTTACAACATCCTGCTTTTCGGCACAACGATTCCAGTCAAGGTTATTTATTCGATCACAAACATTGTAAGTATTGTGCAGAACAAAATGTCTTCCGTCGTCAGAAATTCCATATTCATAAAAAATCTGTTTTGTAGCCTTTATTTCTTCTGGAACTTCTTTTGAACGGCAAAATTCCATTCCCGCATGCAGAATCGGATATCCCTCCGCAAGAATCACAAGCGAAATCGCCATTTTTTGCATTTGGTCAAGATATTCTTCTGGCTTATCTTGTTCAACCATAAAAAGTTTATCGTGCAACGTAATATTGTCATGAATTTCCGTATAATTTACAGAAAGCCAAGTTTCTTTTCCCCAAGGTTTTGGAGCGGCTGTTCCTTCAATTTTTTCATATTGAATCTGCGGATGTTTTGTTGCACCAACGATTCCAAATTTCACGGCTTCGCGACGACTTCCATCATGAACAAAGCCTTTTTGCTTATCATCAAAAATCGGTCCTTTTATTCCGCAACGCATTGCATCATTAAAAAATCCAATCCCATTAAGTTTTTCACAATTAACCTGAGACGCTCCATCAAATTTTCCGGCTCGGTACATATCCCAACCTTCGCCATAAATAAGAACATCAGATTTTATTTTATGCAAAGCGTCGTGAATTGCGTTCATCGTTACAACATCGTGCAAACCCATCAAATCAAAACGGAATCCACAAAGTTTGTATTCTTTCAACCAAAAACAGAGCGTATCAACCATGTATTTTCTGAACATTGAATGTTCGCTTGCCGTATCTTCGCCAGCACCAGAATATCCTTCAACCCGGTAAAAATATCCCGGAACGCTTGTTCCAAGCCCCTGATGAATTCCATCGTTCACATGATTGTAAACAACATCCATAATTATACCGATTCCAGCATCCGCATAATTTTTTATAAGCTGCTTAAATTCTTTTATGCGAACAGAACCATCATAAGGATTTGTTGAATAAGAACCTTCCACGCAGGCATAATTTTCTGGATCATAGCCCCAATTAAAATTTCCGAATAAAATTCTATTTTTTACAAGCGGGTCATTCACAGTTTTTTCATCAACACTTCTAAAATCAAAAACAGGAAGAAGCTGAACGTGCGTAACGCCCAAAGATTTTATGTGGTCAAATCCAGTTGGAACACCGCCACAAGTTGTTCCAGATTGTGCCGCACCTAAAAAAGTTCTTTGAATTTTCTTGTCGCCGTTCCAGGTCGGGCTAGAAGTAATATCCGCAATATGCGCTTCGTAAGCCACAACATCACTAGGAGTTTTTACAAGTGGAACTTTCACAGAATCCCACCCATCCGGATTTGTACGGCACATATCCACAACCATTGAACGTTTTCCGTTTACGCCACAGGCCTTTGCATACGGATCAGAAGAGATTTGCTCAACACCATGAACCAAAACCGTATACAAATAATATTTTCCGTGCAAATCGCCTTTTACAGTCGCTTCCCAAACACCGAATTTTCCATTTTCAGAAATTTTTTTTAACTCAAATGTTTTTTCTGCCGCAGAATTTTCACCATCCGCAAACAAAGAAACAGAAACCGCCTTTGCCGTAGGAGCCCAAAGTCTAAAAGTTGTTCCAGGCTTTTTATAAATCGCACCAAGTTCAAGATTAGTGTGGTATTTTTCTTCAAATTCTTTTGAATCAAAATACCATTCAAGCGCACCAGTGTTTTTTCCGCCACTGCATTTGCTGTTCATTCTGCCACTTTTTATAAGATTGAAAAGATAGTCCTTTTTGTGTTCCGCACCGCAAAACTCATTATTCAAATTTTGTTTAGCAAACGGAGCAGTAATCCATTTTGACGGAGTTCCAAATTTTTCAAAAGAAAAGTGTTTTTCTGCTTTGTTTTTGTATTTTGCAGGTGTTAAAATCTCGTATTTTTCGTTCGGTTTGATTTTTATTTCGTTCAACAAAAGTTCAGGAAAATTTTCCAAAGTTCCAAGGTTTTCTACATTCCACTTTACTGAGCAGTGATAATCTTCGCCTTTTCGTCTTATTTGAACCTCAAAAATCCAGCCATTGCCAAACGGAAGAGTCGCTTTTGCCTCTTTACAATTAGCCGGAAGACATGGAGAAAATTTTATTTTTTTCTGAATAAGTTGCGGATGAAATCCCAACAAATCCATCGTAATATTTCTATTGAATTCCGCAACCGACCACGCCTGGCTAAAAGTTCCAGAAAACTTAGGATTTCCATTAGAATCTGGTCTTGCGTGAATATTTTCGCTCAGCGAGCCTGCGCAACCGAATTCTAAAATCATCCTTGAATAATTCTGAAGAATTGCCGCAGATTTTTCACCAAGAATCCCATTTGAAGCCAATACATTTGCTGTAACGTATGCGCCTGTATTCCATTCCCAGATTGTTCCATTGTGATAAGCCGCATCTTTATGATACCATTCTGGATTTTCGTGTTCCGGATGAAACAACGGATCTTCAGGGCTTAAACTGTAAAGTCCAAAAGGATTAACAAGTTCACGCTCAACATTTTTAATAATACTGTCTGCAACATTTGTTTCAATAAAATATTCTTCTGGGCGCAAATCCAAAACAGAAGGAATCATAAACGTAAAAAGCTGATTTGGACGAACGCGCATATCTTTTATCCATTCGCCATAACCACCTTCAGGCAAACAGTCTGCAAGTGCATTGCAATCTTTATTCCAAAAGTATTCCAAAAATGATTTTTTTACACGTTCTGCAATAAAATCGTAACCGTCAGCCTTTTCATTGTTGCAGAGCAAACGCTGCATTTCTGCACCAATTTTTAACGCAGTGAACCACAAAGCCTGTACGTCGTTTGCACGGTTTCCACGCGGAGAAAGCGGTTCATTTCCCTCAATCCGGGCATCCATCCAAGTATCAGCATCTGCGTGCATAAGAAAACCGTGTTCATCGCAACGCTCCATTTCTGCAAAAAGAGCAGTATTAACCGTGTTTTCAAGCTGCTTTATAATCGAAACATCTCCAGAATACTGAACATATTCCCACAAAGCGCGGATGAACCACAAAGTTCCATCCACTGTATTAAAAATCACATCATTTTCATCGCGGTAACGATTCGGAATACGCCCATAAGTCGGGCTATCTTTGTTCAAATCCTGAAAATCCGCAAACCCCAAAAGAACATCTTTTGCCTCTTCAAAACAACCCGAAACCAAAAGCGTTCCGCACAAAGCAATAAACGTATCGCGTCCCCAATTATCCCTAAACCAAGGAAGTCCAGCCCAAATTCCGCGAAAATGGCTTCCGTGGTCTTTTGTTGCAAGCTGCCACGCACTAAATCTTGCCCACTGAATTGACTCGTTGAATTTTTTGTCGCCAAAATCCGCATTGAATTTACCAAGAAATTCATCTATCGCCTTTTTGTGAGAATCAATTCCCTTTTCTTTTGCCAGACGAACCGCTTTTTCTATTGCAGAATTTTCATCCGATTCAAAAGCAACATACCAACCGTCGCCTGAAAAAGGCTCTTCTGAATTTGCAGAATTCTGTTTTTTACAAAGAAACAAATCTTCTTCTTTTGCTGAAAAATCAAAATCAAAAATCGCCGCAACAGCAACACCTTTATTTGAACTGATTACTTTTACACCATCACAATTTTTTTCAGACCAAAAAGAATCCGTTTTTTTCTGGTTTTCAAGTTCTTCCAAGTTACTTTTTGACTCTTTTCCTTCTAGCGGCAAAGTTTCTTCAAAAAGCATTGTTGGCGCAATTTTCTTAATTCCAAGTTCCGAATTTGAATTTAAATAAAAAGACTGCTCTTCCAAAAGCAACGCTGCTTCAATAAATGATTTTTCAAAAACGGATTTAAAACCATACGGCAAAACATCTGTAAACTTTGCGTCCGAAAGTTCCATTCCACCGCTAGTAAAAGTTTCTAAAAATTTCGTGCTACCACGAAAATATCCATTTTCATCATTTTTTTTACCAAAAAGAAACTGGAAATAACCATTTTTTCGGTCAGTCCAAGCAATTCGTCGGCCAGAATCAGCCATTACCTTGATAAGCATAACTATATCAGTCTACACGAAGAAAATCAGTTAATCAAATTTAATTTCTGCCGCAATAAACTTTTTGTCCAGTTTTCGATAGTATTTTTTGTAAAGCCACGGATGCAAGCCTGAATAATCTTTTCCAATTTCTGGAAAAGCAATACTTTTATCCATTGCGGTTTTTTCTATATTATATGAACCATTGATTTTCCAGCCGTTTAAAATTCCTATGCTAATAGCACTTGTCGGACATCCAAACGAACAGCAGGTACACATTGTGCAGTTATGCCCAAACTTAAATTTTTTACCGTCAAAAGAAATATTGTTCAAAGGACAATTTTTTACGCACTTTTGGCATTTTACACATTTTTCCATATCAACTTTTAATGAAAACGGTGCAGAAATCGGATAATAAAGCCATTCAACGCGGACAAGCGGAACCCAAAATCTTAAAAAGGGATTTATATGAACGTTGTCTACTTTTCCTTGCTGAATTTCTCTGCAAGAAAGTTTTGCGTAAGCATTTGCATAAAGCCATTCACGTTTAACCATTTCTGGAGTGTGCCTAAAAATCATATTGTATGGCATTACGTAATGACGATCAGAAATAAAATCAAAACCCTTTTTTTCCATTTTTGAAATAAGACGTTGCGAAGAAAATTCATTTATGTACAAACCTTCTCCGCTAGTTTTAAAAACAAATGCTTTTTTTGGATTTTCCAGTTTTGGTAAAAGATTTAGAAAATCATCAAAAGGCTTTGGAATATTAAAACCATAAACAGGATGCCCGAATCCAACCAAGTCAAATTCATTCGGATTTGGAAAAGGCTGAAATTCAAATTTGAAAGAATCCTCAGAAACTTTTTTCATTTTTACGTCATAAATTGTAGTTTCGTATTCAAAAAGATTTTTTTTGTACAAATCCGCAACCAGACGAGTATTTCCTGTTCCACTAAAAACGTAAATTACAGCTTTTTTCATATCCAAAGCCTATTTAAAGCCTAAAGTTTTTCCACCGGCACAATCATATCATCATCTTCGTGTTCATCATAAGGATAAACATTGTTTTCTTCAGATTTTGAATGTGTGTCGTACCAAACCTGTGCATAAAACGGAATACTTGCAGAAACTTTATCAAAAGACCATTTTGGAAGCGCCTCGCAACATTCAGGACACCAAAAACCGCCTTTTAAAATTGTAAACGGCTTGCTTTCAAAAATATGACCGTTGTGACATTTCCAAGTAATTTTTTTGTGCAGGTTTCCTTTTTCCATTGAAGAAGAAACAACTTCGCCTCCACGGAATTTTGCCGCCGCTCTTAAATCTTCCAAATCAATTTCTGAATCTGGTTTTGAGTCATTATAACCGTGGTCAAGTTTATATTTTTCAGCCTTAGATTCATCTTTTAGTTCGCCATAATCAATCAGACCTTCTGGCGATAGTCCTTTTGCAAGCACCGGAAATTCCTTCCAAGTTTTTGGCTCTGCGTCAAACGCTTCTTTTCCACCAAAAAATGCGTCAATTCTTCCTTTTTTTCCAAGACGAACCCAATTCATTGGCGCATTGCTGTTTTTCAAAAGTCGTTCAATCGCAAGTTTTCTGATAAGAAAAGAAGGAACTATCCTACCAAACCAGTAATACCACAACTCTTTTCTCATTCTTTTCCAATAATCTGCACTGCTTTCTGTTCTGTAACCAAGCCATTCATCCAAAATATGACTATCGGTATACCAAACGCCATGAAAATTACGCGGAATGTTCCAGTATGGCTCAAAGAATTTTTCCGCACCTGCGCCCATCAACGCAAACCCAGAATTAAAAGTTTCATATCCAGTTTCACGGCAAGACGCGCCACCACCAATATTGTAGTCATTCTTCCAGAAACCATTCAGTTTTCCGTCCAAATCACGTTCAACAAGATTTTGAATACACAAACCAGAATCCCGGTCCGTAATCCATTCAAGAGGTGCGTTCCAGCAAGTATGGAACATAAGCCCATCGTTCATATTGTTTGCCAAAAAATATTTGTGGTAAACTGCAGTCTGACGCAAAACAACCCAGTTCGGCAAATCGCTTTCCAGAACATAACGTTCGCCCTTTATTTTTGCCGCAGAATAATAGTCATACGCAGAAGACATTACCGGATCGCCCATTCTAGCCCACATATGCTTGTAATTTCTGTTTCCATAAACGGCAACCGTAGAAATGTGAACTAACCTTATTTCTTCAGCGCGCCCACTGTTCATAACCGCATCAACAATATTTTTTGTGCCGCCAAAATTCGTTCTTACAGTATTTTCAGGATTGTGATCCGCTTTTGGAGGAATAACCGCACCGCAATGAATTACGTAATCAGCACCAGAAACAAGCTTCTCAACATCATCATAATTTCCAAGGTCGCCTTTTACAATCGTAATTCTGCCACGACCTTTTCGCAAAAGATGCTTAAAAAATGCCCTGTAATGTTTTACGTGATTATATACAAAAAGTCTTAATTCAAAATTTTTCGTAGAATCAAGCAAATGGGCAACAACTTCGCCACCCATTGCACCGTCTGCACCAGTAACGGCAACTACAGTTTTTTTATTTTCATTCATATTCTAATTATTACTCTGTCTGTAATTTTCGTAAAGCAAAACACCAGCCGCAACAGAAACATTTAAACTATCAATTTTTCCGCAAGTCGGAATAGAAACAATTGTGTCACATTCAGATTCAAGAAGCCGTGCAATCCCCGAACCTTCACTACCCATAACAATCACAGAACGAGGAGCAAATTTCAGCTTAGTAACGTTTTCACCGCCAGCATCCGCACCGTAAGACCAAAATCCGTTTTCCTTTAACTTTTGAACCGTTCTTACAAGATTATTCACAACCGCAACAGGAACCCATGCAACAGAACCAGCCGAACTACGCGCAATCACCTCGTTTGAATCAACGTCTTTTATTCCTCGTCGCTCCGGTAAAACAACCAGACTTGCACCAAACTGATCGCAACTTCTTATTATTGCACCAACATTATGAGGATCAGTAATAGAATCTAAAACTACAACAACCTGCCGCTCATTTTCAGATTTCGCTTTGGCAGCGTTCAACCATTCATCAAAATCAACAATATTCGCAGATTTTGCGTTTTCGCCATTTACACAAAGAACAATTCCGCGGTGTTCACGGCTAGTTTCCGGCAAACTTTGAACCATGCGGTCAAGGTCACGATCATCCCCCTGCGAACAAGGAATTCCCGCCTCTTTTGCCGCCGCCAAAATCTTTTTTACGCGCGGCCCAATCTTGCTGTAAACAATACGCATTCCACCGCCAACACTATTTTTTCCGGCGGCTTCTTTTGTGGCTTCCTTCGCTTTTAGAACACGCTCTTCTATCGCATGAAAACCAGTAATAATTTTTTCAGACATCTATTCAATTCACCAAAAACGCTGCTATTTCTTACGCCAAAAAGATTTTTCAAAAAAAACAAACCTTTTTAGCATAAAACTATTTATTTACCGCAGCATTTTTTATATTTCTTGCCACTTCCACAAGGACACGGATCATTTCTACCGATTTTTGCACCATCACGTTTTACAGTTTCCGGAATAATATTTCCAGCAACATATTTCCATTCGCCATTAATCTTCTTAAAACCAGCAATTTCGTGATGATGTTCAACAAGATGTTTCATTGTGTAATCAGCAATAAATTCAACAACACCTTCATCGTCCTTTTCTTCTGTTCTAATAATATGCAAACCTTGCCAAATTGACTGTCGACTCCAATCTTCTGTAGCCTTTTTATCAATATCAGCAATTCCTTCGCCTTCTTCGCAAGAATCTACAATAAAATCAATCTCGTGTGCAACATAAGCCGAATAACGAGCACGCATCAACGCTTCTGGAGTAGCAGCTTTTACAGTTCCTTTAATAATTGGTTCACAGCATTCACTGTATTTTTTTCCCGAACCACAAGGGCAATTTTCAAATTTTTCACTCATAACCTAAATATATCAAAAACATTCATTGTTAGCAATTATCGGGCGTTCCCGCTGACACGCAGCGCTCTGGCTTTTCAGGGTTTGCCGACTAACCGCGGCTCATAGTTTTTCACCGCAAAAATGCGTCGGTCATTTCATTTATTCAATGCAGATTATTCTTCTTTCTTCATCCATTGCCAGACAGTTTTATCTTCCTGCCCGATTCGCCAAAATGCAATTTTGTTCACATTAAAATTTTTGTAAAGCCGCATTTTTGCAACCGTTGAATACGCATCTTCAAACCAAAAATCAGATTTTACTTTTATTGTTACTTCAACATTTGGAATGTCGTTTATGTAATTTACCCGGCCAGATTTGTATTCATCAATAATTCTGTTCACGCCTTCAAAATACCAAGCCTGCGCCGGCTTTTCGTTTGCCCAGCTTCTTCCGTAAAATGGCAATCCCATAACAAGTTTTTCCTGAGGGATTACCTTAACCGCATAACCAGCAATTTTTTCGCACCAATTCATAGAAGCAATCGGTCCTGGCTGACTTGATGACCAATGCTCATCGTAAGCCATAACCATAACCCTGTCCGCCAACGCCGCGATTTTTTCGTACGGAAAAATATCGTCGCTAATTGTTTTTACACGAGCTGGAACACAAACCGTAAACATTTTTCCTATTTTTTTACATTCGTTTTTTAGTTTTTCAAGAAAATTCAAAAAATTCTGTCCGTCTTTTCCAGGAATCAACTCATAATCAACATTGATTCCATCAAAAGGTTCTGCAGCACGCATAATTTCTTTTATCATCTTGTCCGTAATTCCAAATTTTGGGTCAAGAACAAAATGTGTAAGACTTTTGCTATCGCAAACAAGAACAAGATGCACTCTTCCTGGAAAATCTGCGAGTTTGCTTCGGTCTGGCACATTCGAAAGATTTCCGTAGCAGTCAACATCTGCGGCAAAAAATCCGACATCGGTAAGCGGTAAATCATTGTCAAATTCATAAAAACGACTCTGCATCACCCAGCCCCAAATTTCCTGCATTTCAACAGGCTCGCCAGAAACCTTTTTTTGTCTGTAGGCAACTTTTCTTTGATTTTTTAAATTATTATAAGATTTTTTACTTTCGGCCGTAGCACTAAAAATTACGCAAAAAATTAAAAAAACTGAAAAAAACTTCTTCATAAAAAAATCCATTTTACTGCTCAAGAATTTTATACATCGGCTCTTCATCTGGATGAAGTTCAAGCACGTGCTTTTCACATTTTAAAACTTCACTCGGCTCATGCGTTACATGCAAAAATGTCGTTGTTCCAAGTTCCGCAATAAGTTCAAGTAAATCAAGCGTTTTTTGTCGCATCTGCTCATCAAGTCCGTGACAAGGTTCATCAAGAATCATTATTGGCGGACATTTTACCGCTGCCCTAAGAATAAGAATCGCCCGCTGCTCGCCATAACTCAAATCCCCAAAAGATTCTCTGCCACGACCTTCAAAACCACCAAGTTTTAACCATTCTTCAGCAGCCGCTATTTCTACATCAGTTGAAATTTCATACATTCCGATTGAATCATGAAATCCGCTTATAATCACATCCCTCAAAGATGTTCCACCCAACATTCTGTATTCAACGTGCAGACGATAAGAAACAATTCCAAGCCTATGTTTTATTTCCCAGATTGTTTCACCAGAACCGCGCGGTGCACCAAAAATTTTTATGTCATTGCTAAAAACCTGCATATTGTCGCCAGTAATAAGTTCAAGCAATGTGGTTTTTCCAGAACCATTTGAACCGCGGATAAGCCAATGTTCTCCACGTTTTAAAGTCCAGCTCAAATTTCGCAGAACTTTGTGGTCATCCCATCCCACATTCACATTGTGCATTTCAACAAGAATATCGTTTTCAGGCTGATAATTTTCAACGCCCATTACAATATTCACATCGTTACTAAGTTTTTTTACAGTTGCGGCAAATTTTTCGTAATTCGCCTTCCGATTTTTTTCATTTTCCTTGTTTTTTTCTGAAACAATTTTTTCGTAGTCCGATTTTTTTCCACAGAAAGAAATTTTTCCGTCCGTAAATTCAATCACATTTGTAATTGCTGCAGGAATTTCAACATAACGTTCCATACTCAAAATAATACGCGGAAATGTTGAATCATTTTTGCTATCACTCAACTGTTTGCTTGCGATTGTATCAAAAAAATCAAGAAGAATTCCTCGACTTTCCGCATCAAGACCTGCAAAAGGATCGCTCAAAAGCAAAAGTTTTTTTCGGGAAACCAGTGCGCGGGCAAGAAGAGTTCGGCGGATTTCGCCAGTTGACATATATTTTATGCCGCGGTCAAGAATTTTTTCCACGCCACAAAGTTTTATCTCTGGATAAGCGTCCAGTTCACCGCAAATCGAAGGCGGCTCAGAACCTTTTTTTATTTTTCCAACTACACCTTCCGCAATAAAAATGCGTCCAGTTCGTCCGTGATCAACGCCACCTTCTATAAATTCACTTTCATCCTCGTCGCGCTCTTCCTGAATAATCCGTGCAGCCCGCTCCAAAGAAACGGACTCTACAGAATCTTCAAAAAGATTTGAATAAAGCGGAACTTCTTTTTCATTTTTTGGAAGATTCGGAACAATTTTTGAACCAAATCCTCCGTCCAAAGCCTGAAGAAAATCCGCCTTTCCTCCTCCGTTCGGGCCAATCACCAGCCATGCTTCGCCAGTTTTCATTTCCCAACTAAAATCCTGAACTGGAATTCCTTTTGAATTTTCAATTCTGCAATTATTTATTTTTATAAGAGATTTACTTTCCATAATAAAAATAGCATATCACATTGCAAAATCTGTTGCAAAATTCAATAAGCCATTACTCAGGTAATTTTAAATCGCCGTCTTTTATCCAGCCGATTCTTCTGAGCAACAATGACAACGCCCAGCAAATCACACCCGGAAGAATAAAACAAATCATCAAAAGACCAAACCATTCAAAAAATCCTGGATGAATTGCAAGTGTTTCCTGTGAAATTTCTGCAATCTTTTCCGCCGCAAGCCCAGCTTTTTCTGCTTTGTGAACTGCCCAATTAACCGCCTGTTCACTTGGATTAAACCAACCAGTAATAACACCAATCTGACCAACCAAACCACAAGTTCCCATTCCAGAAGAAACTGCCGCACCGTTCATTGTCATTTTAAAAAAGCACGTAGAAATTGGTCCTGTAATCGCACTCGTCAATGTCGCAGGAATCCAGATTTTTGGATTTTTTACGATGTTCGGCATTTGCAGCATTGAAGTTCCAAGTCCTTGCGAAAGAATTCCGCCCCATCGGTTTTCCTTAAAACTCATTACCGCAAATCCAACCATTTGTGCGCAACAACCAGCAACTGCCGCACCGCCTGCAAGTCCCGTAAGTCCAAGAGCCGCACAAATCGCCGCAGAAGAAATCGGAAGCGTCAACGCAACACCAACTACAACAGAAACAAAAATTCCCATAACAAAAGGATGAAGTTCTGTTGTAAGCATTATTAATTTTCCAACCCAACTAGCGGCAATTCCAATGTATTTTGCACACAAAACCGCAACAAGACATCCAGAAAGAATTGTAATAATCGGTGTAACAAGAATATCAACTTTTGTCTTTTTGCTTACAAACATCCCCACTTCGGCGGCAATAATCGCAATAATCAAAACCGCCAAAGGACCGCCTGCACCACCCAAAATGTTTGCCGTAGCCCCTACAGTAATCAAACTGAACAGCACAAGAGCATGAACACCCATAGCAAAGCCGATTCCAACAGCCATCGCCGCGCCAACAACATGACCTTCACAACAAAACGAACCGGCATCAACTAAAAATTGAAAAACAGGATTTTCGCCAAACCTAAGAAGCTGCTGCCCCAAAGTACGAATAATAGTTCCAACCAACAAAGACGCAAAAAGCCCCTGCGCCATTCCACTCATCGCATCAACAAAATAACGCTTAACCAACCTGTTCATAACAAGCTCCAAATAAATTTTTATTCATTTACTTGCAAATGTTATCTTCTAGCGCGCCTTGGCATCATTAGAAAAGCGTGTTCCGTGGAATCTGCCGTTTCATCACAAATGTAAAATCAAGTTGAATTTATAGTTTTTTTGGGATTTTAACAAGAAGAAAAAATCTTTATCACTTATGTGGCCCGATAAATTTATCACCGTTAAAATGAATCATGTGGTCAGGATTGTCTGCAATCCATGCTTCTGTTTCCCAAGCTATGTCGTGCGCGAATCTTACGAATGTGCTTCTATCAGGAAAAGCTGAAATAAAGACCAAGTTCGCGTTCACATTTGAAAACAAATCTTTCAGCTCAATATATCTCTTGCTGTCAACAGGACCATGAGAAGTAACAGATTCAACTAGAACAAGCCAGTTTTTATCCGCAACATAAAGAATCACGTCCGGCATTTTGCCATGTTCAAGAACATTGAACAGTAAATTTCCTGCAATCTCTTGGTCGTAATAGCCCCACTTTTCGCCAGTGTCGCCGATATAAACCAAAGTGCTGTTCGGAAGAAATCTTGGCGCAAGCTGTTCGATAATATCTTTTATAAGCTCGCTATGTTTTCCTGGAGAAATCTGAATTGAGTGTTCATCTTTTATTTTTACGGAAACCTTATTCATTTCCCGTTCGTGTGCATACTGTTTTGAAAGCGACTGTTGATTTTTCAAGAAGTCCTGAATTTTTGGTTCAAAGTCTTTTGTTCCGTAAGTTCTTATCACATCAAATGCTGCAGGTGAAATTTGATAAACGGCTTTCGGACTGTTGACAGGTCGCGAAGAATCGTCAGGATTATACAAGACGATTCCAGCCTGAACCAACTGATGAACGCTGAATCTTCTGAAAGTTTCTCTTGAATTCGGAGCATATTCCTTCAAATAATTTATCTTTGTAAAGTCCATCATCGGAGTTATTCCAATCAGAGGATTTTCAATATTTTCCCAGCTTTTTTCAGGCGTAACATTCAAGATAGCAAGAAGGCAATATGCGGTTCTGTCATTCAATTGAGCTGGTGGCATTCCGAATTTTTCCAAAATATCAGTCGCCTGTTCTACTTTCTCAGAAATTTGCTGCTGCAGATTTTTCATTAAGACACTCCATTGCTATCGAATCAAAAAGATTCTGATTCCAGTCGTCATATTTTTCAAGTTTCTTTCCAAGTTCAAGCAGTTTTTCTTTTGAAGGAAAAGGCAGATTTCTTAAATCAGTTGCATTCACCTGCGTATGTCCGCTGAATTTGCGGAACTGCTCATCTAAAAATGTCGTGTTTAGCCAGACAATTAGCCCTAAAGCCAGTTCTTTTCGCAGACCTTCTTTATCATAATGAAAAACATTCAGATGATTCTCAAATGCAAAACTTGACGCGCCGATGTCATCGGCTGTTATAAGCGAGGCGACAATTCTCTTTTTTTCTTCCTTTGTTGAAAATCTTTTTACAACAACATAGTTTCCAGCCGGAACAAACATCGGCTTTGTTTCATCCGCAAAAACAATTGCATTCGGCTTTTTAGATTCTTTCGGCCAGTCCGTTCTGTAATTTTTGAAATGCAACGAATAAAAAAGCGGAACAGTATTTTCATCAGGATTTTTTCTGATAAAATCTTTCACTCGAAAGTCAACAACTGCACCTGTCGAAACAGAAATCCCTGTTTCTTTTAAAGAAACAAAGGCACAGTCAAAAAAGTCATCTGATGGCAAACCTGATGGGAGCGGAATGTTTATATATTTTTCTTTGTCAAACGGATTTACAATGTTATTAAAATCATAATATTTTTCAGTCAGATTCTCAAAATCCGCTCCGTTTGAATACGAGATTTTCACATCATGCTGCAAAGTTCCTTTTTGAAGCAGAATAATTATGTTTTCCTGCAAAACGGATTCATCTTTAAAAGCATCTTTTCTTGATTCAAAAAGATGAATTTGTTTTATCGAACAGTTTTTCAATATGAATTCGCGAAATGGCTTATAGTAAAGCCCATTGCAGAAACTCCGCGGAATTATCGCGACCAGATAGCCTTTTTCTTTAAGCTGGGCGATTGCGGCTCCCACAAAAGCGGAATATAGGTTGACGGTTTCAAGCCCGAAACAACGACAGAATTCCCTTGTGGAAGACTTTGAAAGAATTTTCTTGTATGGCGGATTCATTATAATATGTGTAAATTCTTCGTTTTTTCCAAAAGAATAATCAAAGGATGTTTTTTCCAGAAAATCAACATTGTAAATCTTAAAATCAAAGTCAGTAAAATTCTTTTTTTGCTCAATCAGATTTTGTGTCAGTTTTCCAAGAACATCTGTGTCAATGTCGTAAGCGGAAAGGTTTATTGAAGGATTTTCCCAGTTTTCTTTTTTAATTCTATTTAAAAATGCAAATGAAAGAATTCCGATTCCAGCACCAGGATCTAAAATATTTAAGTCATCATCTGTCTCAGGAAAAAGAGAAGCCATAAATTCCGCAATTGAATAGGGTGTAAAATATTGCCCGAAATTCTTTTTGTGGATTTCAGAAGTTTCAACCGCATGAATTTTCCGTTCTGTCTCAATTTTTTCCGCAACTGTGAGCATACTTATTATATAACACAAAACTGCTGTTTTTTCCATAAAATGTTACAACAGTTCATGCCTTAATATGAAAACCCATCACACCCGAATGTTAATACCTATCGCATCAAGACACCCAGACTAACATTTTTTTCTCAAAAACAAAATTTGCCTAAATCTAAAAATATCATTATCTTACTATAATATTTAGCGGGGGTTATTAATGAAAAAAATTATCGTTTCGTTGTTTTTTACAACGTTTGTTTCAAGTTTGGTTTTTGGAGTTGAAAAAAAGACTGAACTCAAGGTTTGGGAATCTTCTGGAACTGAGCAAAGTTATATTCAATACGCAATAAGAGAATTCAGAAAAATAAATCCAAAAATAAGAATTCGTTACGAACCTGTTGAATCCACAGACGCAAGAAATAAAATTGAACTTGACGGACCTGCTGGAGTTGGAGCAGATGTTTTTGTTGCTCCGCATGACCATATCGGTGCTCTTGTTGCTGGCAACCATATTCTTCCAGTTGATGACGCAGATGAATATATGAAAGATTTCTTCAGTCTTGCAAAAAAGGCAGCCACATTTGACGGTATTGTTTACGGCTATCCGCTTGGTGCAGAAACTTATGTTCTTTTCTACAACAAAGATATTCTAAAAAAGCCGTTAACAACTTGGGAAGAAATAATTTCTTTTGCACAACAATGGAATAGTCAACTTGAAAATAAATTCGCACTTTCCTTGGCGGTTACAGACCCATATTATTCATTTATGTTCTTAGACAGTTTTGGCGCTCCCTTATTCGGACCAAATGGCGACAACCCAAAACAGCATAATTTAAACAGCCCACAAGCAATCGAAGGAATGAAATATTTCCAGAAACTCAGAACGCTTGTTTTAAATGTTCCAGCAGCAGACGCTTCCAGAGATTTTTGCCATGCCTCGTTCCGTTCAGACACATCTCCAATGATTATCACAGGTTCTTGGAAAATCAACGAATTTAAAAAAGCCGGAATGAATTTTGGTCTTTCAACACTTCCAAAATTTCCAGGAAACGACAAACCAGCTTCTTCATTCTCTGGTGTAAGACTTGCATTTGTAAGTTCATATTCAGAACATCCAGAAGAAGCAAAAGAATTTGCAAAATTTATTACTTCAAAAGAAATGCTTCAAAAAAGATTTGAAATGACAGACCAAATTCCACCACGAAAAGATATTCAAATCGAGGATGAATATTCAAAAGAAATTGTAAACCAGCTTCAGTATTCAAAGCCAATGCCAACAATAATTCAACTTGGAAGATTCTGGCAATGCATGGGTCCGGCAATATCTGGAATTTGGGATGGAGATGATGTAACAAAAACAATGAACATTGCCGCAGCCACAATGGATGCCGTAAGATAAGAATTTTAAGCAAAAAAGCCACTTGTAAAAAACGCTTGAAAAAACTATTATCTTGGTATGGCTATTTCTAACAAGGTAGAAAACCTTATCGAAGGATTTATTGATGCCGAAACAGTAAAATCTGTTAAGGTATTTACAAGCACTGATGAAAACAATAGTTCTGATGTTGAAAAAATTGCGGAAATGTTCGGGTTTTCCGGTTCATTCGCAACGTCAGATGAAACAAAACTGATTGAAAGTTTTAATAAAAATTTAAAACTTTTAATAGAAAAAACTTGGGTTGAAAAATCAGATATTGCTTTAAAAGAGCAGATTCTGTTTCAACTGGAAACTCTTTGCAAAGATTATTCAGACTGGTCAAAAACCTATAAAGATTTTTTAGAAATTTTAAATGACGCAGTTTACCTTATGTTTGGTCAGCAGACAAAATCTGAAGATTTTACAGAATATTCTTTGAGAATCGATCCTGGTTTTGGAATTTTCTGGTGGTATATAAAAAGTCTCCCCGCTACGACAGAATGGTCTGTTGAAAAATGTCGTAATGCAGTATTGCTGGGAATGTACTTTTTAGCAAATTACTAATACGCAAATTAACTGGCCGAAACTTAAAAGAAGTTTCGGCTTTTTTTGTTTTAACCACATTTGGAGTTTTTATGGAACTAAAAAAAATTTGTGAACAATTAAAAAAGGGCAGTACAGAATTAGCCACACAAAACGCCTCAACAAAAAACAAAGCCCTTTGTACAGTAGCAAAATCCCTTAACTCAAAGCGAGAAGAAATTCTTTCCGCAAATAAAAAAGATATTGAAAACGCAAAAGCAAATGGAATTTCTGCAGCGTTAATAGACAGACTTACCTTAGACAACAAGAGAATTGACGGAATCATTGAAAGTCTAAACATTGTAATTTCCCAGGCCGATCCTGTTGGCGAAGAAATTTCTGGCTGGAAAACTCCAAACGGACTGAACATCCGCCAAGTAAGAGTTCCTCTTGGAGTTGTGGCAATCATTTACGAAAGCCGCCCGAACGTAACTGTAGACGCGTTCAGCCTTGCATATAAAAGCGGAAATTCTATTCTTTTGAGAGGCTCTTCTTCTGCGTTGAATTCAAACAAGGCAATTGTAAAAATAATAAAAGATGCACTTGCATCTACAGAAGACGGAATTCCAGATTCAATTGAACTTGTTGAAGCAAAAGAACACGATTATTCCGATGTTGAACAGATTTTAAATGCAACTGGCCTTATAGATGTTGTTCTTCCTCGTGGCGGAAAAAAACTGATTCAAAATGTTGTTTCAAACGCAAGAATTCCTGTAATCGAAACCGGGAGTGGAGTTTGCCATCTTTACATTGATGATTCTGCAAATCTTGAAGTGGCAGCAAAAATCGCTGAAAACGCAAAAATTCAACGACCAAGTGTTTGCAATTCAATTGAATGTATTGTTGTGAACAAAAAAATTGCCGAAAAATTCTTGCCTCTTCTGGAAAAACAGTTTGCTGGACGAGTAAAATTCCACGCAGATGAATTTTCTTACAAAATTCTAGAAAAAACCAACGCAAAATCACAAAACCTTCTTTTCAACGCAACTGAAAACGATTTTGGAAACGAATATCTTGACTACGAATGTTGCATAAAATCCGTAGAAAATATTGAAGAAGCAATTTCCTACATAAATTCAAACAACACAAAGCACAGCGAAAGTATAATCACCCAAAGTCTTGAAAACGCACGACTTTTTCAGAGCAAAATTGACGCAAGTTGCGTTTATGTAAATGCCTCAACAAGATTTACTGACGGCGGAGAATTTGGTTTTGGCGCTGAACTTGGAATTTCTACACAAAAACTTCACGCCCGCGGACCTATGGGAATAAAAGTTCTTACAACAACAAAATATCTGATTGATGGCGAAGGACAAATCCGCTAATCATAAAAAGGAAAAAAAATGAGCGAAGCAATTTCAAAAGCACTAAAAGACGCAAGAAAAATAGTAATTAAAATCGGTTCAAACACACTTGCAAAAGCGGATGGAACACAAAACACTGAATTTATGGCAAGTTTTGCCGCTCAGTGCAAAAAATTAATTGACCAGGGAAAACAGATTGTTGTTGTTTCTTCTGGCGCGCAAGTTTCTGGAGTTTCCACATTAAGCGAATGGGCTCGAAAAAAAGATGTTCACTTTAGACAGGCGTTGTGCGCAATTGGTCAAGTTGAACTTATGGCTCAATGGCGAAAAGCGTTTGCTGAACAGAACATTCACATCGGACAACTTTTGTTAACTAAAGAAGATTTTGAAAACGACCATCGTTCATTGAACATCCGAAACACTTTATTCACTCTTGAAGACGAAGGAGTTGTTCCAATCATAAACGAAAACGATTCTGTTTCAATTGATGAATTTCAAATCGGAGACAACGACAATCTTTCTGCTCTTACAGCAATTCTTTGGAGTGCAGATTTGCTGATTCTTTTTAGTGACGTTGACGGAATTTTTACAGACAATCCAAAAACAAATGAAAACGCAAAAATTGTTGAAGTTGTGGAAAATATTCCGGAATTAAGAAAATCAATCCGAATCGGAGAAAAAAATGCTTTCGGAACCGGCGGAATTGAAACAAAAATTCAGGCGGCAGAAAAAACAACAGTTTATGGAATTCCAATTCTTCTTGCAAACGGAAGTCACGAAAATATTCTAACAAACCTAGAAAACGGCACAGCTCTCGGTACATTATTTAAAATTTAATAAAGAAATTATCAACAGGAGGTAATATTTATGGAAAAAATAGCTTGTATCGGATGTGGCTCTATGGGTGGAGCAATAATGAGCGCAATCTGCAAAAAGTTTGACGCAAAAAATATAACTGTAACAGCAAAACATTTTGAACACGCACAAGAATTTGCCAAAAAGAATGGATGCAATGCAGTGGAATCAAATGCAGAAGCGGTAAAAGACGCAAAATACATTTTTCTTGCTGTAAAACCAGTTTACATAAAAGAAGTCATAACAAATATAAAAAAATCCTTAAGACAAGATTCAATAATTATTTCAATGGCAGCAGGAGTTTCTCTTACAAAACTGATGGAATTATACGACGCTCGTTATATAAGAATTATGCCAAATATGCCAGCCCAAATCGGAGAAGCAATGACCGCTCTCTGTTGTCTGAACGAAATTCCTTCAGAAGAACTAAAAAACGTTACAGAACTTTTGGAATCTTGTGGAATGGTTGAAAAAGTTGACGAAAAACTTATGGATTGTGTAACAGCAATAAGCGGTTCTGGTCCAGCATACGCTTTTATGTTTATAGAAGCCCTTGCCGATGCGGCTGTTAAATTCGGAATGCCAAGAAGACAGGCGTATGTTTATGCGGCCCAAACGTTAAAAGGTTCTGCGGCAATGGTTTTAAATGATGAACGATGTCCTGCGGCTCTAAAAGATGCCGTTTGTTCCCCGGCAGGAACAACTATTGAAGGAGTTGCTGCTCTGGAAGCAAACGGATTCCGAAACGCAGTGATAGAAGGGGCAACCGCCGCCTGGAAAAAATCAATGAGTATGGGCAAATAGCCTACAACATAAAACTAGCCACTTGGAATTTCAGTTCCATCTGGCTTAATTTTCTTTCCATTGCAACAATTTTGTTTTCCCATTCAAAACCGCAATTAGGATGCTCATTTACATAAGACCGATACTTTGCAATTTGTCCTCGATAATCAGCAATGTTTTCCATTAATTCGATTATTTTTTGCATTTCCATCTCCGTATTCCTTATTTTGACAAAATAAATTCTTTTCCCTCAAATTTATTTTGCCTCAAAAAACTAAAATCAACCCTATTATAAGAATTCTTCCAATTTGTTTTAACTAGAAAAATGTACGTAGTCTTATGCTATGTACTATTTTCAAAAAGGGGGATGCCACTAAATTCAATCAGAAAAGTTATTTTTTAGGACATCCCCCTTTTTTCTTATAAAGTTAACAAATATCCATACAGGTACAACCTGTTGCAAATGCCGCAGCACCTTCGCCAACATACATTTCGTGCAACTTTCTCATAATGTTTGTTACAATGGGAACAAAACTATCTTCCACGTAAAGAATAAACATAACATTCAGCTGTGGCCAGATAGAATCGCCTAGTTTTGGATTTGTATTTCCAGAACCCATCACATTGTCTATTTTTGTGTATTTGCATTTTACTCCAACACGGCGACATTCTCGTTCGTACAACTGTAAAAAATCTGATTCAATTGCCTGAGTTAGAACAACTTCTATTCTTTTCATTATTCATTTCCTCCGTTATCAGAATTTTCACTTGATTCCTCATTTTTCTTTTCGTTTTTATCTTCCAAGGCTTTTACAATTTTTTTTAAGCCACGTGATTTTCTTTCTTCTGCCTTAACTTCTTTTTCAGTTTTTACAGGATTTCTTAAATCTTCTTCCAACTGAGCAAGGCGTTTTTCTTCATCTTTTTTATTGAAGATAAAGTAAATTACTGGCATTACAAACAAAGTCATCAAAGAACCAAATGTCATTCCACCAAGAACCGTCAATCCAATTGGCTGAGTCATTGTTCCAGTTTCTCCTGGGAAGAACGCCATCGGAATCAAAGACGTAACAGTTGTCAATGTTGTCATCAAAATCGGGCGCAAACGGTTTCTTGCGGCCTCTATACAAGCCTCGTGAAGTGCATAACCGCGTTTTCTTAAAAGATTTGTATAGTCAACCAGTACAATACCGTTGTTTACAATTGTTCCAACAAGAACCAACATTCCGACTACAGAAATAATATTCAACATCGTATGCGTAATCAAATAAATGAACATTACCCCGATAAACGAAAGCGGAATCGTAAACAGAATAATGAACGGATCTTTGAATGACTCAAATTGACTCGCCATTACAGCAAATACAAGCAAAATCGCCATAATAATAATTACGCTGAATTTCTTTACAGAATCAATCATATCTTCCAAAGAACCTTCGTAAGAAAGCATAACTTTTTCATCAAGAACAACATTCTGGCGAACTGCATCTGCAATCGCATCCTGAACTTTATTAATAGAAATTCCTGATTTTGGTTCAATTGAAAGGCGAATTGTTCTAGTCTGGTTTTCACGGCGGATTGTAACCGGTGCAAGAGATTCTTCATAACGAGAAAAACTTGCAAACGGAATACGGTTTCCCATAGAATTTGAAACATAAATATTTTCCAAATCTCCAAACTTCTGTTTATCTTCATCGTCAAGACTTACAACAATATCAATCTGAGTTCCGTTATCGTCATAGCGACTAGCAGTTTTTCCGTTTACAGCTGCATTAAGTTCCGTACCCGCACCATAAGCCGTAACGCCAAGCTCGTACATTCGGTTTCGGTCCAAATTAATCTTAAGCTGAGGAAGTCCGTCTTCAAGGTCGCTTGTTACTTCATTTACATAATCAGCACATTTTTCTTTAATTACATTCTGAATTTCTTTTGAAGTTGCTCGTGCCAAATCCAAGTCATCCGAGCGAATCACAACATCAATTGCCGAACTTGCAAAACTCATTCCTGTACTGAACGTAAATTCCGCACCTGGGAACGAATTAAAGTATTTTCGGCATTTTTCCTTGGTTGATTTTTCGTTGTCGTAACCAGGAAGTCGCTCACTTTCAGGATACAAAGAAATACGAAGCGTTGCAGTGTTTGAATCTGAAGCACTCGACATCATTGTTGAGCCACCTACAGAAATAAGCGAATATTTTACACCTTTCAAATCTTTCATAACATTTGCTTCATACTGCTGAATAACTTCTCGAGTAAGTTCAAGCGTTGTTCCCTTCGGCATTTCCAGCGAAACTGAAACAGTGGTTGTGGCTTCTTCTGGCATAAAAACAAAACCAATAATCTTTACAGCAGAAATTGAACCTACAAAAAGCACTGCCAGCAAAATAATAACAACTTTCCTGTGTCGCAAAACTTTTTCTACGCCAGCGGCATAAACGTTATCGAGCCAAGTAAAGAATCGGCTCATCAAACCGTCAAAACCTTGAAGCCACTTAGGCATTTTCCGTTCAGACTGTTTTTCTACAACAAGATATTTTGAAGAAAGAACCGGAACAAGAACTGCGGCCGTAAGCAATGAACACAAAAGCGAGAAAATAATTGTAAACGCAAAAGAAACAAAAAGTTTTCCCATCATTCCAAGCATTTTCTGGAACATTACCATAGGAAGAAAGATACAAACCGATGTCAATGTTGATGCAGAAATTGAACCGAGCATCTCTTCTGAACCAAGAACAGCGGCAACATCAGCCTTTGCATCACGTTCACGGTAACTGAATATGTTTTCCAGAATTACAATTGAGTTATCGACAAGCATCCCGATACCCAAAAGCAAGCCTGACAAGGTCATCATATTGATTGAAAAACCGCAGAAGTACATCAACGCAAGCGTAATAAGAACAGAAATTGGAATAGAAAGAGCGATAATAAATGTACTTTTTATAGAACGCAAGAAAATATAAAGAACAGCAACCGCAAGAACAATTCCCTGAAGCAACGAACTTACAACATTTTTAATTGTATTATTAATATCGTCAGTTGTGTTATAAGCCTCAATAATCTGAACATCCGCCGGAAGTTCCTGTAAAATTTTTGTAACTTGAGTACGACATTTTTCAGCAGTTGCTACAGAATTCTTTCCTGACTGCTTTTGAACCATAAGCATAACGCAAGATTTTCCGCCAATATACGCTTCCGAAGAAACATCCTTATATCCTTCGTAAACATTTGCAACATCACGCAAAAGAATCGGAACAAGTTCTCCGCTGGAATTTGCTTTGTATGTAACAACAGTTCCTTTTACATCATCAACTGTTTTGTAAGTTCCTTCCGCCGAAATCGTATAATTTGTGTCGCCCTGTTCAATCTGTCCGCCCGAACTCGTTATATTCTGGGCACCAATCATCTGACAAATCTGGGTAATTGTAAGTCCATAAGCATCCAAACGGTCACGAGGAACTTCAACTTTTATACACTTTTCGCTGTTACCAACAAGAGTTGCCGAAGCCACGCCATCAACCTGCTCAAGACGAGGCTGAATTATATTTTCAACATAAGAACTTAGTTCTTCTGGAGTTCGTGAGCCAGAAACAACAAGTCCCATAATTGGTATCATCGAAGGATCCATCTGGAAAATAATAGGGGAGTCAGCAGTATCAGGCAAATAATTGCGAATCATATCGATTTTATCACGAATATCCGCCTTTGCTTCATCCAAGTTAGTTCCGTATTCAAATTCAAGAATAACAAGCGAAGTTCCAGTCATCGACTGCGACTGCATTTTTTTCAATCCAGTAACGCTTGAAAGAGAACTTTCCATTGTTCGCGTTACACTTTTTTCAGTTTCTTCCGGTCCAGCATTTGAATAACTTGTATAAACTATAATGTATGGAATATCCATCTCTGGATATAAGTCTATCGGCAAGCTCGTCGTACAATAAATACCAAGCAACGTTACAAGAATAAAGGTGATAAGAGTCGTTACCGGTTTTTTTACAGCTAATTTAGAAAAAGACATTTAATCTCCCATAAAACTCAAATTAAATAAGAAAAATTCCTACTCAACAATAGAAACAATATTCACTTTTGCATTATCTGCAAGAAGTGCCTGCCCCTTTATAACAACCAAATCCCCAGGAGCAATTCCCATCAGAACTTCCTGCTTGTCATCAACTCGGATTCCTTTTTTTACAGGACTTGCTTTAACCGTATTTGTCATTGAATCAACAATGTAAACGATATCCTCATCATTTCTTGTTACAATTACGTTATTCGGAATTACAATTGTGTTTTTCTTTGTGTCTGTAACAAGCTTGATTCTTGCGTACATTCCAGCTCTAAGTCTAGAATCAGAAGGTGTCTGAACCAATTTAATTCCCAGAGTTCTAGAACTTGTATCAAGAACAGGATCGATTTCTACAAGGATTGCAGGGAATTTTTCACCTGGATAAGCGTCAAAAGTAAGTTCCGCTTTTTGATTCATAGAAATTCTGCTTACAAATCGTTCAGCAACATTCGTTTTTACTTCCAAAGTTCCTGTTGAACTGATTTTTCCAACAGGCATTGCCGCAGAAACTGTCTGACCAATATTATATGGAAAAGAAGTTACAGTTCCCGCAACCGGTGCTTTTATCGGGCTATTTTTATAATCCATACCCGGGCGACTTGCATCAACTTCGCAAAGAACCTGATCCTTTTTTACTTTATCTCCAACTTTTACAAGAATTCTAGAAAGCTTTCCGCTCTGAACATCTGGATATATATCAACGCTAGAAGCCGTCTGAACATTTCCACCAAATTCAAGATAATCATCAAGATTTCTAGGAACAGCCTTATAAACATTTACGGCAAATACCGTTTCTGCCTGCGAGTCTTCCTCCGCAGTCTTTTTGTTACAACCAGCAAGCAGTGCAGAAGCCAAAAAAGCACATCCCGCAACCGCAAAAATTTTCATCGCTTTCATATATTTCTCCCATTTTTATTTTTCTTTCTAAAGGCGGACAAGCGTTAGCTGCACGCCCAACTTATTTTAATGTGATATTAAGTTTTGTTTCCAAATCCAGCACCGCTGAAATGTAATTATACTTTTCATTCATCAAACCAAGTCTTGCCTGATTCAAAGAACTTTCAGAATCTCTAACCGCAAGCAATTCCTGAGTACCATTGTTATACGCTTTCAACGTAGAATCATATGCCTCCTGTGCAAGCGTAACATTGTTCCGCATTGCTTCTATATTCGCCCTAGAAACAGAAAGATTATCACAAAGTTTGTGAACTTCAATTTCTGCATTCTGATAAAGTTGCTCAAGTCCAATTTCTGCCTGCGCAAGTTGCTGCTTAGAATCTTTTATTTTTTGCATATTAGAAGAACACGGAAGCATATCAAACAAATTTGAATAGGCAAGAGTAATTGTTAAATTTCCACCTTCAGAATAATTGTCTTTGTCAAACCAGTTCTTTGTAATATTAGAAACTGTCGGCTGAAGTCCAAAACCTACAGCAAGGCTTGGCGTAAAAGTTGAAAGATAGGTTGCGTCAATTCCTGTTTTTATAAGTTCAATATTTTTCTTTAATGATTTGATTTCATTGTTCTGCTCAACATAATTCTTAAAAAGTTCATCAGCATTTACATCAACATAAGAAGTTTCAATTGTTCCTGTCAAATCAATTTTTGTTCCGTATGGAAGCCCCAACAGAAATCCAAAAGTTTCTTTTGTCTGCTTCAAAGAATTTTCTGCGCTAAGAATTGTCGGTTTCATATTTTCATAAGTAACCTGAGAATTTAAAACCGAAAGACGAGGAACAGTTCCGTTTCTGTAATTGATTTCTGCCTGTCTCCAACGAGCCTCCGCATTTCGCATTGATTCTTTCTGAATTTTTAGATTTTCCTGTGCAAGCAAAATTCCGTAGAACATTTTTTTAATGTTCACTTCTGTTTCTCTTACAGATTGTTCCCAAGAAATCAGCCCAGCTTCATACTGTTTTTTTGTCGCAGAAATTGATTTTAACATTGCAGCATTAAATGCCCATGAAAAAGAAAGACTTCCAACAGGATGCCACAAAGCCGCTTCTTCTGAACCATACATATCGTCAATCAACTTTGATGAATCAACCTGTCCTACAGCAGCCAAACCACCGGCCAGACCATCTTTGGTGGACGCCCCTTGCAAAAATGCTGGAAAAGCTGCAGCTGATTCTATAGAACTTTTTATCGTATCAATATCATTAGAACGAGCCAAAGTTCCGCTCAAACTAGCACTTGGCAAAAACGTATTCCAAGAATTGCTATTCGCACGCTTTTTTATTTCCAAATCAATTGCCGCGCTTTTTAGCGACTGATTGTTTTTCAACGCGTAGTTTACTGCGTCATCAACAGTAAGAACTAACTGCTTATTTTTATTTGAATCTGACTCCTGTGAAAACGCAAAACTACAAGAAGCAAAAGCAATAAAAATCGCCAAAAATCTAATTATTTTAGAATTCATCTATTCTCCTCCAGAGATTTATGTTCTTCTTTTTCAATATTTTCATACATTTTTATAAAAACCTGCCTTGCACCTAAAAGTTCATCTTCCGCTATCCCTTCAATCATAAGCTTAAAAAGGACAAGCAAAATCTCATCACATTTCTTTAAAATCTCATCACACTTAGAAGTAAGTACCAACTTTTTCATCCGGCGGTCGCCTTGCACAGCAAGTTGCTTTATAAATCCTCTGCATGATAACGACTCAACAATCAATGAAATATTTCCTCTTTTTAAATCACTAAATTTTGAAACATCCTTCGCGGTCTGAATTTCTTTATTTATATGAAGCAAAAGCATCAAACTTAAATCAGACATTTTTAGTTTATATTTTTTCGCAATCGGCTCTAAATGACGCTGCATCCACAGACGCTGAATATTCACAAAATTTATCATAGAACTGATATGTTCTATTAAATTTTCCGTAGACATACTTTTTTAAATCTCCAAATATAATTTTTTTAGATATTCCAAAAATAGACTATCCATTTTTTGAATATACAAAATATATCATTAATATGCAATAAAATTCAAAAGAAATTCACTATTTTCAAGTATTTTCAGTAAGAATTTTTCTCATTTAAATTAAGATTTAATTAGATTGAATTTTCTTATATTTTTCAGAAT
>CAVIQW010000009.1:43911-56573 GCA_963644915.1 Paratractidigestivibacter sp.
CTATGTATTGGTTTAAAATATTTCATCTATTAATAAGCCATTTAGAGGAAAAAAATGCCAAAAATTGAAGTAAATGAACAGCTTTTCTTTAAACTTCTTGAAAAAAAATATAATTACGACGAACTTGAAAAAGTTCTTACTTACGCAAAAGCCGAACTTGACGAAAAACCTGATACTTCCAAACTGGAATCAGAACGCGTAATTAAAATTGAATTAAACGATACAAACCGACCTGATTTGTGGTCAACAAACGGAGTTGCCCGCCAGCTTAGACTTCATCGTGGCGGAAAAACCGTTGACTATTCAAAATTCCTTTCTACAAAAGAAAATATTAAAGACTACGGAAACAGAATTGTTACTGTAGACCCAGAACTCAAAGATATTCGTCCTTTTATGGTTGCTTTTGTTATCAGTGGAAAACCGATTGACGATCCTATGCTAAAAGATATTATCCAGACTCAGGAAAAACTTGCATGGAACTTTGGTCGCAAGCGTAAATCAATTTCCATGGGCGTTTATCGCGTTGAAGAAATAAAATTTCCAGTTCATTACAAAGCGGTTGACCCGGACACAACATCTTTTGTTCCCCTTCAGTTTGAAAAACCAATGACTTGCCGCCAGATTCTTACAGAACATCCAAAAGGAAAAGATTTTGGCTGGATTATTAAAGATTTTAAGAAATTCCCAATTCTTACAGATGATAAAAACGAAATTATGTCTATGGCACCTGTAATCAACAGTGCGACACTTGGAGCAGTTCAAGTTGGAGATAAAGGTCTTATGGTTGAACTTACTGGCGACAATATGGAAAACCTAATGCTAGCCGCAAACATTGTAGCCTGTGACTTTGCTGATGTTGGTTACGAAATTGAACCAATTATGGTAAAACATCCGTATGACACTTGTTTTGGACGCGATGTTGTCGCTCCTTTCTATTTCCAGCCAAAAACAAAAGCGACTTTAAAGCACATCAACAAACTTCTTGGAACAAATTTTGATGACGCAACAGTTTTAGACGCACTCACAAGAATGGGTTCAAAAGTAGTTTCAAACAAAATTGCTGATGACGATTTCGAATATACACTTTCTCCAGCACCTTACAGAAATGACTTTCTTCATGAAGTTGATGTAATTGAAGACGTAATGATTGGAACAAAACTTGAAACATATGAACCAGCAAAACCAAATGATTTTACTATCGGTCGCCTTCTTCCAATAACTTATTATTCACGAAAAGCAAAAACATTGATGGTCGGACTTGGCTATCAGGAAATGATTTTTAATTACGTTGGTTCTCGTAAAGATTACATTGAAAATATGAACATTGACCCAGAACACGTAATCGAAATCGCAAACCCTATGAGCGAAAATTACCAGTTTGTACGCTCAGACATACTTTCTTCTTTGTTGCGTGCAGAGTCAAAATCAGCAAACGCAATTTATCCGCACAAAATTTTTGAAATCGGAAAAGTTGCTTATCTTTGTCCAGAGGAAAACACAGGAACCCGAACTCGTCAGTGCCTTGGATTCCTTTCTGCAGAATCAAACGCAAACTACAATACAGCCGCTTCTGAAGTTGCTTCTGTTCTTTACTTCCTTGACCACAAATATGAAGTAAAAGAATCAAATGACCCAAGATTTATTCCTGGCAGACAAGCCGCTGTTATCATAAAAGGAAAGCAAATTGGCGTTTTCGGAGAAATCCATCCTCAAGTTCTAGAAAATTGGGCAATAGAAGTTCCTTGCTTTGGTGGAGAACTTGACCTTGAAGAACTTCTTGCGGCAACTCCAGACCCGCACAGCAAAAAAGCAGAAAAAACTGATCCAAAAAAAGAAGAACCCAAATCAGCTCCCGCAAAAAAATCAGAAGGTCCAAAACTTGCAGACGACCAAGTTGCATATTTTAATGAACACATTGAATTAAAAGTTGCAGTAATAAAATCTGTTGAATGTAATCCGCAGGGAGACCGACTTTATATTGAACATATGGACGACGGTTCTGGAGAAGACCGAATAATCCAGTCTGGACTCCGACCTTACCTAAAGGAAGAAGAGTTGCTCGGTCAGCATGTAATCATCGCCTCAAACCTTGCTCCACGCAAAATGAAAGGCGTAGAAAGCCGAGGAATGTTGCTTGCCGCAGATTACACAGAAGACGGAAAAGAAAAAGTTGAACTTCTTACCGCTCCGTGGGCTGCCGCTGGAACTCCAGTTATTTTGGAAGGAGCAGACGCATCTTTCCAAAAACCTGCAAAAATTGATATTGATAAATTCTGCAAGGTAGAAATGAAAATCAAAGATTTTACCGCACAAATCGCAGGAACAAAATTAACCGCAGACGGAAAACCTTTGACAACAACAAAGTCAAATGACTGCGAAATCTGCTAAACAGAATTATCAAAAAGAACTCGATAAAACAATCGAAAGTCTGGTTGGTTCTGCCACCAGACCTTCATTGTTGCTTCATGCTTGTTGCGGACCGTGTTCTTCTTACGTTCTTGAATATCTGTCAAAATTTTTTAACATTACAATTCTTTACTATAATCCAAATATCTATCCAAAAGAAGAATACGAACGCCGCCTAGAAGAATTAAAAAATCTGTTACCACGTTTTCCAGCCGCATTGCAAAACAATGTAAAATTTGTTGAACAAAATTATGACCCACAAGAATTCTACACCGCGGTAGAAATAAAAAATCATCCAGAATTTGCAGACGAACCAGAAAAAGGCGAACGTTGCCACCTTTGCTACAAATTTCGCCTAAAAAAAGCTTACGAATATGCTTCAAGCAACAATTTTGAATATTTCTGCACAACATTAAGCATTTCACCATTTAAGGATGCTGAAAAAATCAACTCCATCGGAATTGAACTTAGCAATTCAAAGAATTCTCCAAAATGGCTATTTTCAGACTTTAAGAAAAAAGGCGGATTCAAACGAAGCCTTGAACTTTCAGAAGAATACAACCTTTACCGCCAGCAATATTGTGGATGTATTTACAGCAAAATCAACACCGAAAAATTCCGCACCGAAAACAATCTAAAATAAAACAAAATCTTTTCCACTTTTCACATAAACTGTATACTAAAAATATGCAGCAAAATAAAACTGAAAAAAAAGCACAACAAATCCGCGATGTAATCCGTTATATTCAAAAATTCCAGAATGCAACAGTTGTAATTTACCTTGATGACGAAATTATTGATTCACCACTGTTTTCTAGCCACATCCGCGATATTTCTCTTTTACATCAAGCCGGAATAAAAGTTGCAATCGTTCCTGGTGCAAAAAAACGCATTGATCAGGTTTTAAAAACTTCAAGAATAAAATGGACTTACGAAAATGAAACGCGCATTACAAGCGAAAAAGGAATAAATCTTATAAAAATGGCTGCATTCGACATTTCCAACGTTGTAATGACAAGCCTTGCCGCAAACCACATAACTGCAACAATAGGAAACTGGGTTCGCGCACGCGCAAAAGGCGTAATAGACGGCATTGATTACTGCACCGCGGGCGAAATAGACAGAATTCAAACCGATGCAATAAAAAACACTTTAAGCAACGGATTTATTCCAATTTTTCCATGCATAGGGTGGAGTAGTGCAGGAAAACCATACAATATTTCTTCCATTGAACTAGCCGAATCAATTGCTACAAACCTAAAAGCCGACAAATTGTTTTTTCTAATAAAAAACGGCGTAATCTCAGAAAAAAGCTTTAACGTTCCTTCAACACTTGGAATCTCTCCAGAAGGAAATATTCCCGCCCTTGACCTTACAGAACTTCATAATTTTATAAAATTGAATGAGCAAAATGAAAACAAAAAGATAATTTCTTTGCTAAAAATCTCAGAAAATGCCTGTAAAAATGGAGTTACTCGTTCCCACATTTTAAATGGCTCTCAAGACGGTTCTATTCCTTGCGAAATTTTCAGCGACCTTGGCTCAGGCACGATGATTTATTCCCAAAACTACGGTCATATCCGCCCAATGACGCAAAAAGACATTCCAGCAGTTCTTTCCGTAATGAATCCGTTTATCCAGAAAAAAATTCTTTTGCCTCGTACAGAAAAAGACCTAAATGCTCGACTTTCAGACTATATTGTCTACGAAATCGACGGAGGAATTCGAGCAACTGCTTCACTTCATATTTATGACATCAAACAAGCCGAAATTGCCGGACTTGCCGTTGACGAATCTTTTTCTAATCTGGGAATTGGTCCAAAAATTGTGGAATATCTTATTTCTCGAGCAAAAAACAAGCTCATTTCAAGTGTTTTTATCCTAACAACTCAAACTTCCGACTGGTTTGAACAACTTGGCTTTAAACCCGAAAAAATTTCATCTCTTCCAGAAGAACGAAAAAACCTTTGGACTCCAGAACGAAATTCAAAGGTTTTCAGAATTAAATTATAGTTTTCATTTGGGGCTTCCGGATTCCGCCTCCATTTGCAAAACGTGCGTTTCACTTCACGTTTTGCAAACACTTCGTGCGCCTACTATCCTTAAGCCATCCTCTAAAATTTGTTCAATTTTACATCAAAAGCAATATATGAGCTTTCTGGAATAACTCCCGGATAACCGCGTTCTCCGTATGCCAAATCTGGTGGAAGAACAAAAGTTCTAACTTCACCTTTTGTCATATCCTGAACCATTGAATCAAATCCTGGAATCATCTGTCCAGCTCCAGTTGTAAAACTCAAAGCTTCGTGTCCACCTTGAATCATTCCGCTTGAACCATCAAAAACAGTTCCATCAACAAGGTAACCTTTATAGTCTACATTCGCATTTTTACCTTTTCCGCATTTTGAACCAGAACCAGTTTTTGTAGTTTTGTAATAAATTCCGTCAACTGTCTTTGAAAAACCTGGAAAATTCTTTTCTACTTCTGCAATTTTTGCCGCATATTTTGCTTCTTTTGCAGCATTTGCCTTTTGAATTGCAATGTTATTCAATTTTTCCCAATCTTCCTGTGCTGCCTTAAAAGCCTGTGCTTCATCGCCCTGCCGGATAATTGTTATAGATTTAATTTCATCACCTTGAGCTACAGCATTTACAACATCCTGATCAGCAGAAGTAACTACACGCCCAAAAATTGTATGTTTTCCATTCAACCAAGGAGTTTCAACATGAGTAATAAAAAACTGTGAACCGTTTGTATTTGCTCCGGCATTTGCCATTGCAAGATAACCTGGTTTATCAAATTTATATGGAACTTCCTCATCTGCAAATTTGTATCCAGGACCACCAGTTCCGTTGCCACGTGGGTCTCCACCTTGAATCATAAAATCTTTTATTACACGATGAAATTTTAATCCATTGTAAAATGGTTTTCCTGCAGCAGCATCCAAAGTTCCTTCAGCCAAGCCTACAAAATTACAAACTGTCAAAGGTGCATCTTTGTAATACAATTCCAAAGCAATGTCACCTTTTGAAGTTTCCATAATCGCAAACAATCCGTCTTTTCCTTTAATCGAATCCATAGCATTTCCTTTTGAACGGCAAGCCCCATTTGTTAAAATTGAAACACCAAATAAAACCGCCATAAATATTTTTTTTACATTCTTTAAATTCATAGATAAACTCCTATTTATATTGTTTTAAGAACCATCTGTAAATAGCGTCCATTCTAACAGTCATCGAATCCTGAATCTGAGCACGAACTCCTAACAAATTTTTTGCACTTACATCAGCCACAAGATACAAAAGCAAACTATCACCCAAATCAATTGAAACAATGTTCATCCTAAGACAACCAGGCATAACTGCTTTTATTCCAAGTTTGCTCATTGGAATAACATTTAAAAATGTGGCAAAAATTACATTGTCTTTCTGATAGTAATTCAGTTTATATTTTGTATCTCCAAAAGTGTTATCATGCTGATACCCATAAGCTTCCAAACCATCAGTTGGACCTTCTAAAGGGTCTGCAATCGGTTCATCAGAATCTGCAGAAGCAATGGCATACGCTTTTTTATAAAGAACCTCTTCTTTTCCACCGTTGTGAATGTAAGTCATTCCCTGCATTTTACTGATTGAACGGAAAATAACGCTCATACTTTCAACATTTACTTTTGAAATATCTTCTGTAAGTTCAGTTTTTGGAATCAAATAAACAAATTCTGCCAAAAACGGAACACCTTTTTCGTTTTCGCAAATTAAGTCGCTTTTTATTTGTTCTGAATATGGACAATTTGGAACAGCAGATAATTTTTTTTCATTTTTCGGATGGATAATAGTAAAATTGCCGTTTGTTTTTAAATATTCAGCATATTCTGGACTTATTACATCTTCAAGATTTGTTTTTTGGGCAAAAATCATTGCAGCCAATCCAAAAATGAACATTGCCACAAAAAGAATTTTTTTCATAATTCCCCCTAAATTTAAAAGAACGTTTAAAATTCAAAAGCACCATTTATTAAAAAGTTACAAATGGTGCTAAAAAATTATCTTTCAAAACCTTTATAAATTACGCGAACCTGTTTATAAAGTCCTTCACCTTCAGATTTTGTATCAATATCTGGAATATCATTCAATGTTGTGTGAATAAGTCTTCTTTCAAACGGGTTCATAGGTTCAAGCAAAATTGATTTATGAGTAGTATGAACTTTATCAGCCGTTGTATAAGCCAATCGAACCAAAGATTCTTCACGGCGGATTCTGTAATTTTCTGTATCAAGAATTACACGGATTTCTTCATGTCCAAGTCGCCCAGCATAAATATTTGCCAAAAGCTGCAAAGCATCAAGATTTTTACCTTTGCGTCCAATCAAAATTGAAGAATTCTGTGAATCAAGTTTAATTCCAATTTTCTTTTCTTCACGGAAAACAAGTTCAACTTTAACTTCGTAACCCATTTTTTCGATTACATTTTTAACAAAGTCAACCATTTTTTCTTCAAATTCGTCCTGTGGAACAGGATTTACAGCATTTTTTCTAACAGATGCCGCCGCAAATGAAGAACCATTTTCACTCAGTGTAGACGGCTGTGCATCATCCAAAGTATGAACACAGATTTTTACATATCCGTTCTTAAAAAGAGTTTTTTTCTGGGATTCCAAAATCTCAACATCAAACTGATCTCTTTGAAGACCAAGTTCGTTCGCAGCAATTTCAATTGCTTCTTTTTCAGTTTTTCCTTCAAATTCGTAAGTCATTTATTTTTCCTCTATTGTTTATTATTTATTTTTTTTACGAGAAATTTCCGCTTTTTTAGATTTCATTGCCTTGTTTATAATTATCTGCTGACCCATTTGGAAAACGTTACTAACTGTCCAGTAAAGCAACAATCCAGACGGAGCATTATAGAACAAAACAAAGAATAAAATAGGCATACCATACATCATCATTTTCATCTGAGTCTGAGAAGTTCCTGTCGCACCAACAGTTCCTCCCATATTTGTAATTTTTCCAAAGAAAAGCTGAGAAGCAAGATAAATAAACGGAAGAATTCTCAAATGATTTCCAAAGAACGGTATATTAAATTTAAATACGTAAATACTATCGCCAGAAGAAAGATCTTCAATCCAATGTGGAATAAAACTTGAACCGCGGAATTCAAAATAATTGTTAAACAAGTTATACATTGACCACAAAATAAGGAACTGAACAAGCATAGGAAGACAACCGCTCATAGGATTATATCCAACTTCTTTGTAAACTTTTGCCATTTCCTGTTGCATTCTTTGAGGATTATCTTTGTATTTAGTCTGCACAGCCTGAACCTTAGGCTGAATTTCCTGCATTTTCAAAGTAGACATTGACTGTTTTTTTGTAAAAGGAAACATTGCAAGTTTAATCAAGATTGTCATAATGATAATAGAAACACCCCAGTTATGAACAACCTTGTTAATAACTTCCATAATCCACTTAAGAATAGTTTCAAGCCAGCCAAGCCAACCATTTGAATTCAAACTTTCTGTAAGTCTAAGTCCACTCAGTTTCCATACATTTTTTTCAGAAGAATTGTAGATTTTAAGGTCTTTTTCATTTCTTGGACCAAAATACATATAATATGTATCTTTTACATCTGTTGATTTTACTGGTTTTCTTATAACAATTGCTTGAGCATTTGCATAATCATTTACTTCAACAATGTTTGAATAATAAGAATAATCCATTGAAGAAACGTTTTCAGGAATCAAAATCTCTTCAAAATATTTTCCACCTATTCCATTCCACAGATAATCCTTGTTATAAAGTTTAATTTCAGGCTTGTTTCCAATAATCTGTCTTTTTGCCTTATTTCCATTATATGAAATAAACTGGCGGTTTTCATATCTGTTCAATTTTGGATTAAAATGAGGTCCAATCTGCGGAGAAGTTCTTAAAGTATAAACAAATTCTGTTTCATCATCAGAATGAAACAAAATTTCAAGTTTAAACATATAATCATCTTCAAAAGTATATCTTTTTCCAAAAGTAACTTTATGACTTTTTCCATCTTCATCTGTCATAACAAAATTCTTTGTGAACAGATAAGTCTTTTCATCTGGCTGCGAAAAATTAAAAAAATCATTTATAATTTTTGCATTGTATTTTGAACTCAAAGCTACTGCACAAGCCCTGTTGAATTCAGAAACATTGTCAACCATCTGAACACCATATTTTGTGTCAACATCGATATGGTTGTTTAATTTATAACTGATAATGTCGCCACCTTTATTTGTAAGAACAACTTCTGTTTTAGATGTTTTTACAGTAATCAGTTTTTCTTCTGTAACTTCATTAACAGCTTTTATGCCAAGATTTTTAATTTCTTCTGTTGCCTCTTTTATTTCTAAATCTGAATCAGAAACAACATTTTCAGCAACTTGATTTTCAGGTTTAGCTGGAGTTTTTGGCATAAAAAGTGACTGTAAAATAATAGAAGCCACAACTACAATTGTAGAAAGAACAATTGCCGTAATTGTGTTTTTATTCATGAAAAATTCTCCTCAGACAGTTTTAAATACAATCATTTTCCACAAACTATGGAACAGGATCATAACCGCCTTTGAAAAAAGGATTACAACGTAATATTCGTTTTATTGCTAGAAAAGTTCCTTTACCAGAACCATATTTTTGAATTGCTTCCAAAGCGTATTGAGAGCACGACGGTGTGAATCTGCAACAACGAGGGTGCAAAGGCGAAATATATTTTTGATAAAATCGGATAAAAAAACAGAAAAATTTTATTAAAAAATTTTTCATTCTTTAATTAATCCTGCCTTTTGAAACAATGTACGAAATTGAACACATCGCGTGCTGAACGAATCATTTCCGGGATAAACAAGTATCAGAATATCATAACCGGTGTTCAGATGTGTTTTAAAAAAACGATAAACTTCACGGCTGTAACGTTTAGATAAATTTCTTTTTACTGCATTACCATAACCGCGAGGTAAAGGAAATCCAACTCTATTCTTTTTAGTGCCATTCTCTTTAAAAAAAATTTTAGCACCAGAAACACTAGCCCTATTTCCTTTCTTAAACAGTGTTTTAAAATCAGCAGGATTTTTTATTCGTTCTTCACGTTTAAAAAACCCTGTTTTGACTAACTCTGTTTCCATCCCTAATAAAATCAGTATGGCTTCTTTTCATCAGAAATTGAAAGTTTTGCACGACCCTTAGCACGACGACGTGCAAGAACCTTGCGTCCACCTTTAGTAGCCATTCTAGCTCTGAAACCAAATTTTCTATTGCGTTTTACTTTGCTTGGTTGATATGTACGTAACATAAGTACAATACTCCTTCTTTATAAATAAAATCCGTATATTTTATGCGAATTATAAAATATCAAAATGTAGTAAACTAATATATCAATTATTTCTATTTTTGGTCAACACAGTTTTTCTCATAGTATCAAACATTGACTTTATTTCTTCTGGAAGTTCATTAGTTTCCTTTTTAGTTTCGTCTATTTTTTTATATTTTTTAAGGAATTCCTCTTCTTTTGCATATTTTTCATACATTTTTTTATTTTCTTTCTGAATTTCTTTGTTGTAATCTACTGAATTTAATACAGCATTGCTTCCTTTTGTCCTAAAAACGATACTTTTAATTTCCATTTCGGGAATGTACATTTTTAGCCCATTGATAATAAATTTTGAATAAAACTGCATCATCTGAGACCACCCCGGATGATCAGTTTCAACAAGCAACGTTCCATTTTTTATATCAACTATTGAACTGTGATCATATAATTTTTGACCAAATTCTTTATCACCAGTGCGATTTATTTTTGTTACAACCGTTTTCCATGAAGAATAAAATTTATTATTTCTTTCTAAAGTTGCTTTTTCTATACTATCGAAAGTTCTAGTCAACATTTCTGAACAATCTATAATTTCATTCTTCATACCATTCTCCGTTTTTAATTCTATAGATTTTTGTACTTTCTTTCATATATTTTTCGTAAGGTTCGCCTGGTAAAAAAGTACAAAAAAGTTGATCATATTCAGGAAGAAGTGAAGTAATTCTTTGTCTTTTTAGTGGATCAAGTTCAAGCATAACATCATCCATCAAAAGAACTGGTTTTACTCTTGTTAATCTTGTGTAGTAAACCGCCTGAGCAACTCTTAAAAGCAAAGAAACAAGCCTGCACTGACCTGTTGAAGCTGTTGGAACAAACTGTTTTCCGTCTTTTATAAAAATAATTTTATCACGATGAGGTCCAGATAATGTAGTTTTCATAATTTTATCTTGATCTCTTTTTGTTTTAAGTAATTCAGTTATATCATTAACTGAAGGAAATTTTGTTCCAATGTCAATTTTAATTTCTTTCCAACTCGGAATATAAGAAATCATAACATTTTCAATTCCAGAAATTTGTTCATAAAGTTTACCAAAAATTTCATTAAACTGAAAAACAAGATTTTTTCTTTTTGAACTTCCAAACCTTTTTGTGCAAGCTGAAAATCATAAATATCAAGCATTTCATATTTACATTCTTTTAAAAGTAAATTTCGTGTCTTTAAAATTTTTCGGTAATTTCTAAGATCATCAATGTAAAGTTCATCATACATTGTCAAAGATTGATCTAAAAAAAATCTTCTGAATTCTGGTTCACCAGTTGCAAACCTCATATCATCATGACAAAAAATAACGCATGGAATTGTATTAACAAGTTCTTTTCGATCTTTTATGCGTTTTGAATTTTTTTCAATTATTTTTTTTCCTTTGTCATAAATAATCTTAATGTTTTGAGTATTTTCTTTTTCATTTGTATACAAGGAATTAATTGAAAAATTCTGTTCACTTTCCTTTATAATTTGAGCATCTGCGTGAGTCCTAAAAGATGAACCATAAGCAGAATAATAAAGAGATTCAAGAAGATTACTTTTGCCCTGACCATTTTCGCCAACAAAATAAACCTCTTTTGAAAGCAGATTTATTTTGTCGTTTTTTAAATTGCGAAAATTTACTAATGAAAGAGAAAGAAATGGCATTTATTAGCCGTTCAAATTCATTGGCATTATTATATGAAAGAAATCAGCGGCAGGTTCTGGTCTTAACGTGATTGCTTTCATTACTTCTGTAAATTCAAAAACAACATTTTCTGTATTTATATTTTTTAAAGGTTCAGAAACATATCTGCTGTTCAATGCAATTGAAATTTCATTTCCTTCATACTGACAAGGAATTTCTTCATCTGCAGTACCAATTTCTGATTCAGGAGAAGTTAACGTCAAAGTTCCTGAAGCAATCTTGAACAAAACGCGATTTACTTTTTTATCAATCATAATTTCAATTCTTCGTAAAGCTGATTCAAGATCTGCTTTATTTACAACGAAATATGAATTCTGTTTTTCTGGAATTACTTTTTCATAATTAGGGAATTGTCCTTCTAAAAGTTTGGAAGAAAATTCATAATTTCCAAAACGAACAAAAATAAGTTTTTCAACAATTGCAACTTGAATATTTCCTTCATCTGGAGCATTTTTCAAAATACATCTTAAAATTTTTGTTGGAACTATTGAAGATTCAAAATTTATTCCAGGTGGTAATTCTTTTTCTGCATAAGAAAGACGTCTTGCATCTGTTGAAACTGTAATAAATTTTTCATCTTTTTTAGTAAAATAAACGCCTGTCATAAAATATCGATTCTGATCTTCTGAAACAGAAAATATTGTATGCTGAATCATTTCTTTTAAATCTTTTGAAGGCATTTCAAAGAATGGAACATCGTTTGCTTCTGGAATTTCTGCAAATTTTTCACTTGCAATGCTTTTAAGTTGAAATTTTACTTTTTTAGAAACAGGTTTAATTGTAACTTTTATGTCCTGCTGTTCAAATTCAATTTCTCCAGACGGTAAAGAAGAAAGAATTGTACTGAATTTATCACAGAAAATAGTTGTGCTTCCTTCTTCTATAACATCAACTGGAATACTTGTAATAAAATTTACAGAAGTATCTGAAGCTTTTATTGTTAGAGTATTATCTTTTGCAATTAAAAGTATATTAGAAAGTATAGAAATAGGACTTTTATTTGTAATAATTTCTTGAGCAATTGAAATTTCTTTTATCATTGCTTCTCTATCAAACGTGAATTTCATAGAATCTCCTTTTTGTTCACATATTTAGAATTTATTAAATTTATATAAATTTAGTAAATTTAATAATAAGTAAGCGTTTAAAGTGGAAAAGTTAATTATCTTTTTATAAATAAAGAAATTAGA
>CAVIQW010000010.1:0-6933 GCA_963644915.1 Paratractidigestivibacter sp.
TTTTATTTATTAACGTCGAAGAAATATTTTTTGCCTGTTTTTCGTTACTTGCGTAAAAAATTAAGTCAAATTCGGAGTTGTAGGAATCAAATTCTTGCGAATATCTTATTGCGGCAATTTTTGAGCCTTTAAATTTTTCTTTTAATTTTGCGGCAACATAAGAAATGCACGGCTCTGTTATCACTATAAATGAAGGATTTTTTTGAACTTTTAAATTTTTAACAAAATTTTCGGCTTCCTTCTGCGGATTATATTTTGAGTGAAGAAATTTTCCGTCAATCGAGCAGGTTAGAGAGCCATTTTTTGCGTTTTCAAATAAAATTTCATTCATTTTTAGAATCTTGGAAAAAAATAGGCTACCAAAAATTCCGATAACTGAAATTTCTGGTAGCCTTAAAAATTTTTTAACTTTTATTTTGCAAGACCAAGTTCAGAAAACAGTTTTTTGTATGTAGAGAACTGTTCAGATTTTGCAAATTCCATAATTTTATCTTCTGGAAGATTTTCAAGAAGCTGATCCATATAAAGAAGTACAGACTTTACATCATTTTTCAGGTCGTCTGGAAGCTGCTTGTTGTTTTCAGTTTCTGTTTCGGAAGAAATTTCTTCTGAAGAATCTGTTTCTTCTGGTTCAATCGTTTCATTTATTTCAGGTTCTTCAGATTCTAGTGCAATTTCTGGCTCTGCTTCTGGAATCTCTTCTGCGGCGGCCACTTCTTCTGTTTTTTCTTCTGGCTCTGAGTTGCCTTCGTTTAGATAATCAATATTTTCATCGGAAATGCTCTCAGAAACATTTGGATCTTCTGCAATGAAATCTTCAAAAATCTTGTTTTCTTCTTCTGTCGGATTTTCAGTTTCAACTGCTTCAGAAAGATTTTCTGCTTCGTCTGATTTTTCTGGTTCTTCTGCAATTTCTTCCGGTTCTGCAAATGCTTCGTTTTCGCCAACTTCTTCCGTATGCTCAACGGCTTCTTCTGCTTCGGCTACTTCTTCGGTTTCAGCAATTTCTTCCGGCATTTCTGGTGCAGGAACTTCTTTTTCCTCTACAGAATTCATCAAGTCGGAATTTGAAGATTCAACAAGAATATCGTCTAACGGTGTATCAGCGTCGTCAGCGAGTTCATCAACTTTTGGAATGGAAATTTCATCTTCCATATTTTTCATATTGATTTCGTCAAGGTTTGGCTCTTCAAGTTTTTCTTCATCGTAATTCATAGAAAGTCCAGAATCTGGTTCTTCTTCTATTGAACTTGTTTCATCGATTGTGCCGAACGGTGAGTCTTCGTTAAAATCCTCTGAGCTGTCTGTTGTAATTTCATCTGTTTCTGGAATTTCTGATTCTTCCAAAGTTGGCTCAGTTTCCTGCTCAAAATATTCTGCTGTTTCAGGAGCTGCTTCAGTTTCAGATGTTTCGTCAGATTCTTCTAAAGAATCTTCAGAAGTTTCAGTGCTATCTGAACTTGCAGTTTCATCTTTCGTTTCAGTTATGTCGGCCGTATTCATTATGTTCGAAAGTTCATCGCCAGAAAGCGCGATTGTTTCATCGTTGTCGTCTTCGTCAAAGAATCCAGTGTTTTCCTCTGAACTTTCAGCAGAAACTTCTGGTTCTTGAATCTCAGTTTCCTGAATTTCAGGTTCAATTTCATCTTTTGTCTCTTCTTCAGGTTGAACTTCTGGTTTGCTTTCTTTGAGAGTCTGGAATTCGTCCCTAAGAGAATTTATCTGGTTTTTCAAGCCTGAAAGTTCCTGCATAATCATATCGAGCATTGAAGAGTCAACTTTTACGCTATTTTTGTCTTCTTCCACTGGTTCAAGTTCTCCTTCTGATGTAGTTACTTCTTCTGCCTTTGGTGCTTCTTTTATACTGTCGTTGTCTGTTATCGCAATGTCATAATCAACAACTTTTTTCTTTGAGGCGTGGACATCTTGTTTTACAGGAGTTTCTCCGGCGTCGCTGTCAATTCCAAAATCTGAAAGGTCAACATCTTCGCTTTCTGCATGGGAATTTACGCTTGCACCAGCTGCAACAGCTGAGGCATCGTCTGAATTTTCATCGATTCCAAAATCATCAAGGGAAACTTCTTCCGTAGTTGAATCCAATGCTGATTCTAAAGTTTCTGTCGGTTTTTCACCGCCTTCAGTTTGTTGTTCTGCGGAAATATTATCAAACATATCATCCTCGGCAAATGCGTTCGAGTCCTCGTCATCTGCTGAAACATCAGTTTCTTCTGTAGGAACTTTGTCGTCCGGGTTTTCTGTAAAAGAAAGGTCAATGTCAAGTGGTTCATCGTTTGAAACATCATCTTCTTTTGTGCTGCTTGTGTCAGTGTCAAAAAAGTCATCAAGTGAAATTTCATCCGATGTGGAATTTCCGGCAGGTGCGCCTGGAGTGTCATCAGAAAATCCACCGTCCATAAAATCATCAAGCGAAAGTTCACCGTCGTCAAAAGAAGTTGCGTCAACAGATTCCTCGTTTGCAGGCTCTTCCTGTTTTGCTTCTGGTGTTTCAGCGTTTTCTGTTTTTGGGTCAAACGCCTTGTTCGGGTCTTCAAAACCTTCTGCACCCACAAAATCATCTAAAGAAATTTCGGATTCACCAGAATCGTTTGAGTCGCTCTTTTCCGGTTCATCAGTTCCTAAATCGCTGAAATCTGGAAGTTCATCCTTAAAAAAATCGTCAGTGCCAGAGTCTTCTGTTTTTTGTTCTGGCTCAGAAATGTCATCTTTGATGTCTGAAACCTCTGCGTCAGAGAGAGTAGAGTCATTTTCAATTGTGTCAAAAGAAAGATCTTCTGGAATTACAGGTTCTTCGATAGAAACTTCTTCAGCATTTATTGTCGGTTCGGCTACGGCTTCTTCTGTTATTTCTTCCGCATCCTGTGGTGGACGTTTAACCCATACGCCGTAGCTGTCAATATTTTTTAAATCTTCTGTTGAATCACTCATAAAAGTTCCTCTCTATTTCAGATAGTCTTACTGTCTTTTATCGGCATAAAATGGCATAAAATAAAGTATTATTTTGAAATTTATTTTGTCTGCCCAAAAAAACTTCTCTCTTATGCCTTTCTTATAAAAACAGATTTTAACACACTTTTTGCATTCAGAAAATAAAAATATGAGCCGAAAAAAATAATATGAAAAAAATAAAGGTTTTGTTCGCGGTTTTTGTCGGAACTCTCGCATATACAGTTTTGTCTTTTATAGCAGGAAACAATGGAATCCTTGGCTATAATAAATTGGTTGAGCAAAAAAAAGATATAGTGCGACAGACCGAGATAATCCAGAATATCAACAATGAACTTTCCCTTGAATATTCAGCGCTCTTGCGTGACAAGGATGTTATCGCCGCTTATGCAAGAAAACTAGATTATGTCGGCGACGGTGAAAAACTTGTAAAGGTCAACGGATTAAAGCCAGCACAGACTGAATTGTATGATACTGGAACAATTTTGCGTAAAAAAAATTTTTCTTGTCTTTCGGAAAAAACTTGTAAACTTTGCGGACTGACTTTTTTTCTTCTTACTTTGACTCTTATGTTCTTGATTGATTTGAACAACGGAAATATTAGTTTTGGCTCAAAAAAAGTTCTTGTAAAAGGAATTCCGGTTTATGATATTAAGCAAATGTGATGAAACTTCTGTAAAAGTCTGCGCAGAATTTTTAAAGGATGAAAAAATTCTTGTTCTTCCAACAGACACCGTTTATGGTTTTTCTGGAATAGTCGGAAAAACTGACCAAAAAATCCGGCAAATAAAGGGCAGGGCAGAAAACAAGCCGTTCATCCAGCTTATCGGAAAACCTGAAGATATTTCTATTGTTACAAATGATGAGATACCTCAAAAACTTTTGTCATTCTGGCCAGGTCCGCTTACAATAATCGTGCATAAAAAGGAAAAATCTTCTGAAACAGTTGCAGTCCGTTGTCCAGGGGACGAATGGCTAAGGCGTGTTATAGTTTTGTGCGGAAGCCCGATTTATTCAACAAGCGTGAACAGAAGCGGTTTTCCAGTTTTGTCTAAAATTCAGGAAATAAAAGATGAATTTGAAAAAGATGTAGATTTGATAGTTGATTCGGGTGATTCTGAAAGTTCTGTACCCTCGACAATTGTGCGGCTTGATGGCAAAAAAATTGTTGTTGTGCGTAACGGTGCGGCAGATGTTGAAGGGACTGTCTAAAAAGTTCAAGATTTCCGCACTTGATGCGTAAGTCTTTAAATGATTGTAAAATGACAGAAAAAATGCTTTTTAGACAACTCGTCTAGTTTTTTGTCCATTCTGAAAGAATCGGTTTTCGCTCGATTGTTCCAGATTCGTTCTGCACAAGCGTTTCTGCCGTTCCTGAAAGAATATTTTTTTCTTTCATTTTAAAAGTCCACGAGATTGGCTCTGCGTTCATTGCTAGTTCCAGTGCCTTTTGACGGTCAATCTCCGGAAAATAAGAGGCATTGTTTCCGCTAGTCTGAAGAATTTTTACTGTCTGGTTGCCGTTTTCCTCGTCCTCTATTTTTACAGAAATGTTCATAGATGCGCCGTTCTTGAAAATAACAAATCCTCGGCCACCACGCATTATCACAATTTTATTAAGATATTTTCCGCCATTCCAACTTCCTGCAAGATTTTCGAGCGTAATTCTTCCGATTTTTGCCTCTTCTTGTTTTGTTTCATCGGTTTTTCTTGCAAGGTTTTCAACAATTCCCCGCAGTGAAGTTTTTGATTCCATCAGAATTTTGTAATATGAATTAAAATTCTTTGTGGCAGTTTTTGCCTCTTCTGAGCCATAAGTTTTCAGCACAAGCTTCATTTCCCAGTCGTTTGCATCGATTTTAGAAATCACTGCGTAGAAATATGCGGTCTCTGGTTTCTCTGAGGATGAAAAATCGGTTCTTCCGTTAAAAAAAATCTCCGAAAAAGTTTCAGTGCGTTTATCGCTTATGTTGTATTCTAGTTCTTTCAGCTGTGCAAAAAAAATATCGCCTGTCATCGAAAGCATATTTTTTTCTGTGTCTTTTGAGGCAATTCCATAAAAATCAATCTGCCTAAGACTTTGCGAAAAAGCCTGAAAAACAAAAAGAGACTGGAATATAAAAAGAACCAAAATAAAACGTTTTTTCACTGCCCAGTAAGCCCCTTTCGGAATTCCCGCTGCAAGTCGCGGTTCACATCGCGTTCTTTTATTGTGGCACGCTTGTCAAACTGTTTTTTTCCTTTGCAGACACCTAAAGTGACTTTTACGCGTCCGTTCTTTAAATAAAAATTTATTGGAATCAAAGTGTACCCTTTTTGGTCAACTTTTCGTTCAATCTTTTTTATTTCCTGCTTGTGAAGCAAAAGTTTTTTCGGTCTGTCCGGGTCGTGGTTAAAAACAGAAGAGTAGGAGTATTCTGAAATATGAAAATTCTTTATAAAAATTTCTCCATTGACTATTTCTGCAAATGCGTCTGGAAAAGAAACTGCTCCTGCTTTTACGGATTTTACTTCTGTTCCCTGAAGTTCAATTCCACATTCGTAGGATTCTTCTATAAAGTAGTCAAAACGAGCTTTTCTGTTTTCGGCAATAATTTTTTTATCCTCAGCCATATGTTGAATTATAGAGTATACTTAAATCGGTTGCAAGTTTCCATTGTTTTGTGATAGTTTTAACTTATGAACAAAAAACTGTTTGAACTTTCGTATTCCATGCGCAAAGATTTTGAAAAAAGAATTTCCTTTGCCTTTTTTTATGTTGTCTGCATTTTTGTAATAATAAATCTACTTATAAATTTTGTGGTCTTTCCTGTAAGAATGACTTCTGAATCTATGGAACCGGATAATCCTAAAAATTCGTGCATTCTTTTTTCTCCGTTAAAGCGGAAGGTTGAAAGAGGTTCTGTGGTTTTGCTTGAGCCGCTTTTGGATTCCGAAGATTCTTTTCCATTGAAAATTGCTGATTATTTTGTTCGTTTTTTTACTGCCCAGCAGTTTTCTATAATATCAAGTAGAAAAAATATGGGTGCTAACAGGCTTGTGCGCCGTGTGGTTGCTGTTCCTGGCGATACGGTTTATATGCGCGACTATGTAATGTACATAAAACCTGCCAATGATGATTTTTTTCTTACAGAATTTGAACTTGTAAAAAAGCCTTACAACGTTTCTATAAATGCGGCTCCTTCCTTGTGGGATTCTTCAGTAGGCGTGTGCAGTTCTTTTGACCAGATTACACTCGGAGAGGACGAATATTTTGTGCTTGGCGACCATAGGAATTCCTGCGTTGATTCTCGTTTTCTTGGAACTGTAACAGGAAAAGATTTTAAGGCAAGTGCTTTGATTTCATATTTTCCTCTGAACAAGATAAAAGTTTATTTTTGATTTTGAAAACATCTCTTTACATTCATATTCCATTCTGCAAGTCAAAATGCTCTTACTGTGATTTTTTTAGCGTTCCCTGCGGAGAACAATGTGTTCCAGATGAATATATTTCTTCGCTTTGTAATGAAATAAAAATCCGCAAGGCTGAAAATAAAATTGATTTTCTTGAAACCGTCTACATCGGGGGCGGCACACCAAGCCTTTTAAAGCCTTCTCAACTTTCTGGGATTTTAAAAGAAGTGTTTTCTGGTCTGCGTATTGCTCCAAAAGAAATAACAATAGAATCAAATCCTGATGATATTTCCAGGGAACTTCTTGAGGAATTTTATTCGTGCGGAATAACAAGAATTTCTTGTGGAATTCAAAGTTTTAATGATTCTGCACTAAAAAACGTAAAACGCCGTGGAAATGAAAAAATCATCCGTGCTTCGGTTGAGCTTATAAAAAAATACTGGAAAGGCGTTTTTTCTGCGGATTTGATTTCAGGACTTCCGAAAGAAGATGAAAAATCGTTTTTGCAGACTTTGAATGAACTTTTGCTTTTCCGCCCAGAGCATATTTCAATGTATTCCCTTGCAATAGAGGAAG
>CAVIQW010000010.1:6943-8471 GCA_963644915.1 Paratractidigestivibacter sp.
TGAAAAAACTGATAAAATTTGGATTTCTGGACGAGATTTTCTTTTAAGAAACGGATACGAACATTATGAAGTTTCAAATTTCTGTATTCCGGGGTTTGAATGTCAGCACAATATGGCTTATTGGAAGCAAAATGACTACATTGGTTGTGGGGCAGGCGGAACAGGAACTTTTTATGGAAAAAACTCTGTCCGCTTTACAAATGTCGCAGACATAAAAAAATATATTCTGTTCTGGCAAAAGGCAGATGGTTCAAAAAATGCACCCGGAGCAGAAGAAAAACTTTCTTTGAAAACTCAAAGTTTTGAATTTTTTATGATGGGACTAAGAACTTTGATTGGAGTTTCCCGTGAAGATTACAAAAGACGTTTCGGTGCTGATTTTTCTGGAAAATTTGTTGCGGTGTTTGAACGCTGGATGAAAAAAGACCTTTGCTGCGTAAAAGAGATTGACGGTGAACATTTTTATTCAATGAATGAAAATGGAATTCTTTTTTTGCACCGTTTTTTGGAGGAAATCCTTTGAAATTTCAGTTTTTAAAAAATGAATATCCCTGCCCAAAAATGGTCTTTATAAAAACTGGATTTGCGGGGTCATTTTCGATTTTTTTTCTTAACCGCTGGATATATACTGCGACAGCCGTTATGTCTCCGAACTTTGTTTTCCATACATTCTCGTAAATTTGAGTCGGGGAAAGTGTTTTTCCCATATTTTTTGTCATATACTCAAGCACCGCGTATTCTTTTGTGGAAAGCGGAATTTTTTCCTCATTTTTTTTCAGTACATTGCTGTTCAGTAAAAGCGTGAATTCACCAAACTTAAAACATTTTTCAGTTGTTTTAGAAGAAAGCTGTGTCCGCCTGATTTGCGCATTTACGTGAGCCAAAAAAAGTTGCGGAGAAAACGGTTTTGCCAAAAAATCATCTGCACCAATTTCAAATCCTTTTAATATTTCGTCTTCATTTCCAGTTTCTGAAACAATTATCACAGGGGAATTCTGGTTGTATTGTTCACGCAGTTTTTTTATAAAATCAGTGCCGTTTGCCTTTAGAAAATTTTTGCTCAGAATAAAAAGTTCCGGGGAAACTTCATCTTGCAGTGCATTAAAGACATCCGAATCTTTTGAAAAGGTTTTTGATTCAAGGGTTGCATTGGAAAGCAGAACCTGAACAGAATTTTCTTTATCTTGAATGTCTTCGCAAATAAAAATCATTTTTAAATTTCCTATTTTTTTTAACAGAATTTTATTTTATCACGGAAATTTAAAAAGTGAATTTTTTTCTGCAAAAAATGACAAAAAAAATAACGACGCCAAACTTGCCTTTTTCCTTCCGCTCATTCAATTTATTTCTTCAGAAAAAATTCGACATTCGACCTAAAAATAAACTGATTGACCTAAAATTTACCGAGGGAAATTTTTCTCAATTTATAAAAACTTATAAAAACTCGATTTTCAGGCTGATAAAAATCAAAAAAACTTAAAAGTTGAATAAAATTATCCGTTAAATATAATAAAATGCAGCAAATAAT
>CAVIQW010000010.1:8481-53008 GCA_963644915.1 Paratractidigestivibacter sp.
TTGCAAAGGAAAATGGTATTAATGATTGAAGTTATGCGTCTGGATGGGAAAGTTTATTGGGTTAATCCGCACATGATTGAAAGTATGGAAACAAATCCTGATGTAACATTGACAATGCTGTCTGGAAAAAAGATACTTGTTAAGAATCAACCGTCTGAAATAATCGAAAAAATCATTGAGTATAGAAAAAAAATCGGTATTAATAGCCAAGAGGTTTTGTAATGGATATAGCAACAATAATTGGTCTTGTTGGTGGTGCGGCTTGTATTGTAATGTCTGTATTGACATCAGGTGGTACAATGGGCGGTATTATTGATATACCATCTGTTTTTATGACAATCGGTGGTTCTTATGCCTCGATTTTCATTCTGGCTCCTTTGTCTAAAGCTATTGGTGTTTTTAAAATTATTGGAAAGTGTTTTAAAATTCCGGATTTTGGTGAAAAAACTCTTATTTCAAAGTTGATGGACCTTTCAAATAAAGCCCGCCGAGAAGGAATCCTTGCTCTGGAAGATGGACTTGACGACCTTGATGATGCGTTTATGAGAAACGGTCTGCGTCTTGTTGTTGACGGAACGGATGGAAATGTAATTCGTACAATTATGGAAAACGAAATGAGCCAGTGCGAGGCTCGCCATATGGAATGGGTAAATATTATGAACCAGTGGGCAGGATTTGCTCCGGGTTTTGGTATGATGGGTACTGTATTAGGACTTATTGGTATGTTGAACAACCTTGAGGATAAGTCATCTCTTGGTCCAAACATGGCGGTTGCGCTTATCACTACGCTTTATGGATCTATGCTTGCAAACTGGCTTTTTGTACCGTTCGGACAGAACTTGATTGGTCAAAATGCGATGGAAATGCGTGCAAAAGAAATGATTGTCGAAGGTGTCCTTGCAATTCAGGCTGGTGAAAACCCTCGAATTATGGGACAAAAACTGTTGACTTATCTTGATCCTGTTACAAGAAAATCAATAGAAGCAGATGTTCTTAAAGACTAAGGAATAAAAATGGCAAGGGAATCAAAAGAACCTGAAAAACCGTCAACCGCCTGGCAAGGTACTTACGGTGATATGATTACACTTATGCTCTGCTTCTTTGTTATGCTTTATAACCCTTCAGAAGTAGACGTTACTCAGCTTGCGACAATTACCCAGTCGCTGCAGATGAATGAAACTGAATCTGTTAACGGTGGACTGTCATTGTCAACTGGAAAGTTGTCTGACCTTGGAAATACAATAAATTCTCTTCCTTCAATTGAAAAAGGAAAATCTCTTGGGCTTGCAAAGAAAAAGGCAGTTTCTCTTTTTGCACCAGACGTAAAATCAAATAAAATAACGATTACGAGTGATGAACGCGGTCTTGTTATTTCGCTTGCCGCTGATAATTTTTTTGCGGAAGGAAGTGCAGAATTGAATATCGAAGAAACCCGAGATTCTCTTTTGCGCCTTTCGGATTTCTTTAAATCTCCGGAACTTAAAAACAGAAAATTCAGAATTGAAGGACACACTGACAATACTCCAGTCTCGGAAAAATCAAATTTTCTTAGCAACTGGGAACTTTCCGCAACCCGCTCGATGAACGTGCTTCATTACCTTGCGGATTACGGTGTTGATGAGAACAAGTTTTCTGTGGCAGGTTATGCGGATACACAGCCTAAATTTTCAAATGATACACCGGAAGGCAGGGCATACAATCGCCGTGTAGATATAATTATCCTAGACGAGGGGCATTTTTAAGTGTATACTTTTTAGGTATATCTTTTAAAAATTTTATGAAAAAGAATTTTTCTGGGAGGAAAGATGGCAGACGACGGACTTGACGGTTTGGATGAAGGTGCAGATTCATCTGCTCCAGCTAAAAGTAGCAAAGTTGGCGGTCTTTTTAATTCGCTTTTAAAATGGATTGCAATTGCGTTGGGTGCAATAATTTTAATCGTTGTGATTGTGGTTGTGACTGTAAAAATTATAGGAAATAACAATCCGACGGGTCCGGTGATTGTCAGTTCCGATGAATATCAAGTTCAGCGCGAAATCCTTGACTGGTATACTTCTCTTGGTGCAATCAGAACAAAGACAAGCGATGATATTCCTGCCAGTGTTGTTGTGGATATTGCTCTTGGCTATAAAAAAGACGATAAGTTGTGTTCTACAGAAATTACGCAAAGAAATATTGAATTAAAAGACTTTTTACGCCGATACTTTACACAGAAGACAATTTCTGAGCTTAGACCTCAGAATGAGCAGAAACTTAAGATTGAGTTGCGAAACGAAATAAATGATGAGATTTTAAGTTCCTCAAAAATAAAGGATATTTCTTTTCTTCAGCTGGATGTTCTAGAACAGTAAAAGCTGATTTTCAAGGTGGAAGGTAGATGACAGAAGTTTTGTCACAGGATGAAATTGACCAGCTCTTGACAGCAATCAGTTCAGGTGATTCTGACGCTGATGACTTTAAGCCGGTCAGTGATACCCGCAAAATAAAAATTTATGACTTCAAGCGTCCTGACAAATTCTCTAAGGAACAGTTGCGAACGGTTTCTAATATGCACGAAACCTTTGCTCGCTTAACAACGACATCACTTTCAGCCCAGTTGCGTTCATTAGTTCATGTTCACGTGGCTTCTGTAGATCAGCTTACTTACGAGGAATTTATCCGTTCGATTCCAACGCCTACAACTTTGGCGGTTGTTAATATGGATCCTTTAAAGGGTAACGCCGTGCTGGAAATTGATCCGGCAATTACTTTTTGTATGATTGACCGTTTGTTCGGTGGTCGGGGTGTTACTGCAACAAATAAAAACCGTGACCTTACAGATATTGAACAGTCCGTAATGGAAGGAATCATTGTTCGTATTCTTGCAAATATGCGCGAGGCGTGGACTCAGGTAATCGATCTTCGTCCTAGGCTTGGTCAGATTGAAACAAATCCGCAGTTTGCGCAGATTGTTCCGCCATCAGAAATGGTTGTTCTTATAACTTTGGAAACTAAAGTTGGCGATGAGGAAGGCATGATGAACTTCTGCATTCCTTACTTGACTATAGAACCGATAATTTCAAAACTTTCTTCTCAGTTCTGGTTTTCTTCTGTCAGAAGAAGCTCTACGACTCAGTATTTAGGAACTTTGAAGGAAAAACTTGCTTCTGTTGATATGGAAGTTGTTGCGGAAGTCGGCTCGATTAATTTGCCGGTTCGTGATGTATTGGCATTAAAGGTTGGAGATGTTGTTCGTCTTTCTAACACAAAAGTTGGAGAACCGTTTACTTTGAGTGTTGGAAATAAAAAGAAGTTTTATTGTCAGCCTGGAATTGTTGGAAAAAAGATGGCAGTTCAAGTAACAGGTAAAATTGAAGATGTTGCTGCAGAAGATTTTGAAGAACTTTCTGTGGAAGGAGATGATACATTATGAGTGATGGTGCTATTTCACAGGATGAAATTGACGCTTTGCTTTCAGGAGTTTCTGTTGACGGGTTGAATTCATCCGGTCATGTCAGCGGTGGTCCTGCCGTTCATATTGATGCACAGGCTTTGACAACTTTTGCAGGTAATTTAAGCGCTCCTTTTATAGAAAAGTTGAATTCAATGACTGGTGCAAATTTTACGGGAGGAACTCCATCTGTAGAAATTCTGGACAGGGATGGAATTTTGTCAAAAATCCCGGAGGTTGTTGTTTCTGTTACATCAGATTATTCGTCTGGAATGGCTGGTGAGCATCTTTATTTGCTTGCTCCGGAACTTGCGCAGAAAATTGTAAATCTTATCACAAAAGAAGAAAATGCGGATTTTGATGAGATGGCATTGAACTGTATTTCAGAAGTTGTTGCAATGCATTCGGGGGCTGAAATTCAGGAACTTGATAAAACAGGAAAATTCCCTGGGCTTGCATCAAATCCTCCAGAAGCGGCAAACAGCCCTAAGGCAATGCTTAGAATTCCGCAGAACAAATTTCCTTTGATAAGTTATCCTATCTCTTTGGATGGCCAGGATTATATATTGTGGGAATGTCTTGGTGGAGGAATTGCTGAGCAAATCTGTAATGCTTATGGTGCAAACGATAGTGCCGAACTTGAATCGCTTTCCTCTGCTGATCCTATGGGGGCTTCTGCTGGAATGGCTCAGATGGGTGGAATGCAGCCACAGATGGCTATGGGGATGAACCAAATGGGCGGTATGCAGCCACAGATGGCAATGAATATGAACCAGATGGCAATGCAACCGCAGATGAATATGGGAATGGGGCAGATGGCAATGAATCCTATGGGAATGCAGCAAATGCCTATGGGACAGAACATGGGTGTGAATATGCCGAATGTTCAGACATTGCAGTATCCAAATCTTCAGGGTTCAAATGTTCAGGGCGAACAAGGAAATATCAGTCTAATCATGGATGTTTACATGGAAATGACTGTAGAACTTGGCCGCACAAAAAAGCAGATTAAGGAAATCCTTGGTATGGGCGAGGGAACTATTATTGAGCTTGATAAGCTTGCTGGTGAACCTGTGGATATTCTTGTAAATCATAAACCGATTGCAAAAGGGGAGGTTGTTGTTATCGACGAAAACTTCGGTGTGCGTGTAACAGAAATTCTTTCTCCGTTGGAGCGTGTTTCGGATTTACGTTAATTTTATTGATTTGTAGAAATTAATTTTTCGATTTTTCAGGGTGGGGAAAATTGACTAAAAAAAATCTCGTTATATTTTTGATTGTTCTGTTTTGTTCTGTTTTTTCGGCGTTTGCCCAGCAGAATTTAAATCTTGCAAATGAGGAAAATCAGGTTATTGAGCAGAATTCGTCTTCTTTTGATGAATCTTCCATAGTTTTGAACGAAACCCAGCAGAATCAGGTGCAGGAAAAAAGTTCCTCGACATTTTTTCTTCTGCTGCGGATGATTTTGTTTCTTGCCGTTGTTGTTGTCTGTATTTTTCTTGTCTTTAGGTTTATGAAAAAGACAATGGCGATTCCAGACAATGATGATATTTTTATGCGGATTGTTTCTTCTGTAAATATTTCTCCTTCGAAATCAGTGCAAATAGTTACTCTTACAGATAAATATGCCTTTTTGATTGGCGTTTCAGACGATTCTGTTAGTCTTATTAGTCAGATAGACGATTCAGAACTTATACAGGCGATGAATCTTTATTCAGACAAGCAGAAAAAAAAGGATAAACCTAAGAATTTTGCGGATATTCTTGATATTTTTATGCCTAATGGACCTCGTGACAGCGAAAATGTTATGTCTGGGGCTAAAAACAAAATTACAGATTTGCTTGAAAAGCAGCGAAATAAATTTAATGGCGGTAAATAATATGAAGACATTTGCCAAAAAAATTCTATTTATTTCACTTGTTCTTTTTTTTGCAGGAAATTTTGTATTTTCCCAGAGCAGCTTTCCACAGGGGGCTACGCGCGGAAACACAGAAATGAACAGAAATGTGCGTCCTGCAGAAGTTCCGAATGTTTCGATAAATGTTACGCAGCCGCAGACAGGAAGAGAGGTTGCTTTTTCAGTAAGGCTTTTGGTTCTTCTTACAGTTTTAAGTCTTGCACCGAGTATTCTGATTCTTGTTACGTGCTTTCTTAGGTTTTCAATTGTTTTGGATTTTATAAAACGTGCGCTTTCTTTGCAGCAGGTTCCTCCTACTGCGGTTTTGAATGGAATCGCCTTTTTTATGACTATTTTTGTAATGTGGCCAACGTTCACGCAGATGTATGACCGGGCTTTTAAGCCGCTTTCAGAAGGAACTATAGAGATTACAGAGGCGTACCACGAGGCTGAAGCACCAATCCGTCAGTTTATGTATACACAGATGGCAGGGGATACAAGTTATATTTCAGTCTTTATGAATATGGCAAAACTTGACAGACCGAACACGTTGGCTGATGTTCCAACTTATGTTCTTGTTCCGTCGTATATTCTGCACGAGCTTACTGTTGCATTTAAAATCGGGGTGATTCTGTATATTCCGTTTATAATTATTGATATGGTTGTTGCAAGTATTCTTATGTCAATGGGAATGATGATGCTTCCGCCAGTCCAAATTTCCATGCCGTTCAAGCTTATGCTTTTTGTTCTTGTTGACGGATGGGGACTTTTGACGACTCAGCTGTTTAATTCTGTGATTCATTAGTTTGGGGAGGTAGGTTTTGTCTATTGGTCAGATTGTTAACCTTATGCGAGGCGGTGTTGTACAAATTCTTCTGCTGATTGCACCTCCTCTTGGAGTTGCTCTTGTGCTTGGTTTGATTGTTGCGATTTTTCAGGCAGTAACTTCAATTCAGGAGCAGACTTTAACATTTCTTCCGAAATTGATAGGAATTCTTGTTGTTATTTCGCTTTTGAGCGGCTGGATGTTCTCTGATTTGAGGAATTACACAGTTTCGCTTTTTCAGATGATTCCAGAGATTGCAAAATAAACTATGAATATGCTTGATGAGATTGTAAATTCAGCGCCAGTATTTCTTCTTGTTGCCGCAAGGTGTGCCGGACTGATTTTTACACTGCCTCTTTTTTCAATGCGTACTGTTTCCCGGACTGCAAAAGTCGCTTTAATCGGATATATGTCCTATCTTATGCTTGGTTTCGTGGATTTTTCTGCATATTCGGTGTGGATTCAAGGGGACGGCGCTTTTAGCATAAATTACGTTCTTCTTTTGATTGGAGAGGCTTTAATCGGCGTTATTATTGGTTTTTATGTTTCTATAATTTTTGCGGCGTTCAGCACGGCGGCGCAGTTCTTTGCGTTCCAGATGGGATTTTCTGCGGCCGCGGTATACGATTCTTTAAGTCAGGTTGAAAATCCGCTTCTTGGCCAGTTTTTTAATTTTGCGGCGATTCTTGTTTTTTTGCAGGACCATTGGTTTCAGAAACTTTTTTTGAACGGTTTGCGGCAGACTTTTATTTCTCTGAATGTTTTTACTCTTGTTGACGGCAGGGAATCTGTTGTTAAATTTCTTTTAAAAGGACTTTCAAATCTTTTTGCGGATGCGTTTGTGATTGCTCTTCCGATAATGGGAACTCTCGTTCTTATTTCAGTTTGCACAGGACTGCTTTCTAAGGCGGCTCCTCAGATGAATCTTATGAGCGAAGGTTTCCCGGTAATGATTCTGCTTTCGTTTTTGCTGATTGTAATGATTTTTCAGCCTTTGTGCGATTTCTTCTTGCGTTCGTTTAATACAGGGTTGAATGAGCTTATTCAGGTCCTTAGCCTTATCGGAGGACAGAAATGAGTTTTGACCAGATTGACCTTCAGTGGTTTTCGGCAGAGGACGAAGGGCGCACAGAGGAACCTTCAGAGTATAAACTTCGCAAGGCACGTGAAGAGGGACGGGTTGCAAAAAGTTCAGATTTGAACAGTTCAATTGTGTTCTTTTTTTCGCTGATGACACTTTTTGTACTTGCAAAACGGATTCTTTTTGAATGTGCGGAAGTTATGCGATTTTTTTTTAATCATATAAATGACAATGACGTAAAAAATGCGGCTTATTTTTATATTTTTGCAGAAAAATTTGTAAAACTAGTTGTTCCGGTTGCGCTTGCAGGCGTTGTTTTTGGAATCGCCGGAAATATAATCCAGAACCGGGGATTCATTTTTTCAACAAAGGCGATTGAACCGAAATTTTCAAAAATTGTTCCGAATTTTGCACAGTATTTTAAGAATACGCTTTTTTCTTTCAAGGGGATTTTCAATGTTTTTAAATCTGTCGGAAAAGTTTTTTTAATTATCGCGATTTCGTTTTTTTTAATCAAAAAAGATATTCCAGTCCTTCTTATGGAAATTCAGAACAAAAGCATTGTTCTTGCGGTTTTCAGCATTTCAAGAATGATAGGAACGATTCTTGTTGTTACAGCGGTTCTTTTTATTGTGATAGCGATTCCCGATTATTTTGTTCAGAAACGTGAGTTTATGGAATCAATGAAAATGACAAAATTCGAGGTGAAGCAGGAATATAAAGAGATGGAAGGAGATCCGGAAGTAAAATCACGTATCCGGCAGCGAGCGATGCAGATGGCCCGACAGAATATTCCAAAGGCTGTAAGCGAATCTGATGTTGTAATTACAAACCCTACGCATTTTGCGGTTTCTTTAAAGTATGATACGGAAACAGCCCCAGCACCTCAGGTTACGGCGAAGGGAGAAGATGAGATTGCCCTTATGATGCGACGGATTGCAACCGAAAATTCTGTTCCTATAGTTGAAAATAAACCTATGGCGCGTGAACTCTATACAAGAACAGAGGTTGGTGATATAATACCAGAAGATTATTTTCAGATAATAGCGCAAATTTATGCAGAAGTTGTAAAATTTGCTCCTAAAAAATAATGAGTAATTTGCTGGGTGGGGACTGATGGCAAACGAAAATGGTAGGGGAAAGGTATTAACTTTCATTAGAACCAATATGATTGGCATTTTTGCGGTTATAGCGGTTCTTTTGCTCATTATTCCGATTCCAAAAGTATTTATAGATTTTCTCATGATTATAAATCTGGCGGTGGCGCTTATGGTGCTTCTTACGGTTGTGTATACTCCGCGTGCCTCTGATTTGTCGTCGTTTCCGCAGATAATTTTGTTTGTCACGTTGTTTGGACTTGGAATCAATGTTTCTTCCACAAGGCTGATTCTTTCTGCCCAGGGAAGCAATGCCAATGCGCTGGAAAAAACACAAAGTGCGATGGTTCAGGCATTTGCGGATATTGTTGCCGGAAATAGTCTTGTAATCGGTTTTGTAATTTTTATAATCCTAAATGTTGTTCAGATTGTTGTAATCACAAAAGGTGCAGGACGTGTTTCTGAGGTTGCTGCAAGATTCACGCTTGATTCTATGCAGGTAAAGCAACTTGACATCGACAATCAGCTTTCAAACGGATACATTACGGAAGAAGAGGCGAATCTTCAGAAAGAGCAGCTCCGACGCGATATTGACTTTTATTCAAATATGGACGGTTCCTCAAAATTTGTTTCTGGAAACGTAAAGGCCGGAATTTTTATTACTGTCATAAATCTTGTGGGCGGTTTTATTTCTGGTATGGTTTTTCGGCATCTTTCTATTATGGAGGCACTTCAGGTTTACACGCGCCTTACCATTGGTGATGGTCTTCTTAGTCAGCTGCCGTCGCTTATGCTTTCTTTTGCGACAGGTATTCTTGTTACGGCTGACAAGTCAAAAGATACTCTTGGTGAGAAAGTTATAAAGGAATTTTCAATTGATGGAACGATTTACGAGATTATCGGTGGAGTTCTTGCGGGTATGGGAATCGTTTTCCGTGGCAGAACTCAGTTCCTTTTGATTCCTGTGGGTGTGGCGTTTTTTTATTTTGGCTACAGACTTTCCAAGCAAAAAGAAAAGGAAAAGGTTCTTGAGGCGCAGAAAAAGGCTGAGGCGGCAAACGGTAAAAAATCACAGAATAATCCGGAGCAGGATGCGGTTGCTCCGCTTGATCCGCTGTGTCTGGAAATTGGTTTTGCCCTGATTCCGCTTGTTGACAAGGAAAAAGGTGCTGAACTTGTTGAACGGATTTCAAGAATTCGCCGTGAGGCTGCCTTGGATATGGGGCTTCCTGTTCCAAAAATCCGCATTGTTGACAATATGAATCTTGAACCGAACGAATATTGCTTTAAAATCCGGGGAATTCCTGTTGGAAGAAGTCAAGTCCGCCTTGGTTATTATATGTGCATGAATACTGGTTCCGTTACCGAGGAACTGAAAGGCGAACCTACAAAAGATCCTGCCTTTGGAATGCCGGCAATTTGGCTTCCGGAAGACCAGCGTTCTGATGCGGAGCAGGCTGGCTACACGGTTGTTGATTCGCCAACAATTATAGCAACTCATCTTACAGAAATAATAAAAAATAATGCCGCTGATATTCTTGGCCGTCAGGAAGTAAATCTTATTCTTGAGCAGACTAAAAAAGATAATCAGATTATTGTTGATGAAATACTTTCCGGTGACCGCAAATTTTCAATCGGTGAAATTGAAAAAATTCTGCGTGGGCTTCTTAAGGAAAAGGTTTCAATCCGAAATACTGTTGCAATTCTTGAAACTATTTCAAATAACGGATTGTATACCCGTGTTACATGGAAACTTATTGATGCAGTGCGGGTTGCTCTTGGCAGTCAGATATGTCTTCAGTATGCGGATAATGACGGAAAACTTCGTGTTATAAATTTGAGTCAAGGGTGGTGTGAGCTTCTGTTTAATCACGCTCAGTATCCAGAAGATGGTTCTGGACCGATTTTGGCTTTGGATCCTGTTGACAACAGAAAGTGGATAAATTCTGTAAGCAACACAATAAAGAATGTGAGCGTTATGGGGTATATGCCAATAATTCTTTGTCCTGGTTCTATAAGAATGTTAGTCCATGATTCTATAGATATTGAAATGCCGGGCGTTGTGGTTCTTGCTGCGGAAGAGATAAATGCGGCAAGAAATCATGTTGCTGTAGAAGTTCTTGGTGAAATAGCGTATGAGGAATAGACCTGTATGATGGAAAGAAATATAAATGAACCTGCACAGACAATTTATGCAAAAAGTATGCAGGAAGCCAAGGAGAAACTGTACCGCAAATACCAGAATGATTACGAGATTACAAACAAAAAACAGGTTTTAAAAACCCGCTGTTTTGGTCTTATAAATGAAGAAGGCGTTGAGGTTACTTATGTTGTAAAGCATAGGGACGGTTCTTCGGCTTATGCTTCGGATGTTGATACTTTTATGCGTAACAAGGATTCCTTTTTGCGTTCGATGGCTATTCAGTCTCTTGATCCAAGTTTAAATTCCCCGGCTTCGCCGCTCGTTTCTGCACCGCAGGTAAATAATGCACAGTTAAACGAGATAAAAAAGTCAATTGAGGAGCTGAAAAATTCTTTGAATCAGGCAAAACCTGTCCATTCTTCAGAAACTGAAAATCATCCGTCTATAGAAATGATACAGAATCTTCTTGCTGATAACGATTTTTCTATTCAGTACTGCAAATACATTACGGACAAGCTTAAAACTCTTTCTTTGGAACAGCTTGAGGACACGGATTATGTGCAGCGTGTTGTGATAGACTGGATTGGAGAGTCAATAAATATTGCTCCGGAAAAAGTTCATAGAAATCCTCATGTTGTGATTATTGTCGGACCAACTGGAGTTGGAAAAACAACAACTCTTGTGAAACTTGCGGCTCAATACGTTATGTCGGCAAAAAAACAGGAAAGAAAAGTTGAACTTTGTTTTATAACAACAGATACGATGCGTGTCGGAGCGCAGGAACAGCTTTCTAAATTCGGGCTTCTTTTTAATCTTCAGGTTTTAAAGGCTGAGAATGCGAGCGATGTTCAGAAAATTTATGAGGATGTAAAAGACCACGTTGATGCGATTTTTATTGATACGAGCGGTTACAGTCCGAACGATTCCACCCATATAGGTTCAATGAAAGAAACTCTTGATGTTCCGGGAATGAATCCTGATGTTTATCTTGCGGTTATGGCTTCCACAAAATCGCGGGATTTAATAAATATAATGAGAAATTACGAGCCATTTGGCTATAATTCTGTTATAATTACTAAATGCGATGAATCAAATCAGTATGGAAATGTAGTTTCTGTAATCTGGGAAAAAAATAAAAATATTTCATATCTTACAACTGGTCAAAAAGCGGCTGGATGTATAGAAAAAGCGAATGTTTTTTATTTTTTGATAAGGATGATGGGTTTTAAGGTTGATAGAATTCACATTGAAGATAAATTTGGAGTTAACTAATTATGGAAGAACAGGCAGAAGATTTGCGCGAGCTTTTAAGCGGCGGTTTGGCAGAACCAAAAGATTCGGACTCAGAAAATTCCTCTGAAAAAAATCATAAGACCCGGATTATTGCCATTACCAGCGGCAAAGGTGGCGTTGGAAAAACAAATATTTCTGTAAATATGGCGATTGCGTACGCTCAACTTGGAAAAAAAGTCATCCTTATAGATGGCGACCTTGGTATGGCGAACGTAAATGTTTTGCTGAATGTAGTTCCTCAGTATAATTTAATGCACGTAATTAACAAGAAAAAGACAATGAAAGAAATTATTCTTGATACAGAATTTGGAATAAAGTTCATTGCTGGTGCGAACGGTTTTTCAAAAATTGCAAATTTAAGCAAAGAAGAACTTGAGTATTTTGCAAAGCAGTTCAGCACGCTTGGAAACGCAGATATAATAATTATAGATACAGGTGCTGGAATCGCGAACAATGTTCTTCAGTTTGTTGCCGCTGCTGATGAGGTTTATGTTGTTACAACTCCGGAACCTACTGCAATTACAGATGCTTACGGAATAATAAAAATCATCACAACGGAAATTGTTGACCGCACAGTAAATTTGAAACTTCTTGTGAATAGGGTTCATTCTGCGGATGAGGGAAAAAGAATTTCTGACAGAATTATTACGATTGTAGGGCAGTTTCTTGGCTATAAAGTTGATTATATAGGATATGTTTACGATGATCCTATTGTTCAGGCTTCTGTAATCAGGCAAAAACCGTTTATTGTTGTAAATCCAACTTGCAAGCCTTCTGTATGTTTAAAACATATTGTCGGTAGAATAGAAAAGACCGGGGATGCTGGAAACGAGGGGGTTTCTTCGTTCCTGAAAAAATTTCTTGGAAAAAAGTCAAGGTAAAGTGCCTTGAAAAATTTTTTCTGTCTTTTTGTGCATATTTGATATATAATTCAACTGTTTTTAAAGCGAATTTTCGCATTTTATTTTCTGAATGGGAGGTGGAAAATGAAGAATTTTAAATTCATTGCAGGTTTTTCTATTTTTGGTTTTCTGCTTTCTATTCTTTCAAGTTTTCATACTGTTGCAAGATCTGGTGGAGTCCGTTTTTTTATTGCAATTTCTTTCGCACTTGGCTTTGGAATCCTTGCCGCTGTAATTCAATTTGTTGCCAAAAAGTTTATTTTTGTAGAAAATGGTTCAGATTTTTCAGAAAATTCAGGCAAAAGCACGCAGAATTCTTCTGGAACTCAAGCTGTTGACATTGTGATTCAGGATGAGGAACTTCCTGCGGAGGAAAACGGCTCACAGTTTTTTGTGGGAAACAACCATCAGATGTTGAACAAAGAAGATTTGCAGGATGTAAAAAATAATTCTGAAGAGGAAGATTCTTCTGTTTCTGACTTGAACCCAGAACCGCAAAAAAACGATGTTCAGTCCGGGCAGGTTGCGGATGTGACCGAGCAAATAAAAAATGAAAACTCTTCTTCTGGAAACAGCGGTTTTGTTCCTTTGAATTTTGCGGAAAATCCTTCAAACATTTCTAGCGTTGAGTCAAAATCGATGAATGAAATAAAATCTGATGAAAAAAAATCTTTAGAGGACTCGCTTCCGTTGTTTAATAATTCAGGGAACGACTCTGAAACACTTGATGTTCTTCCTGATTTGGAAACTTTTTCTGACCCTCAGTCTGCGGACAATCCAGAAAATTCCGGTTTTGTGGAAAATACAAGTTTTTCAGAAAATAAAGATACAAATTATGCTTCTGGTAACGGTTCTTCCAAGGAAAAATCAAGCACTCAGGATGCGGAAATTATGGCTAAGGCTATCAGCACTTTGCTTTCAAAAGATAAATGATAAGGTAAGGTTTATATGGACGAAATTACAGCTGAAGAAAAAAAGAATCAGACATCCCCGGCAACATCTGTTAATGATGAAAAAGAAGAAGATTTGCTGTGGGAAGAATTCCATAAAACAAAGTCAACAAAACTTCGCGACAAATTTATACGGCAATATATGCCGCTTGTAAAATATGTTGCGGGCAAAGTTGCTGTGGGGATGCCAAACAGTGTTGAATTTGATGATCTTGTGGGATTCGGTCAGTTTGGACTTCTTGATGCGATAAATAAATATGATCCGGAAAAGGGTGTAAAATTCAAGACTTATGCTGTGACAAGAATTCGAGGTGCGATTTTTGACGAACTCCGCGAAATTGACTGGGTTCCTCGTTCTGTCCGCCAGAAATCGCGGGAAATAGAAGATACTATTGTTGAACTTGAGGCAAAACTTGGAAGAACTGCAACTGATTCAGAAATTGCCGGCGCGTTAAAAATCAGTGAGGACGAATATCACAAGACAGTGATGAAAGTTTCAGGAACAAGTGTTCTTTCTTTGAATGAAGTCTGGTATTCTGGTGATGATTCTGACAGTATGTCAATTGGCGATTCAATAGAGTCTCCTTCAAGTTTGAATCCTGATGTGATTGCGGAACGCGAGGAAATCCGAAAAGTAATAATTCAGGCAATAAATGAACTTCCGGAAAAAGAAAAGATGGTCATTGTTCTGTATTATCATGAAGATTTGACGTTCAAGGAAATTGGTGCAGTTCTTGAAGTAAGTGAGTCGCGCATTTCTCAGTTGCACACAAAAGCAAACCTGCGTCTTCGAGCAAAACTTACGAATTTACGAAAAGGAATTATGTAGGCAATGTATTCACTTGAAAAAATCCGTGAAGAAATGTCAAAGCGCCTCGAACTTGATAATCAGCTTAGCTGTGTTGAAGTAAATGCAGACACGGTTGATGAGGCGTTGGCAGACGCTTGTGTTCAGCTTGACACAAAACTTAACGGACTTGAATACGAGGTTGTTGAAAAAGGCAGTAACGGTTTTCTTGGAATTGGAAAAAAGCCTTGGAAACTGCGTATTTACCAAAATTCTGAGGCAATGGCCGCAAAAAGAAAGGCTGCTTCGGATGATTTGTTTGATGAAAATACATTCAAGGAAGATCAGGTTGTTGAAAATCGTGATGGGCTTTTTTATGTCCACAGGTTTGGTTCGTCTATCAAGTTAAAGATTATTCTTCCTGTGGGAAAAGGCCGTGAAGTTGATGTTTCAGAGGTTCTTGATTCTGTAAAACGAGCTGATACAGAAACTTTTGATGAAAAACTTATCAATAAATTCATAAAAAACGGAACGGATGGTCAATATGAAACTGTCGGCACGTATAAACATGTTGCCGCTGGTGATGTTCTTGTTTCTGTAGACATCTCAAAAGATGAAATGCACGGCACAATCACTGTAGACCCTCCTGCCATGGGCGGAGCAGACTGCACTTTTGATTTGATTGAACGTTCTTTAAAGGCACAGGGAATACGTGCTGGAATCAATGAGGAAAAAATCCGCGAATTTGTTGATACTCCTGTTTATTCAACACCTTTTGAGGTTGCGTCTGCAATCCTTCCAGAAAACGGAAAGGACGCTTATGTTCAATATAATTTTGAAACTGATAAATCCAAGATAAAAGCTCAGGAGTCTGCAAGCGGAAACATAGACTTTAAGGAACTGAATAATATCCAGAACGTTGTTACTGGTCAGGTTTTGGCAACAAAAATTGCCGCAACGCGCGGAAAAGGCGGAAAAACTTTGTTCGGGCATTATCTGGAGGCTCAGAATGGCAAGGATATTCAAGTTCAGCTTGGGCAGAATGTTCATTTTGACAACGATGGCGTTACGATTTTGGCTTCGTGCGATGGTCAGGTTCTTTTTGAGAACGGAAAAATTTCTGTAGAGCCAATGCTTACTTTGGACGCTGTAAATATAAAGTCTGGAAACATAAAATTTGTCGGTTCTGTCATAATCAAAGGGGCTGTCGATGACGGATTTGATGTTCGTGCGACTGGTTCAATCGATATTGGCGGTTCTGTTGGAAAATGCAACATTGAATCAGAAAACGGCGATATTGTAATTCATCAGGGTGTCTTTGGAAAAAATGAAGGTTCTATAAAAGCTGGAAAATCCCTTTGGTGTAAATTTGTTCAGGAAACAAAGATTGAAGTTGAAGAAAATCTTGTTGTAACAGACAGTTTGATGAACTGCGATGTTACTGCGATGAAGAATATAATCCTCTATGGAAAAAAAGCCCAGATTACCGGCGGAAAACTTTTTGCAACTGAAGAGATTTGCGCCCGTACTGTAGGTTCTCCAGGTGGTGGTGCTTCAACAACTCTTTATGTTGGTGTGGATCCGCGTGCCAAGAAAAAACTGGATGAACTTCTTGAACATCAGGGTGTGCTTGTAAAAGAACTTGAAAATATTGAACTTGACATTGGTACTTTGGAAAATATGAAAAAAGTTCGCCGGTCGCTTCCGAAAGACAAGGAAGAAAATCTTAAGAAATCAGTGGAGCGAAAGAACGAAATTGTTTCTGAGTCAAAGGAAATAAACAAAGAGGTGGAGGCACTTCAGGCTCATCTTAGGGATTTAAAAACTGTTGGAAGGGTAAAGGTTGAGGGAACAACTTATCCTGGAACAAAAATCTACGTCCGGGATGTTGTTGATGAAGTCCATACAGAAGTTTCAAGCTGTACGTTCTATTATGAGAATTCATTTGCAAAACGCGGAAAATATGAGCCGCCGTCTGTGGATGTGACAAAAGGACCTGAAGGATATAATTAAATGGGTTTGCAGCCGATTGATTTACAGACCATGTATTCTCAAATGTCAAATATGGCAAAACAGGCGTCTCTTGCCGAGCATAGTATGCAGGCCACTCAAAATTTACAGAATAAGGAAATTGCCCGACAGATAGAAAAAGAAAAAAACAAGGTTCTGGAGGCAGAAAAACAGAATGACACGGCATCTGTAAATCAGAACGGACACAATAATCAGGGTGGAGCGGAATCTTTTAAAAATAAAGAAAATAACAAAGATTCGGAAGAAGAAAACGGCAGGAGCAGGCTGAAGGAATCCTATATCGGTCAGCACGTTGATATTACGAGGTGAAAATTGTCAGTTGTTATTGTTTTGATTTGTGTTTTCAATGTCGTAATGTGGATTGTTTTTTTGCGGCATTTTAAGAACCTTTTTACGACTGAAGATATTGTCGCAAGCACAAAAGATGAAGTTAATAAAATTCTGATGGATTTAAACCGGCAGACTGAACGGAATCTTTCGCTCACCGATAATTCTATTTCAAAATTAAAATCTTTGAACGCCGAGGTTGATAAAAAACTAAAACTTCTTGATGAAATGAAAAATTCGCTCTCTGGAACTGCCGAACTTACCGCAAGAGTCAATTCAAGGTCATCTTCTGGCAGAAAAATTGCGGCTTCTGCTTATGAAAAAAATAAATCTTCCAAAAAAAGCATAAGTTCGGAAGACACCGTTGTTCTTACCCGAACAGGGGAGCAGTTTTCTGTTGAACCGCTTCAGTCAACGCTTTTTAATGAAAAATCAGATTTTGTGCAGGAAAAGAAATCAGAAATTCCTGTGAACAATGACATTCATATTGACGGTCAGGGGGCGGCTTATGCGCAGATTCCTGTTGTTGCTCCAAAAGTTTTTGTCTCTGAAACTTTATCCGATTTAAGCAAATCACCAGAAAACTTAAAAGATAAAATTCTTAAGCTTTATGACCAGGGCTACAGTGCGGATGTTATTTCCAAAGAACTAGATTGCTCGGCTACAGAAGTTCAGTTTGTTCTTGATATAGAGCGTCCTTAGAGATGATTTTCTTTTTTTTTGCTCGCTTTTTGTTTTTCATGGTAATTGAGATAAAAAAAATAAAAAAACGTTCCATTTTTGGATTAATTTTGTTGGTCTTTTGAGTTTTTTGGATTATACTTTAAACAAAACATTTTTTTAACAACTTTAGTGGGGTAAAAATGGATTTTCAGTTACAAGAGTTAATTGAAAAAATAAAAAAAGACGGAATTTCCAGTGCCGAACAGGCTGCTGCACAGATTACCGCCGATGCAGAAAAAAAAGCTGCATCTATTGTTGAAGATGCAAAGAAAAAATCAGATGACATGATTAAAAATGCCAAATCTGAAATTGCACGTCTTGAAAAAGCCAGCGAAGATGCTGTTACTCAGGCCTGCCGCAATATGCTTATCACTTTCCGTGATTCCTTGCTTGCAGAACTTGACGGTCTTATCAAGTCAGAAACAGTAAAGGCTTATTCACCAGATTTGATGAAAAACTTGATTCCTGAAACAGTAAAGGCCTGGTGCAAAAATGCAGATGCTTCAGAACTTTCTGTTATTCTAAGCGAAAAAGATTTAAAATCTCTTGAAAGCGAGTTGAAAGCCGCTCTAAAGGCAGAAATTGCAAAAGGTCTTGAAATCAAGCCGGACAGCACACTTTCTGCAGGATTCCGCATTGGTGTAAATAATGGTGCTGCATTCTATGATTATTCAGCAGAATCAGTTGCAGATTTGTTCTCTGCATATTTGAATCCACGTGTTGCAGCTGTTATGAAAGAGGCTGCAAAAGGAAATAATTAGTGAAAGAGCAATATTATTTGGTTTCGCAGCTACCAGATATTTCTGCTGCTGGAGAAAAATCCGTGCTGCCAATTACCGAAAAATATTACAGAGATTTGTGTTCCCGCTTTTTTGATGCAAAACAGGTTGAGATTTTAAATAAACTTTCTCTTGAAGCACCAAAATTGCCAGAACCGACGGGATCTGTTTTTCTTGATAAATGGTACGATTTTGAGCGGTCGTTGCGTTATGCGCTTGCTCAGGTCCGGGCTCAAAAAATGAAAAAAGAGGTTGGGACTATTCCAGTTTCAATTTCTGCTGATTTGGTTCAGGCTGCCCGCACTGCTGTTGGAATGGACAGTCCTCTTTCTGCGGAACAGTTTCTTTATGAATTCAGATTGAGTGTTCTGAATACACTTCAGCCAATTGATTTCTTTTCTGCTGATTATGTTTTTACTTATGGAATCAGGCTGATGCTTCTTGAGCGAATCAGAAAATTCGACAAAGAGAAGGGAACAGATTCTTATCACAAAATTTACGATACTATACTTGGAGAAACTATATGACAGAAACAAAAGGTAAAGTAGTCGGTATCAATGGAAACATGGTTTCTGTTAAGTTTGACGGAAATATTTCCATGAACGAAGTTGCCTACGTTAATGTTGAAGGCAAAAAACTTCGTGGTGAAGTTATCCGTATTCGCGGTGACGTTGCCCAACTACAGATTTTTGAAATGACACAGGGAATCAAGGCAGGAGATTCTGTTGAATTTGCAGGAAATATGCTTTGTGCCTTGCTTGGACCAGGGCTTCTTGGTCAGATTTATGATGGTCTTCAGAACCCTCTTCCTTTGGTTGCGGAAAAAGCCGGATTCTTCCTTGAAAGAGGAGTTTATGTTGATCCGCTTAATAAAGAAACTAAATGGGAATGGACTCCTTCTGTAAAACCAGGAGATAAAGTTTTGCGCGGTGATTCAATCGGTTCTGTTCCAGAAGGACCGTTCTCGCACAAAATTCTTGTTCCATTCGGACTTCTTGGAACTTATACAGTAAAAGAAGTTACTCCAGCCGGTTCTTATTCAATCACTGATAAAATGGCTGTAGTTACAGATGAAAAAGGTAACGACCACACTCTTACAATGTGTTTTGAATGGCCTGTAAAGCGTGCTGTTGACTGTTATGCGGAACGTCTTGCTCCAACAGAAACAATGGTTACAAAAACCCGTCTTATTGATACATTCTTCCCGGTTGCAAAGGGTGGTACTTATTGTATTCCTGGACCATTCGGGGCTGGAAAAACTGTTATTCAGCATACAACTTCAAGAAATGCTGATGTTGACATTGTAATTATTGCGGCTTGTGGTGAACGTGCCGGTGAAGTTGTTGAAACAATTAAAGAATTCCCTGAACTTACTGACCCACGGACTGGTGAATCATTGATGAAACGAACAATCATTATTTGTAATACTTCTTCAATGCCGGTTGCGTCGCGCGAGGCTTCTGTTTATACATCTGTTACTTTGGCTGAGTATTACAGACAGATGGGGCTTCACGTTTTATTGCTCGCGGATTCTACTTCCAGGTGGGCTCAGGCTTTACGAGAAATGTCTGGTCGTTTGGAAGAGATTCCTGGAGAAGAGGCATTCCCTGCTTATCTTGAATCTTATATTGCGGCATTCTATGAAAGAGCGGGTTACGTTCGTCTTAGAGATGGTTCAAAAGGTTCTGTTACAATTGGTGGAACAGTTTCTCCTGCTGGCGGTAACTTTGAAGAGCCTGTAACTCAGGCGACATTAAAGGTTGTTGGTGGTTTCCACGGACTTACACGAGAACGTTCGGATGCACGAAAATTTCCTGCAATTGATCCAATCGGTTCATGGTCAAAATACAAATCTGTAATCCGCGAGGATTGGGTTTCTTATGCACGAAATGTGTATAAGGCAGGCGTTGAAGTAAATCAGATGATGAAAGTTGTTGGCGAGGAAGGTACAACAACAGAAGATTTCGTTCTTTATATGAAGAGTGAATATCTTGACAACGTTTATTTCCAGCAGAACTCTTTTGATGAAGTCGATGCGGCTGTAAGCGTTGAGCGTCAGACATATACTTTCAAGAAAGTTCTTAAAGTTCTTGCTTCTGATTTTGAACTTGCTGACAAAGATGATGCTCGCGTATTCTTTAACCAGTTGCGCCAGAAATCTTTGGACTGGAACTACATTGCTTGGAATACACCTGAATTCAAGGCAAAAGAAAAGGAAATTGATGATTTGTACGCTTCGAAAAAAGGTACTGTAAAAGCTGAAGCTAGTGAAATGCTAAAGGATGGTGAATAATGAGTAAGATTTATAGCCGTATTGAATCTATTGTAGGTTCCGTTATCACAGTAAAAGCTGACAATGTTGCATACGGAGAACTTGCAGAAATCGAAACTGTATTTGGAAAATCACTTGCCGAAGTAAACAAGATTGATGGTGATACAGTTTCGTTGCAGGTTTTTGCTGGTGGCCGTGGTGTTTCAACAGGTGATCACATCCGTTTTCTTGGACACAGAATGGAAGTTTCTTTCAGTGAAAATCTTTTGGGACGTATTTTTAATGGTTCAGCAGAGCCTCGTGACAACGGTCCGGCGCTTGCAGACAATCTTGTTGCAATCGGTGGACCTTCTGTAAACCCGGCAAAACGTATTATGGCAAAGCGTATGATTCGTACAGGAATTCCAATGATTGATATGTTCAATACTTTGGTTATTTCCCAGAAATTGCCTATTTTCAGTATTTCTGGTGAACCGTACAACCAGCTCCTTGCACGAATTGCTATGCAGGCGGAAGTTGACGTAATCGTTCTTGGTGGAATGGGCTTAAAGTACGACGATTATCTTTATTTTAAGGATACTCTTGAAAACGGTGGTGCTCTTTCTAAGACGGTTATGTTTATGCACACGGCTGCTGACCCGACTGTAGAATGTCAGAAAATTCCTGATCTTTCTCTTGCAGTTGCTGAGCAGTTTGCACTTCAGGGAAAAGATGTTCTTGTTCTTCTTACTGATATGACAAACTTTGCGGATTCATTAAAGGAAATTGCGATTACTCAGGAACAGGTTCCTTCAAACCGCGGTTATCCTGGAGATTTGTATTCTCAGCTTGCAAGCCGTTACGAAAAAGCCGTTGACTTTGAAGGTGCTGGTTCTGTTACAGTTCTTGCTGTTACAACAATGCCTGGTGATGATGTTACTCATCCAGTTCCAGATAACACAGGTTACATCACAGAAGGTCAGTATTATCTTAAAGGCGGAAGAATCGAACCGTTCGGTTCATTGTCGCGATTGAAGCAGAATGTAAACAGTTCTACACGCGATGACCATCGTGCTCTTATGGATGGTATGATTCGTCTTTATTCAAATTACAAGGATACCCTTGAAAAGAAATCAATGGGTTTCAATATGTCTGCATGGGATGAAAAACTTCTTGCATATGGAAAGGAATTTGAAAGCGAAATGATGGATCTTTCAAAAAATATAAAATTGGAAGATGCGTTGGATCTTGGATGGAAAATTCTTTCAGACTGTTTTGAGCCATCGGAAACTGGTATAAAAACTGCGTTGGTAGAAAAATACTGGCCAAAAAAGAATTAGAGCAAAGGTTTTGCATAAAAAATTGCAAAATATAACAAATACTAATAGCAGAAGGAAGCTGTATGGCTAAAATTAAGCTGACTAAAAATGAGCAGAAGGTTCAGAAAGATGCGCTGAAAATGTACCAGCGTTATCTTCCTACGCTTACGCTTAAAAAACAGCAGCTCCAGACAGAAATTCGTACTATTGACGTAAAGGCAAAAGAAGTCCGTGCTAAGCGCAAGCAGCTGGAAAAGGAATTCGATGAATGGATTTCAGTTTTTGGCGAGGCAGATGCGTTTAAACCTGGGATGGTAACTGTAAAAAACATCAAAAAAGGTGTTGGCAATATTGCTGGCGTTGTTATTCCGGTTTATGAAGGCGCAGATTTTAGCCGAGGCGACTACGATTTGTACGAAACTCCTTTATGGATTGATATGGCTGCTGACAGGATGGAAAAGGCTTTGTCTTTGGATCTTGAGGCGGAAGTTCTTGACGAACAGGTAAGGCTTCTTTCTCAGGAATTGCGCACAACAACTCAGCGCGTTAATCTTTTTGAGAAAGTAAAAATTCCGGAAACAAAAGCAAATATAAAGAAAATTTCTGTTTATCTTGGTGATGAGCAGGTTGCGGCGGTTGTACGCAGCAAAATTTCCAAGAAAAAACTTCAGGCTGCATCTGATGCTAAAAAGGAGGCTTTACAGTGATTGTACAAATGAAAAAAGTCTCGCTTGTAGTTCTTAACAAAGAGCGAAAAGAGGCATTGAAGCAACTGAAAAAAGTCGGTGTTGTTCATCTTGAACACATAGAGGGAAAAGGCGAGCAACTTGCGGCTTTTAAAGAAGCGTCTAACAATGCTGTGAATGCAACGTCGATTCTTGCGGAAATAAAACTTCCAAAAAAAATGCCAAAAGTTGAAAAACTTGGCAATTCTGAAATTGCGGCGAAATGCAAGGAAGTGATAGAACTTTCTGAACAAAAGAAAAAACTTCAGGAAGAAATCTCGTCTTATTCCGCGGAGTTGGAGCGTCTTGATCCTTGGGGCGGTGTTACACCAGCGGATTTTGCATATCTTAAGGAAAAAAACATTTCTCTTAAGATGTATGAAATTCCAGTGGACAAGTACAGTCTTATTGATGAAAATTCAAAGACAATCTGCGTGAACCGTTTAAAAAAGATTGTTCGTTTTGTTCTGCTCGATGCAACGGACGAACGACCTTCGGGATTTCCTGCAGAAGCCTATGAAGTTCCGATGCCGGAATTTTCAACAGATGAATTAAAGGCAAAAGTTGATTCTGATGTTGCGGAAATTAAAAAAATAAACGAGAAATTTGTTTCTCTTGTTGTTTTTGTTCCGCAGATGAAGGAATTTGAAAAATCTCTTGAGTCAGATATTGAATTTGAAAATATCTATTCAGGAATGGAGCAGGAAGAATCAGGAAAATCAACTGATTTGGCATGGCTTTCGGGATTTGTTCCTGTTGACAGTGTTGAAAAATTGAAGGAAGCCGTAAAATTGAACGGCTGGGCTTTTGCCTGTTCAGACCCTGCGGAAGATGATGAAGTTCCTACAAAACTTAAGAACAATAAATTTGTAAGTTTGATTTATCCTCTTACAGATTTCTTGGGAACAGTTCCTGGCTATCATGAATATGATATTTTTGGCTGGTTCTTGTTGTTCTTTACGGTTTTCTTTGGAATGATTTTTGGTGACGGCGGTTATGGTTTGATTGTTACAGTTGCGGCTTTGGTTATGATTCTAAAGTCTGTGGCAAAAAAACAGAAAGTTGCTCCGATTTTAAGTCTTACTCTTTTGCTGGGAATTGCGACAATCGCATGGGGAACTGTAACCTGCACATGGTTTGGACTAACACCTGAGCAGCTTCCGGCTTGGCTTGTGAATCTTTCCGTTCCACCAATTTCTAACGCCAGCACAGAGGCTTGGCTTCCGTTCTGGTCAGATGATTCTTCAAAAGGAACTTTGACAACTGCGCAGAATCTTCAGATTTTCTGCTTTATTCTTGGATTTCTGCAGCTTTCGGTTGCACATTTCAAGGGAATCGCACGTTACCACAAATCTTTGAAGATGCTCGGTGAACTTGGTTCGTTGCTCCAGCTTTGGGGAATGTTCTATATAGTTCTGAATATGGTTGTAAGTTCACAAGTTTTTGCATTTGATGAACTTATTTACGGTGTTCCGATTGGTAAAGTTTCAGTAGGACTTGTTGCGTTTGGTTTTGCTTTAAGTTTTGTATTCAGCAATTATGATGGAAGCATTGGAAACTCAATACTTGAAAGCTGCAAGAATATAATTTCTGTGCTTCTTGGAGTTGTAAATGTCTTCTCTGATATTGTTTCTTATATAAGACTTTGGGCTGTAGGACTTGCTGGAGCTGCAATTTCAAACACGGTAAATACAATGGCCGGTCCAATTTTAGGACACGCTATTTTGTTTATCGCCGCTATCATTCTTCTTGTCTTTGGACATGGATTGAATATGGTTTTGAATTTGCTTTCAGTAATTGTTCATGGTGTTCGTTTGAATACGCTTGAATTCTCAAATCATTTGGGAATGTCTTGGTCAGGTTTTAAATATGCTCCGTTTGCAGAAACGGAAAAATAAAAAAAATAAACTATTGTGCAGGATAAAATGTTCTGCCACAGGAGATTAATTATGAATTTTGGTTTGTTAGGTGCTGCTCTTTGTATGGGTATTTCTGCGATTGGTTCAGCTATTGGAATTGGAATTGCAGGTCAGGGTGCTATTGGTGCATGGAAACGTTGTTACGTGAACAACAAACCTGCTCCGTTCATTCTTACTGTATTTGCTGGTGCTCCGTTGACTCAGACAATTTATGGCTTTCTTTTGATGCAGTCTATGGTTGGTAAACTTAATGGTGGTGCTATGAATCAGGGGACTGCGCTTGGTCTAGGGATTGCTTCTGGCCTTGCTATGTTGTTCTCTGCTGTTGCTCAGGGAAAAGCTGGTGCCGCAGGTTCTGATGCTCTTGGTGAAACAGGAAAAGGGTTTGCACAGTACATTATGGTTGTAGGTCTTTGCGAAACTGTTGCGTTGTTCGTAATGGTATTCTCAATGATTGCTTAGAAAATCATGACTAAAAATAGGGACTGTCTGAAACAAAGTTTTCGGACAGTCTTTTTTTGTTTAAAGACATATTGTATAATAATTATATGGAAACAAGATTTTTAAAACCGCGGACAGTTTTTTTAGGTGGAAGTGGAAATGTAAAACGGATAGGAATTGGTGGTGATGAGCCAGTTTCCGTCCAGACTATGTGGAAGTCAGGCATAGTTGATATTTACGAAAATGATGAAAAATTAACAGAACTTCTGAAGCAGATAAATACATTAAAATCTTTGGGCTGCGATGTTCTTCGCTTTGCTGTTCCAGATATGAAAAGTGCAGTCAGCCTTGTAAAAATCCAAAGCCATACGGATATGCCGCTCGTTGCGGATATTCATTTTGACCATAGACTTGCACTTGAATGTTTAAAAGGAAACGTTGCGGCAATAAGAATAAATCCTGGAAATATCGGAAACCGCCAAAAAGTTGAGGAAGTTGTAAATGCCTGCCAGGAAAAAGGTGCCGCAATCAGAATTGGCGTTAACACAGGAAGTCTTCCTAAAGAACTTGCAGAAAAAGTTGAAAAAAATGAAATTACCCGTGCAGAAGCATTGGCGGAAACCGCGGCAAGGGAAGCGGCTGTTTTTGAAGAATTGAATTTCAGTCAGTATGTTGTGAGCATGAAAGCATCTAGCGTGCAGGAAACAATCGAGGCAAACGAAGCATTCGCAAAAAAATATGATATTCCGCTCCATATCGGTGTGACGGAAGCCGGTCCTTTGATTACAGGGATTGTAAAATCAACAATGGCGTTTACTCATCTTTTGAATGAAGGTATTGGTAGCACAATTCGGGTAAGCCTTTCTTCAACTCCAGAAAACGAGGTGATTACGGGTCGCGAAATTCTGCATGAAACAGGTAAGAGGACAGGCGGTGTAACAATAGTTTCTTGCCCCCGCTGTGGTCGGGAAGGTTTTGATGTGCATGGATTTGTTCAACGTTGGCAAAATGAGCTTCTTTCAATGAAAAAGGATATTGCAGTTGCGGTAATGGGTTGCGTTGTGAACGGACCAGGCGAAGGAAAACACGCGGATTTAGGAATTGCCGGTGCAGGTGGAAAAGCAATTATCTTTAAAAAAGGAAAAATTATACGCACGGTCAACGAGTCAGATGCCGATAATGCTTTTAGGGAAGAATTAAATTCCATTTAAAAGATTTTTTGAGGAAAAAAATGAAAAAAAACGGATTGTTTTGCCTGTTGTTCTTTTGTTCTCTAAATTTGTTTTCAAAAAATTTGAAAAAGCCAGATTATGTGCATAATTATGAACGAATTTTAGAAGAAGCCCAAATTTCATTTGATGAAAATTCCTATGGAGAGGCATTGAAACAGGCTGAAAAAGCTAAAAATTCAAAAAAATATCAGTCTGAATATGAAATTTATGTTCTGGAAAATTCTTTTAAACCGGCGGAAGTAAAACGAAAAGGTGACTCTTTAACTTCAATCCTTGAAATTCTAAATGAACGTGAAGATTTTGAGGCAATTCAGATTATAAAAAGAAATTTTAGAAAATATGGCGAAAAAACTTTTGACGACTCCAAAAATCAGTTGCTAACTTTTTTAAGAAAGAATGCCACGTTTCCTGAAGCGGATTTTTTGATTGGAAAAATTTATTGTCTTGAGGGGGAATATGCTGTTGCGTATGACTGTTTTGTTTCCGCATACAGGAATTCTGAATTTCTTGAGATTCCAGATGAAAAATACGATATTCTGTATGAACTTGCAAATGTCAGTCAGTTATTAAAGAAATATGACAAGTATGAAGAATTTCTTCTTTTGATTTTAAGCCAAAGCAAGGAATTTAAGGATGAAACTTTATATTCTGCAATAAAAAAAACAACTGAAAGCACAAGAAGCGATTGTCTTGAAAAATTTTTCAGTCTTTACCGTTGTGATGATTTCAGTCTTTTAAAAGCATATTTCTTGCTTACGGATTTTTATCAGGAGCATAACCAAAAGGAAAAAGCCCTAAAAACTTGCCAACTTGGAGTTATCACTGCGTACACAAAGATTGTTGATGTAATCAAAAAACGTAATGCTGATTTTGAGGTTACCGGAATTTCTGATGTTTTTAAAGAAATTCAGTTTTATCCAGACATAATCCAATGGGGAATTGAAAATAATATCTGGAAGGGTTTTTTTTCGAGTGCTTCTGCCGGGAGTTGTTTTGGCAGGTCGTTTACGCACGGAAAAGGAATCTGCGGATTTGAATTATTTGAACAACAATCTGATTTTTGCAGTCCAACTGTTCAATATCTTAAAAGATTCTGAGCCAGAAAACTACTGGAAAGAAAAATCTCTTGTACGTCTAGGTGAAATTGTTCCAAACTGAATTAGTAGTGCAGTCCCAAACCAATCGAAAGTTCATACGAACTTACGTTGTCGCGCCAGTCTTGGTTAAAGAAAGATTTGAGTTTTGGCATTTTTCTGCTTAAATCAACACCAAAACTTGCACGTACTTGGATTCCGCGGATTCTAAGAGGGTAGATGATTCCTTCAATACCACCACACAAAAAGCCGTCCTTTGGATTAAAGGCTGTGTCGGATGCTTCGTTGTGAAAGATGGCAAAATCAACAAACGGTGAAATCTGTGCTTCAAGATTAAAATATTTTGCAAATTTTATTTTTTTGATTACAGGAACTTGATCCCAGTAAATTCTGCAGATTCGTATGGGAATATCAAAGTTTACTACCAACGCCCCCGCAGATTCGCAGGCTTTTTCATACATATGTTCGCCCGTGCTTTCGCTGAAATACTGTTTGTCGCGGATTCCTCTTAAGCGTTCTCCAAATGACATTGTTCCGTTCATTACAGCAAAAACATAAATATCTGTGGAAATAGCAAATCTTTTAAATGCCTTGTATGCCAAAAGTTCACCTTCAACAGACGGTTTAAAACTATATGTCTGAAAATTGTATGCAAAAGAATTTGTAATTGAGGCTGAAAGTCCGTTTCTGAAATTTTCAATCCAGTTTACGCGTCCTGTAGAAAGTGTCTGACCAAAAGAAATTAAAGGGCTGCTTAAATCTGTGTTGTCTTTGTCGATTCCGTCAAAATCCCAGTAATAAACTCCAGAAAAGAACGGCGTGTAGTAAATTTTTCCCCAACTGTCAATTTCTTGAATTGTTATAGGAATTGAAAGCCCCAGTTTTTCGCCAAAATAAGTTCCATCACCATAATAGACAGTTTTTCCATTTACATCTTCTTCATCGTAATCAAAATCGCGTGCAAAAATTTGATTTGCAGTTGCCACAACGGAAAATCTATCAAATTTCTTTGTGAGCGACAGACCTGAATCAACGCTCCATTCAGGAGTTGAATCCCCGAATGTATATGAAAAATCAAGATTGTTGTTCCATGAAGCGTCCAGTGTTCCTAACTGAAAAGGCGTTTCAAACGAAAGCCCTAACCCCACAAGATAATCTTTCGGAGAATCATCATCGTTGAGTTCAATTGCAAATTTTGCTTCTCCAGTCATAGTTTCCATTGAACCCATGAAATTTGTGTCTTTCATCTTGATTGTAAGATTCAAAGAGTCGCCAGAACTGTATTTTGGGTATGGTGCTGCAATAAAATGCATAGAATCGAATGTTGAAATTCTTAAAAATACATCGCAAACATCTGATTCATCTGCATCTGTTACGGAAAAATCAACATCGACTTTTTCAAAATTTCTTGTGTTTTCAATCTGCTGTTTTACGTCGTTTATGTAATCAATCAGTTCGTCTTCGTTGTTGAAGTTTCTTTTAAAATCAACAGGAACTTTTGTTTTTAGAGCGTATTCTCTTGTGATTCCTGTAAATTCTGCACGTGAACCTTCCAGATTGTATTCCACATCTTTTATTTTGTATGATAAAGCCCACATTGCAGAACAAGAAATAAGCAAGATCAGACAACTAAGTGATTTTTTCATTTTTTAATATGCACCTTTTCCGTTGATTACAACCCAAACCGTTTTGATAATAATCCAAATATCAAGCCATACAGACCAATTCTGTATGTAATAAGTGTCAAGATTTATTCTTTCCTCATAGCCTGTGTCAGAGCGGCCTGAAATTTGCCACATTCCAGAAAGTCCAGGTGTTACACTCAAAATGTAGTCGGCATATTCACCGTATTTTTCGAGTTCTTCTTCTGTAACAGGACGAGGACCAACAAAACTCATTTCCCCAATAAAGATGTTCCACAGTTGCGGAAGTTCATCAAGGCTAGTTTTTCGTAGGAATTTTCCGAATTTTGTAACTCGCGGATCATCAAGAAATTTTCTGTCTTTTTCCCACTCTGCACGGCGTTCAGAATCTTCTGCAAGGATTTTTTGTAGCATTTCCTGAGAGTTCTTGTACATTGAACGGAATTTCCAGCATTTTATGTATTTTCCATTTTTACCAACTCGCTTGTGTCCGTAAAAAACAGGACCAGGCGAAGTTACTTTTATTATAATTGCAATTATGATTGAAAGCGGAACCACAATTATTGTCGCAATAAGACAAAGGATTATGTCTATAAGCCTTTTTAGAAAAAGATTCCATTTTTTTGTAAGGTTATGTGTTGCCGAAAAACCAAGAATTCCACCCAAATCTCTAAGGTGCATTGAGGATGTGTATGTGTCCTGATGATTAGAAATATTTATTGTGTAACGGTAAGACGACATGATTTGTTTTCGTTTGCCCTTGAAATCGCAAATCATTGCGACTTTTATTTTTAACTGCTTTATTGTTTCTAGTATTTCGAGTGAATCTGGAAAAACTGGAATACCATTGTTCATATAACATTCTGTTGCTGTGCTGTCGATTATTACAGCCGGTTTGTATCCTAAGTCAGGACGCTTTACAAGCCGATTTATGACTTCTTTTGCACTGTCACTAGTACAGTAGATTACAGCAGGAACACCGTAAAAATGGAAGTTTCCAAAAATATGGCGGGAAAATTCCCGGGTGGCAGGAAGTCCTATGGCTGAAACAGGAATTGCCAGAAGAAAAGCACAGACTACTCCCCAAGTGTCGCTGTCTTTTATAAGATTTTCTGCGATTGCCCCAGTTATTGTTTCATTGTTTTTTCCAAAGAAAATCAATGAAATACAAATACCAAAATAACAAAAGAATGAGATTGTTGTCATTTTGCGGACTTCTTCAGAAGGGGAAAGTAGAATCCCCGGGTAAAGTCCGCCAGCATAAAAAATTACAAGGATTATTGGAAAAAATACTGAATAATAGATGAATGACCTGAAATTTATTGCAGACGGATTTATGAAATTCATTATAAAAAATGCAAGTCCTACACAGCAAAAAAGTGCGATTGCATCGGAAACCATAATCATCAGTCCAGATAAAAAAGAACTTGTTCTGTTTCTGTAAGTCTTTTTAAAATAATCGATAAATTCGTTTGTGGTCATAGGCTTAGTATTTTAACTTTTTAACGGTTTCTTGTACAGTATTTAAGAACTCTCTTTGAAAGCGTTCTTCTGTAAATGAACGTGCGTGTTCAACAATCTCTTCCTTTTTGAATTTTCCTTCTGCATCCAGTTTTTCAAATTCAAGGATTGCGTTTGAAAGCGAATCTGTTTCCTGTTTTTCAAAGAAGAAACCTGTTTTTTCGGCTACAACTGTTTCCAGCGCGCCGCCACGTCCAAAAGCGATTACAGGAGCGCCACAAGCCTGTGCTTCAAGCGGAACAAACCCAAAATCTTCTTCTGCACAGAATAAAAGTGCCTTGCATCTCTGAAGATAGTCCTGAAGAACTTCGTCGCTCGCCCTGCCCAAAAATGTTATGTTTTTGTCGTTTCCAGCAAGTTTTTTTAGGTTTTCCATTTCTGAGCCGCCACCGATTACAACAAGTTTTTTTCCAAGTTTTTTGCAGGCTGAAACAGCAATGTCGATTCTTTTGTACGGAACAAGTCTGCTGAACGCAACATAAAAGTCTTCCCGCACTTTGTCAGAAGGATTGAACCGGCTTACATCAACAGGAAGGTAAATTACTTTTGCGTCGCGGTTCCAGAATTTTTTTATTCTTCGTGCGATGAATTTTGAATTTGCAATGATTGTGTCGATTCTTTGGCTTGAAACATAATCCCAAAGTCTGAGGGAGGGAATCCATCTGTTCATAAAAAATTGTGTCAGTTTTCCGCTTCGTTTTCTGTAGTCGAAAAACAAGTCCCAGGCGTAGCGCATCGGTGAATGGATGAATGCTATGTGCGGAACGTATGGTGGCGTGATTACACCTTTTGCACAGCAAGAAGATGATGAAATTACAAGCTCGAAACCGCTTAAGTCAAAAGACTCAAAGGCGGCTGGCATAAATTTTAAAAGTTTTGTATAAATTCTGGTTGCCATCGGCAGTTTTTGAAGTTTTGAGGTGTGGATTTTGTTGTTCAAGAAGTGATTTCCAATTCTTTTTTTGTCGTATACAAGCGTGAAAATCTCGGCATCTGGATAGATTTTTAAAAGATATTCAACAAAAAGTTCTGCACCGCCGTAATTTACAAGCCAGTCGTGTACAATTGCAACTTTCATAGTGATTCCTCTAGTGTTTTTTGAATTATTTCCGCAGTTTTTTCAAATGAATAGATTTGCGAAAATTCTTTTATCTCATCAGTTTCGTCCTTTATGGAAAGCAATTTTTCTGCCAAATCGTTACAGTTTCCAGCCTTAAAAAATGTTACTGGAAATTCCTTGTAAATTTCCTTGAAAACCGGAATATCAGAAATTATTGCCTTTGTTCCAAGACTCATGGCTTCAAGCGGTGGCATTCCAAAACCTTCGTAGAATGATGGCTGGATAAGTCTTTTTGTCTTTCTGTAAAGATTTTTTAGTTCCTCGTCGCTGATTCTGCCTGTGAACAAAATTGAATTGTTTGGAGCGTCGCTTATTTTTTTGAAGATATTTTCGTCTGCCGTGCGGAAATTTTCTGAATTTCCTACAATTTTGAGCGTAAGGTCAAATCCTTTTTCTTTTGAGATTTTAAAAGCGTCAACTAGAACAGAAAGCCCTTTGTGTTTTTTTATGTTTCCAACAAAAAGTATTGAATTTTCTTTTTCTATCTTGGAATTTGATTCTGAACCTTTTTTGCAGAACCAGTCTGGAACAGCATTGTACGTTACAACAACTGGCTTTTTGCATTTTAAGTGATGGATTATCCGTTTTTTTGAAAATTCCGAAACTGTAAAAATTTTCTTTGACTTAAAAACTGCATATTTATAGAAGAATTTTCTGATTATCGTTCCTGATTTAGAGGCGAGTCCTGGAACATCAAGAAAAACAACATCGTGAATTGTTGTGAAAACTGGAATTTTTATTCCGCCGCCTATTCTTCCTGGAACATTAAAATATGGCGAGTAATAAATGTCACATTCGTTGATTTTCTTTAAAATTACTTTTGGGAACGCAAAAAGTTCCTTTAAAGAAAACGTTTTTACTTCAAGGTTCAGAATTTCTGTTTTTTCAGACTTGAATTTTTCAAGCTCATTTTTGTTTCCGAGCAAAAGACATTCATTTTTTCTTGTTAGGTAGGGAAGAAGCGCATTTAGATATGAACCGACTCCTCCGCTGTTCGTCATTCGGCAGTCTATGGCAAGTTTCATACATATAGAATAGAATAAAGTGTTTATTTTTTCTACAAAAAATGATAAAACAAGAGGATGTATTTTACAAAAAAGATAATAAAAAAAGGTTATATTCTTGTTTTTGCCGCATTTCTTTCGTTTTGTCCGTTTTTAATTGCGGAAACTTATGGAACTCAGCAGCTTATTCCGGCTGGACATTGGGTTTATGATGCGCTTTTTATGCTTTCAAATGAAACTAAGCGTACTTCTTTTGCTACAAACGCCCCTATTCCTGTTGGCGAACTGAAAATGTATTTGAACCTTGTTCCTTATGAAAAACTGAGCGATTCGGGAAAAAATCTTTATGACAAACTTTCTGAATATCTTGGCGAAAAAGCCTATGGTGTTGATATGGGACCGGTTTATTTTGGTTTTAACTTGAATGCCGCGCCTGGAGTTCTGTACAAAAGCAATTCTGAACTTGACTGGTCTTTTGCGACCGACTATACAGGACACAAAAATTCTGTAAATGGATATAACATTTTGTCGCCGCTGGATTATAGAGACAAGAGCGATGGCTCGAACATTAATTGGGATGAGGTTGAAAAAGAAGAAGGTCATGACCCGACTATAAATACATCTGGAAACAATAAAAATATAGAAATTGCCGAATACGGTGCATACTCTGGCTTTATAAATTCTTATGGCTCGACTTCGTTTGCTGAACTTCCGCTTTATTTGGGCTGGAGCGACTATTTTATCATCCATTCAGGAATTTCTTTTGCAAAAAGTTTCTGGGGAATGGAATCTGACTCAAACGTGACAAATATTTTTTACAACACAACCGATATGGATTTCTTTTGGCCAAAAACTGCCTACGGAAGTGCCGGAAAAACATTTGAAAAGTGGGGCGTAAATGTAAGTTTTGGGCGGCAGGGACTTCAAATTGGAAAAACTCTTACAGGTTCAGTTATTTATAATTCAACTTTTGAAACAGAAGGATATTTTCAGCTGAATTTATATTCTCCAAGAATGAAATACAATCTTGACGTTGTTCAAGTAAGCACGGACAAGTATCTTTATATGCACAGCGTTGAGGCACGTCCGCTTTTTGACTGGGTTCGGTTTGGAATTATGGAAGCAACGCTTGTGCAGAGCGGTTTTGAGCTAAAACACTTAAATCCGCTTATGATTATGCATTCTTTTGGTTCCTGGGAAGACAGTGATTACGTTAGTGACATTGAAAAAGACTATTATGGCGAGGCACATATCTGCCAGTATATGGGAATTTCTTTGGAACTTACACCGTTTAAATATTCTAGGCTTTATTTCTTGTATGCACAGAACGAAATGCAGACTCCTCTTGAACTTGGCTCTGCAAATGCAAATGCTATTCCGGACGGAATTGGTTTTCAGGCTGGCTTTGAACTTACAATTCCAGACAAAAATAACGGATGGTGGACAGGAACTTTGGAAGGAGTTTACACAACTCCGTTCTGTTATATAAAGCAAGGTGCTGACTGGTCGCTTTACAGCACAAGAAATAATATGCAGTCAAACTCAAGTATTCCTTTGTGTTCGTGGATTGGGTCACCGTTCGGACCTGATGCCCTAGGTTTTCAGGCTCGGGTTGGCTATAGTCAGATTTCAAAATGGAATGCGGAACTTGATTATCTATTTTTGGCACACGGAACAAATTCATTCGGTTTGTTCAATAATACGATAGAAATTGGCAGAGAAAAATATTATGCTTATTACCCGAGTGTTTTAAGAAAAATGGGGCTTATCACAGATGAGGAAGCTGAAAATATCGCCCGGACTTACGTTCTTACAGGTTCGGTTCAGTTTACAAACTGTATTACAGCAAAGGCTTCGTATAATATTACGACACAAATGAGTCTTTCTGGGAGGGCAACTTATTCATTTATTTTTAACAACAAGAATGAAGAAGGAAATTTTGCCCACGGTTTTGAAGGCTGCCTGATGTTTGAATATAAACTTTTTGAATAAGGTTGAAATATGAAGAAGATTATTTTATCAATTTTTGCTTTGTTTTTGTGCATAGAATTTTGTTTTGCCCAGAAGAATCTTTCTGTAAGCGTTGATGACGAAATTTACAACGTTCTTGAAGTTGCTGAAATGAAAGGTTTTTGCGAATTTCTGCCAGGAGCAAAACCGTACACTGTTTCAAGAATTTTTAAGGCAATTGACCAAATTCTAGAGCATGAAGATGAATTAAAATCTTCTGAAATTGAAATCCTTGAAAATTTCAAAGCGAAATATGAAATAAATCCTGAAAAAAAGAACAATGCAAAGCATCTTGCAGTTCAGACTCAAAATGAAAAATATCATTTTTCATTTCTTTACGATTTTGGTCTTGACGGCAATGTTTCTGGCGGAATTTATAATAAATCGGACTTTAATTCTGTTGGTTTTGATTTTATGCCGCACTTTGATTTTCGCGGTGATATTACAAACTACGTTTCTTATGGCTTTAAAGGAATTCTAGATTTTACCTATATGCCGCTAAAAGAGCAGGGTGAATATTTTATTGGTTACCCATGGTTTGAAGATGACGTGGCAAACTATTTTAATGACAAAATGACGGATGAAAACGATCGTGCTGAGTTTGAGAAAGAATATAAACGAACAATCACAAAATATTTGAACAACAGTTATCTGCCGTATTCGTACAAAAAACCTTGGGATGGTCAGGTTTATCTTGTTTCAAATTTGTCGGCTTCTGGAACAGAAGGTTGGGCTACTGAATTTGGTGCCAGTGGAAGTGTACTTGCTGAAATAAGAGCGTCTTTTTTGGATGACCATATTACAATCGGAGCAGGGCGGCAGTCGCATGAGTGGGCTGCAATGGATAACGGAAGTTCTCTTGTCTTGAACCGTCAGGCTAGGCCGTTTTTTGAATTCAATACAGGCGTGGAAATGTTCGGCTGGCTAAAATTTTCAACGCTCGCTGGAATTCTTGAATATCCAAACGCAGACTATATGAACTCAAATTCGTACCCAGAGAAAGTTGACGGTTCTGATGATTCATATTTCTGGCAGAACGCATTTTCTTTGAATATGCTTGAGCTTGATTTTAAGTATCTTCATCTTGATTTTGGTGGTTCTGTAGTTTACCCAAAACGTTTTGAAATCGGCTATCTTTTTCCGCTCTTTATTTATGTTGAATATCAGAATCATACTGGCGATTCAGACAATCTTGCGCTTTTTGGCGATATAATGTTCCGAAAACCAGGAGTTGGAAAAGTTTGGGCTTCTATCTATTTTGATGAGTTGAACATTCAGAACAACTGGTTTACAGAAACTCGCGTAATGTTTGCCGGTCAGCTTGGTGCAAAGGCAGTTATTCCGTGGCTTCCGTTTGCAAGCGTTTCTACACGATACACAAAAGTTGAGCCGTATTGCTACACTCATCACGCGATAAACTACGTTTCGTCATATAGCCATTACGTTATGGAAAATTATACAAATAACGGAGAAAACCTTGGTTATTATCTTCCTCCAAATGCTGATGAATTCTTCTTCCGTTTTGAAATGAAACCAAAAAGTTTTTTAAGCACAGCGCTTCAGTATCAGTTTATTCGGCACGGGGCAGACTACGGAAGTCAGCAGGTTCCAGGAAGTTCATTGTATTCAGAGTTGAGCAAATATAACCGTGACGACCTAAAAAAATACTTTCTGCACGATGGTGCATACAACTGGATGCACATGATAAAACTTGAGACAACATTTGAGCATAAAAATATTCAGCGGGATTTGCAGTTAAGTTTGAATCTTGGATTCCTTTACAGCTATTACACTATGATTGACAGTGATAATTACGATCGCAGCATTTACGGAAACAATGGAAACTGTAAAAATGCGGATTTTTCAACACCGTACCATTTTGTGGACAACGATGAATATCCAGTTCAGTTTGGCGTGGTTATGGGCTGTGGAATTAAAGTTCTGTTCTAGTTTTTGTTGACTGCGACTTTTAGGAATTTTTTAAAATTTCCAATAATTTTTGAGCGGCCGCATCGTATGTGTACTTTTTTAGTATTTCATCTGGGGCGGCTGTTTTTTCTTTTAAAAGTTCATCAAGTTGAATATTTGTGTTGTCTGGTAAAATGTAGTACGCGGTGTCTTTATAAATTTCTGGCAAAGATGCGGCTTTTGAAACAATTATTTTTGCGCCAACAGAAAGGGCTTCCAGCGGTGGAATTCCAAAACCTTCGTAATAACTTGGAAAAACAAATGACTTGCAGTTTTTCATCAATGATTTTACTTCTCCGTCAGAAACATAGCCTAGCAAAGTTACGTTTTTAAGCGTTTTTAAATCTTTCAGTTCTTCTGGAACAAGACCGCTGATTGCTTTTCCACTTACGGCAAAATTTTCGTCTGGGTGATTTTTTGCATATTCGCATATCCATGCAAGATTCTTGCGTTTGCTTAAAGAACCTAGTGTAAAATAGAAGCTACCTTTTTTCAGTGAAGGAAATTTTTCAAAAATGTGTTCATCTTCTTCTACTGAAACAAAGTGGTCCCAGCCATTTGGAATTACGCAGATTTTTTTAGGTGAAATTTTATATATCTCTGAAATTTGTTTTTTACTGAATTCTGAAACTGTAAAAAGAATTTTTGCATTTTTTGCAATATTCCTGTAGTTCAAAAGGCTGTATGCTCTTACAAGTTTGTCTTTTAGGCTGGAAAAATCGTTCGGAAATGCTTTTGCATAAATATCGTGCAGAAATGCATAACCGCATCTTTTTCCAAGTGGGGCAGTGTTTGAAAAATTCAATCCTACAGCACCGTTTTTCTTGCAGAACTTTGGAAATTCAATTAAATCCCAAAATGGAAAATTCTTTATAATCTTTTTTGAACGGATAACTTTTATATTTTTAAATTCAGGAATTACCTTTGGATTTGCGGAAACAAGAATTGAAAAATGATCCTGTTCCGTTATGAGTCCGTCAAGCCGTTTGCAGGTTTCCCAGGAAAAACGTTCGATACCTGTAAGATTTCTGTTCAAAAAGTTTCCATTGATAAGAATTTTTTCCATTTTGAGCCTTTTTAATTTAATCTCTTGAATACAAGTCTCTTGTGTATACTTTTTCTTTCACATCTTCAAGGTCTTTGTTCCAGCGGTTTGCAATAATCACATCAGATTTTTCCTTGAACCACTGCAAATCTTTTGTAACTTTTGAATTAAAGAAATCATCGCTGCCTTTAAAAGTCGGTTCATATACGATAACTTGGATTCCTTTTGCCTTGATTCGTTTCATTACACCTTGAATGGAACTTTGCCTAAAGTTGTCGCTTCCTGCTTTCATTGTAAGACGGTAAACACCAACTGTTTTTGGCTTTTTCGCAATAATCTGGTCTGCGACAAAATCCTTTCTGGTTCTGTTGGAATCAACAATAGCCCGGATAAGGTTCTGAGGCACATCAGAATAATTTGCCAAAAGTTGTTTTGTGTCTTTTGGAAGGCAATATCCACCGTATCCAAAACTTGGATTGTTGTAAAAATCACCGATTCTTGGATCAAGGCTGATTCCTTCAATAATTTGCTTTGTGTTCAATCCGCGGAGTTCTGCATAAGTGTCAAGTTCATTGAAATATGCAACGCGCAGCGCAAGATAAGTGTTTGCAAAAAGTTTTATTGCTTCGGCTTCTGTGCAATGTGGATGCAAAACCTGAACATCTTTTTTTATTGCGCCTTCCTTTAAAAGTGAAGAAAACTGTTCGGCTTTTGACAGAAGCGACTCATCATCTTTTGGATAGCTTACAACAATGCGTGAAGGGTAAAGATTGTCGTAAAGAGCATGACCTTCCCGCAAAAATTCCGGGGAAAAAAGCATATTTTTGTAGCCAGAAACTTTTCGCAAATTTTCAGTGTAACCCACTGGAACTGTCGATTTTACAACAATAGTTGCCTTTGAACCAGATTTTTTTACAAGTTCAACAACGGCTTCAACGCTAGAAGTGTCAAAATAATTTTTTTCTTCATCGTAGTTTGTCGGTGTTGAGATAATGATAAAATCTGCATCCTTATACGCTTCCGCCGCATCTGTTGTGGCGATTAAATTTAAATCTTTTGTAGAAAGATATTCCGAAATCTCTTTGTCAACGATTGGAGATTTTTTGCTGTTAATTAAGTCTACTTTTTCTTGAATAATGTCAACGGTTTTTACTTCGTTGTGCTGTGCCAAAAGTATAGCGTTTGAAAGCCCAACGTAGCCTGTTCCTGCAACTGCTATTTTCATTCTTTTAGTCTAACACAAATGATTTTTTTTTACCATAATTTTTTTATAGGAAAAAAAACTGCTTATTTTTTGCTAAAAGATTTTCCAATTTTTCTTAAAAAAGAGAACTGCGCCTCAATAAAATTAAAGAGTTTCGGCATTTTTGCTTTTATGTCTGCAAAAGTGAATATAATCGGGCTTTGCATAATGCTTACAATTCTTTGGTCGTTTATCAAGTGAACTTTGTTGAACTGAAATTTTGGGTCATCTATCATTTTTTTTACGTCATCAGGAATTTTTCCTTCAGTTTTTATCCTGTTTTGAAGTTCCTTGTCCGCAAGTTTATAGTATGGAATATAATTTTTTCCTGAAAATTCGCTGGAATAATAATGGATGATTTTTGCATTTTTTAGAAATGCCAATCCTCCGTGACTTGGCTGGCAGTTCCATTCTCCGTCTAGCAACTGAATTTTTAATCCAGTTCTGTAATTGGCCTCGTTAAGCGCGCTTTGGTCATGGAAATCATGTTTTTGATACGCAGAATATTTCCACGCTTCGTTCCATTCCTTAAAAAGATTTTTTGATTCCTCGCATTTTCGGGCGAAAATAACGCCACCGTTTATATTGCAGTCTGCGGATTTTGTTCCATGAAAACCGAGTTTCTTGTCGCGTGCCAAAAAATATTTTTTGTGGATATGCTCATTCAGCATTACGTGTCCGTCTAGAATTCCTGCTGTTTTGTACGGAATTTTTTCAATCGTTGAAAGGTTATCCGCAATTATTGTGTCGCAGTCAATGTAAAGAAAGTCATCGTCAACATATTCTGGAATTGAAGTTTTTATTAGGCGCGAGCGTTCCGCATTTGAAACTTGTTCATCAAACTGGACAGAAATTATTTTTGAGACATATTTTTTTATTTCTGCACGTTTTAATGAATCTGAATTTATTGAATCTTCGGTCTTATTGTCTACAAGAAGAATTACGTTTGCGTCTGGCATAAAATTCCGCAAAGAATAAGTTGACATCAATGCCTGCTCGTAATATAAGTCATTTTTGCCAGAAACCAGAACATAAACGTAAGTCATAAAAACCTCATGAATTGAAATTTAAAATATTATAACATAAAAATAGGGCAGTTTTACATTGATTTTGTGAATAAAACCAGTTTTTCAAGAATTTTTTCAGCTACAAGAAATTTGTAGTCACTTCTTGAATCTTGAGGCGGAAGTTCAATGCGGAAAGATTCTGTTTTTTGTTCTGAGCTGATTGCAAAATAAATTTTTCCTGGAACGGAATCGGTTTTGTTATTCGGGTCAATGTTTCCTGTTGTGCCTGTTACTCCGATTCCTAGCATTGCGTTGAATGAAGTTCTTGCGGCAATTGCCATGTCTTTTGCGGTTTCTTCCGAGTAAACTGAATATTTTTTTACGGTTTCAGAAGGAACGCCAAGCATTATTTTTGCGTTGTTTGAATAAGTTACAAATGAACCTGCAAAAATGGCGGAGGAGCCTTCTGTGTCAGTTATCAAGGAAGAGATTAGTCCTCCAGTGCAGCTTTCCATTGTGGTTATTGAGATATTTTTTTTTATCAGTTGCTTTGTGAAATTTATGTATTCTGAGCGGATTTTTTCTTTGTCTACCATGATTTATAAAACTCTATACTTTTTTAACTGAAAGTTCTATACTCATCTTATGGCAAATATTTCTTTGGAAAATAAAACTGTTTTTGTTACTGGTGCGGCTGGATTTATTGGAAGTTTTTTGTGTAAAAATCTTTTGGAAAATGTTTCTGGCATAAAAATTGTAGGAATTGACTGCATAACTGACTATTACGATGTTTCATTAAAGCAGGAACGGCTTGATATGCTTTCTGCGTTAAAAAAAGATTTTACTTTTATAAAGGGTGATATTGCGGATAAAGCGTTGTTGGATTCCCTTTTTGAAAAATATAAGCCTGTTGTTGTTGTGAACTTGGCGGCACAAGCTGGAGTGCGCTATTCAATTGATAATCCTGATGCATATATCCATTCAAATATGATAGGTTTTTACAATATCCTTGAATGTTGCCGGCACAATCCTGTTGAACATCTGGTTTTTGCCTCTTCAAGCAGTGTTTATGGCTCAAACAAAAAAGTTCCATATTCAACAGAAGATAAGGTTGACAATCCAGTTTCGTTGTATGCGGCAACAAAGAAAAGCAACGAGCTTTTTGCGCACGCATATTCAAAACTGTATAAAATTCCATGCACAGGCTTAAGATTTTTTACAGTTTATGGTCCGATGGGGCGTCCGGATATGGCATATTTTAAATTTACAAACAAACTTGTAAAAGGCGAGCCGATTCAGATTTACAACAACGGTGATATGTACCGAGATTTTACTTTTGTTGATGATATTGTAAAAGGCGTTCGTGCAGTTATGCAGAAAACTCCAGAGGCTACAGACGACGGCGCATTCTATAAAATTTATAACATTGGAAACAGCAAGCCTGAAAGCCTTATGCACTTTGTGGAAATCCTTGAAAATTGCCTTATAAAAGAAAATATAATTTCTGAACCAGGAAAAAAAGAACTTTTGCCAATGCAACCCGGTGATGTTTACCAGACATTCGCCGATGTTACAGAACTTGAAAAAGACTTTGGCTTTAAACCTGCAACCACCTTGGAACAAGGCTTGGGTGCGTTCGCAAAGTGGTATAAGGGATACAGAAAGTAGTAGCAGGAATTTATAAATTCTGTTTATTTTGAAAAGATGAACGGTACTAAAAAATATTAAAAGTATCGTTCATTTTTTTTTATTCAACAATATATTGCGACCAGTTCTTATTATCAAAGATATTGTCTTTTACGGTGTACCACTCGTTGTCTTTTATGTTGAACTGGGTGTTCTTTCTGATTCTGGTGCTTTCAGCAGGGGCGTTCGACATTTTTATAAAGTCGTTCTTTGTTATACCACCCCCCCCCATAGAATTTACATCGAGCGGATTTTTTGTGAATGGATTCAGGGCTTTTTCGTCAATATTCTTTAACGCAAGGGCTGGAGTATCAGCATTTGTCATAAATGTGTAGTCTTCTTTTAAGTTTCCTCTGCTTGAAAAATCCTTTACAAGCAAGGTTGCTGTCATATTATCCTTGTTGAATGGAAAGTTCTGTGTCTTGTTGTCAAAAATTCCTGTGTCACGGCTCATTCCGTGGTCAGAAACAACAATGATTTTTGTGTTGTCGTACAGTTTGTTTTCCTTTAAAAAGTCAACAAAATTTGCAAACCGTAGTAAAATTCCAACCATAGAAGAATAGGTTTTGTCTTTTCCGCAAGGACCAAAATCTGTTACGTTTTCTGCAGGAACGTAATCTGGTGCCTGCAAAAGAATGGATTCATGATTAGCCTCGTTGTCCAAAAGGAAGAACGCATCTTTTTCAGAAGAAGAATCAAATAATTCAGGGAACAAATCAATTTCGGAATAATTATCGATAAATTTTGCGCTGTTTTCAAATTTGTTGTAGGAAATCCAATATTCCTTGTGGTAAATAATCTGTCGCATGAACGGCGGCACAATTTTTAGAACGCTGAACCATATAAAATTACGCTTGATTCCTTCGCTCATAAATGGGGATTTTTTCATATTATGACGTGCATACCAGATATCAGAGTATGTTCCGCGTGTTGTTACCCGATTTACAAAATCGTATCCTTTATACATATCTGTAACTGGTTGCTCAAGATAATTTTCATAAGGAAGATCTGCAACTGTAACATTCCAGTTATTTTGATGGAAAACAATTGGCATTGTAAGAATAGCCTCGTTGTGTTTTTGCTGAAGAGTTTTGTCCGTACGCTGGTTTATCTCAAAAGGAGTGTAGTCGTAGCCACCAAAAATTCCTGGGGTTCCAATCATTGTGAGTTTTCCAAAAGAAACTGTGTTCGGGTAATAAACAAAACCGTCAAGTCGTTCCCTTAGCTGAGGATTGTTTTCAAGAACTTTTGGAATCAATGGAGAAAAATATCTGTCCTGCATAAGAACGATAACATTTTTCCCTGTTTTTGAAAGGTGGAATACTGGTTCAATTTTTTTTGAAAGGTCAGGTGCTTCCATTTTTCTGAATGAATTTTGCACAGAAATAATATTTTTTCCAGAAATGGCTACAAGAGAAATCAAAAATATTGTGCAGACTGAATTTAAAATCTTTGTCTTAAAAGAAAACGCCACAGCTACCAACGCAAATATTGCAGTCATACAAAGAATATTTACAAGAACAGTTGTTGTTTCAGGCATAAAATGCTGCGGAGTCATAAAAAGAAGATTCGGGTTTACAGGTCCGTAGTTTCCTGAAAAAGCAAAACAGTTCAAAACTGCGGAAAAAGCTACAAAAGCGAACAGGAATGTAAGAACTTTTTTTGTTTTTGCAGAAAAAAGCGCATAAAAACAAAATGGCCAAACAACAAAAAATCCAAGAGCCTGAAAAAATGTGTGCCATACAAAATATAGCGGAGAAGTGTAGGAATCAACGTAACTGTATTGTTCTGGTTCGGATTGCATTAGTATAGAAGGAATTGCAAGTCCTGTAAGAACTGCAAGAATAAACGCTGAAATCAAGAATATTGAAAGCCTAAGTTTTTGGTTTTTGTCAAGAGTCTTAAAATGGTTTTCAAAAAGTGAACCTAAAAATTTAACTGCGAATGGAGCGGCGGGAATTAGAAGCCCCATAAGAATAAGTCCGAGACGGAATATTGTTTTTGTATGCTTAAATACAAATACACCGCATAAAATCAAGCAAATACTTACAATACAAGCGATTATATACAAAACTTTTTTAGGATTCTTTATCTTGTAGAAAATGTTTTTAACCAATGAAAGAATGTTGTTCATTGTCCAGTAAACAACAAGACCTGCCGGAGAATTGTAAAGCAAAAGCAAAAAAACTGCCGCGCAACCGTAAATCTGTATTTTTTCAGAAAGTGGATGGCCTTTTGAGTAAACAAAGCCCGCGACGCAATTTATGATTGTCATTGCAATAGGAAGAATATTTATAGAAAATGAACCGATATGAAAAGTCGCATCTGGTTCACCAAAACTTTTTATGAACAAAAACGAGTAATTTTTTAAAGGCTCAAGATTTGAAAGAAAATTGTAAGCCGCAATAAAAAACGGAATTTGAATCAAAAGACTAAAAGACGAACGCAACGCAAAAATCGGATGGTAATGGTTTTCCTTGTAAAAAGCGGTGAGTATCATATACTGTTCATCGCCTTTGAATGTGTTTTTGATTCGTTCAACGCCAGGTTTTAATTTCTTCTGGATATTTCTTTCAGTTTCCTGCCACTGTTCTGCCACCATATAAAGCGGAAGCGTAAAAATTGTAATAACGAAACTTAAACCGATTACAGCAATGCCCTGATTGCCAGTTATCTCAAAAAAAAGCGAATAAAAAAATTCCGTCAACTGAATCAACGGCATAATAAAAATCTGATAAAGAGCAGAAAACATAACAATTATTATAATGAATCGTGTCTTTTAAGACTATAGAATAAAAAACTTTTTTCAGGATTGAAATTCAGCAAAGGCAATAGAAAATATTCTTACTGTGCTTTTTCTAATATAAAAGTGTTCTTTTGTCATTGCCAGCTGTCAATCCTTTCTGGAACCCGAAGAATTTTGTCGGCACTTAGAACTCAGTTTTCAAGTTTCGGATATTTTTTAGAAATTCCTTGCTTATTTGCTCAGGAAAGCTAAAAATTTTGCTTTAAATTAAAAAGATATTTATATAG
>CAVIQW010000011.1:0-6924 GCA_963644915.1 Paratractidigestivibacter sp.
TTCTCCAACGATATAGGCTATGTAAAAAAGAATATTATAAATGATAAATTTAAAAATCTTTCAGCAGAAATAAAAATGTCCTGCCACGCAAAAACAAAAAATCTTTATGTTTCTGCAAACGCAGGACTTTTATTCAATATTTTTTAATTTATATGACTACTCGCGGTTCCATTTGCCTTTTTCAGGATAATATGCCCATAAGCCACGGTTTGTTGAATTTGTTCCTGCCGAAGTCGCTGTATAAATATAATCCATTGTGCTGTAAATGCTTGTTGCGGTCTCTGTTTTTGAAGGATTAACTGCAAGCAATGCCCTTACCGTATATGGCGAATACATTACTTTATCTGCATTTGTCGAAAAAGAATCAGTTCCTGTTGGTTTTCCTGTGTCAGAGTCGATATTTATTTTAACAACACCGCTTCCGCTTGAAGCACCTGCATTATAAGAACGGTTTGAACCTGTTCCAAGAATCAAACTATCTGAAGTAACTGCAATGCTTATCACATTTGAATCTGAGACATTTTTTATATATCCGGCGGTTTCACCTTTTTCAGTAAAAAAATCTGTTGGAGATTTTAGACCGTCTTTACCGCGGTAACTTGCCCTTGGATATTTGAACATCGTTTTGTAAGTTTCATCATAAGAATCAACTGAAAAATAATACAGATTATCACCAAAATCACCAAAATAAACATAAGTTGGTTCTGTGCGGACAGTTCCAGAAGAATCTGCTGTGCCTTCGTTTGTTTCTGCGTTCAGATAATTCATAAAGTGATATTTTCCGCGAAAATAAACTACAGAAAGCGTGTCCAAGTCAAATTCTGAATAAACAAAATCACCTGAATCAGCATTTTCATTTTCATCGGATGTTATTGACGCAACCGGGTCAAGAGCCCCACCGACCAACTCGTCCAACTTATAAAGCAAAGATGTATTATTTCTTGAATTTTCAAGGTATGGACTTCCGCCACCGACCCGCAGGAATGCAACGCGGTGTTCAGGATTTACCGAATTCGTTCCAAAAAGGTGGCAACTAATCGCCATTCCGTAGTTGTCATCGTCAATTTTGTCAATTTCATTTTGATATTCATTTATTTTCTTAGAGAGCTCTGTTATCTCTTTCCAGGCCATTTGTAATTTGCCATCTTCACCAAGAGTTGGGTCTGTGTAATAAACTTTTAATTTTACAGGAACATTACGGCTGTTGTCCGTGTCGTAAGTTGGTGAAAAACCTAACGCATAAACATATTTACTGTCAGCAATAATTTTTGAAAAATAAAAACCATCAAATTCGGTATTTTCAAAAACATAGTGAACAGAATCCGGCAATCCATTGCCAGAAAGTTCAATCCACTTTCCGTGCTCTTCATCTTTTGCATTCTTATAGTGAATAACGCCGTTCGGCAAAAAAAGAAACTGCTCATCGCCACACTTGTAGCGTGCAATATTGTTTATAAAACCAGGCATTTTTTGAGTTGTAAGTTCAATCTCATTGCGGATGCTCTGATAAACAGCATCGTAGCATCCGGTAAAACCAAAAAGAGAAACCGCAAAAACAAAAACACCAAGAATAATCTTCTTCATCTTCCGCCCCCCCCCGATTCTAAAAGTGATAGCGGGCAGAAACACCAGCTTCAATAAAAATTCCATAATCAGAATCCGCATTTTTTGTTGAAGTGTACCATTCAGGCAAATAAAGGAAATCCGCATTCAAACCAACGGACCATCCATCTGTAATCCTAAAAAACGCCCCGGACTCGGCTTTTGCCGCAAAACCAGGAAAATATTTTCTGTTCGCACAAGTTTCAAACGCAAAACCAACAGAAAGCGTCACAGGAAATTCAAATCGTCCTGCACAAGGCTGAAACATCGCACCAAAAGTAATCGGCACAAACGTAAAGACATTGCTTCCGATTGTAGGATTGTAACCGGCCATAAGATCCCCACCAACAGCAAGCCATCCGTTTAAAAACCTGTAGTAACCAAGTTGTGCAGAACCGCCAATCGTAAGCTGGTCGCCAAAGTTCAACGGAAAGTTTCCCATAACCCCAATTTTAAGGAACTGGTCTCCACGTCCATTTCTTGCGTAATTTTCAAAGCGGACAATATCTTCTTCATCTTGATTTTCATCAGTGGTATTTTCTTCAGATTGTTCATTCTGGTTTTGCTCAGCCTGTTCTGTCTGTTCAAAATCTGAACCGTCCTCCTGTGACTGGGAAAAAACCGGCACAGAAAACAAGAGCAATATGCCAAACAGGGAAAGAATACGTTTCATTTTTCCTCGCATTTCTATACAAATATAGGCAAAAAGTATACAATTTTTATAGACTTTTTACAATAAAACACAAAAAAACACGGAAGGTAACAAATGAGCGCAAAAATTATTGACGGAAAAGAAATCGCCGCACAAGTGCGAAAAGAAGTTGCAGAAAAAGTTGCGGAACTTAAAAAAAATGGAACAACTCCATGTCTTGCTGTAATTCTTGTAGGTGAAAATCCAGCTAGCGTTTCTTACGTAACAGGAAAACAAAAAGCTCTTGCCGAAGTAGGAATGGCTGACAGAAGCCTGCACCTTCCTGAATCAACAACTGAAAACGAACTTTTAAAGATAATCAATGAACTGAACAATGACAAGTCTGTTCACGGAATTCTAGTTCAGTTGCCACTTCCAAAACATATCAATGAAGAAAAAGTAATTCTTGCCATCAGTACAGAAAAAGACGTGGACGGATTTCATCCAGTGAACGTTGGAAACCTTGTGATTGGAAAGAAAAGTTTTTTGCCTTGCACACCGCACGGAATCATCGTTTTATTGCAGAAAATGAACATTGAAACAAGCGGAAAGCACGCAGTTGTAATCGGTCGTTCAAATATTGTTGGAAAACCTATTTCGCTGCTTCTTGCAAGAAAAGATACAAACTGCACTGTAACAATCTGCCATACGGGAACCAAAAATATGGCGGAAATAACAAGACAGGCTGACATTATTATTGCTGCCACTGGAAAACCTCACACTTTAACAAAAGATATGGTAAAACCAGGAGCTGTAATCATTGATGTTGGCGTAAACAGAATTCCTGACGCAACAAAAAAATCTGGTTTTAGGCTGATTGGCGACTGCGATTTTGAAGACTTAAAAGAAACCGCAAGTTTTATAACTCCAGTGCCGGGCGGTGTCGGACCAATGACAATCGCAATGCTTATGCAGAACACACTGGAAGCGGCTGAATAGAACGTTTTACTCTCAGGCAAAAGCCCGCAGGGCGATGCCTGAGCCTGTTAGAAGGGGTAGGCGAAAACCGCAGGTTTGAGCCGAGGGGAAGGCTTTCCCCATCAAAAAAAAATCAAACTATTCCTGATATTCTGTGTAGGCGTACGCGTCGTGGTTGTGGATGCTTTCGGCGTTTGTACATTCCACGCTGAACCATTTGAACGGCTTTTCTATCTTGAAATTTCGCAGACCAAGATAAACCTCACGCACAACATCTTCTACAAAACGTGGATTTTCGTACGCGTGTTCGGTAACGTATTTTTCATCTTTTCGCTTTAAAAGTGAATACAAACCGTTTGAGGCACAATTTTCGACCATCTGGATAATGTCTTCAATCCAAAAAAAATCTGAATAAAGAAGTTTTACAACCACAAGTCCACGCTGGTTGTGCGCGCCGTATTCGCTGATTGCCTTTGAACAAGGACAAACGGTTGTAACAGGTACTTGGATTGAAACAAAAAATTGACGTTCGTTTTCAGAAACTGCCCCCTCGTATTTGCAGGTGTAACTCATAATTGCTGACTGTCCGCTGACCGGCGCTTTTTTTTCCATAAAAAATGGAAATGTCATTTCGCCATAGGATTTCTGAGCGTTCAGATGGGTTCGGATTTCCTCCAGCATTTCCAGAAAATGTTTCATCGTAAGATTTTCGTGATGCTTGTGAAATATTTCAATAAATCGGCTCATATGTGTTCCCTTAAAGTGGTGCGGAAGATTCACAAACAAGTCCACAACTGCCGTAGTGCCTTGAGTCTTATTATTTTTGTCCAAAACCGTAACCGGATACTTTACGCCCTTAACCCCGACTTTCTGCAAAGGAACTTCGCGTGTGTCCTCTTCATTCTGTACGTCAATCATAATTGTATAGTAGCAAATATGCAGAAAAAAAGGAATTCGTGAGACAACGATGTACGTCAAAGATAAAAATTAATAAATTTGCCTTTATGGGTTTTTGATATTATCCTTTATGTAGATTCTGTTCGGCGGAGGAACTTTTTATGAATGCAAAAATCGCAGTTTACGATACACGCTCTTACGATAAAAGCGCACTTTTGAAATCTAACGAAAATTTTGGGTTTGAATTTGATTTTTTTGATTTTAAGTTGACGGAAAAAACTGTTTTTTCAGCAAAAGGTTTTGACGCTGTATGCATATTTGTAAACGATGTTGCAAACGAAGCGGTCATCAAGGCATTGGCGGATGAAAATGTAAAACTCATTGTTCTTAGATGTGCAGGTTTTAACAATGTTGACTTAAAAGCAGCTGCAAATTATGGAATAAAAGTTCTGCGCGTTCCAGCCTATTCACCACACGCAGTTGCCGAGCACGCGCTTTCGCTTCTTCTTTCGCTTACGCGCCACATTCCTCAGGCTTATGTGCGAACCAAAACTGCAAATTTCAACCTTGAAGGACTGACAGGCCGGGATCTTTACGGTCTTACCGCAGGAATTTATGGAACTGGAAAAATTGGACGGATTATGGCGGAACTTCTTTCTGGACTTGGAATGAAGGTGATTCTTTTTGACCCTTACCCAAACAATCAATGGGCAGAAGAAAAGGGATTTAAATACGTTGACACACCTACAATCTTCAAAGAAAGCGATGTTCTTAGCCTGCACTGTCCGCTTACAGATGAAACTTACCATCTTGTGAACCACGACAACTTAAAATCAATGAAAAATGACGCAGTGATTATCAATACTGGACGAGGTGCACTGATTGACACAAAAGCGCTGGTTCATTCGCTAAAGCACAAGTATATCGGAGGAGCCGCACTTGACGTTTACGAGGAGGAAAGCGCATTTTTCTTTAAAGACTGTTCTGGAGAAGTAATAACGGATGATGTGCTTGCCCGACTTTTAACGTTCCCGAACGTAATCATAACCGGACATCAGGCGTTCCTTACAACAACAGCACTTTCAAATATCGCAGATGTAACGCTTGGAAACGTAAAGGCTTTTATGGAAGGAGCAGAACTCGCAAACGAAGTGAAGATGTAATGCAAGGTTGAGTTTCGCCGTGAGCGTTTTTTCACATTCTTTATAAAAACTCAACCTTAAAACTGCATATACCATAATTCAGATTTTTTCTATATAATTCTATGTCTTATGAAGTATTATTTTGAAACTTACGGATGCCAGATGAATCTTGCCGAATCCGCGGCTGTTGAACAACTTCTTATTGCCCGCGGATGGGAAAAATCAGAAGACGCTGAAACTGCGGATATGGCTATAATAAACACTTGTTCCGTTCGTGCAAGTGCCGAAAACCGAATTTTTGGACGCTTGGGATATTTTACAGGTCTAAAAGCTGTACGGAACAAAAACGAATTCGCAAAATACAAGTCTTTTGAAAAAGCGACAAAACTCGTTCAGGAACATTCAGTTCCAATCACTGTTGTTGTAATGGGTTGCATGGCAGAACGTCTTTTAGATTCACTTCAAAAAGAATGGCCGGTAATTGATTACGTAGTTGGAACTTACGCAAAGCATCACTTTGGCGACATAATAACCGCTGTTGAAGAAAAAAAAGAACACATTCAAATAGATGACACAGAAAAATACAAATTCGCCTCTGTTTCTTATGAGCAGGGGTCAAAATCAACTTTTGTTCCGATTATGCACGGCTGCAACAATTTCTGCACATACTGCATCGTTCCTTATGTTCGCGGACGGGAAATAAGCCGACCAGTAGAAGAAATCCTTCACGAACTTGATGTTCTTACAAAATACAAAGTTCTAGACATTACACTTCTTGGTCAAAATGTGAATAGCTACAAATCAACTTATCAGAGAAACGAAATAAATTTTTCAAGCCTGCTTCAGATTATTGTTGACCATCTAAAAGAAATAAATTCAACAATCGGATGGGTTAGATTTCTTTCTAGCAATCCAAAAGATTTTTCTGACGAACTGATTGACGTTATCGCAAAAAATGACCTTATCTGCCATCACATTGCACTTCCAGTTCAGCACGGTTCTTCCTCTGTCTTAAAAAAGATGAACCGACAGTACACACGCGAGCAATATCTTGACCTTGTAAAGCGGATAAAGTCTAAAATTCCAGACGTTTCGCTTACAACCGACATTATGATGGGCTTTCCGACAGAAACTGAGGAAGATGTTGAACTGACGCTTGACCTTATGAATCAAGTTCGTTTTGAGTCTGCCTGTATGTATTACTACAATCCAAGAGAAGGAACTCCAGCCGCAAAATGGGAACAAATTCCCGAAAACGTGCGAAAGGAACGCCTCCAACGCGTAATTGACCTTCAGATGGTTCACACAGACGAACAGATGAAAAAACGAGTAGGACAAACAGCAAAAGTCCTTGTTGAAGGCGTAACCCGCGACAACAAAAATGAACTTTTAGGAAAAACCGCCCAAGACGAAAAAGTAAGTTTTGCCGCAGACAAATCTTTGATAGGAACATTTATCTATGTTAAAATACTTGCGTTAAACGGTCATACATTTAAAGGTGAAATAGTAAAGCGTTAAATACACTGGCGAGTTTATGAAATAAACTCGTAAGCAACCGCAAGGTTGTAATGAATGGAGAAAATATGATAGCAAATTTAATTTCAATTATTATCGGAATAGTTTTTATTGCATTTTTTGCAGGATTCAACCTTGACAACAAATGCGACGTAAGCC
>CAVIQW010000011.1:6934-43793 GCA_963644915.1 Paratractidigestivibacter sp.
GCAGTCGGAATGCTTTGTTCCCTGCCGTTTGCACTTATCCACAGAAGCAAAAAAGAAAAAAAAATAAAAGAATCTAAAAACAATTCGTCAAAGAATCAGGACGAATCAAAAACAGAACAAAAAAACGACAAAACCCCCGAAACAAAATCCGAAGATTCAACAGAAACTGCGGGAAGCAACTGATGAAAAAATATTTATTAAAAATAGCAATTCTTGCACTCTGCACAACAGCATTTTCGGAAGAACTCACCGCAAAAAAAATCGCGGATAACGCAGTAAAAAAAGATTCTCCGCAGGAAGCTATTCAATATGTTGCAGCAGAAGCAGAAAAAATTACTCTTCCAGCAGAAAAACGCGCCACTTATTCATTTTTAGGCTCACTTCAGGAAGCAACCGCAGATTTTGATGCGGCGCAAAAATCTTTTGCAAAAGCCGCAGGAATCGCAGCCGGCAACTCCAACGCAGAAGGAATGCCTAAAAAATCCAGCGAACGGCTTGTTCTTGACGCAATCCGCTGCGCACTTAGCGGTGGCGACTGGGAAACCGCAGAAAATTATCTTAATTCAGCAGTACGAAATTCAAAAAGCACAGAAATTCAGGCTACTATCAAACTCTACGAACAGTGGGCAATTTTGTGCAGAGCGCAAAACGATTCAGACTTAAAAGAACCTTGCGAAATGTTAAAAACTTACGCAAACCTTGAATCAATGAAATCCGTAAAACCATCTGTTCTTCTTACTTTATGGTACATAACCGCAGATAATTCCTATGCAAACATATTGAACAAAGAATTTCCAAGTTCCATGGAGGCAGGAATCGTGAACGGAAAAATTCAAATTCATCCAGCACCGTTCTGGTATTTTCTTCCACGAAAAACCGCCGCAATCCCTCAAATTTCCACGAAAAGCACAACTGCCGCAAAAGAAAAATCTACAACGTCCCCGGCAGAAACTTCAAATACAGAAAAAAAATCCGCTTCCGCAGAATCAAAAGCAAAGCATCAGCAGCTAGGACTTTTCCGCGACAAAGCGAACGCTCAGCGTTTTTCAGAAAAAGTAAATTCAAAAGGCTTTAATTCGTATATCCAGACAGAAACCAAAAGCAGCGGCACAACGTATTTTCTTGTGGTTGTAGATGAAAATGCGGAAGGCACAGTCGGAATCCAGCTAAAAAACGCCGGATTCGAATGTTACCCGGTATTCTGAACAAGCCAAAACTCGTTCAGAATACTTTTAGTTACAAACTATTTCAAGTTGATAAGCGACTTGTCGTAATCTGCTGGCGGAACAAATCCCATAAGATTCATCAAAGTTGCAGGCCAAGAAGAAATTCCAAGACCGTCGTTCAACTTTGTGTTGTCGTATTCGCCTTTGTATTCAGGGTCGTAGATAATTCCCGGAACAGGATTAAGCGAATGGCTTGTTTTTGCTTTTGGCTCGCCGTTCTTGTCCATTTTTACAGAACCGTCTTTTGCGTGCTCATACATATCATCGCTGTTTCCGTGGTCAGCTGTAAGACACAAAATTCCTCCAGCCTCATCAATCGCAGACTTAAGACGACCAAGCTGCAAATCCATTCCTTCCATTGAACAAACTACAGCATTAAAAACACCAGTGTGACCAACCATATCACCGTTAGGATAGTTCAGGCGGATGTGGTCATATTTTCCAGACTTGATTGCTTCAATAACTTTATCAGTGATTTCCGCACATTTCATCCAAGGACGCTGCTCAAAAGGAACAACATCAGAAGGAATTTCAACGTAGTCTTCAAGTTTTTCGTCAAATTTTCCCTGACGGTTTCCATTAAAGAAGTAAGTTACGTGTCCATATTTCTGAGTTTCAGAAATCGCCATCAGGTGAACGCCAGATTTTGTAAGATATTCACCCATTGTGCGGTCAATGCTAGGCGGATTCACAAGATACTGGTGCGGAATATGCGCATCGCCGTCGTATTCCATCATACCAGCATATTCACACGCAGGAACGCGCTTTCTGTCAAAATGATTAAATTCACTGCCAGCTTCAAAAGCATTTGTAATCTCAAGGGCACGGTCACCACGGAAGTTGTACAGAATAACAGAATCCCCATCCTCAATAGTTCCAACAGGTTTTCCATTTTCCGCAATTACAAATTCGTGCATATCCTGATCCAAAAGCCCAGCCTGCTCCTCGCGATAAGTTTCAATCGCCTTTGTCGCAGACTCAAACTGTCGGCCCTCGCCCAAAACATGAGCATACCAACCACGCTGAACCATCGGCCAGTCAGCGTTGTAACGGTCCATTGTTATAAACATACGTCCGCCACCAGAAGCAATTCTGTAATCAGCATCCTTGAACGAAGCAAGAAATTCTTCAAGCGGAGTAACAAAAGTCAAAGCAGAAGTAGGATCAACATCGCGCCCGTCAAGCAACGCATGAACACGGATTTTTTTAATCCCTTCTTTATTTGCCTCTGTAACCATCGCCTTAAGATGGTCAATATGACCGTGAACATTTCCGTTAGAAACAAGCCCGATAAAATGAAGCGTAGAACTCTTATCCTTTACATTATTAACAAGTTTTTTCCAAGTTTCACCCTGATACATCAATCCAGACTTAATAGATTCACCAACAAGTTTCGCACCCTGGGCAAAAACACGGCCACAACCAATCGCATTGTGACCAACCTCACTGTTTCCCATATCATCATCGCTCGGAAGTCCAACCGCAGTTCCATGAGCTTTAAGTTTTGTGTGCGGACAATTGGCCGTAAACCAGTCCAAATACTTCATTTTAGAAGCTTTTACCGCATCGCCCTCAACATATTTTCCGTATCCTACGCCATCCATAATAACCAGAACAACAGGTCCCCGGCGACCCTTCCAATTCGGATTTTTCTGTAAAGCATGCATTGTATCTGCCATTTATAACTCCTTAAGCTTATATGGGCGTTTCCCTCGCGAACGTCATTACATTCCGTCCGCTCGGGTCGGGTGTTCCACACTTCGCTACCGCTCACCGTCCTCACTTTGTTGCGGTCGGCTGCCTTGCAGGTGTTCCATACCCTAACGCATCTTTTTCATCATAATTTTATCAATTTTGCAGTCTTTACACAATTAAGATTTAAGCCACAAATTTATCATTTGGTTCAGCAAAAAATTAAATCTCAAGTTTTTTGCCGTTCAAAATTGCGGATAAAAGGATTCCTTTTTCATAGACTAGTTTCAGCGAAAAAAACGGAACACGCAGTTCAAGCAGTTTCAAAAAAATCTCGTCGCCTTTCCAGTGCGGCAGGTCGTTTATTCTAGACTTTTCAACCCACTCAAGTTCGCCTTCATCACATTCTTTCAGTTCACCAGAAAAATCATCTGACCAAAAAATGTGCATATATTCTGTAAAATTTTCGTCACTTACAAAGGTTACTATCCCACGATATTCCAAAGAATTCAGAGCAAGAGCAGTTTCTTCCTTTACTTCACGCAAAACACATTCTTCCGGGCTTTCTGTTTCTTCAAATTTTCCGCCAATTCCAATCCATTTGTCGTGGTTGTAATCGTTCTCTTTTTTTATTCTGTGAAGCATCAGATATTTTGAGTTTTTTTCAATGTAAATCAGAGTGGTATTCTGCATTGAATTATTCATAAATCAGCCCAAAACCATTTTGTCGTTCACTTCACCGTTCATGCTGAACTTCTGGAGCAAGTCCTCTACCGTAAGACTTTTCTTTTCCTCACCTTTTACATCGTAAACAACTTTTCCGTCCATCATCATTATAAGCCGGTTTCCGTAACGAATCGCATCCTTCATATTGTGCGTTACCATAAAAGCCGTAAGATTATCGCGGGTAATAAATTCTTCAGTAAGTTCAAGAACTTTTTTGGCAGTTTTAGGGTCAAGTGCCGCAGTATGCTCATCCAAGAGCAAAAGTTTCGGTTTTTGCAAAGTTGACATCAAAAGTGTCAAAGCCTGACGCTGCCCACCAGAAAGAAGCCCCACCTTTGCATTCATACGGTTTTCAAGCCCCAAATCCAAAAGTTCAAGTTTTTCCTTGTAAACTTTTTTTTCTGCCGGCTGCACATACCAGCTCAAACCACGCCGTTTTCCGCGACGCATCGCCAGTGCAAGATTTTCTTCTATAGACATATTGGCCGCCGTCCCCATCATAGGGTCTTGAAAAACTCGGCCAAGATATTTTGCTCTCTCATGCTCCGGACGACCAGTTAAATCAACGCCATCCAAAACAATCGAACCTGTATCAGTAAAATGAACGCCAGCAATAATATTCAGCAATGTTGATTTTCCAGCACCATTTCCACCGATTACGGTAATAAAATCTCCATCATCAATTTCAAGGTCTACACCGCGAATCGCCTTTTTCTCTGTGATTGTTCCAGGATTAAAAGTCTTTGTTATATTAAAAAGTTTAAGCATTGCAGACCTCTATTGATTATCATCATGCTTTTTTACTTGAACATGACGAGTGTTTTCTTCTTCATTTAAATTCATTCCAGGCAAACTGTGGCGACGGCGGTCAATTTTTGCTTTTACAACAGGAACGCTCAACGCCACCGCAACTATAAGGGCAGTCAAAAGCTTTAAATCTGTTGACTTTAATCCAAGTTGAAGGACAACTGCAATCACAATTCTGTAAATAATCGAACCAAATACGGAACTCAAGAGCGTCCACCAAAAACCGAACCTTGCGCCAAAAATAACTTCACCAATGATAATACTTGCAAGTCCGATTACGATTGTTCCAGTTCCCATTCCAACATCAGCGTAACCTTGACTTTGAGCAACAAGAGCACCGCTCATCGCAACCATTCCATTGGAAATCATAAGTCCAAGAATTTTTGCATTATCTGTATTCACGCCCATTGCACGAACCATATGTTCATTGCTTCCTGTCGCACGCACAGCACTTCCAATCTCTGTGCCAAAAAACCAGTACATAAGGGAAATAATAATTCCTACAACAACAACACCGATTATCAACGAAACCGAAGTTGTTGAAAGACGACCGCCGGAAAAATCCTTTAACATACTCATCATTGTTGAGTTCCCCAAAAGCGGAGTGTTTGCTTTTCCCATAATGCGGATATTAATAGAATAAAGCGCAATCTGAGTCAAAATACTTGCAAGCAGAATATTTATCTTAAGTTTAGTATTCATAAAACCGGTTGCAAGACCACACAGCATTCCTGCTATAAAAACAAACAGCAATGTAAAAACAGGATTCATTCCCTTTATAATAAGAATAGCTGTAACAGCTCCGCCAACAGCGAAACTTCCGTCTACGGTCATATCAGCCACGTTCAAAATTCTAAAAGTAAGATAAACTCCAAGTGTCATAAGTCCCCAAAGAATTCCTTGGGCAACTGCACCTTCCATCGCAAATAAAACGGCCATCATGCGCTCCAAAAATAAGATTGAATATTAGTCTCTAGGAACTGTAATTCCAAGAATTTTTTCAGTTTCCTCGTTTACTTTAAGATCAAAACTCTGAAGATATTCAATCGGCATTTCTGCAGGATTTTTTCCGTCGCGGAGAATTTCTACAGCCATTTTTGCAGTCAGTTTTCCAAGCTCATAGTAGTTGATTCCGTAAGTTGCAAGTCCACCAGCCTTTACCATACCTTCCTCACCGCAGATTACAGGAATTTTCTTTTCATTTGCAACCTGAGAAACCAATGGCATTCCAGCAGCAATCATATTGTCTGTAGGTGAATAAATAACATCAACTTTTCCGCAGAGATTTGTAACAACCTGCTGAATTTCATTCGCATTAGAAACAGTTCCATCAATATACTTCAATCCAAGTTTATCGCAGGCAGCCTTTGCAAGTCCAATCTGAAAATAAGAATTCTGTTCGCTTGAGCAGTAAAGCATTCCGACTGTCTTTGCGTCCGGAACGATTTTTTTAAGAAGCTCCATCTGCGCGGCACAAGGAGTAAGGTCAGAAGTTCCTGTTACATTTCCGCCAGGAGCAGTATTTTTCTGAACAAGTTTTGCAGACTCAGGGTCTGTAACAGAAGAAATAAGAACCGGAATGTCTTTTGTAAGGTTTGCAACAGCCTGAGCCGCTGGAGTTGCAATGGCAAAAATCAAGTCATCGCGGTCATTGATAAGTTTTTCAGCAATTGTAACGCAGTTAACCTGTTCGTTCTGCGCATTTTGATAATCAATTTTTATATTTTTTCCGTCAACGTAACCTGCTTCGGCAAGTCCATCCACAAACCCTTTATAGTTTGCGTCCAAAGCAGAATGTTCCACAAGCTGGACAACACCGATTTTTATTTTTTTATCACCAGATTTTGAACATCCTGAAAATCCAATGGCAACCGCACAAAGAGCAGCAGCCGCAGCAAACAACTTTTTCATTTTTTGTAATTCCTCCAGAAATTTGCAGTCCAATTTTATAAAACTGCAAAAATACGCTACTATTATAAAGCCAAAAAGAGCTATAAACAAGAACGAATAGCCTCATCAGATAAAAAATATTGCCTTTTTCCTTGTTGAACTATAAAATACTCGTATGAAATTAACTATCAGACCTTTTTTTGCTTTGGCATTTACCGTTTTGCTGGCATCTTGCAACTCAACTCCAAAAATTCCAGATGACGCAACTTCCACCCAACTTATACAGATGGGTCAGGATGCACTTGAACTTTCAAAATATACTGTCGCAGAAACTTATTACACCACCGTAATCCAGCGCTACGGAATGGATACAGCAACATACATCGAAGCATCTTACGAACTTGGGCATCTTTACATTAAACAGAAAAAATATAACGAAGCAGCCAGAAAATTTAACGAAATTCTTGGAATTTTTTCAAATGCCGAAATCGGAACAATCCCAGCCTCATACAAAAAACTCGCAGAAATGGGACTCGAAAAAATACCGGAAAAATACAAGTCTTAAAAATAGCAGTTAAAGTTTCTAAAACTTGCATTACACTATAAATCGATATAAAATGTATGTATGAAGAATGTACTCATTATCGATGCTCCTCCAGTGTTCCGAGAGTTTTTAAAGAGCAAACTTGCAGAGGAAAAAGTCAACGTTGTCATAACGCAGGAAAAACGCGATGCACTTATAAAAATCACATCAGTTTTACCTGACCTAGTCATCATCGACATAAACGAATTTGACAATCCCGACGAGATAATGGATTTTTTTCAAAAAATAAAGGCTGATCCAAATGCCTCAAGAATTCCAACAATTGCGACAGGTCCAATGATGGACAAGAGCATTATCGAAAATTATGCAAAACTTGGAATACACAAATATTTTATAAAACCAATAAAATTTGACATTTTCTTTGAAACTATCGGAAAAATTCTGCACACCGCTTTCTCAATGGATTCAACACCTTGTGTTCTGGACATCCACAGAAACGGCGATATTATTTTTATTGAAATAGCCCAGGGACTGAACCGCGAAAAGCTCGCCCTCTTAAAATATAGACTTTCAGAAATAATCGAAAACAACGAAATTGAAGCACCAAAAATCATTCTTATGATGACAAACCTTGAACTCAGTTTTGTTGACGGACTGAACCTTGAACTTTTGCTTGACAATATTCTTTCCAACCCGAAAGTTCATACAAAAAACGTAAAAGTGCTTTCGTTCAGCACATTCACGCAGCAACTTATTGACGGACATCCGCAGTATGACGGAATTGAAGTCGCCACAGACATTTCGCAAGTTCTGAATTCTTTTGTTGAAAGCACAAACACTTCGCGTGTATCAGACTTGATTGCAGACAGAATTCTTACAATCTCGGATTCTGATTCAGACGGCTCGATAGAAATGCGTTTTTCATCGGATTCAATAGATTCAACCGAATCAGAAACTTCTGAAGAAACAAAACTTCCAGATGAAAACAAAATTTCTCCAGCTGCAACAAATGGTACTTCAACACAAAATGAAAAAGATGAAACAATCGCAGTTATTGACGATGACCAGATTACTCTAAAACTCTGCTATGCGGGATTTACTCAAGCCGGCTACAAAGTTGACCTTTTTTCAAGCGGAGTAGATTTTCTTGCAAATATGGTAAAAAAAAGATACAAGGCAATTATTCTGGATATTCTTATGCCTGGCATATCTGGTTTTGACACGCTAAAAAGACTTCAGGGGCTTGCAAACAAACCGCCAATCGTGATTTATTCACAAGCAATCAGAAAAGAAATTGTTATTCAGGCTCTTTCTCTTGGAGCAAAAAGTTTTATTGTAAAGCCGCAAAAACCAGAAGTTCTTGTCAGCAAAGTTCAGGAAATTTTATCATCAAATGAATAAAAAAGATGAACAAACCAATATTCTAGAAGATATTGATATTCCCAACGAACTTTTTATCGCAAATGCGGTGCATGAAATAAGAACACCAGTTCAGACTGTAATCGGAACGCTGGATTTGCTTTCTGACACTCGGCTTGACAAGGAACAGATTGAATATGTACGGCAGATTCGTTACGGTGCGGATGTTCTTTTGGCTCTTGTAAATGATATTCTTGATTTTTCAAAACTAAAATCGCACAAACTTCTTATTGAAAATATTCCGTTCAATGTAAAAACTCTTACGGAAAACGTCGCTCATCTTATCGGAATTGAAGCGTACAACAAAGAAATTGAAGTTGTAACAGACATTGACTACAAAAATATTCCCGATACAGTTCTAGGCGATCCAACGCGCATTCAGCAGATTCTTTTGAACCTTCTGAAAAACGCAGTAAAATTCACAAACTGCGGATATATTCACCTTGAACTCTTCCGGCAGGACGAAACGCTGCTCTTTCAGGTTACAGACAGCGGAATCGGCGTTGATGAAAAGAAAATGGATTCGCTTTTCAAAAGTTACTATCAGGGCGATTCGTCTTTTACGCGAAAATATGGCGGTTCTGGACTTGGGCTTGCAATCTGCAAACTTCTTGTGCAGAAAATGAACGGAAAAATCGGTGTAAAGAAAAATCCTTACGGTGGCTCGATTTTTTGGTTTTCAATCCCATTTAAGATTGAAATCACAGAAAATTCCCTTTTACCTGCGCCTTATGTTCCTCCAGTTCCAGCCACAACCAGAATTCTTATTGTTGACGACAGCAACCTTGTGCGAAAAAGCCTTACAAATCAGCTGAATTCAATAGGGCTTCAATATGTGCAGTCATCCTCAAATGGAGAGGACGCATTCTTAAAAATGCAATACGCTGAACAACTTGGAAATCCCTTTGAAATCGTCTTTATTGATATGATTATGCCAGTTGTAGAAGGCTGGCATCTTGCCTCGAAAATAAAAAATTCCCCTACTCTTGCAAAAACAAAACTTTATATGCTCGTTCCAGAAGGTCAAATGGGGCTCGAAACAAAAATGAAACTTTTAGACTGGTTCGCAGGATATTTGTACAAACCAGTCCGCCACGAAAAACTGGATGCACTTTTAATAGACACAAACGGCGAAATTCCTTCAATGAAGTTACTAGATGAAATAGAAGGCAAAAATCAGAGCGAAAACCTTGACGAAAAAAAGGAATTTGCAAAAGGTATAAAAATACTTGTGGCAGAAGACCATCCTGTAAACCGAAAAATTCTGGTTCAGTTTCTGGAAAAATTTAGTGCAACAGTGATTCAGGCAGAAAACGGAATGCAGGCAATCAATATAATTTCAAATAATCCAGAAATCCAGATGATTTTCATGGATATTCAGATGCCAGTTCTAAGCGGAACAGAAGCCACAAAAATTCTTCGCCAGAAAAAATACACAGGAATCATAATTGCGTGTACCGCAAACAACGATCCTTCGACTTTTGAAAAATACAAGAACATCGGAATCAACGACATTCTTGTGAAACCTTTCAAAAGCGAAAAAGTTTTTGAAATTCTTGACAAATGGAAAATCATCCTTGGACTTTCAAAAGCGACAGAAATTGCAGCGACAGAACAAAAAAAGACGATTGCAAATGATGAACTTTGGGACATACAAGATTTTGAGGACACAATCGGAAATGACTGGGATTTAGGAAACCAGATTATCCTTGACTACATTGAGCAGACGAACAATTTTTTGATTTACAGCAAAAAACTTCTTGAAACTAAGAATTTTGAGGAACTCCACAGAATTGCCCACACTTTAAAGGGAAGCTCTGCGGCAATTTCGGCAAACAAACTCGCCAATATTTCTGCAAAAATGAATCAGGCGGCAAAAGACAAAAATTCCGAAGAACTGATTCTTAGCATTATTGAATTTGAGGAGAAATTCAATTTATTCTTATTAAAAACGAACAAATGGGTCCACAAATGCTAAAAACAAATTATCACACACACACATCATTTTGCGACGGAAAGGGAAGCCCCCAAGAAATTGCAGAAGCCGCAATAAAAAAAGGCTTTGATATTCTTGGTTTTTCAAGCCACAGTATGTATCCTTTTGCCGGAGCGTGGCACATTCCCACAAAAGACTTTAATGCCTATGTTGAAGCGGTAAATTCCGTAAAAGAAAAATTCAGCGGAAAACTAAAAATTCTTCTTGGATTTGAAGCAGACTACATTCCGCTTGTTACAAAACCCGACTTTGAACGATACAAAAAACTTAACCCAGATTTTTTAATCGGCTCGGTTCACTACGTTTTTTCAGAAAAAGGGCGGCTGTGCGTTGATTACAGTGCAAATCTTTTAAAAGAAAAAATCGACACGCTTTACAACGGAAATTCAAAAAAAGTTGTATGCGAATATTTTGCACTTGAACGGGAAATGCTTTCAAAAGGAAATTTTTCGATAATTGGACACGCAGATCTTGTGCGAAAAAATAACAAAGCCCTAAAAATGTTCAATGAAAATGACTCTTGGTACAGAAAAGAAATAAAAGCAACCGCTGATGCAATAAAAAAATCTGGTGTTATCGCAGAAGTGAACACAGGAGCAATTGCACGTGGCTATATGGATGGAGTTTACCCTTCCGATGAATTTCTTGCACTTCTGCACGAACGAAATGTTCCTGTAACACTAAGTTCAGACTCTCATTCAACAGAAAATCTGGATTTTGCGTTCGACAAAGCACTTTTTGCAGTTCAAAAAGCCGGTTACACAGAACTTGCCTACATTGACAGCGACAAAAACACAAAATTTCAGGCAATCTCATAATTTTAAGTTTTATCACTTTTGAATAATCGCTCCCGTCGGATTCACAATTTGCTCCAGATGGTTGGTCTCGCACTTCGTTTGTATTGATTGGGGTGCTTCGCACTTTAATTGGTACTATCGACCAAAACCTTCGCAAATTATAAATCCGACCACGCTTTTATCAGATTTGAAAAAAAACTCAAATCAAAAAGACAACCTATCTATTTCGACGCTCTGCGGTGCTGGCGCAATTTACGCACATAAACGCATACGGAATTGCCTCCAGACGAGCCTGAGGAATTTCTTTTCCGCAGCCAAGGCAGACTCCGTACTTTCCTGTACGGATTCGTTCAAGGGCGTTATCAATCATTTTCAGGCGATTCGCATCCTGCGCACTCAATGAATCAAGCAATGTTCTGTCAACTGCATCGCTGGCAATGTCAACTTCATCACCAGATTCAATTGGTTTTACAAGATTTTTTAAATCACTTGACTGTGATTCAAGAGCAGACAGGATAGTCGCTCTCTGTTCCAAAAGTTTTTCTTTGATATTGGCAACAAATTTTTCATCCATTTTTATTCTCCCACGTGCCAACTTTGTGAACGGTAGTAAATTTCACTATTGTTGACAAGCCATTTTATTTTGGTACATACTAATATATTATAAAATCTTAAAAACGCAAAACTTTTTCGATTTTTTTTTGGAGGAATCGTGGCTAAAGAAGAAGCTATTGAAGTTGAAGGAATTGTTAAGGAAGCATTGCCTAATACAATGTTCCGTGTTGAATTGCAGAATGGACATATGATTATGGCGCATCTTTCAGGAAAAATGCGCAAACACTACATCAGAATTGTTCCTGGCGACAGCGTAAAAGTTGCACTCTCACCTTACGACCTTGACAAAGGACGTATTATTTTCCGTCAGCGTTAGGCTTGAATATCAGCCGGAGCGCACGTAAAGCTCCGGTAAAGCCTGTCACAAGCAGCCCAAGGCATAAAAGCGGACCAAATGGAATTATAATCCATGAGAATTTAAAAAAGAACAGTCCGATAAAGACCTGCCCAACTTTCATAAAAAACTCAGTCCACAAACTCTTTTTTGAATAAGACTTTTTCGAATTTGTATATTCGTAGTAATAATTTGTATTTTTTTCAGTATTCTGAGAGGACGAGCCGTTAAACCACTGCCAGAAAGAATCTTCTGAACCGAATGGATCTGAATACGACTGCCGCTGGTAATAATTCTGGTAATTATTTTGATAATATGAATTGTCTGAAGTGTAACTTGAACCTGCCGAACCGAATCTGTCATATTCAGCGCGTTTTTTTTCATCGCCCAAAACATCGTAGGCTTCTGAAATTTTCTTAAATTTTTCTTCTGCTTCCTTGTTATCTGGATTTCTGTCAGGATGATACTTAAACGCAAGATTTCTGTACGCTTTTTTTATTTCTTCCGTTGTCGCATTCTTTGAAATTCCCAAAACTGAATAGTAGTCGCTCAATGTGTTCCTCGCATTTAGAATCTATTAAAAAAATAATGAAAAATCCTGTTGGTTACAAGGTTTTTATTTAAAAAGGTTATCTTTCAGGATTACCCAAGTTGCGCCTTTTCCGCCTTCGCTTGAATCTGGATGTCCAGAAGTTCCAAGCCGCTTATCCTGCTCAATGAATTTTCTTACCAATTCACCAAGAACTGGATCTGAGCCATGTGAGTGCAAACCTTTTCCGTGGACAATCATAATTTTTTTGATTCCTTTTGATTCACACTCTGAAACAAATGATTCCAACCGCGTCCATGCTTCCTCTTTTTTAAGCCCGTGTAAATCAATACGCGCCTGTGGTCGCATTTCCACAAGGCTTGAGCGGCTGTGATATTTATTTCTTGCCTCTTCCTGCTCAAAAAGCGCATCTTTATCAACAGTTCCATAGCGTCTTAGCCAAAGTTCCATTGGATTTATGCGTTTTTGGCTTTCTTTTTCAACGTCATATCCGTTCTGAAATTCTTTTTTCATTTCAAGGGCGGCTTTTTCTTCCGCTGTGGGAGCGTTTGCCTTTTTATGGGAAACAGTATTTTTTCCGCTGAGCCGCTGTTTTTCAGCCTGTTTTTTCTGCTGCACATCCCACTGAGCTAAAATATCACCAAAATCCATATTTTCACCTTATTTATCAATAACAATTATTCCGTCTGTTTTTACCCAGCCGCCCGATGAGCCAAAACTGATAAAAACCCAGTCGCCGGCTTTTTGCTCTATAAGAACGCGTTTTCCGCTTTCAATCGAAGAAACTGCCGCCGCGCTTTCTTCTGGAACTGGACTTACGTTTCCGCCTTTAAAGATTGCATAAGTTCTTGAAATTAAAACTAGAGAAATTATCGTTCCAACAAGGAAAATGACCATTGCCCCGGAAAATGCAAGAATTCCTAGAATTTTTCGTGAGAATGCTGAAAAAATTGTACAGATGGCACAAATCAAAAGAAATGCAACACAAGCCCAAAGCCAAAAATATGTTGGTTCCATTGCTCCGTCTGAAATTCCGTAATGTTGCTCAAAATCTTTGCGCTCGTGGAATTTTTTTGCAAATGGAACTGAATGTCTTTCCTCTGCCCTTAACTCCGCAAGTTTTTGGCAATCTACCAGCGTTAATTTATCGTTTGCGGAAACTTTATTTTTTGTGGTCTGGGATGCAAACGCGTAACCAAAATACGCTTGCGCATCGTCCGTCTTTTTTGCTTTGGAAATTTCCTCTACAACAGGAATCAGCGTTTCTGGAAGTTTAAGTTCAATTCGGGTTCCGTTATAGGAAGTCGCAATTATTTTCATATCTGGCAATGAAAGTTTTCCTGCATAAAGCGGCTCCCATTCAAAAGTAGACACAGGAATTTTTTCTTCACTGAATTCAGAGCTTCTAAGAGTTCCCTTTGTAATATCATATTGTTCCAGTTCCCGCACAAGAGCGTTTTTAGGAACTGCCCAACTGTACGAAATTATCTGAACCGCATACTGGAGAGAAACCGTAAAAAGAATTGGTTTGCCAGCAATCGCCGAAAAACTTGCCTCATCCACAGATTTTCCGCGCCTTTGACTTACAAGTTCCTGCCCATTTTCAAAAGTCACAACAAGACGTGGCATAATATTCCGCGGATTTTCAGAGATAACGACTGGTGAAAACTGAATGTAGTAAAGCCTGGAATTTATGTAGACATGAAGCGAACGCAACCTGTAAGTTTTTGCTTCCGCAAAATTCAGCCAAAGTTCAATTTTTGTTCCGCTGGTCTTATTTTCGTCAGAGTATTCCGAGCGGCGGAGAGAAACAAAATTCACTCCGCTTGGCAAATCTGGAATCTGAGCCTGAACCGCATCCGATTTTACGTAAGGAATTTTCAGTTCAAATGCACAGTCAGTCGCACTGAAATTTATGTTGTTCACAGGTTTTACCAAAAGACTTTGAATTATGCTGTAAGTAAGTCTTTGCTGAGCAAAACAAGTTTTACCCGAAACTGCAAAAATCGCAAGCACACAGATTTCTTTTAGTAATCCTGCGGTGAATTTGAATTTTCTGATTTTTCGCTGTTTTTCCATTGCTTTTCGTCGTACTCCCGGATTCTTGCAAAGATTGATTCTTCCATTGTAGAAGAAGTTTTTGTTTCAGAAACCTGACTCTGAACATTTTGCTTTGATTTTGCCTCTTTCTCTGTGTTCATAAGTGAAAGTTCAAGATTGATTTTTGCGTCAATTTTTGTGCCGTCAATTTTAAGCGCATTTCTAAAATATTTTGCGGCGTCCTCGTAGTTTCCTTTGCGGTTCGCAATAATTCCGCAGTTGTAGAAAACCGCATAACGCACATTTTTGTCCTCAACATTTTCAAGTTGCTTAAAGCGTTCAAGTGCCACGTCATTTTCATTCTGAACAAGATAGGTTGTGGCAAGGTCATAAACCGCATATTGCTCAAGCAAAAGATTTCCTTCATCCTGTGCGTCAAAAACTGTCTGAAGATATTTTTCCACAGAATCGTTGTATTTTTTTTGATACCAGAACCACGAACCTTCAAGAATTTTTTTTGCGCCAAAAACCGTATTTTCACCTTTGCAAGAAACAAAAAGCATACAAAGAATTATCAAGGCAGAAGTCTTTTTTAGTTTTTCGGCAATTCCTTCTGGATCAAGTTCTGTAATCACATAACTAAGAACAGTAAAAAGAATTCCAAGACCCAAAAAAAGCGAATAACGCTGGACCGGCTTGATTTCGTAAGTTACGTCATTTTCGCCGAATTCAGAACTAGAGTCAGAATCTGAAGTATTTTTTATTCCATTAAGCAAAGTCAGTGCTGAACCAGTTTCAGTAGCATCAACATACGAAATTTGAACGTCCGAAACTTTGCTTGCTGAATTTTTTTTCATTGCGGTGGCACACGCTGCCTTCATCTTTTCGGAACGCAAGGCTGTAAGAACATACGTTTTTCCGTCACCGGCAAGAACTTTTGTTTCCCGTTCAGTTCCAAAACCAATCAGGCTAACGGAAATTCCTTGGTTCACGCAGCTTATCAGCGAATTTTCAAGCAAAGAATCAGTTTCTTCTCCGTCTGTAAAAACCCAGATTGAATTTTTAAACGAAAAATTTGAAGGAAACGATTTTTGCGCGCTTTTTATTCCTTTTCCAAGGCTTGTTCCAACAGAACTCATGAAATTTGAAGAAAGCGAGTCAATCAGCGACTCAACGGCAGCACGGTCATCCGTTAAAGGAAGAACCGTAACTCCATCACCTTTTGCAAGAACCACAGAAATCTGCGTGTCAGGAATATGAGAAAGGAGCATTTTTGCATATTTTTTAGAAGCCTCAAGCCGTGTAAGCCCAGAAGAAGCATCATCCGCATTCATGCTGTAGGAAATGTCAAAAACAAACGAAACCGCAGTTCCAGAAGTTTGAACAGGAGCAAGATACGTTCCCCAAGAAAATCCCGCAAAAGCAAGAACAAGCATTACCCAAGCAACAGAAATACAAAAAGTACGGATTCCATACACAAGGGCAAAATTCCTCATTCTGCGGGCAACAGTTGAACTTTTATCTTTTGCGGTAAAAAAATTAAGGTTTTTGTGGACTTTCTTGAATTGAAAAATCCAAATTATCAGTGCCGGCAGTAAAAGCACAAGACCGTACAAGGCATAGGGGCGTTGGCACGAAAAATTCATCAGATTGCCTCCTTCAGGAAAACGCGTTTTATAATCCAGCCCAAGACAAAAAGGATTCCTGCGACAAGAACAAGCTTGTCGTAATAATCGCAACTGACAGTCTTTGAATGGTAAGTCTGAACCACGCTCTGGTTATTTACAATCATAGAAAGAGCAAGATTAAAATCGTTCAATGACTTTATCTCAAAAAATCTTCCGTTCCCTGCTACAGCCAGTTTCCGCAATGACTCTTCATCATAAGAAGAATTCAAATATCCTGAATAATTTTTCCCGGTAAATGGATCTGTATACTCAAGTGGAACTGAACCGCTTGTTCCGATTCCCATCACGTAAAGCACAACATTATTGCGTCTTGCAAGTTCAGCCGCTGTTTCAGGATGAATTGCCCCGGAATTATTTTCTCCGTCTGTTAAAAGCACAATGCATTTTTTTGGAGCCGCAGAACTAGAAAGATGAAAAACCGCTGTAGCAACTCCAGTTCCAATCGCAGTTCCGTTTCCAAGCTGACCAATAGTTATTCCATCAAGCCGTTCTATAAAAATCTTTTTGTCGATTGTAGGAGGAATCACAATAGCCGCCTCTTCTCCCATTGCGACAACGCCAAACGTTGCCCCTGGATTTGATTCAACAAGTTTTTTTATTGAGGTCTTTGCTGTTTCAAGACGCGTAAAATTTCCCATATCCCTTGCAGCCATACTAGGACTTATATCCACAACAAAAACAACATCAGTTCCGCGCGAAGTGTAAACCCGTTCCTGCTTGTACAAAATCGGTTCCGAAAAAGCAATTACAACTACAACAAAAGCGGCAATGATAAGAATTTTTGAAAGAACCGAGCCAAAATTGCGGACAGGCTTGTGCCACAAAAAAGTTTTTCCGTTCCAGTCAGAAAGAGTGACAATAAACGAAGGTTTAGAAAAAATTCCAGTTTTCCTAAAAATATACAAAAGCGGAAGCAGAAGCAGCAAAAGAAAAGCGGCAGGATTCTGAAAATCAGGCATTTTCCCCTCCAGTTTCAAAAGCTTTAATTATAGTCCGGGAATTTGCAATCATCGTAATACGTTCATCCGGTTGAAGTTCCGCCGCATAAACTTTAGCAGGTTCTCTTTTTGAATCAAGCGAACCGTGAGCAAAACGAATATAATCCGCACGCCTAAAAATTTCCTGAACAGAACTTACATTTTCGCGCAAAAAATCGTTCATCGTTCCGCCTGTAAGTTCCTCGAACGCAAAAGAAATTTGTTCCGTAGAAAGAGCATCAAATTTTCTTCCAAAACGAACCGTAAGGTAATATCTAAAAATCTGCTGAACTGCAAGGCAAAACGCAACATCATTTATCCGCGATGAATTTTTTTCAAGTTTCTTAAACTGCCTTAACGCACTTCTTGCATTTTTTGCGTACATTCTAAGATTTTTTTTCTGTCTGAATTTTGCAGAAATTTCCTGCCATTTAAAAACTGTGTGCAGAACAAATATAAGAATCAAAACAAAAAGCACAACAAGCGCATAAATCACATAAATCGTTCCAGGAAACAAAAGCGGACCTTTTATTCCACGAAGCGATGAATCCTCGTTTTTTGTTAATATGGAAGAAATTTCAATCGGCTGAGGGTCAATTAAAAAAGGCACGGAATTTGTATTTCCAAAAACTGCAGAAAGAAGGTCAAACTGCGGAAAATCAAGAATTCCAACTTTCCAAGGAGTAAAAATCAGCACAACCGTGTAAAGCAGACCATTTTTTTGAATCGTGGCTTTTTGAAGCGTAAAATTCTCGTTGTCAACTTCAAAAGGCAATTTTTCAAAAATCAGTGATTTTTCGTCCAAAGTTTCCTCGTTCGGAAAAAAATCAACATTTGAATTGAATGTATAATGAAGTTCCGCCGTGTCACCTACAAAAATTCGTTTCGGCAGAACCATTTGTCTGGTTTCAGTCTGCGAAAAAAAATTCCAGGAAGCAAAAAATGCGGTGAAAAAAAATAAAATCCGTTTTAAAAGTCGCAAAATTATTTGCCTCCCCATCTGTAATTTCCAGAATTTCTTGAAGCAAAAAAATTCATAAGAATGCGAACCGCATCCTCTTCCGTAGAAATTGAAACAAAACCTGCTCCACGACGGGCACAAAAATCTTCCATTCGGGCTGTTCTTCTTCTATAGGCATCGCGCCACGCGGACTTAAAATCCGATGAGGAAGTCGGCAAAACCATCTGGACATTTGTTTCATTGTCAGAAAATTCAAAAGTACCAGCCTCCGGCAATTCCCAGTCTGTTGAATCAGCAATGCGGACAGCGGCGACATCGTTTTTCTGGCATAAAAGTTTAAAAGGCTCTTCCCAGCCAGAATTCCTAAAATCAGAAATCACAAAAACAAGTGAATGATGCTTTAACATTTTCACCGCACCCGAAATCGCATTTCCAAGAACAGAACCTTTTACCGCACCATTAAATTCGTCAAGTTTTGAAAGAATGTGCATGGTACGTTCCCTGCCAGAATCAGGCCTGCATGAAAAATGAATTCTTCCGTCAAAAAAAACAGCACCCACCGGACTTTCGTTAATTTCGCCAAACAAAGCCAAAAGAGCGGCAACTTCCGCGGCAGTTTCGTATTTTACTTTTCCCTTTGAACCTGTAAACATTGAGGCAGAACGGTCAACTATCAGAAAAATCTCTAGTTCGCGTTCCTCGTCGAACATTTTTACAAAAGGTTTTCCCATGCGCGCTGTAACATTCCAGTCAATTGAACGCACATCATCGCCACGAAGATACTCACGCACACCGGCAAATTCAATGCCCTGACCACGGTAAAGAGAACGGAACCCTCCGCTTTTCATATTATCAGCAAGTTTACGTGCCGCAATGCGAAGATATGTGGCTTTTTGAAATAAAGAATCCTTAGAGCCAGAAAGCAAATGTTCCATTTTTTTTTACCTTACGGAACCGGAATAAAATCCAGGATTTTTGCAATAATCTCGTCCGCAGAAATATTGTCCGCAGCGGCCTCGTAAGAAAGAACAATTCTGTGGCGCAAAACAAGCGGTGCAACTTTTTTAACATCTTCTGGAAGAACAAATGAACGACCAGCAAGAAGCGCGGTTGCTTTTGCACATTGAAGAAGAGAAATTCCAGCACGCGGAGAAGCACCAAAAGTTATGTAACGAGTAATATCGTGTTCAGTTTTTTTCTTTAAATTTGGGCGTGTAACAGAAATCAATTGAACAATATATTCAACAATCTTGTTGTCGCACGCAATCAAGGAATTCAGTTCCCTAAAATTAAGCAAATCCTTTGGTGTAAGAACCTGATTCACAGGAACTTTTGAAGCAGAACCCTGAGTTTTTACAATTTCGACTTCTTCTTCCGCAGTTGGATAAGTAACGTTGAGTTTTAACAAAAATCGGTCAAGTTCAGCTTCTGGAAGATTGTAAGTCCCTTCCTGCTCTATCGGGTTTTGTGTTGCAAGAACAAAAAATGGCTCAGGCAACTTGTAAGTTTCTTCTCCGATTGTAACCTGCTTTTCTTCCATTGCTTCAAGCATCGCAGACTGAACTTTTGCAGGCGCACGGTTTATTTCGTCCGCAAGAACAACATTTGAAAAAACAGGACCTTTACGTACGCTAAAAGTTCCTTTTCCCTGCTCATAGATAAGAGTTCCGCTTACATCTGCCGGCAAAAGGTCAGGAGTAAACTGAATTCTCTTAAAATCAAGACCGCTGATTTCTGCAAACGTTTTTACCGCAAGAGTTTTTGCAAGACCAGGAACGCCCTCTACAAGAACATGACCCCCGGCAACAAAAGCAGTCAAGATTCCGTCAATAAGATATTCCTGCCCAACAAGACGTTTTTTTGCCTCTTCACGGCATTTTTCAACAAGTTTTCTACAGTTTTCAAGTTCAACAAGATTTATGTTATTTTTTTCCATTTTCCACACCTAAAATGCATAAATATACAATATTGATTTACATTGATTTATAAAATCATTATAATTTAATTTATCATGTTGAACCCATTAGCACAAGAATTAAACGATTTATTAAAAGACACATCGGCAGAAAAATTATTTTCTGACCTTGGAAAACGGATTTATTTTCCGCGTGGAATCATTTCTCAGGGCGGAGAAGCAAAGCAAAAAGCTTCTGTTGCAAACGGAACAGTCGGAACAACCGTAATAAACGGAAAACCTGCAATCCTTCCTTCTGTTCACAAATGGGCTCCGGAAATGACTTCTGGAGAACTGGTGGCTTATGCGCCGACTGCGGGAATTCCTGCTATCCGTGAAGCCTGGAAACAAAAGCAGATTCAGAAAAATCCTTCATTAAAAGATAAAAAGACTTCACTTCCTGTTGTAGTTCCAGGACTTACAGCAGGACTTTCTTATGTGATGGATCTTTTTGTTGATTCAGAAAAACCAATGCTTGCCCCAAACCCATGCTGGGACAACTATGTTCTTATTGCAGACGCACGCCGTGGTGCAGAATTCCACCAGTTTGAAATGTTCAAGGACGGAAAATTCAACACTAATGGAATTGAAGAAGCCGTAAAAAACGAGGCAAAAAAATATGGTTCAGTGCGTCTTATCCTGAATTTCCCGCAGAACCCTTCTGGCTACAGCCCGACTGTTGAAGAAGTAAAGGAACTTTGCAGAATTTTAAAAGAAACAGCAGAAACTGGTGCAACCATTATGGTTATCAGCGACGACGCTTACTTCGGATTGAACTACGAGGAAAATATCGAGCCAGAAAGCCTTTTTGCCCACATTGCGAATCTTCACGAAAATATTCTTGCCGTAAAAGCAGACGGTCCAACAAAAGAAGATTTTGCCTGGGGATTAAGATGCGGATTCCTTACTTTTGGATGCAAAAACTTTACAGATGCTCAATATGAGGCGCTTGTAAAAAAACTTATGGGTGTTATCCGTTCTTCGGTTTCTTGTGCGGCAACTCCTTCGCAGAACCTGATTTTAAAGTCATTCCAGGATCCGAACAACGATGCTGAAAAAGCCGCTTTCAAAAAAATTCTGAAAGAACGTTACGATGAAGTAAGAAAATTTGTAAATTCACACAAATCAGAAGCAATCGAGCCACTTCCGTTCAACTCAGGCTATTTTATGAGTTTCCACACAAACGGAATTGATGCGGAAGATTTGCGCAAGAAACTTCTGAACGAAAAAGGAATTGGAACAATTTCAATCGACGAAAATACTCTGCGCGTTGCATTCAGCAGCATTGAAAAAGAGCTTATAGAAAAAGTTTACGCAGAAATCTACAATACAGCCGAGGAAATGAAGCGTGCATAATGTTGTTCCAAAAAAAAATTATTTTTTTCAACAACTTATGGAGATGTCTAAAAAGTTCAAAATGTCTTGGATTTCAGGGACAAACCCGAAAATGACAGAAAAGATACTTTTTAGACATTCCCCTCTAAAAATTTTGCTGTTATCGGTGGCAGTCCTTTCAGTATTCACGCTGGCAGGCTGCAAAAAAAAACCGGAAAATCGGCTTGTAATATGGACTGACAACAGCGAATTTGCACCGTTCATTGAACTTTACAACAAAGCCCACAAACAAAAGGCAGTTATTGTCTACAAGGAAAACATTGCAGACAGTCTTCCGCCTGAACAAAGCGAACTTCAACCGGACATAATCGTAGGCTCACTTTTAAAGAACAACAAAGTAAAAAAGAATTTTATTGCCCTGGACTTTCTTTTTAACAGAAAATACCTTTCTTCAAATGATTTTTACAAAACTCTTTTAAAATACGGAAGTGTCGGGCATCACCAATATCTTTTGCCGGTAAGTTTTAATATTCCGGCAATGATTTTTTCAACAGAAAATAAGAATCTTATAAAAAACAACTACACAATCTCGCTGGAAGAACTGCGGGAATCTGGAGCGGCTTTTAACAAAAAGAACAAAAAAGGCAATTACACTGCAATCGGATTCGCACCGCAAAGCAACTCCAATTTCATCTATACAACGGCTCAACTCTTGGGAGCAAATTTCCGCGAAGACAAAAATAAATCATTCAGTTGGAACAAAGATTCTGTTGATGAAACAATCAGATATTTAAAGGAATGGATTTCTTCGGAAAATACTTCACCACAGATTGAAAGCGATTTTGTCTACAAATATCTCTCGGAAACACCAGACAAACAGGTAACATCAGGAAGAACTCTTTTTTCTTTTGTCACATCGGACAGACTTTTTTCTATGAGCGCGGCTCAACTTGCAAAAATCGACTTCCGCTGGCTTAACCACAACGGACTTATCCCTGTAGAAGACTCAATGATTTCAATGGGAATTGCAAAGGACACAAAAAAAGCATTGCTTGCGTCTGAATTTATTTCCTGGTTCTTTTCAACAGAAACACAGCACGTTTTTATTGAACGCAAAATGAACTCAAATCTTGACACAAGTCAATTTGGAATTGCGGGCGGTTTTTCTTCCCTAAGTGATGTAAATGAACACATTCTGCCAGTCTATTACCCTGCAATGCTTACAAATATTCCGCAGGCAGGAACTTTTTCAGTTTCAGACAAAAAACCCACAACCTGGAACAAAATAAAATACCGCGTAATAATTCCGTATCTTTCAGATGCTGTACAGGCTGAAGATGGAAAAAACATTGCAACAATGGAAGAACGCTACTCTGACCTTAAAAAACTAGGTCTTTAAACTGTTTTTTCTAAACTTCGTTTTTTGACTTCCGATATTTAAAGTGTAGAAATGCTTTGAATTCAGGAGGTCAATATGTCGCTTTCAATTAACTCTGCATACACAAATGTTTCCTCATCAAACGCCGCAAAACTTTATGTGCCTGTAAGCAAATCAGTTGTCTTATATTCGCACTTTGACCATGTTTCTGGGTTTGTTGCAAAAAATGGGCAGAATGGCATTTCTATCTCAAAAATCCAGATTTTAAACACGTTGATTGACCATCTTTCTTCAATAAAAAGCGGAAAAATTCCAGCCGCGGTAAAAAATTCAACGCCAGAACAAATCGATTCGCTAATCACTAATTATCAAACGCAAATCAGACAAGCTGTAAAAGCCGCAGATTCAGTTCCAAACGGAGTGGCCGGTGCTCGCCCAGAACCAGGTGTTCTCTTTTCTATAAATGCCTAAAGTGTTATAATCTCCGATATTTTTTATTGGAGTGGCAATGATTTTCCTTCAAATTTTTATTCTTTTGGCAGGCTTTTTATTTTTGGTAAAAGGCGCAGATTTTTTTGTTGATGGTGCTTCCGCAATTGCAAAAGCATTTCATATTCCTTCAATCGTTATTGGGCTTACAATAGTTTCTTTCGGAACAAGCCTTCCTGAACTTGCAGTGAGCGTTACTTCTGCAATAAAGGGAATCGATGGAATCGCAATCGGAAACGTTGTTGGCTCAAACATTGTGAACCTTATGCTTGTGGCAGGTCTTGCGGCGGCAATTTCTCCAATGGAAATGGGAAAATCTCTGATGAAAAAAGACTTTCCATTTTCAATTCTGGTTACTGTGGCACTTTTTTTAATGATTGCGGATAAAATTTTAACTCCAAACGCAACAGAGAACCTTATCTCGCGTGCGGATGGAATCATGCTTCTTCTGCTCTTTGTAATTTTTATGTACTCAACGATTTCATACTCTTTGGCAAACAAAAATGAAGAAACTGATGAATCTGATGAAAAAAAGTCTTCAGTTTCAAAAAGTATTCTTCTTACAGCCATTGGACTTGTAGGAGTAATCGTTGGCGGTCAGATGGTTGTAAAAAGCGCAACTTTTATTGCACAAGCGGCTGGAGTTAGCGACACTCTGATTGGACTTACTGTTGTAGCGTTTGGAACTAGCCTTCCTGAACTTGTAACTAGTGTAATTGCGGCAAAAAAAGGCGAAAACGATATTGCCATGGGAAACGTAATTGGCTCGAACATTTTTAATATTCTGTTCATACTTGGAGTTTCTGCGGCAATCCGACCGCTCAACGTTGAAAAAACCTACCTATACGACACAATAATATTGATTGCACTAAGTGCGATTGTCTGGTTTATGGCTCGTCCAAAATACAAACTGAACCGTGCCTGCGGAATAATTATGGTTTTATTGTACGCGGCTTACGATTTTTACATCTTTTTAAGATAGACAATTTTTTCCGCAAGGAGCAAAGTTGGTTCAAGGTTGATACCGCTACCTATGTTAAGTAGGCGAATTAAAATTACTATTTCCTAACTTAAAGAAAAATGGTATTATCTTTTTACTTCCACAAAAAAAGAGGTTTGAAGAATGCCGTATTCAGAACCAACTGAACTTGCGGTTATTGCATGCCCTGGCGGAGAAGCCTTTGCAGATGCAGTAATCACACATTTAAAACACATGTACAAGCATCGTTTTACTCTAAAAAATGATGCTATTTCAAAACGTTACAATCTTGAAAAATCAGAACTTATCAACAAGATTAACCTTGACAATGACCTTGAAACGTCTGATTTAGTTATCCGTGGTGCAATTGACAAGTACCGTGCCCCGACTTTTAAAGTTGACACAACGTTCACTTACTTTGCAAACGGAGAATTTAAAACTGAAATCAATGAATCAATCAGAGGAAAGGATGTCTTTATTTTTCAGGATGTAGAAAATCATGAAGTCATAAGCCTTAACGGTGGAAAAAACAAACTTTCACTTTCTGTAAATGACCACTTGATGTGTCTTTTGAACACAATCGATTCTGTCCGACAGGCAGGAGCCGCACACATTACTTTGGTAGTTCCTGTTTATCCTTATAGCCGACAGCACAAGAAAAAGGGCCGCGAAGGACTTGCAGCCGCAATGCTCGGTCATGTTTACGAAATGCTAGGTGTTTCACGGATTATCACGCTCGACATTCATAGCCGCGAAATCGTAAATGCTTTCAGCACAATCAATCTTGAAAACCTTCACGCAAGTTACCAGATTATCCGCGAACTTGGAAAAATTGTTGACCTTACAGGAAAAGATGACGACCTTGTTGTTGTTTCCCCAGATACAGGCGCAATTGACCGAAACAAATTCTATGCTTCTGGATTAAAACTTCCACTTGCAATGATTTACAAGGAACGAGATTATTCAGTTGTAACCCAGAACGCAAAAGATACAAACATAAAAAGCGTAAAACTTCTTGGCGATGTAAAAGGAAAAGTTGCATTCCTTGCAGACGATATGCTTGGAACTGGCGGAACTTTGCTTAAGGCAATGTCTTTCCTAAAAGACAACGGCGCAACAAAAGTTATTGCCGCAATCAGTTTGCCGTTCTTTACAGGAAATGCAATCCAACTTTTTGATGAAGCATATAAGCAGGGATTATTCTACCGCGTAATCGGAACAAATGCTGTTTACCACGAAGAACTTCTTACAAAGGAATGGTACATCAGCACAGATGTTTCTGGATTGTTCGCAAACGTAATCACAAGAATTCATCACAATCAGTCAATTGGCGACCTTCTTGACAACCGCAATATAATAGAAAAAATTGTAAAAACACAGCAAGATGCCGCCGCTGCAAAAGAAACCAAATAAATTCTGCGGAAAGAATTTCAGTCTTTACCAATGGAAAAAACATTGAACATTCTTTGCGCAGACATTGGAACAACCTCGCTGAAAATGGGAATAATTTCTCAAAAAGGCGAGGTTCTTTGTTCTGTACAAAAATTTTTAAAAAACAAAAACGACTCTTTTCTTGCAAACCAGTGGCTTTTGGCTTTTAAAGCCGGATGTGCTGAATTGGCTAAAAGCTCTGCTCAAATTTCTGCAATCTGCATTTCGGGGAATGGTCCGACTGTTGTCTCTGAAAATGGCAGAACAATTTTATGGAACACTCCAATTTCTGAAGAAATAAAAAATGCAACGAAGGACACAAAATCACTTTACATTCCTCAATTTTTAAACTTTAAAGAAATTTTTCCAGAGGAATGGAATTCTTCCGAATATATTTTTTCCGGGCCAGAATTTGTTGTGTTCAAACTTACAGGAAACGCAATTTCTATTTTGCCGGAAAAAAGGTTTGAACCAGCCTACTGGAACGAAACTGAACTTGAAAAGTTTGGAATTGAAACAGAGAAAATTCCAGAATTAGTTCCGCTTGGACACAACGCAGGAAACACAACAAAAGAGGCGGTAAAGGAATTTGGAGTTTCAGAAGTGCCTGTTTTTTGCGGCGGACCGGATTTTATAACCGCACTTTTGGGAACTGCCACTGTTGAACCGGGAAAAATTTGCGACAGAAGCGGTTCTAGCGAAGGAATCAACCTTTGCACCGAAAAACCAGTTTTTAAGGAAGGTTTTAGAACTTTGCCGAGTGCAATTCCAGGATTATGGAACATATCGGTACTGATTCCAGAATCAGGGACGGAATTAACTGAATACAAGAACGAAATTTCTTTGCTTGAAAAAAAAGAACTGTCATGGGAAGAAATAATTGACTATTCTCTTGATGACAAAAACAGCGAAGGATACCGAATTCTTTGCGAACTTTCAAATTCTGTAAAAAATGCAGTTTCTGCACTAAAAACGCTTGCACAGGAAAACAGTCTGAATTTTTGCGGCACGATGAGCGTAACCGGCGGACAGGCAAAAAACAGACGCTGGCTTGAAAAAAAAGCCTTTGACTGCAAAATGAATCTTGAAGTATGCAACACCCCCGACTCGGAACTAACAGGAAACGCGGTGGTTGCGCTATACGGACTTGGGCTTTTTGAAAATTTGCAGGATGCGGCAAAAAAGATTGTTCATTGCACAGAAATTTTTGCCCCAGAACCAACGCAAAAAAACAAGATAAAAGTTTTTAAGATTCCAGAAAAATTAAAGACTATAATATTTGACATTGACTCGACCTTGTACACATCGCCGGCGTATGCGTTTGAACAGGTTGATGTGCAGATAAGATATTGGGCAAAAAAACGCGGAATAACCGCACGCGAAGCCAGAAATGAAATAAGCGAATTTAGAAAAAACTGGTCAAAGCGGAACGATGGAAAAAAAATCAGCCTTGGAAACACACTTACAAATTTTGGAGTAACAATTCAGGAAAGCGTTGAAATGCGTAAAAATCTTTTGGAACCGGCAAACTTTTTAAAACGCGATGAAAAACTTGTTGAAACGATTAAAATTTTAAAGCAAAAATTTAAGATTATCTGCGTTACAAACAATCCTGTTCTGCCGGCAAAAAAAACTCTGGACGCTTTGGGAATTAGCTACCTGATTCCCAAAATTATTGGGCTTGACACTTGTGGAAAATCAAAGCCAGCCGTAGAACCATTTGAACTTTCGTTAAAAGAAACTGACTCAAAGCCAGAAGAATGTATTTCCGTTGGCGACCGCTACGATATGGATCTTTCGTTGCCACTAGAAATGGGAATGGGCGCAATCCTTGTGGGTGGCGTAAGCGATGTTTATATGCTGCCAGAAATTTTAAAGGAACAGAGGGGCGTGCAGAAAGAACTGCGGTGAAGAAGAAACTTAGCCCCGATTGTGGCGGAAAGACCGCAAAACGAAGTTTGAGGACTTGCAGCAAAAGCGGGTCGCGCATTAAAAAAATTCGCTCCAAAGTTTTTGCAAATTCAGCGTTATTATTGTAAAATATTATGATAATTTTAAAGTCAAAATCGAAAGTTGAAACTTTCTCATTGACTTTTTTAGGAGATAGTATAAAAACTTTGTCTGAAATTGCGTCAAAGTTTTTATTTTTAAGTTTGCGTCGCAAACTTTTTTATTTACTGCTGTTTTTCACTTCGTTGCAAAACAGCTTAAAAAGTCAAAATCGAAAGTTGAAACTTTCTCATTGACTTTTTTAGGAGATATAATGAATTTTATTTTTTTAGGCCCACCGGGTGCAGGAAAGGGTTCGCTTGCTGTAAAAGTTGCAGAAGACTACAAAATCCCACATATTTCGACTGGCGATATTTTTCGCGCAAATATCAAGAACCAGACTCCGCTTGGAGTAAAAGTCAAGGCGATTATTGATTCTGGCTCGTTAGTTAGCGATGATTTAACCTGTGAACTTGTAAAAGACAGAATTTCCAAGGACGACTGCAAAAACGGATTTATTTTGGACGGTTTTCCGCGAACAATTCCTCAGGCAGAAATGTTTGTTTCTATTTGCCCAGAAGTTGCTGTAGTAAATTTTCAGGCACAGGACGAGCTTGTTATAAAAAGACTTAGTACACGCCGCGTATGCAGAAACTGCGGTGCAAACTACAATGTTCTTACACTTCCACCAAAAAAAGAGGGCGTTTGCGACAAGTGTGGCGGTGAAATTTATCAGCGCGATGACGACAAGCAGGAATCAATTCTGCACAGAATGGACGTTTACCGCGAACAGACTGAACCGCTGATTAAATTTTATACTGAAATGGGAAAAATCTACAATTTTGATTCTGCAATTGAAACCGATGAACTTTTAAAAGAATTCAAAAAAGTATTCCCTGCTGAAAAATAGTTTATAGAAATATCTTCTGCCAGATTTTTTGGCGGAAGGTATTTTTAAACTGTGTGGGAGGATTGGAGCAAAGTGCAATGAACAGCGAAAATAAAGAATTTTTTGAAAACAATACATTTAAAATCAACCAGCTTGTAACAAAAATTTTAATTTTGCTGAATTTGCTTGCACCGATTTGTGCAATTCTTTCATACTTTAAGATTTTCCAGATTGAAAAAAGTTTCATTCTTTTTTCTGAATCAATAATCTTTCCTTTTTCTGTAATAACTTTAATTCTTGTCTACGGATTTAATTCACCAACCTACAAGAAAAATCACCCAAAAACTTACGAACGAATCCAAAGTTTAGCAAAATATTTTGGACTTCTTGGTGCATCTTATGTAATTGCGTTTTTAGGTGCGCACGCGAATATTGGAATTTACATTGGCTATGGTTTAGTCGTTTTTTTAAGTTGCCTTTATTATGATGTAAAACTGACTTTGGTTTTGTCAGTTACAAACTATATTGGAATGATTTTTTCCCAATATGGAAAGGCCTTGAACCGTTTTAGGGAAGGAATAGTTTTTAGCACTTCCCCACTTGCAGACTGCATTGCATTTTCAGCTGGTTTTACAATTGAATTTGTATTTGTTGTTCTGATTGCCTACAACATGACAAAAAGGAACAGCAAAACTCTTCGTTCCGCAATTGAACAGAACGAAAAACTTGAACAGACTCAACTTGATTTTATGAAATTTGTTCCGCTTGTGCTAAAAAAACATGAGCTTGTTACAGGTTTTCACGTTGAACACACTGTTGAATATGTAAGAATGTTGTGCAACAAACTAAAATCGATGGGATATTACACGGAAGAACTTTCAAAAAATAATATTGAAATTTTTTCTGCGGCGGCAAACTTGCACGATATTGGAAAAATTTATATTCCAGACCACATTCTTATGAAACCCGGAAAATTTACGCCACAAGAATACGAAATGATGAAAAAACACCCGGAAATTGGATGTGAAATAATTCAGGCGATGCCAAAAATATACAATAACGAATTTAACAAAGTTGCGGCACAGATGGCTTTGTGTCATCACGAACGTTTTGACGGAACTGGCTACCCGAACAAGCTTAAGGAGAAAGAAATTCCGTTGTGCGCAAGAATTATGGCTGTTGCAGATGTTACAGATGCGCTTTTGAGCTACCGACCATACAAGCAGGCGTTTTCAATCGAAAAAACTATGCAGATTATCGAAGAAAACAAGGGAACTCAGTTTGAGCCTATAATCGCGGAAGCAATGGTTCAGCTTAAAGACGAGGTTAAAAAGTATGCTGATGAACTCGCCAACCGGGAAAAGGAACTTATCTTAAAAGAAGCCCACTGGCGTGAACAGGAGCGAGAAAACCTTTTATCCCCGCCCCAGCCAGTTTCTGAGTAAAAATGCTTTAATCCCTTATACTGTCTATGTTGGCTTTTCCACCAGGAACAAACGGCAAAACATTTTCTTCCGGATCAATTCTTACCCTTACAAAGCACGGCTTGTTTTTTCTTTCTGGGGAGAACGCTTTTTTGTACCATTCCGGGTCAGAATCCGCATCGATTGCCTCAATCCCAAAACCTTCCGCAATTTTTAAAAGATTTGGAGAGGCAATAAATTCGCTGGCTGAATAATTTTTTTCAAACAGGAATTTCTGTTGCTGATAAACCATTCCCAGCGTTCCGTTTTCAAAAACAATTACAGTTACAGCAAGATTGTTTTCTGCAAGTGTCGCAAGTTCCTGAATATTCATCATTATAGAACCGTCACCTGAAAAACATACAACACGTTTTTTTGGGTTAGCCATTGCCGCACCTAACGCCGCAGGAAGCCCGAATCCCATTGTTCCAAGACTACCAGAAGTAAGAAAAGTTCTTGGCTCTTCAACCGGATAATATTGAGCCGCAAACATCTGGTGCTGACCGACATCCGTTGTAACAAGCAAATCCGACTTTTTGATTCCGACTTTTTCCGCAAGTTCAGGAACTGACGCAATGAACGCGCGCGGATTTACACTGTTCTTAAAATTTCCGTTTTTTTCGCTTTCTTTTGGAGAGCCACACATAAGCGAGGAATTTTCCTTGTTGACGCTGATTATTTTTTCGCACCAAGAAATACGCTCGCTTTCAGAAGATTTTTCTTTTTCCGTGGACGAATGAAGTTTTTTTTCTACACAAGAAGCAAGTTCCGGGAAAACAGACTCAACTTTTGCAACAATGCTTAAATTTGAAGGAAGAATCTTGTTTATCTCGGCCGCATCAACATCAATGTGGATTATTTTTGCATTAGGACAGAACTTTGCAACAACTCCTGTCGCACGGTCATCAAAACGAACGCCTGCCGCAATAACCAAGTCGCTTTCGTTCATCGCAACGTTCGCCGCATAACTTCCGTGCATTCCAACCATACCCGCAAAATCCAAATCAGAATGAGGAACACAGCCCAAACCCATAAGTGAAGAAACAACCGGAAGACGGTAAACCTTTTTGAACGCCCTGATTGCTTTTGAAGCGGCTAAAGTATTGCAGCCACCACCAAGATAAAGACAAGGCTTTTTTGCGTTTACGATAAAATCCCCTGCCCGCTCCACAGAAGCTCTATGAACACGATATTTTCCAGAATACCGAACAGATTTTTCTTCCGGCAATGGCTTTTGTATTTCAGGCCATTTTTCAAATTCATATTCCGCAAGCTGAATGTTCCGTGGCACATCGATAAGAACTGGACCTGGACGACCGTTCATTGCAATTTCAAATGCGTCTGGAATCGCAGTAAAAAGTTCCGCAACATTCTTTATCATTACGCTGTGTTTTGTAATTGGAAAAGAAAGACCGAATGTGTCAGCCTCCTGAAAAGCATCTGTTCCAATAAGATTTGTATTTACCTGCCCTGTAATTGCGATGATTGGAATTGAATCCGAACGTGCGTCGGCAACTGCGGTCAAAAGATTCATCGCCCCCGGTCCGCTGGTCGCCATACAAACAGCAGGACGCCCAGTTGTACGAGCAATTCCCTGCGCAAAAAATCCAGCGGCCTGCTCCTGGCGCACAAGCACGTGATGAATATTGCTTCTGGTAAGTTCATCATATAATGGAAGAATAGAACCACCTGGAATTCCTGCAACAGTTTTTATTCCGTGCATTTCCAACAATTTTACAATAATCTGTGCGCCAGTCTTTTTCATAAAAACTCCTATAAATTCTGTCCTGAAAATAAAAAAGCCCTCCGTCAGGAGAGCTTTTTCAGTATATAAATTTTTACATATACACAAGCCACCCGAACTAAACCAAGTTAGATTTAATGACGAGCACGACTTTTAGTGTATTTGCAAAGATTGAATTCATACTGCAATTATCGCGTTTTTTTTATGTTTTGTCTATGGGACTTTTTGCATAAAAAGCGACTTAGTTACCTCAGTCCTTAAAAGGATAATCATAAGAAACAACCTTAGGTCCCTCATTGACGACTTTTTTACCGTTTTCCCACCTTTTTTTCCAGAGCTGGGCATCGAACTCCAATGCAGTCCAAAGTGGCCATTGCCATCTCCTCTTTTTAACAATAGGAGGATCAAGACATATCTGAATATCAAGTCCAAGATAAGCCTTGAAGTTTCCTTGTGTTTCTGCCACAAGATTCAGCAGTTTGTGATTTCCTGTTGTAATACCAAAGTAAACAGAAACAGGCAAAACGAGTGTTATTGGCGCACCGACTGTAAAGTCCGCAGAAACAACACCGAAGTTGGCTCCAACACCCAAACCGCCTCTGATTTCCAGTACAGGGGCAAGCATAAATTTGAGTCCACCACCAATCTGAACATCACGTGCGTCTTTTGTGATTATTCCAGCAAAGTTAGTACCCTTACTGATTTTATAGACACGCTTATATGGAGTGGCACTTATACCAACTGGGAAAATCCACTTTCTTATGAATGACCAGTTGACTCCAGCCTCTACGCCAAAACCAACCATATAGATTCCACCGAACACAACATTCCTGAATTCTACAAGGGCGTTCATAAAAAACAAAATATCAAAAGTGGCATCAAATGTACATACAATAGGAAGCGCCGTACACAAATTAAACACTTTATGGAAGTTTTTTGCGTCTTTTGATGGGCGAATCATCTGGCTACCCCTGAACGAACCAACCTCCTTGAAACCAAGCCAAGACAATTTGTCAACTCCAAATTGTTTTTCCAAATCCTTCTTATTTTGATCAAGTTCGTGTTTCAGCATTTCTTCAGAAAAACCTTCAAAATCATCCTTTGTCTTTACTTCACCGTTTTTTGTATCAATGACACCAGGAAATTCATCCTTAGTAAAAAGAGAAACTGTCTTCATGTTGATTGCTACAGCATCTTTGAATTCATATTTAAAAAGAAGACACAACTTTACATTATAATGTGGATTTCCGTTTGTTGAACCAAGATGACCGCCAATACCAATACGAATACAAGAATCCGAACTACCAACTATGGATTTTAAAACTGGACTTTCTACAGCGCCAACAATACAAGGCAGAAGGTCAAAAGATTTGAAATGACTAAATTCTTCTGAAATTTTATCCCTTTCTCTAACATAATCTTTGTATTCATCCGTATATTCTGGACCAGAAAGAATTGGATTCATAGTTCTTGCCGCTGAACGCTCCAAAGATGCTGAATCATCTTTTACATCTCCTAAATCCAACGAGAACCATGGGAAAATGATAGGGAAACTTGTAGAATAAGTGCTTATCTGCGGACACAAATCTGGATACAAAACTGAAAGAACCTTTCGGTTTACAAGCACAACCTGCAATTCTGACTCATAAGAAAATCCATTAAGATTTTCGCGGACTTCATTTGCCGCATCACTTGTATCACCTTCAACAAGTTCCTGCCACAAATTAGGATTCTTTGCAATTTCATTCAGATAGTCAACAGCGTCTGCAATTGTAAGAGACTTATAATCTCTTGTGACAATTTTAGCTGGCATTGCATCCAACAAATCATAAATCGAATACTCTTCTACGAATTCAGAATTCTGGAAATAATACATTTCTGGCGAATCATCTTCGCTTATTTCCATTACTTCAATCTCGTCGTCTGATAATGCACGACCCTTAGCAGAAGATTTTGTTCCTACAAAAGTTGCAAAAGAATTTGTTTCAGTATCAACAACGTAGTCACCATAAATCAAACTTTTTACAACGGCACGGTTTGATGTTCCAACATCATATTTACTTACAACGTAGCGACCATCAGAGTTAATTCCTATCAGTCCACCTGGATACGCACTTCTTGCATACTGCTGAGGAATAACAGAGAACATTGAAGAAACTTCAATATCGTCTGGAGCGTTAATAAAGGCAAGCCACATAGCTTTTTCAGAGCCTTTTCGTTTGGTGAACGGCCTCATATAACGCAAATCATCGATTCCGTCGTTGTTCAAGTCGCAAGATTTTCCAGCATCAAGAGTAAACGAACTCTTAAAAACCGCACTTTCCGAATCTGAGAGTTCTATACTTTCAAATTCAAAATAAGAGAATGTAACCTTGTCCTGACTAATCTCATCTATTGAGATATAACCATAAGTGGCCTCATCTCTTATGTCATTATAAACAGCTTTTACATCACCAACGTCTGTTTTCTGAATTTTTCCTAAACGAACGGCAAGCACCGCCCCTTCAGCAAGCTGGCTTGTTGCCAAATCAGAAGGATTGTACAAAACCGCACCACCCATAAAAGGCATTCTAGTAATTGCAGCACGGTTTTTTAACCCTGCAATATTTCTTAAATCCGAAGAAGAAGATGAATATTCATCCAACGGTGTTGCACAGCCATAGAAAAAAAATGCAACAACAGCAAAAAGCGGTAAAAAGTTTTTCACAAATTTTGTTTTCATTTTACACCTCGCTAAAATCATTTATCCGCAAAACAATAAACGCTTCTAACATGAGCCTTGGCATCCTTAAAGGATTTCCGAACTTCGCCTGTTTCCATGTCAAGAAGCAACTGAATATCTTTCATGTAATAATCCTGGGATGCAGACCAAATTCTGTGGTCAAGAGCATCACCTCCACAGGCTTCCAAGACTTCATTCACAAGAGTTTTGCTTTCAAACATTTCGTAAAGTTCTGCAATAGTAGGAAGATACCAGCCTTTTTTAAATTTTCCGCATTTTTCGTCTGTTCCATAAGTTTCCACAAAAGCGTAAGACGGATAAACTGATTCCATATTTTTACTTGCAGTTTTGTCGCGGCGGGTAACGTTTTTCCAACAATTTCTGCCATCAAACTCGCCAGAAAATCCTTCATTTCTGAAGTAGCCTACTGAAAAATCAAATTTCTGGTTGATTACATAAGCACGGTTAAAAAGGAAATTTGTGTTGTCACCGCTAGAACTATCTTTTGCAAATGCAAGCACGTCATCAGACTCATCAAGCCCAACTCCAAGCACGCGTTTTGAATCATCATCTAATACACCACTAACTGTAAAAATAACTGCCACAGGAGTTTCTTTTCCATCATAAGAAAGGTAAGAATCCTTTGAAAGAACAGAACCATCAGACATCACAATATCACCAATATGATACTGTTTTTTTGCGCACGAACTAAACAAAACGCAAAATACCCCTAAAATCACAAAAGCGATTTTTTTTGTTTCTCCTTTAAAAAACATACGCCTCCAAAAAAAAATTAATTTAAATTATCAAAAAATTTCTGCAACGCAGATAAAATTAGACTTTGTAAACAAACATCAGTGAAAAAACTGAAGATTTCACGCCAGGAGTTGTTTTTGACTCAATGAAACTATTTTCCTCTCCAATGGTACGATAGTAAGTGTCTCCCTCATCACATTTGAACCATTCATAAGAAAACATAAGAGAAAAGTTTTTCCAGCCGGCTTCAGAACCTATAGAAAAGCCCATTCCTTCTTTCATATAATCATTGTACTGAACATATTTTAGAATATGGTTATCCGTTGCCGCTGAATAAATGTACGGAAAAAATCTGCCAAAAATCCTTACTTTCCAGAAAGAATCAATTGCGTACTCAGATTCAAGACTTAAGAAAGGCATATAACTTGCAACCTCATAAGTCATTCCAACCCCAGAAATGTACGTTTTTTCCAATGAATCGCTCCAATATTCGCCATTTCCAGCATATTGAGTATATCCGTTGTACGCCTCAAACTTTTGACTCCTGAACAAAAAACCTGCCTGAGGAATTATGCTTAAATCTACAGGAACTCCAAAATTCTTTAAATTAAAATCGTAGCCAGCCTTCGCTTCCAAATCAAAAAGCCTGTTAACTATGAGCTCGTGGTCTGAAAAGTGAGTATTCTTTGATTTGTCTGTACCCGTCCAGTCGTAATCTTGAATTGAGCCAAGTTTTACAGGAATTGCAGAATCCACAGAGAAGTCCAGAATTGTGTGAAAAATATCAAAACGACCAGATAGACCAATCACAGGAATTAAAGGAGCTTTCCAATCCAGCCGGCTCAATGTGTAGTCATCCTCGTAGACAAATTCCTGAACCTTGCTGCTTCGTATTCCGCCAGAGGCTGAAAATTCAAAAATTTTAGCAAAAGATGCTTCTGTCAAAAACGCCAAGAAAACAAAGAGAAAAATAAAATTCTTTTTACATCTGAGCAAAACCATATCAAAAAAAAGTATACATCGTTATCAGATAAACTTCAAATTCTATTGAACAAAATGAACTGCAGGAAAATCGTTGTAAAAAAGTTCGGAAAAGAACTACTGAAAAAGCAAGTTTCTTGACCGCAAGCAAAGTTTTCCATAAGATAAGAATGTGTTCACCGCAACTAAAAACGAAACAGAAATCCTTAAAATTCTCAACGAACAGGAAAGCTTAAAAATATCCCAATTAATAGAAGAAATTTGCAAAAATGCCACATCCGTTTCGCCCCAGCAAGTTGAAAACGCTCTTGAAGGCTGCGTTATAAAAGGCTTTGTAACACAAACAGGCGACGGATTTTTAACACTTGCAGAAGAAGGCAAAAAGCAGGTTTAAAGTTTAATACAAATCGTTGTATTGGCGGGCAATCCGCCCCCAGCTGTAAAGACTTTTTCCTGCATTGCCCATTTCGTCCGCGATTTTTTTACG
>CAVIQW010000011.1:44725-48892 GCA_963644915.1 Paratractidigestivibacter sp.
AATCAAGCAGGTTGTCCACAAGAGATTCAAAACCGCCGTAGCAGGCAGGAACGCCTACAGTGCCGATTATAGAGACACGAAGTTTTTTTTCTGATGAAACAGGCACTTTTTGCAAGATATTTTTATTCATAGTAAAACTCCTTTTTTTGCGTTAGGGATTTCTGCGTATGCGCCTTGCGCCTACGCTGCGAGTTTGCACGCAAACTCGTTATTTTACTGTGCGCTAAAGCGCACGGCCTAACGCTTCGCGTTAGGGATTGTAGTGGCACGCCGCAGGCGTGTTCCGGAGCGTAGCGCAGGAATGATAACCACGAAAAGCCCGACGGCTTTAGCCGGAACGCCCTTTTTATTGACAAACACATTACATTCACATATATTCAAATTACAAACACAGTTTTTTATTATTGGAGGCACATTATGGCAAGCACATTGGTACAGATTAGGGTTGACGAGGATTTGAAAAACGAGGCGACAAGCATTTTTGAACAGCTCGGGCTTGATTTGCCGACGGCGTTCAGAATTTTTCTTAAAAAGTCCGTTGAAGAGCGGGGGATTCCGTTTAGTATGAGAGTAAATTCTGAAAAGAAGTCTCTTAAACAGGCTAACGCCCTTCTCAAACAGGCTAACAAAGAAGCAAAAAGGAATAAAAATCAAAATCTTTCGCTTGATGAAATTAACGCTGAAATTCGAGCGTTCAGGAAAGGAGAATAAAAAATGAAAATTTTCTGCGTTGTTGACACTAATGTCATTGTTTCGGCATTGCTTAAAAGGAATTCCATACCAGGAAAGGTTGTTCAACATATTTTGGCAGGCATTGCAGTTCCTGTTTTTAACAAAGAAATTCTTTATGAATACAAAGAAGTCTTGTCCAGAAAAAAATTCAATTTTTCGTCTGAAATAATCAACGATGTTATCAAAATGATTATAAAAAACGGCATTGAACTTTCGGGAATTGAAACAGAAGAAAAACCATCTGATCCAAAAGATGTGATTTTTTATGAAGTTACTATGGATTGTCGCCAAACGGAAGACACTTTTCTTGTAACTGGCAACATCAAGGACTTTCCGATAAAGCCGTTCGTTGTTACTCCAAAAGAAATGCTGGAGATTCTGGAAGAAGATAAAAAGAGAAAGCAATAATAGAAAATTTTCAAAAATTCCAGTTTCTTTATAAGAAAGCATGGAGGTAACTATGCAAAGCACATTTACACTCAGAAAAGATGAACTGAACATGGATTTTTTGAGTGGCCTTAAAAAGATGTTCTCAGACAAAGTCAATTTTTTTTCTTTGGAGAGTTTATGACTGGAATAGTTGCTTTTTATAAAAGCGCCAATATGATTTTGTGCAGAGAATATTATAAATAGTATGAAAAATATATATTTCAAATTCATTTTCTGATTCCCTGTTTTCTCTCAAATTTTTTAACCGCTTCTTCATAGCACTTTTCAAAAAAATCCATTCTGTGATCTTGGCTGTATTCGTATGAAGAACTTTTTATATTTTTGGCGAATGTCAGAAGTTTTTCTGGATTTTTGCAAAGTTCGTCTATTTTTAATGCAAAATCTTCCGCCATTTTTTCCTGATTTTGAATTTTTACTTTTACGCCTGTAAAATCATTTTTTACAACGTCTGCCATTCCGCAGTGGTCAACTGTGATTACAGGAACGCAATTTTCCATTGCTTCAAAGATTACTGTTGTATTTGCTTCCATTGAGCTTGTGATTGCCATCAGATGTGCATTTTTATACATTTCAAGGACTTTTTCGCGTGGAATTTTTTCTGCAAAAATCAATCTTTTATTTAATTCAAAATCACCCTGAACAAGATTTTTTAATTGAGAGCAGCCTTCGCCAACAAAAGTACACGAAAAATTCTTTGAGCCACATCTTTTTAACGCCTGAATAAAAAGTTTTGCATTTTTTCTGGTATCGTTCCGGCCAATCCAGATTATATTTATAAAAGGCGAACTGAATTTTTTGTCTAAGAATGAATAAGTTATAGAGTGTTGTTTTTTTTGGTCAATTCCATTTTCTGGAAGATAGTGGCAAGTTTCTTTATGCAAAAGCCGATTTACCATTTTGCTTTGAGTTTTTGTGCAGGCAATCAGTACATCGCTTTTCTTAAAAACTTTTTTTACGTGCAAAGAATGAAACTGCAAAAAATTCAGAATATTTTTTATTCTGCCAAGAATTCTTTTTTTTGCAGGATAAGAAGCCACGAATTCTTTTGGGATTCTGTACATTCCGCCAAAAGGTCCCCACACGTAAGGTTTATTGAACTTCCACAAATACCCTGGTTCACGGTAGCCGACTGGAGCGGCAAAATGAATCAAATCAATTTTTTTAAGCAGACCAGAGTTTTTTATATAGCGGTAAACACCACGCTCCCAGCCCTCAAAAAGCCCATAAGAAAGCCAGCCAAGATTAAAGCGAGAACAGACAGTTTCAAGGAAAGGATTATGATAAGGCACGGTTATAAAATCTATATTAGCCATACATTTGTCCCCCCCCCCGTCAAATTCAGACAAATCGTTCCACATATAGGAATTACTTTCCACGAGGACATAAAGATGATGTTTTTTGCTCATTTCTTTTACAAAATTATATGAAACTGCGAATTCACTTCCTTTGTTTTTTGAAAACCACCATGTATGAACTAAAATATTCATTTTTCATCTCCCATTTTTTTTGCTTCGCTGACCGCTTTTTTTACAAGTTTTAACGCTTCTGCTTTTTTAGGAAAAATCAAAAATATGCCTGCGACAAAAATCAGAGTCCGCTTTTTTAACTGATTTTTTTCTGATTTTGAAAGATATTCGCAACTTTTAGAAAGATAAAAACCGTTTCTAAGCATGTAAAAATATCTGAAATCTGAACGAATCGTAATTTTCCTTCCAAAAACTTTTTTGTATGAATCTCCAAGCTGATGGCAAATTTTTATGTCAGGAAAGCAAAGAGTCTGGATTCCAAAATGACGGGCACGCCAGCACCATTCAAAATCTACATAATCGATAAAAAGTTCTTCTTTCATTCCGCCGATTTTCTGGAAAACTTCCTTATTAAAAATTGTTCCAGATGCAATTGCATGAAGCACAGGAATCTCCTTATTTCCAGAGGGAACAACGGCTTTTGTCATGGAAACAGAAACCGGCTCATTCTGTTTTTTTACTTCATTAAAAAAAGTCGGCACATAGGTTTTATTTTTACCAAAGATTTCTATTTTCTTTTTAAAGCTTTCAACATAATCCTCAGGAAAAACCGTATCCTGGTCAGAAAGCAAAATCCACTCCGCTCCACAGTCAATCGCTTTCTCAATTCCCCGGTTCTGTGCGTATGCGATTCCGAAGTTTTTTTCAAGTTGAATCTGCCGTATTTTTGCGAACAAATTATCATTGCCAGATTCGTTCTGACAATCTTTTTCAAAATCAAGCGGCTCTGAGCTGTTTTTTACGATGACAACAGAATCCACTTGAGGCAAAAGGGAAGAAATGCATTTCTTTAGCTGAGGTAGATTGGGGTTGTAGGTTACGATTATGGAGGAAATATTCATTGTTTTTCGTCCTCAAATGAGAATATTCCCTTTGAATCAAAAATCGCTTTTTTGTAAAGGCGCAAGTAAGAAACTATTTTTAAGGGATGTAAAAGAAGAGTCTTTAAAGTTAATTTAATGAGGTTGCATTTATATTTATATTTATATGTGTAAGCAGGATAAACACGGCACATATAAAGCAAATTTCTTATTTGATAGTAAAGCCTGAAATCTGAGTGTGCTCCGTAATTTATAAACAAAACTTTTTTCTGTGTTCCAAGATTGTGATTCAAAATTACATCTGACAAGCAAAGATTCTTGAAACCTCTTTCGGAAAAGCGCGCACAATAATCAAAATCAACTTCATCAATAAAAAGTTTGGTATTGAATTTTCCAACTTCTTCCCAAACTTTTAAATTCATCACGCTCCCGCTTGTAATCCAGCGGTCAGAAAACTGAAAGTCAAAGAATTCCTTCTGTCTTGAGCGGCAAAGCAAATGTTTTAAATTTTCTGTAAACGAATAAAGCGATGTAAATTTCAACGCAGGCGAAAAATTTTTAAATTCATTTTTATTTTCCGAGATTTTTTCTATGTATTTTTTTAGCTCCTTTTCTTCCCAAACAGAGTCTTGATCCAT
>CAVIQW010000012.1:0-20475 GCA_963644915.1 Paratractidigestivibacter sp.
CAATTCTCTTAAATTTTAAATTTGAAAAAATAAAAAGCGAAAGTTTATATACCTGCATGATTCTAGTAATTGCGCTTGCATCCCTTTCTACGAAAAATGCAATAAAAATAAAAAAAGTATTTGATTATTATAAACTGAATACTGCGAAGCAATCTACAGAAAATTTGAATGATAATATTGAACCAATTTTTCATTTGAGCAAAACTAAGGAAAATGTTGTTGTATTTTTCTTAGACAGAGCTTGTTCCGCATTTTTTCCGATTTTTCAAGAAGAAATGCCAGTACTTGTTGAAAAATTTAACAGTTTCACTTATTTTCCAAACACAGTTTCGTTTGGACACGCAACCCTATACGGTTCTCCTGCAATGATGGGAGGCTATGACTATACTCCAGAAAACATGAACAGCCGAGAGAATATTCTATTACAAGAAAAATATGATGAAGCGGCTCTTGTTATGCCAGTGAATTTTTTAGAAAATGGATTTTCTGTGAGTGTTTCTGGCCTCCCCTCAAACTATTTCAGAAAAGAAAATGATTTTAGAGGATTTGAAAATTATCCAGAAATAAAAACATACGGAATTTTTAAAAAATTCATACACAGATATCAAAAAACAAAAAACTTTGAAAACATAAGTTTCGATGATATATGTCGCAAAGCTATTTTGAATTTTTCTATTTTACAAGTTTTATTCCCTGCTGCTAGGAATAGTTATTTTGGAATTACAAAAAATAATGAACTTACAAGAAACCTAGAAGGCTTTATAAATAATTTTTCAACACTGTTTTTTTTACGTAACCTTACAAATTTTTCATCAGCTAAAAAAGAATTCATCTTTATTGGAAATGATACACCACATTATGGATGTTGGTTGAATACAGAAAATTATGAAGAAATTAAAACAGAAAAAATCAATAAGAATTATATTTCCAGAAGTCTAAAAATAGCCAATAATGAAACAATTAAGAATTATCAAGCTTTTGTTGCCACATTGAAACAAATTGGACTTTTTCTTGATTTTCTAAAAGAAAACGATTGTTTTAACAACACTAGAATAATAATTACATCTGATCATGGATGGGAAAACTCTATAAAATCTGGTTCAGACAAAGAAACAACTTTTTACAACAATGAAATGCTTTATTTTAATCCTCTTCTTATGGTGAAAGATTTTTACTCTGATTCAGAAGAAATAAAAGTCAGCAATAAGTTTATGACTAATGCTGACACAATATTTTTGGCTTCAGACGGAATAATTCCAGAACTAAAAAATCCATTTCTAAATAAAAGTTTAAAACAAGACAAAAGCAATGGTGTAAATGTCTTTTGGAGTTACAACAAAGCCAATGACAACAGTTTGATTCCAATAGAAAAAAGATATACTTTGCCGTTAAAAGACGGATATAGAATAACGAACGGATTCTTTGATATTTCAGGCTGGGAAGAGATAAACTATCAGTAACTTTTTAGAATACCGCCTAGAGCGAAAAACTTTCTGGCAAAAGCTGTTGCAATGTAAAAATTTTGTATTCCGAAACAGATTTTGCCAGGATGACTTTAAAATCTGGCTGGCAGAACTCGCTCAAAACCTGACGGCAAACTCCGCATGGTGGACAGAATTTTTCAACCTTGCCGTTAGTGCCGCCAACAATGCAGATTGCCTCAAAATCCTTTACGCCTTCGCTTATAGCCTTGAAGATTGCAGTGCGTTCAGCGCAATTGCTAGGTCCATACGCAGAATTTTCAACGTTACATCCGCCATAAATCTTTCCATTTTTTGAAAGTAATGCGGCTCCTACAAAAAAATGCGAATACGGAGCGTATGAAAATTTCAGCATTTCCATCGCTTTTTCAATAAGTTTTGTTTCTGAGATTTCCATACGCATCCTCTTTATCGTTCAGACTTGATTATTTCAGCGGCTTTTTCTGCTGTAAGTCCAGGCAAAACTTCCCGGTTTGTAAGATTTTTCAAGGAAATTGTACCAGATTTTATCTCGTCTTCACCAAGCATGATTCCCCATTTTACACCTTTTGCAGTTGTAACCGCATACTGCTGTGCCATTTTTTTTGCGTCTGGGAAAACTTCTACATTGACTCCCAAAGAACGAAGTTTTGCCGCAACTTTCTGGTAATAAATCGAATTTTTAGCGTCAAGACAATAAATTTCCGCATCAAGGTAACTTCCTGCCGCCTTAAAAACGCCAAGCTGCTCAAGTCCAGCAATAAGCCTGTCGATTCCAATTGAAGCGCCAACTCCAGGAACTTTTTCTTTCATATAAAGACCGGCAAGATTGTCGTAACGTCCTCCTGAACAAACCGAACCAATCGAAGGAAGCTCATTCAGGAATGTTTCATAGACTACGCCTGTGTAATAGTCAAGTCCGCGCGTAATGCTTGGGTCAAGAACATAAGTTTTTTCGATTCCTGCCGCCTTCATCATTTCATAAATGTCGCGCATACGTTGAGTGTCCGCACCTGAACCGCCGGCAAGTGATTCAATATTTGAAAGAATTTCTTCAAATGTGCCTTTGCTCGAAATATATTCGATTATTTTTTTTGCTTTTTTTTCGTCGTCAGTAAATTCATTCAGTTCTTTTAAAACTTCTTCCTCACCAACTTTTGCAAGCTTGTCAACAGAACGAAGAATATCCTCGCTTTTTTCGCTTACCCCAAGATTCGCAAGAAAACGGTTAAAAATTCCGCGGTGGTTCACGTGAATTGTAATATTTTCAACGCCGATTCCGTTTAGTGCCGCTTTCATCACATTCAGAATTTCAAAATCGGCCGCCGCACTGTCTGAACCTACTGTATCAATATCACACTGAACAAATTCCCTATAACGCCCGGCCTGAGGTTTTTCTCCTCGCCAGACTTTCGCAATATGATAACGCTTGAACGGAAAGTAAAGTTCATTTTTATGCTCGGCTGTAAAACGCGCAAAAGGAACTGTAAGGTCAAAACGCAACGCAACATCGCGGCCACCATTATCCTCAAAGCGGAAAACCTGTTTTTCTGTTTCGCCGTTGCTTTTTCTTAAAAGAATTTCCGTGTATTCAAGAACTGGCGTGTCAATAGGAACAAATCCAAAGGATCTGTAAACTTGTGTAATTTTTTCTGTAAGGTTAGTTCTTCCAATTTCTGCTTCTGGCAAAAAATCCCGGAAGCCTTTAAGAACTCTAGGTTGAATTAAATCGCTCATATTCAATATAATATCACAAAAAACTTGCAAGTTACAACAAAATCAATAAAATATAGGTATTATGATTCTTGCATTTGATATTGGAAATACAAATATAAAAGCGGCAATAATTGAAGACGAAAAAATCGTGCATCAATGGCGGCTTTCCACAGATTCAAAACGAACTGGCGATGAATATATTTCAACGTTGCGTCAACTTTTTATTGATGCGAAAATTGACTTTTCAAAAATTGATGACGCTGTAATCAGTGCTGTTGTGCCTGCATTGATTGGTCCGTTTATTATTGTAGCCCAACATTTTTGCGGAAAAAAACCTCTTGTAATTGGACCGGAAATTTATCCAAAGCTTTCTGTAAAAATTCCGGAAACCGCAATTCACGAGATTGGAACAGATTTGCTCAGTGACGCTGTTGCCGCTTGGGAAAAATACAAGACACCATCAATAGTAATCGATTTTGGCACAGCGCTTTCTTTTACAGCAATTGACCACGAAGGAAACATAGCAGGAATTGCGATTGCCCCGGGACTTGGAACGGCAATCAACTCTCTCTTCAGCAGTACCGCCCAACTTCCTGCAGTTCCAATGGAAGTCCCTTCATCAAGTCTTGGAAAAAACACCGTATGGGCAATACAGTCCGGAATATTTTTAGGGTACAAGGGGCTTGTTGAATCAATGGTCAGCAAAATGAAAACTGACCTTTCAAAAGAAAGCATGACAAAAAAAGAAGATATAAAAGTAATCGCAACTGGCGGACTAAACAGTATGCTTCAGCCGATTACAAAATGCTTCAACTTTATCGACAAGGATTTAACAATTACTGGAATGAATTTTATTCTAAAAGCCGCAAGAAACTAAAACTAATTGTCTTTTTTTATAAAATCTTCAAACTGAACGCCTGAACCATTTTCAACATCTTTTGCCAAAAACGAGCCAATCACAAGGTTCAGGAATTCCGGTGAAATTCCTGGAGTCAATACTTTCTCCGTCCGCAAAACTCCAATATCTGATGGAACAATTTTTTCGCCTTTTTTCAACGAACGCATAAAGTGAAGTGAACGGTTCGTACGGCCATAATTCTGCTCCTCGGCAAGTGCAAGTTTTTTTATTCCATCGCCAATGCAGGAAAGAATTTTTTTTGGTTCAAAAGATTCTTCCAGCTGAGAAAATGCAATCTCCCAACCTTTTTCTTTTCCGTAGCGATTTAAAAGCGCTTCTGTCTGGTGAACGGAATGAACCATAAGCGCAAACTGCTCCCCCTCAAGAGCAACAGGGTCGTCAAGCCCGGATGTTTTCCGGCTTAAAGTTATGTGCTTTTCAATAAGAGTTCCGCCACAAAGCACAGAAAGAACCGGAACAAGTATTGGGTCAAGGCTATGGTCGCTAACGCCAGTTTCAACACCAAAAATTTTCCCTAAATTTTCAACAAGTTTCAGATTGTATTCACTTTCAGGAGCCGGATAACTTGTAATGCAGTGAAGAAGCGAAATGTTTTCTGTTCCCAAAATCGAAATTGCTTTTTCAATATCCTTTAACTTTGAAACACCCGAAGAAACAATAACTGGAACAGAATTTTTTCCGTTTTTCTTCTGTTCCGCACGATATTCAGCCAAAGATTCCAACATAGGAAAGTGATTTAATTCAGGGGAAGCAATTTTTACATAATCAGGGTTTATCCTTAAAAGTTCAGCAAGGCTCTTTACTCCGAACGGGGAACACACAAATTTTACGTTTTTTGAATGTGCATAATCCAACATTTCCTCGTAAAAAGATGAATCACATTCAAGTTGCTTAAAACGGTCGTACAGCCGAATATTTCCTGTAGGAAGTTTCACAAAACCTGTATTCGGGTGAAGAATTTCGTCCGCGTAAACCCACTGGAATTTTACCGCATCCGCACCTGATTCAACAGCACAGTCAACAAGTTGTTTTGCCTTCTGTAAAGAACCTTCGTGGCTTGTTCCAATTTCCGCGATTATAAAAGCCATTATTTTAAACGTCCCGCCGCATTGGCAGCCTTAAAACGATTCGAATAAATATCAATAACTGAGTCAGGAAGCCAGCCTTCGTCAAAATAATACCAATCTTCGGAATTGTTAAAAACTGCATTTCCCTTTACCTGAAGAATATCGCCTTTTCTGCAATGACTTACTATCTCCGCAGACCAATCAGTATTTTTTCTAAAAGCTGCATAGGGTTCAATAACAACTGCCCACTGAACGTCTGGAGCAAGTGCAAGAGGCTCCGAATTGTCAAAAACAACCTCTTTCTTTGATGAACAGGAAACGAATAATGAAATAAAAACAAAAAACAAAACCGATAAAAAATGACGCATTACTTTTCCAGAAATTTTAAGACATCAGGATAAATCATTAAATCTGAATCAACAAAATTCAACTTTTCAATTTCTCTTGGAAAAACCCATTTATATTCAGTATGTTCCGTAAGAATATATGGTTTTTCAAGACCATCGTGTTCAAGTTGAACAAGATACGCATTTAAAAAACATTCTTTTCCCTTATGAAAAAATGAACCCGACGTGATTTTTTCACCAGGAACTGCCTTTACACCAAATTCTTCACTCATTTCACGAACAATCGTCATCTGGTCGGTTTCGCCAGCATCAACTTTTCCACCAGGAAATTCCCAGCGGTTTCCCATATCGCCTTTTGGAATTCTGTGTGCAACAAGAATTTTTCCATTTTTATAAACAATACACGCAACTGAACTACTCATCTAAAGAAAAAGAACTCCTGGAATTATAAAATGAACTACGGCCGCAACCATACAAGCCGCACCAATATATTTTTTGTGTTCAACAAACACGCTCTGAAAAAAAGCCGGCAATTCAAGATTAGCAGAACTTTTTTCAACGTAATATTCAAAAAGCATCGCCGAACCGCCTAAAAACCCTGCCAAAGCCGGCACAAGGTCACCCAAAAAAGGTATTCCGTTAACAGCCGAAAGGAGTTTTACAATTGAAACAAAAATAGAAAGAATTCCCAGCACCAACTGAAAAAGTTTATCGTTCAGCACAGAATTTTTCGCAAACATTCCATCAACAGATTTTTTCTGATGCGGCAGTTTTACACCACGATAATCTGTATCCAAAAAAGAAATATCATCATCAGGATTTACCTTTTCTTCTGGCTGAGAGACCTGCACTTCCTCCTGCTCCGAAGAATTTCCAAAAAAAAGAATAAATCCAACCAAAAGATTCAAAAAAACTGACAAACAATAAAACTGTATCATAACCGCCTCTTCTAACGCTTTACAATATTTGTTGAAAAACTTTTTTTCTCTTCACCAAGCGTCACATCTGCAACTATATTGATTATATCATAATCCTTAAATTGTGTCCGCAGAAAAAGTTCCTCGCCATTATATGAATCAGAAACTTCAGCACTTTGAACAACAGTTCCAGAAGAATCCACCGCATCAAAAACAACCGTCACAGGAACAGGAATAAATTCACCGCCGTTCTTGTTTTTTTCAGAAATCTTTTCCGCTTTGAACGTAACATAAACTTCTTCCGTATAAGAAAAAGCTGTCAAACTTCCGTATGTTTCACCAATTCTAGACTTATTCTTATTAGCCTGATAAGACATAAAATATGCAAAACCACAGAAAAGAAGTAGAAAAATAACCATTGTTCGGTTCAATGGATTTTTTAAAAGGATTTTAAACGGATTTCTTGTAAACTGGTTCACTCTTCCGGCATAAAAATCCTGAACAATTTTCGGAGCATTTTTTATGCGTTCCTCTCGATTGTAATAAAAATGCAAAGGTTCTTCACCGTCGGCATGTCCTTCATCAATTTTATCAAAATCCATAGCAAACCTTTATTTAAACATTGTATCCAAAAGAGAATCCGTACGCCACCAGACAACCCTTGCTTTTTCTTTTTCACAAAGCAACGCTGAAATAATTCCTTCATCAGAAAGCGAAAGCGAATAATAAAGTGTATTTTTGTGGCTGATTTCAATATTTCGTTTTATAACATTTTGCGTTCCAGGTTGCAGCATAAGGACATTAAAACCTTTTTCAGTTGTGATTATAAAGTACATCCATGTATTTTTTGTCACCCCCAGAAAATCATAGGGCAATTTGTATGTAAGTTTTGAAAAATCTTCCGTTACCGACTCTTCATAAGCTGGAATATTCAAAGCCTCTCCAAATTTTCCTGTAGAAACATCAAGCGGATAGACCGAACTTTTTACGTAGTCAATTCCAGACTGAGTTTTTGACTCTTCATCAATATGAGAAAAATAATAATCAACTTTTACATAGAGCCGTTCCGCATAGCAATCTGGAACAATATTTTCCACGGTGATAAAAAGGTCAGACTGCTCTGCATTAACGTTAACTGACTCTGGAGTAATGCTAGGCACAACTTTTACACCAACAGGAATCTGATACTTTAAGAACCCTGACGAGGCGAACCAATAAACCGCAAGACCATCATTTGTTGAACAGACAACAACCACCTCATTATTTTCTGTGGTATAGATATTTTTTACATCAGGAAAAGGCGTTCCACTAGGTCCCTGCTGTCCAAGATAATCAATCTCTTTTCCATCGCTAGAAATACGAAGAACAACCTGACTGTAAAGAAGACTCAAATCTTCTGACTGCTCGTTACGTTCACGCGGCAAGTTTCCTACCGCATAAATATATTTACGAGAATCGACCGCAATTTTTCCAGTAAGTGAAAAAGGATAAGAAATCGGTTTCCAGATTCCAGAGGCCGCATCAATAATAGACGAAAAATTCGTCTGAGAATAAAAATCCTCGCTGTAAAAAAGAGAAAGCAAATCTCCATAAGAATTAAGCGAAATCACCTTACCGGCATTTCCGTTCACTATGTAAAAAAAACCATCCCGCATATAAAGCGAAGTTGAAACAGGTCCACTTTCCTTTAGTTTAAAAAGGTTCATCTGTTCTGCAAAATTTCCATAATTCAAGTCAAAAAGTTCATTTTCTGAAACTGAAAGAACCTTGTTCGACCTTATGCACGAAACAAAAAAAACAGAAATAGATGCAAAAAACAGATAAACAAAGAATTTTCTAAACATTTCTTCCACAGCAATTCTTATATTTTTTGCCACTTCCACATGGACAAGGATCATTTCGCCCAATTTTCGGGGAAGAACGTCTTACTGTTACAGTTTGTCCCTGAGTATGCTGAGCCGTAACACTTCCGGCAGCCTGACGACGCGCCAAAGCCCCATTCATTGAAGAAGCTGGTCTAGCCTGCTGAGTGATATTTTCCGCCTCAGAATGTTGTGCATTCATATTACGTTGAGCCTGCATCGCCATTCTTCTTCGAACTTCCTGTGCTTCTGGCGAAAGCTGAATCCTAACCTTAAATACTCTTGACATAACAGTATTTCGGATTGAATCAAGCATCTCGTCAAACATATTGAATCCGTCAATTTTGTATTCAGTAAGAGGATTTTTTGAACCATAAGAACGGAGTCCAACAGCCTCCCGCAACGCCTCAAGAGTTTCTAGCTGGTCAAGCCATTTTTTATCAATTATCTGAACATACTGGTAACGGATAAAGAGATTGAAATTTTCTTTTCCAACCAACGTTTCTTTTTCAGTAATATCGTTCTGCAAAGCCGCAAGAACCGCATCCTGAGAAATATTTTCCCCAAGAACAAGTCCAAAATAATTTGCAACATCTTCAACAAGCTGTTTTCTATGCTCGTCTTTTTTTCCATGAGAATGTTCATAGTCATAGAAAAGATTTTCAACAATGTCATCAGCGTTATTCAAAACGCGCTGAGCAAGATCTTTGTCCGCAAGGATTGAATCTCGCTGCTCATAGATCACATTTCTCTGCTCGTTCAGAACATCATCGTAATCAAGCAAATGTTTTCGGATTTCAAAGTTTCTGTCTTCAACTTTCTGCTGAGCCTTGGCAATTCCCTTGTTAAGCCACGGATGATTTATCGGCTCTCCAGGTTCCATACCAATTTTCTGCATCATAACTTTCATTCTGTCGCCACCAAAAAGGCGCATCAAGTCATCATCCATTGAAATAAAGAATTTTGAGCGTCCAGGATCTCCCTGACGACCAGAGCGTCCGCGCAACTGATTATCAATTCGGCGCGACTCGTGCCTTTCAGAACCAATCACATACAGACCACCGGCTTTTTTTACTTCATCATTTTCTTTTAGCCAGTTTTCCTTTTCAATTTTATAAGCCGCTTCATACTGTTCCGGTGTAGCATTTGTTCCAGCACGCTTTCTTGCGCGGAATTCCGGATTTCCACCAAGTTTAATATCAGTACCACGACCAGCCATGTTTGTTGCGATTGTCACAGCACCTTTTGCACCGGCCTCTGCAATAATCATAGCCTCACGAGCATGGTTTTTTGCGTTCAATACTTCGTGCCGTATTCCTTTTTTAGTCAAAAGATTTGAAAGAAGTTCAGATTTTTCTACAGAAACTGTACCGACAATCACCGGCTGACCTTTTGCGTGAGCCGCCTGAATCTCCTTGCAGATTGCCTCCCATTTTTCCTGCTCATTCAGATAAACTTCATCATTTTCATCAATACGAGCAACAGGACGGTTTGTTGGAATTGCAACAACATCAAGGTGATAAATTTTGTTAAATTCAACTGCTTCTGTAGCGGCAGTACCAGTCATTCCGGAAAGTTTTTCGTACATTCTGAAAAAATTCTGGAAAGTGATTGTGGCAAGCGTCCTGTTTCTTTGGGCAATCTTTAAATGTTCCTTTGCTTCAATTGCCTGATGAAGTCCATCGCCATAACGACGTCCTTCCAGAACACGACCTGTAAATTCATCAACAATCTGAACCTGTCCGTCACGAACAAGATAATCAACATCGTTGTGGTAAAGAACATGGGCTCTTACAGCCTGCGTAAAATAATGAACATATTCAAAATATTCCTCGTCAACAACTTTTGCGTCCGCCGGAATAAGATTATGCTTGTGAAGAATTTCGTCGATATGCGCGATTCCCTTGTCTGTAAAAGAAATCCGCTTTGACTTTTCGTCAACCTTGTAGTCGCCCTTTATAAGTTTTCGCTGTTCAGGCTCCATCTCGACTTCATCAGGGTAATCATCGGTTTTTGGATCTTTTTCAACTTCTGAAAACTCATCCACATATTTATCAACTTCGTGATATTTGTAAGTGTCATCTTCGCCCTGACCAGAGATAATAAGCGGAGTTCTTGCCTCATCAATAAGAATCGAGTCAATTTCATCAACTACGCAGAAATTGAATCCACGCTGAACTTTTCGTTCCAGTTCAACCTGCATATTGTCGCGCAGATAGTCAAAACCAAATTCATTGTTTGTACCATAAGTGATGTCGCAGTTGTACGCAAGTTTTCTTGCCTCATTGTCCATATCAGAAAGAATCGAGCCAACCGATTGACCAAGATAAGCATAAACAGGACGCATCCAGTTAGCATCACGCTCAGCAAGATAATCGTTAACGGTAACAACGTGAACACCTTTCCCAGTGAGAGAATTAAGATAAACGGCAGGAACACACATAAGCGTTTTTCCTTCACCAGTTTTCATTTCGGTAATCCGCCCAGAATTAAGAACAAGCGAACCCATAATCTGAACATCGTAGGCCCTTTCTCCAAGCACGCGGAAAGCCGCTTCTCTGGCCAAAGCAAAAGCCTCGGGAAGAATATCATCAAGAAGCGCACCATTTGCAAGACGCTCTTTAAATTCTTTAGTCTGTTTAGGAAAATCCTCTGCACTAAGCGATTTAGCCCACTCCTCTTTTGCGTTTACAGCAGCAACAAGTGGCTTAAGTTTCTTTACATCCCTTTCATTCTGGGAACCAAACAATACGGTTAATACTTTATCAATAAACATAGTACTTTAAATATAAAGTTTTTTGCGAGGCAAGTAAAGAATAATTTTTATTTTGCACAAATTATCTTGTCTTTATTCCGCCAATACGGTTTGCAGGCCAGAATCTGTAAACAGCAGAACCAAGGATTCTTTTTCTATTAACATACTGCGGCGCAATATTCGAATAATAAAGAACAGAATAATCATCTGCATTCGTAACTGGTTTAAATGCAGATTCATAGGAATGTCGCATATCCAATGAATTAAAACGGTTGTCCCCCATCATAAAATAGCAGTTTTCAGGAATATACTGTGGCGTTCCATCCTCCAAATTTGCAGGAAAAACCGGCATATTACGCTGGTCAAGAATTAACAGATAAAAATGAAGTTTCTGAGCCTGAACAAGCGTTTCCACAATCTTCTTGTCATTCTTAATATCGTCAATAGAATAACCCTTTTCTATAAGTTCCGCAGTTCTGCAAAACAGCCGCCCGGCAGTAAGTTTAACCATTACATTCAGCTTGAAATTTGCTTCCGCGTAATAATCACCGTTAAAAAGCGTCAGGGAGTCAGCATTTTTTCCGTTTTTATTATTTGGATTAAAAGCCGCGCCAAGTTTTCCGCTGTTCAACCAGTCGCACATAAAATTTTCAAACCATTGGCAATTTTCCTTTCCAGAAAGAATTTTTTTTGTATTCTCGTAAAAATTCAAAAAAAGGTCGTAAGAACTCAAGGAAATCGCCGATTTTTCCGCATTATAATCTCCGATTCTCTTAAAAATTGAATCAAAAGATTTTGCAACAGATTGACATTCCAATGCCGCAACATTCAAATCAAAATTCCTGCGCTCCTCTTCAACCTCAAGCATTAAATTATAGTTCTGCTGATTCAACGGAACATCCTGAATCACGCGTTTTTTCAGGCTGTTCACACGAGCCGCAATTGGTGCAAGATTCCAGCACGCAAATTTTGAATCCATTTCAACTGGCAAAAATTCGTCATTTGCCGCAGTACGTGCATAAAGCGTTCCATCCTGCATAACAAGCTGCTCGCCTGGCTCTCCACAAATTCTTTTTACAAGAGGATCCGCCTTTGGTTGTCCGTCCTCATCAACATTAAGATTTATAGTTGTAAAAGTCAGCATATAAACAATCTGGGAAACAACCGTCCGAACCTCGGATTTTCTGTCCAAAGAATAATGAGGATTTCTGAATACAATAACATCTCCACGCCTATATTTTTTTAAACAAGGAACACCGACATCGCTGAGTGGAAATTTCGGACCGCTCGGAGTCTTTAAGACAACAACACGGTCTCCAATCAAAAAGGAAGGAACCATCGATTCTGAAGGAATAACGTAAAGCTGAAGCACAAAAATCTGAATAAGCAGAACCATAAAAACTGCCTGAACAAGTGCATCTATCCAGTCTAACGCCTCAAAAAGAACTGATTTTGGAGTAACTTTTTTTGCAGAAATTATTCCAGAGCCCCTCTTTTTTTCCGCAATTTTTTTCCATTCAGGATTCAAAGCAAAAATCCGTTTTTCCTTAAAAAAATACAGAACAACCAAAGAAGAAACAAAAACAACGCACCAAAGAAAAACCGTAACAACATCATACCAATAGTATGTGCCATTTTTTCCAGCGCGGCGCAAAACAAAGGAGGCCAAATGAATAAACGGAATGTACTGAAGAAATTTTATGGAAACCGCAACAGACTCATATTGTTCTAGCCGGATAGTCTTGTTCAATAAAAAATAAAAAAGAAAGAAAGTTCCAACCAGACTTACAGGAAAAGCCAAAAGGGAAACATCAAAAGAAAAACTCAGAGAAAAAAGAGTAAATAATAAAGACGCAACAAATGTTATTACAGCAGGAATACGTATTTTGTTCATATTCCTACTATAATCAAAAAACTGAATAAAGTAAAATATTTTACATTACAATTTTAAACGTGAAGGCAAGTTGCAATGCGTTCAAGAACTTTTTTTCGGTCCAAAGGCTTAATGATATAGTTTTTTGCACCGAGCAAAAGTGATTTTTTTACAAGTTCCTCTTTTCCAAGAGCACTGACCATTACAACTTTCGCATTCTTGTCAAATGTCATAATCTGTTCCAATGCGGTAATACCGTCCATTCTTGGCATTGTAATATCCATTGTAACAAGGTCAACATTTGGAGCAAGTTCCTTGTATTTGTCAACACCTTCTTTTCCGTCCGCGGCAGTTGCAACAACTTCATATCCTTCACTTGTAAGAATTTGACCAAGCTGTTTTGCAACAAACATTGAATCATCAACAATCATTACGCGGAACGCAGAACCGTCAGTTTTTAGTCCGTCTGGGGCACGTTCATTGATAGATGGAAAATCCTGTACTGTTTTCATATTTTTCTCCAAATTTTACGCACGCTCGCGAATAGCGACATTTACCTCAATTTTACCGTATTCGGTAATAAGAGGAACTATCAAAGCCTCAACATTCTCCGTTCCACCGCCAAGAGCCGCAATTTCCATATGCTGGCCGGCAAACAAAGCAGGTGGCGTAAGGTCAAACTTAAAATTAAGCTCATGCAGTTTTGTTACCGCCTGGGCTGTAATAAGGTTTGCAAGTTCACTGATTGTGGCTTTTGCAAGTTCATTAAACGAATCTAATTTTTCATCGTTCATTTTTGATGCAATATTAATCGCGGTTTCCATAGTCATGTCAAAAAGAACCCGGCCTTCAACATCCCCGGCAAGTCCTACCAAAGCGGCAACCCCCATAACTGGCATTGCTGTAGATTTTAGATAAAGATTTCCTCTTTTTACTTCAGCATCGCCAAGAACTTCCTTTAAAACCCTATAGGATGTTTCGACAAACGGATTGATATACTCGACTCTCATCACAGACCTCCATTATTTATTGTTTGGTAAACGCTGTAAGCGCACCTTCTGTATGTTCAAGAAACTCTGATGAATCGTGAATAATTTCGTTTTCTCCAAGAATAACAGAACCGTTTCCCTTTAATTTTTCAGAAAAATCATTAAGCACAAGATTTTGGGATTCTTCGTCCATAAAAGAAAGCAAATCCCGTGCAAAGACTAAATCTACCATAGGAAGCGCATTCGTATTCCGGCAGTCGTGGTATTCAAACATAATGCTGTCTTTTATCTGCTGGCTAAAAGAGTTTTCACCCGAGGCAGTTTTTACAAGAAACGGAGAAAGCCATGCACATCCCGAATCTTCCGGAACAGTGAGCATAGGCGCATTTGAAACGCTAAGAAGATCAATGTCCTGTGCATAGATTCTTATTTTTGACTCAGGATATTTTTTTGCAAGAACGCAGGCAAGACAATAAGTTTCCTTGCCATTGCCACAGCCAGGATTCCAGACAATAATTTGCTTTGCGTTGTTTTCCGGTAAAAGATTCAAAAGATTTTCCGCATATTCGTCCGACCACCACAAATCCGTGCATAAAGACCAGAAAGGCTTTAAAAATTCCGCGGCATCAGCACCATTTCGAATTTGAACCGAATCCCCTGTTTTTTCCTGAATCCAGTTTTCATAACGGCTTTTTATCCAGTTTTCATTTAAAGGGCTAACAACAAAATTTCCAAACTGCTTAAGCCCCTCCACCACAAACCTGTAGTTTTCGTCAGACAAGTCCTCTTTATGCCCTGCAATGTTTTCAACATTCTGCGAATCCTGAACAATTACGCCATTTCCAGAAGCTTCTTCTTGAATCACAGAACATTCAACCTTTTCTGCTGGCTGATTTTTTGCAGTCTCAGAAGGTTCAACTTTTTTAGGCGTGGCAGATTTTTCTTCATTCTTTACTGGCTGTTCCTCAGAAGCATCAGTTCCAGAATCCTGCACTGGAGCAGTTTTTTCAGCTTGATTTTCAGGCAGACTTTTTTCATTTTTTGAATCATTTTCGTCTTTTTTAGAAAAAATTCGCTCAACATCAAGAATAATATAGAGATGCTTGTCGTTTTCAACTACACCAGCGATATATTTGATATTTATGTCGGCAAAAAGCGGATGCGAAGGTTGAATTGAACTTTTCTGAATTCCAACAACTTTATTAATTTTGTCAACAATAACTCCGAACGTCTGGTCATCAACCGTAAGAATCAACAGATTCTGAAACTTTTCATCCTCATCTTTTGTGTCACGAATATTGAAAAAAATCCGCAAATCAAGGATTGGAATTATTTCACCACGCAAATTATAAACGCCAACAACAAATGGAAGTGTGTTCGGAACGTACGTAAACTGCCCCGCCTTCGCAATTTCCTTTACGTACATAATGTCAACCGCATAATCTTTTCCAGAAATTGAAAAAGTCACCATCTTAAAATCAACAGTTTCCTGAACTTTTCGTTCATTCAGAGATTCCTGCGGAACTGACAAAGCAAGATCCATATCGTCATCAGAAATTAGAATAGATTCAAGGGTCATACAAACCTCACTTAGAACCAGTCATTTTTGACTGGGAAGCCACATCCATTTTTATGCTTAATTCAAGAAGCTGGCTAACGTCAATAATCAACGAAACCGAACCGTCTCCCAAAATAGAAGCCCCCGCAATTCCTGGAGAAGCCGTGTACTGATCTTTCAACGGTTTTATTACAACATCCTCCTCACCAATAAGAGAATCAACCATAACGCCAACTTTTCTGTCTTTCGAGCCGACAATTACAATGTTGCAATATTCACTGCCCGAGTTTTCTTTTATCCCGAACAATCTTGAAAGTCTAAGCACGCTGATAACCTCATTTCTAAGGTTCAGGACTTCATAGTTATCGATAGTTTTTATTTCAGAATTAAGAATTCGCTGGCTTTCAATAACTGAAGCAATCGGAATTGAATAAATTTCTTTTCCCACACGGACTAAAAGCCCCTGAATAATCGCAAGCGTAAGAGGAAGCCTTATGCTGAACGTAGTTCCTTTTCCTTTTTCAGAAGTAACGTTAACTGTTCCGTTCAGTTTGTCAATCATTGTTTTTACAACATCAAGCCCTACACCACGGCCAGAAACTTTTGAAATTTTATCCGCGGTAGAAAATCCAGGCTCAAATATAAGCTGATGGATTTCGTTTTCAGAAAGGAGTTTGTCTGGATGAATTATGCCTTTTTCAATCGCCTTTTTGCGGACTTTTTCAGAATCAATTCCAGCACCGTCATCAGAAATATCAATTATTATAAGATTTCCTTCATTTGAAGCCTTAAGCAAAACAGTTCCAGTCTCTGGTTTTCCAGCCGCAACACGTTCCTCAGGACTTTCAACTCCGTGGTCGCAGGAATTTCGCACACAATGCATAATCGGGTCAAGCAAATCCTCTACAACTGCCTTGTCAAGCTCTGTGTCCTCACCTTCTATTACAAGGTTGATTTTTTTATTCAAATCGCGCTGCAAATCACGGACAACACGAGGAAATCTACTGAAAATCTGGTTAATTTGAACCATTCTGATTTTCATTACACCTTCCTGAAGTTCACCTGCAATTCTGCCAAGGTTTTGCGTTGAAGAACGAAGTTTTATCGAAAGAGACTTTAAATTTGTGTCATCTTCGCCTGTTCCATCCGCAAAAGAACCCAAGAAACGGCTTATTTCCGACTGGATTTCGTTAACAGTTTTTCCGTGCTGCATAGAGTCAAGATAAGACGGAAGCATTTCCATAAACTGACGCATTTTTTCTCGGTGCAAAATTTCTTTTGTATGAAAATCCACCAAAGCCGATGTAAGATTCGCAGAAAGCTGATTAAACGATGCCTTCGTGATTACAATTTCACTGACAAGGTTCAAAAGATAATCCACACGCTTTGAGTCAACACGCAAAATTGACCCCTGCTGGTTTGCGGCACTAGTTTTTGAAGCAGATGCTGACTTTGCTACCGTAGACGGCTGTTTTTTCTCCTCTGACTGTTGAGCATTTTCTGCAGATTCGGTTGGTTGAGTTTCAGGAACAACTTGATTTTTTTCAACGTTTTTCTGTTCAGTATTCTGTTCCAAATTCTGTTCCGCAGAAGAAACTTGCCCATCTGACACAGAGTTTTTTTCCGCCACATCAGCAGAATTTCCTGCGACAGCACCTGTCATTTCCTGGGCATCTGTTGCAACAGTAACATCTCCAAGGAATGCAACATCCTCAATCTTGTCCGCAGTTGAATCCGAAGCCATATAATAGTACACACATTCGTAAAATTCATCTTCATAAAGAGCGTCAAAATCAGGAACAGTTTTAAGAACAGTTCCAAGTGCTTTTAGAGCGGCAAAAACCTGAATTCCACCAACAGAATTCATAGGATTGTTCTCGTCAAATTTTACAGCAACTCGCCAAACTTTCTGATTTTCCTCACAGGCACTCTTAAGTTCCTCGAATTCTTCTTCCGAAAGCGACGGATAATTAAACGGATTCGCAGGAGCCGCAACCGGAGAAGGAGCAACAGGCGGCACAACTTTTTCTAGTTTAGGTCCAAAACCTGAAAGTGGCGCTGAATGTTTTTTCTTTGAGTCTTTTTTTGGAACATAAGATTCAAGTTTTTCAACAAGCTCTGAAACATCATCACCATAGACAGAACCGTTTTGCCGTGCTTCCAGCATCGCTTTTATGACATCAATCGATGTAAGGAGTATATCTATTATATCTTCTGTAACTTGCAGTCTATCTGAACGAATTTCATCAAGAACATCTTCCACTTTATGGGTAAATTCAGACAGTTCATTCATTTCTACAGTAGCGGAACCGCCTTTTAAAGTATGAGCCGCACGGAAAATTTCATCAACAGCCTCATGGTCAGAAGGATTGCTTTCAATTACCAAAATATTGCTTTCAAGAGTTTCAACCTGCTGCTCAGCTTCAGCAAAAAAATCTTTAAGTAATTCTTCGTTGTCCGGATCTAAATAATCGCTCATACGACCAATTATATAACACTTTTTTAAGAATTCAAGTTTTAAAATTTTCTAATGAAACACAGAAAAAACACCGATATATAGAAAGGAAAAATATTTTGGAGTTCATTATGGCAGGCAGAAAAATAAAATTTTTAACCATCGCGGCAGTTTTTTTTATGTTGAACAATTTCTCGTTTTCAGAAGTTTTTTTCAGCGGCTTTGCGGGTTTAAAGACTGATTTTACATCTTCCAAAAAAACCTCTTTTTCACCGGAACTTAAGTTACAGTCGTTTTTCTCAGGACAGTTCAGCCTTTCTGAAAATGTTTTTGCACACACAGAATTTTCGCTTGCAACGGAAGACCTTATTGAAAATTCTGTTTTTGATGAAACTCCAGGTTCTTTTCAAATCGATGAACTTTCAATTATTTTCAGAAGACAACTTTTAGACTCAACAAACTACCTTAGTTTTTTTTGCGGAACTTACGAACCTATCGGGTCGGACATATTTCTTAGACGGCAGTTCGGAATCCAGCCGATTGCATCTAAAATCACAGAAGGATGGCTCGGACTTTCAGGCTCTGTAATTTACCCTACTTTTGGCGTTGGTGGTTCAGACGTAATTCATTTTAACAGGCAGCCAGTCGCACTTGGAGTTTACGTTTATGTGAACCACGAATTCGATGACAGCTATTGCTTTAATTCAGACTTACGACTTGCCGGTGTCTACAGATTCTTTACATTTGATTTTGCAGGCGGAATTGGAATGCCATTAAAAAAGAGCGACGAGCAGAATGCTTTTGTAATAATTGACACACTTTATTGGCGTGCCGGAATAAATATGCTGCTTGGAAACAGTTACACAACCTCGCTGTTTATGCAGGCCGGAGTTTCTGACATTGAATTTACAAAAATCGACAGCCATCCAAAAATTGATGAAAACGCGGCGTACTTGCTTTTTGAGCCTCGATTTAGAACTAGAAAATTTCAGCTTCATCTTACAGTGTTCAGCCTTCCTCAGGACACAGTTGATGACTTTATTTTTATAAATGACACTTTCGGTGCAAACATCAACATTTTCACGGACAATCTTTACATAAAAAACAAAATGTTTATCTTTGGAATACATGGGGCGCTTTCGTTCCCAGAAAAGAATTTTACAGATTTAATAAAAAATACCAAGGAACTTTTTGAAGATGACTACAACGTGCTTATAGCGCCGTACATCTCAACAAATTTCTACAACGGAACAATTCACGGAATGTTACAGACCAAAATAACCGATATGCTAGACGGAAATTTTGGCTCTGCCCTAAAATTGAATATTGGTTACAAGACACAGTTCTAGTTTGAAACTAAAATTCAAGTTTTGAAAGACGCTCACAAGCCTCGTTCACATCATTTTGGTGTCCGAACGAACTGAAGCGTATAAAACTTTCGCCACTCGGACCAAATCCAGAACCTGGAGTTGTTACAATGTGGCACTTGTCCAAAATCAAGTCAAAAACATCCCAGCTTTTTTTGCCAGGAAATTTTGCCCACACATACGGACTGTTTCCTGTTGAATAAATTTCAACGCCAATTTTCTTGAAATTTTCGCCTTTTAAAGTTTCTTCAATTTTTTTTGCATTGACCAGATAATAGTCAATCACATCTTTCATCGCCTTGATTCCTTCCGGTTCAAGACAAGCAAGTCCGCCAGCCTGTGCCACGTTCGAAGCGCCGTTGAATAAAGTTGTCATCACCCGGTTCCAGTCTTTATTCACACTTGAACCATCAGCAAATTTAAGTTCATTCGGCACAATAGACCAGCCAAGACGAACACCGGTAAAACCAGCTGGCTTTGAGAAAGAATTTATTTCGATTGCGCAAGTTCGACTTCCTTCAATTTCAAAAATTGTCTTTGGAAGTTTTTCATCCCGAATAAATTCGCGGTAAGCAGCGTCATAAATAATAATGCAGCCATTTTTATTCGCAAAATCAACAAGTTTTCTTAAATCTTCTTTTGTCGCACAAGCACCAGTCGGATTGTTTGGAGAACAGAAATAAATCAGACTGTTCTTCTTGATTTTTGAAAGTTCCGGGAAAAAATTGTTTTCAGGAACACAAGGCATATAGGTTACGCCTTTATAGCCATTTCCTGTGTTTTTGCCTGCCGCACCGATAATTACAGAACCATCAACATAAACAGGATAAGAAGGATCTTGAACAGCAACTTTTACTTTTGAACCGAACAATGTCTGGATTCTGGCAATATCGCATTTTGCACCATCAGAAATAAAAACCTCATCTGGAGTCGCCATTCCCTTGTACCAGACTTCTGCAATTTTTGCACGCAAGACAGAATTTCCCTGCTCATCACCGTAACCAGAATAACCTTCCACAGTAGAAAGCGACATTGAATAGTCCGCCATTGCTTTTGCAATGAATTCTGGGAGCGGTTCTGTTGTGTTTCCTATGCTAAGACTGATGATTTTTGCATCTTTATTTTTCTCTTGATACTCGCGACGGCGGCGAGCTACTTCCGGGAACAAATATCCCGCAGTTAAATTTTTA
>CAVIQW010000012.1:20485-47205 GCA_963644915.1 Paratractidigestivibacter sp.
ATTTTTAAATCCTGAATTTCTATTTATCATAATGACATTATTTTAGTAATTGTGTTTTTTTTTGTAAACAGCAACAAGAAATATCGAGAAATATTTGACAAATTACATTATCTGACAGAAAATTAAAAATCATATTTTCAGGAGTAAAGAAAATGGCTAAAAAAGGAAAAGACTATTTTGGAGCAGGACGACTTATCAGCGTGATTCTTGCACTCATTCCACTAACTTCTTGGATTTGCGGTTTTGTAACACGTTTTCAGGAAAAGAAATTCGTAGCAGGACTCTTGCGTCTTTTTTTGGGATGGAACATTATATGGATTCTTGATTTAATCCTTATGATTTTCAAAGGAAAAATCATAAGAGTTATCAATTTCTAAAAATTCTAAAAAAAAAGCCACAGCGATGAAAAAAATTCAAAACTGTGGCTATTTTTATGCGCAAAACTATCTGTTTTTTGTAAAACTAGAGTCTGCTTTTTATTTCAGCAATAAATTCCCAACTGTTCAAGATTTTTTTTGCTGGTGGATTTGCAAGACTTGCCAAATCGCCTGTCATAAGCCCGTCTTCAATTGAAGAGAGAGTTGCTTTCTCCAATTTTTCAGCGAATTCAACCAAATCTTTTGTTCCGTCAAGTTCACCACGTTTTTTGAGTGCTCCTGTCCAGGCAAAAATTGTTGCAACTGGATTTGTAGAAGTTTTTTCACCCTTAAGATAGCGGTAATAATGCTTCTGAACAGTTCCGTGGCTCGCCTCGTACTCAAACTGACCGTTCGGAGAAACAAGAACGCTTGTCATCATCGCAAGGCTTCCGCAGGCAGACGCAATCATATCGCTCATAACATCGCCATCGTAATTTTTGCAAGCCCACAGGAATCCGCCCTTTGACTTCATAACTCTGGCAACGGCATCATCAATCAATGTGTAGAAATATTCAATTCCGGCCTTTTCAAATTTTTCCTTGAATTCCTCGTCGTAGATTCTCTGGAAAATCGCCTTGAAATTTCCGTCGTAGATTTTAGAAATCGTATCTTTTGTACCAAGCCATACGCTGATTTTCTGGTCAAGACCGTAGTTAAAGCAGCAGCGGGCAAAACTTTCGATAGAAGCGTCAAGGTTGTGGATTCCCTGAATGATTCCAGGACCTTTCATAACCTGAATTGTCTTTTTGATTTCAGAACCGTCCTCGCCGTGGAAAACAAGCTCAGCAGTTCCAGCGCAAGGAGTTTTAATCTCACAGTTTTTATACACATCACCATAACCGTGACGGCCAAGAACAATCGGTTTTTCCCATGATTTTACATTGCACGCAATATTTTTTACAAAAATCGGAGCACGGAAAATTGTTCCATCAAGTTCACCGCGCAAAATTCCGTTCGGAGAAGGTGTAAGTTTCTTCAGTTTATACTCTTCCATTCTTGCCGCGTTTGAAGTAATTGTCGCGCATTTTACGCCAACACCAAGCCGCCTGATTGCTTCCGCCGCTTCATAAGTTATTTTGTCGTCTGAATCATCACGGCTTTTAAGGCCAAGATCAAAGTATTCAGTTTTTAAATCGATATAAGGCAAAAGAAGTTCGTCCTTTATAACCTTCCACAATACACGTGTCATTTCGTCGCCATCGAGCTCTGCGATAGCATTTTTCATCTGAATTTTAGCCATATAAAAAATTATACAGAATTAAAAGATTTTATGCGATATTTTAAGCGATTTTTATTCCAAAAGACCGCCGAATTTTATGTCATTATACTGACAAAAAGAAATATAACGCTGGCTGTCGTTGCTTTCTGTAAAACCTGTAACATAGAGTTCTGAATGAAATGTGTTCAACGCAGAAATTTTTTCTGCTGGTACAATATCGAACGCATGGCGCGTAACTCCATCGCGGGAATCCACAATTTTTATATTTTCCCCGGCAGCCTCTTTTATTTCATCTGTCATATTCAAAAAATGAGTGCAGGCAAGGACAATCACATCGCATCCGTTTTTCTTAAAAAAATCGCAGGAAGGTCTGGCCGCCTCAACTCGTTCAGCGTGGGTTGAATTATAATATTTGTGTTCAATAAAACTTATAAGTTCTGGAGCCCCAATAGAAAAAACCTCGCAGTCGCCTGCAAAATCTGAAATAAGTTTTTTTGTATAGGGATGATTTACAGTCGCATTTGTTGCAAGAAGCCCGATTTTTTTTGTCTTTGTAATTTTTGCCGCAGGTTTTATCGCAGGAACAGTTCCAATGAACGGAGTTTTTGGAAATCGTTTTCTAAGTTCATCCAGTGCTGAAACGGAAATTGTATTGCACGCAACAACTATTGCATCCGGATTCCACTTTTCAATTATCTTTTTTACGCAATCAGTGGATTTTTCTATTATCTGCCCGCAAGATTTTTCACCATAAGGAAAATTTTTTGTATCGCCAACGTAAACGCAAGTAGCGGCAGTTTTTTCAGTCTTTAAATATTTTAAATAAGGAAGTCCGCCTGTTCCAGAATCAAGAAATGCAAAATTTACGCTCATAACAAGAATAATAAAGATTTGACTAAACAATCGCAATGGTTTAACATTTTTTTATGTTTTCAACAAACAAATGCCTTGTAAGAGCTTGCCATCATATTGCTGTTTCAACTTTTAACGAAGCCGGTGAAATTGCAGAAGAAAAAAACTACTGCATCGACCATTCGCCGAATCCGGAAAAAGTCCATCAGGATGTTATAAAATACATAAACACGCACGAAAAAATTGTCGGGCTTTGTGCAAACGGTCTTACATTTGCAGATATGGATTTTTCGGGAAAAAGATTTTACGGTTGTAATTTCCAACGCTGCACTTTCACAAATGTACATTCAAAAGGTCTTAGAAGCCGAATGAGCATTTTTGATTTTGCGGTTTTTACGGACTGCAATATTATAGAAAGCAATATCCATTTTACATCATTTGCTGGCTGCACTTTTTCAAGAACACTTTTCACGGCCAGCGAACTTCTTCAGAACAACTACAACGGAATCAACGCAGTTCAGTCTTCATTCGATGATTCAGACTTGTACAATTCCCGTTTTATAAATTCAACTCTTGTGAACATCTCGTTCCGAAACTGCAACATAAAAAAAGTTTTGTTCCACGGAGTCAAGCAGGAAAATGTTTCATTCAAAATGTCGAACACACGCGAGGCAGTTTTTGATTCAGGCGGAAGTGAACTTTCCAAGGATATTGCAAATTCCAGCGGAAAATCTGATATTGGAGATGTTTTATGAAAATTTATTTTCACCTGAATACTGGCGGATTTTCCAACACTTACATAATCGCAAATGAAAAGACAAACGAGGCAATTTTAATTGACCCGGGAAAACTTACAGAAGAAATAATAAAAAGAATCGAGGACAACAACCTAAAACTTGTGGCGGTTCTTGTTACACACAACCACACCAGCCATGTCCACGGACTAAAGACACTTTTAAAAATCTATACGCCAAAAATCTACGGAGCGGACCTTGAACTTAACGGAAACAAGACAAACGTAATTACAGGCGATGGAACACTGCATATCGCAGGACTTTTAGTCCGCTACATGAATCTTCCAGGACATTCTTCTGACTCAATGGCATACCAGATTGGAAACGCAATTTTTACAGGAGATACACTTTTTGCCGGAAAACTTGGCTCAACAAATTCAAGCTATTCAAAACACCTTTTAAGGCGAAATGTAGAAGAAAAAATTCTTTCCCAGCAGGAAAATATAATTCTTCTTCCAGGACACGGTCCGCCAACAACAATTGGAGCTGAGCAGGAATTTAATTCAGACTTAAAATTACAGACAAAAATTCACAAAAAATTTCCAGCGGACGTCAGATTTTAATTTCTTGTAATCAATGAAACTCTGCCGCTAGCAAGCGCCCAATTGTCGGAAGCATAGGAATCAAGAACTCGGCAGGCATCCTCGAAAGTTTGAGCCTTTGTATTTTTTACCCAGTCACAAAGTTCTTTCTGGTACGACATAACTGAACCGCGGTTCGCCACGTGGATAAAATATTTAGAAACTGAATCAAGCGGCTGCTGCATAAGATAAGCCATAAATTCATTCTGCATAAGATATTCGTCGCTTTGGTCGTAACCCAACCCTTTTTGGCTTGCCCAATAACCTTTCATAAAAGCCATTGTGTTTGAATCAACTGTGTAATAAACTGCCGCAACTGCGTTCCTAAAATTCACGTCCGTAAAAAATATTCCGTGCCAAGCCTCGTGTGCTGTAAGCGATTGCCGCAGATATGCCGGAGATTCCCTCGAAATCGAAATCACCGCTCCTTTTCCTGCCCGATAACCGCCTGAATCTGGAACAATAACACCATTTTTTATCAGAATTTCTTTTAAAATATCTTCTTTTTGAGAAGTCCTAAAATTCTGCTTTTCGCAAGCCGCAAAAAAAGAGGCAAGACTTTCCGCACTATAATCATGGGCATTGTAACCGTGCATATCGCCAAGTTCAGAATCAGTAAGAAGCCTGCCACGGAAACCAGCCTTTTCAACAAAAAAAGCGAGCCGCCTAAAAAACTGGTCTTGAACAGAATAATTCAACGTGTCAAAAAATAAAATTCCCGAAAAAACGTTCCACTCGTAAATCTCATAATCTTTTGTTCGCCAAGTTGAATTTTTACTTGAAAGCACAAGCCCTAAATCAGTTTTCAATGGAACAAAAACTTTGTCAATTTCAGCAGGAATCAAATCTGTTTCATTTGTTGTCATCAAAAGTTTTGAAACACGCGAAGCATTATCAGTAATCTCGTAATAAGAAAACGGCGCTATCAATGTTGAAGTCTGAATTATATTCTCATTTTTACCAGGAAACATTCTGACTGTAAAAGTATCTCCGCCGGCATTCATCTTTATTGAATTTGAATTTTCCGTCGAAATTTCTGAAAATCCCAGCTCAATCTTTGGCATAACTGAATGACGCGTATTTTCAACAGGAAAAACCTGAGAACAACCTGAAAAATCAAATGAACTCAGTTTTTTTGAAAAACTTCCACCGTTACTAGAAACTCCAAAAAATGGAATCTCTTTTGTACAGTCAAAGCCCACCCTTGCCTTTTCAACCAAAAAATCCACTATCAGCACAGGATAATCTGAAAAAATCACAAATCCACAAGGCAAGTTTTCTTCTTTCAGATTTTTTTCAATCGCAAATCCGTTATCAAAATAAGAAAAACCTTTTGTGTTTTTTATAAAATTCCTTAAGTCGCAACCAGAAAAAACCCTCTTTTCCGACGGTTCAAATTTATCTTTTTTAGTAAAGTCGTTTTTGTTCAAAAATCCAAAATAAAACAGTTTTTCGCTTGCAGTCGCCGTTTGAAATTTAGAGCTTTTTACATTTTTTACACCGATTCTTACAGAAACGCCAATCGAGCCGAACTTTTTATAATAATCAGAAAACAATTTTTGCTCTTCCGCAGAAAATTTATAATAAGCGTAACCAGATTTTGAAATTTTTCCAAAAGACGCATTCTTGTTCAAAGCACACAGTTTTTCAGAAGCAACAGAAGTTCCTTCAAAAGAAACCACTGTTTTTGAATGGCTGCTCAGCACACATCTGTTAAAAAAAACAACAACGTCAAAAAGAACAAATAAAAAAATGACACAAATAAGAATTTTCTGCTTAAGTTCCAATTGTATTTTCATACAGAAATACTACAATTTTTTCTTTAAAAATACTATATTCTATTTATGATAAAGGTTATCCGCCTGCACAAAGACGATGAAATTCTATTTATAAAAGAACAAAAACGGATTCTAGCAGATTTAAATTCCGTCCAAAAAGAAAATATTGCTTTTCCATTTTTTCCGTTTCTTATTGAATTGAAAGACAAATATTTTGAGCAAAAAACGATTCCTGAACTAAAAAAATTATTTAGTTCAGTGACAATTGAAAAAACTGTTATTTCTGAAAACCAGATTTTTTGCCCGGTAAAAATAAAAATGCACGACCAAACTGAATTTTCCGAAAAACTTGTGCTTGGAACGCTCAAAACAACTCAAGAAGAAAATCCTAATGCAGAAAAATGCCTTTCCAAAAATTTAAAGATTTTTCAAATCGCAGAGGAACAAAAATCTGGAATCCAAACAGAATTGTGGAATTCACAGTGGGTCAAATGCAAATGATTTTCTAGCCACAGCTTAATTGCCACAAGTGGCAATTACAAGTTTTGTTCATCACAAACTGCAATGGACAATTTTTTTTTAACGCATTACCTCTTCGCCACGGTTCATCGCTGCTGTGGCAGTATCTTTTTACCCACAAGTTTTTCTAGCCACAGCTTAATTGCCACAAGTGGCAATTACAAGTTTTGTTCATCACAAACTGCAATGGACAATTTTTTTTAACGCATTACTTCTTCGCCGCGGTCCATTGCAGTTAAGCCGGTTTTTACGTATTCTAGGATTCCGAATGGTTCTAGCAGGCGGATGAGGCTTTCGATTTTGTCCTCGCTACCAGTGGCTTCAACAATAACGCTGTCTGGAGCAACATCAATAATGTGGGCACGGTAAATATCGCAAGTTCCAATGATGATTGCGCGTTTTTCACCTGGAGCTTTTACTTTAATCAAAGCCATTTCACGCTGAGTTGTCTTGGACTTTTCGCATTTTTTTATGGAAATAACTTCAACAAGTTTTGAAAGCTGCTTTTCAATCTGCTCAAGAATGTACGAGTCGCCGTTAACAACAATTGTCATGCGAGACTGGCCTGGATTTCCTGTTTCGCAAACCGTCAAAGAATCAATATTGTAACCGCGTCGGCTGAACAAACCTGAAACTCGGCTCAAAACGCCTGCATGATTTTCCACAAGTACACTCAACACGAACTTTTCCATTTTTGTCCCCTTATAAAAAAATACTATATGCTGTTTCCGGCTTCGGAATAAACGCCTAAAAGACGAACTTCCTCCACTGAATTTTTCAATTCTACCATAAAATTCTGAATATAGTTTTTATTTTGCAGAATTTCTTCCCGAATTTCAACATCGGTATAAAACCAGTAATGCCACGGCTGCCCCGCAATCGGACGACTTTCTAGGCGTGTAAAACTTAACTTGTGCTTTTTAAAAATTTCCAGAACATTGCACAACGCGCCGGTTTCATTCGGTGTGCAGAAAACAAACGAAGCCATGTTCGGAGTTTTTCCGTTTTCCTTGATTTTCTTTTCAATATGATTTGCCGCAATCACAACAAATCTTGTGTAGTCCCGCGGATCGTTCTGAATGTCTTCACGCAGAATTTCCAAATTATAATATTTTGCCGTAATTGAACTTGCAATCGCGGCAGAATCGTTTGTGTCTGCCTCTGAAACCATTTTTGCGGCATTCGCAGTTGAGGAAGCAGAGATTTTTTCCCATTTTCTGTCTTCTATCAATTTTGAACATTGAGCAAACCCCTGCGGATGTGAATAAACGCGCTTTATTGAATCAAAATCCGTTCCTTTTTTTGCCAAAAGTGCGTGCTGAATCCGCAGATACAATGCGCCGACAATCGAAACGTCCTCAAAAGCGACAAGATTATCGTAATTGTCATAAACTGAACCGCCAAGAGAATTTTCAATTGGAATCATTCCGTAGTCCGCCTGCCCGTTCACAACAGCCTTAAAAACTTCCCTGAACGATGGAACCGGTTTTGCCTCAATCGCACCGTCAAAATACCGCTCAACAGCCTGTTCTGCATAAGTTCCACGGATTCCGTTGTATGCACAGACCGGCTTGGCATTTTTTTCAAGTTTATTTTTATTCTGAAAAGAAGAGATTTCACCGCGAATATGAACAACAGATTTTTCAATTACAGGTGCAAACGCCTCAATATCGTGCATCAGTTTGTCAAACATTGAAGGAATCAAAGCCTGCTGACCGTCGCTGAACGCTTTTTCAGGATTATCGTGAACTTCCACGCTGATTCCATCCGCACCAGAAGCAACCGCTGCAAGCGCCATAGGAGCAATTTTATCGCAAAGACCGACCGCATTCGCAGGATCAACAATAATCGGAAGATGTGTCATTCCACGCAAAACAGGAATAGCAGAAAGATCCAGAGTATTTCTTGTGGCTTTTTCGTAAGTTCGTATTCCGCGTTCACACAAAATCACATCAGAAGAACCTTCTGAAAGAAGATATTCCGCAGACATCAAAAGTTCTTCCAAAGTTGCACACTTTCCACGCTCCAAAATCACAGGAAGTTTGGATTTTCCAGCAGATTTCAGCAAATCGTAATTCTGCATATTGACCGAACCAATCAAAAGGCAGTCAACACCGTGCTTTTTCATTATTTTTATCTGCTCAGCGGACATTATTTCTGAAACAACAGGAAGCCCGAATTTTTCCCCGGCAGATTTTAAAATTTTTACGCCTTCTTCGCCCAAACCTTGAAAAGCATAAGGACTTGTCCTAGGCTTAAAAGTTCCACCCTTTAAAATACAAGCCCCGCTCTGCTGAACAGATTTTGCAATCTCGAACATCCGCTCTGAATTTTCAACCATAGACGGACCTGCAACAGCCACAATCCGCTGACCGCCAATCCGAATTTTTTGCCCCAAACGATTATGCAGTTCAACAATTGTATTTTCAGGCTTAAATTCACGACTCGCCATCTTGTACGGTTTTGAGATTGGAATAACTTTTTCAACGCCAGGCAAAAGCCCCACATCTTCCGGAGCAATTACAAGCTGCCCTACAGCCGCAATGATTGACTGTTCCTCGCCATCGACTTCATTTATCTTAAAATCTTTTTCGCACAAAAATGACTTTATGCGTTTTTTATCTTCATCAGAAACATCGTGCCTAAGAACAATAACCACTGCAAGCCCCTAAAAATTAATCTTCGCTAGAAAGATTGAATGAAACAGTTCTCATAATATCGCCAAAAACACCTGCGGCAGTTACACCAGCTCCAGCACCATATCCGCGGACTGTAAGAGGAATTGGCTTGTAGCGTTCTGTATAGAAAACAAATGCGTTTTCTCCGCCTTTTACGCTGTACAAAGGATTTTCAGGACCAACTTCCATCATTCCGACAGAAACTTTTCCATCCTTTATAGTTGCACCCATTCTAAGAACCTTGTTTTCTTTTTTTAGTTCAGAGATTTTTTTCGCAAAATATTCATCGACTTCAGGGAGTTTCTTCAAAAATTCATCAACAGTTCCAGACGGATCAAAAGAATCTGGGAAAACCTTGTACATTGTTATATCTTCAAGTTCAATCTCATAGCCAGACTCGCGCGCAATGATAAGACCTTTTCTTGCAACATCCATTCCATTCAAGTCATCGCGTGGATCAGGCTCAGTGTAGCGCAGTTCCTTTGCTTCCATAACGGCCTTGCTGAACGGAACACCTTCGTCAAGTTTTCCAAAAATATAAGAAAGTGAACCAGACATAATTCCGTTGAAACTTTCAAGTTTATCCCCAGACTTATAAAGATTCTGCAAAGTATCAATAATCGGAAGTCCAGCACCAACATTTGTTTCATAAAGGAAGCGGCAGTGATGCTTGTTCGCAACTTTTCGCAAATCCCGGTAGAACTGCATATTCATCGAATTTGCACGCTTGTTCGGAGTCGCAATTGACATTCCTGCATCAAGAATATCAAGATAGCGTTCCGGTAAATCGTAGGAAGCTGTACAGTCAACAAAAACTGGGTTCAAAGGCTTTGTGTCCTTTACAAATTTTATAATGTCATCAACGTTTGAAGGCCCGAATTTATACATAGGATTTTTCATATCTTTGCGCCAGTCAGAAAGATCAAGCCCGTTCTCGTTAAGGTTCATTCCATCGATAGTTGTAATCGCAATGACTTTTATATCAATTTTCTGTTTCAAAAGACTTTCATGCTGCTGATAAATCTGGTCAATCAATGTGCCACCAATTGTTCCTGCACCAAATGCAAAAACCTCAATTGTCTGGCAAGTATTGAAGAAGAACTGGTGCACCGCCTTTACAGCCTTATCCGCAAACTTTCCGTTTATTACTGCCGAAATACAGCGTTCAGAAGAACCTTGAGCCAAAGCTTTGATGTTTATGTCCTGAGAGGCAAGCGCATTTGTAAAGTTCGAGGCAACACCGCGGTTACGAATCATTCCATCGCCAACAACAGAAACTATCGCACATTCGGTTTTTACGCCAATCTCATCAATGATTTTTTCACGGATTTCAAGCTCGAATTCTTTTGAAAGAGCATCCCGGACGGTGTCTGCCTCAGAATCCCGAACGCAGAAAGAAATAGTGTACTCAGAAGAAGACTGTGTAATAAGAAGAATCGAAATTCCTGCCGCAGAAACAGTGTTGAACACTCTTCCAGCCATTCCAGAACGACCACGCATTCCTGAACCGCTGACAGAAATCATTGAAACTTTTTTTAGCGCAGAAATTCCACAAATAGAAGATTTTGTGCGGCTTTCAAAAGGACCTTTTCCTATTCTTGTTCCACGGGCAGAAGGATTAAGGCTGTTCAAACTCCACGCCTCAATTCCTTTTGACTGCAGCGGTGCCAATGTTTTTGGATGAAGAACTTTAGAGCCAAAGAAAGAAAGTTCCATCGCCTCCTCATAAGTCATGTCATCAACAAGAATTGCATCGTGTACAACGCGTGGATCTGCGGTAAAAACACCATCAACGTCAGTCCAGAATTCAACCCTCTTTACTCCAAGAGAAGCCCCAAGAATCGCCGCGGAAAAATCAGAGCCGTTCCGTCCAAGAAGCCCCATAACAGGAGCTGAACCAGTTCCTTTTGTCCACGAGCATACAAATCCAGGGAAAAGCAGAATTCTTGCCTGACTCTTATTTTCACCATCACGGTAAGGAAGACAAGCCTCAGCAGTTTTTACATAATCAGCCTCGCCCTCTTTTTGGTTTCCTGTTGTATAAACAAATTTTCTTGAATCAAGAAAAATAACACTCTGTTTTTTTGCACGAAGAACTGCTTCCATAATCGGAGCGGAAAGAAGTTCGCCCATTCCCATAATACGACAGTAAACTGTGTCTGGACATTCCGCAAAGGACGCAACTCCAGCAAGAAGTTTTTCAAGCTCCTCAAAGCGTGGTTCAAGAAACTGCATAACTTTTTCAGCCTCAAAACCTTCACATTTAGACTGAAGTTCAAGACAAATTTCTTCGTGAGTTTTTTTAAGGTCAGACACAAAAGTGCCTGTGGTGCCTGATACAGTTGAATCAATTGCAGCCTGAAGAGTATTAGAAACCCCGGCAACAGCAGAAACTACAACACTAAGCCTATCTTCTTTTGCACGGCCAATTATAATTTCCGCAGAAGCAAGAATGCGGCGGGCATTGCCCATTGAAGTACCGCCAAATTTTAATGTAAGCATAAAAACACCATTCCTTAAATAATCAATTTGCTTGATATTCTATAAAATTGACACATAAATTACAATTGCAAAAAAAATCATTCAAAATGTCAAATTGACAGTATAAGCCTAGAGTGTTAAAATGTTTTCTACTATAATATTTATTCTCAAATCAGTTTAAGGATTTAAAAATGAAAAGAAGTGTTTACACAATTGGCTCACTCATCATTTTGTTGATTGCAGCCTTTATCTTTGTTCTTGTACCAATCTTCCAGGGCGGAAAGATGGGAAAAAGACTTCCAGTTTTTGGAAAATATGACGGAACAGAAATCAGATATGAGCAGGATACAGATTTTTTCAATTATGTTGCCCGCTATGCTGAATATTACAAGAATCAGGGCATTGAAATAAAAGATTCAAACCAGATTTATCTTTTCAACTATGCTTTTAATTCAACAGTAACAGAACTCGCATACAAAAAAGCAGTTGCAAAAGCCGGATACAAAGTTCCAGAAACAGCAATCAACCGTGCAGTAAAACCATATTTTACAGATGAAAGCGGAAATTTTTCACAGAAACTTTACAACACATATGTAACAAACCACTCTGACAATGTTGCAACCCTCAGAAATCAGGTTGCGTCAACCCTTACAACAAGCCGTTACGCAGAAGATTCATTCGGAGGACAGACAGCACTCGGAAGCGGAACTCTTTACGGTCTAAAAACTTCTGAAGCAGAGGCGGATTTTATCCACAATATGGGAAACAACCAGCGTTCATTCAACATGGCAGTTTTCAATATGTCTGACTATCCTAACTCTGAAAAAGTTGCATTTGGAAAAGCAAACGCAGGAAAATTTATAAAATATGATTTTTCTGTAATCACAGTTTCAGACAAGGCAAAAGCGGCTTCACTCCTTAAACGCATAAACGAAAACGCAATTACATTTGAGGACGCCATAAGCGAATCCAGAAAAATTTATTCAGGTGAAAATGGAAAAATCAACAGTAAATATCATTACCAGATTGAAAAATTCCTTAAGCAGCCAGCAGATATGGAAAAACTTGCATCTCTTGAAGAAGGAGCGGTAAGCGAGCCACTTCAGACTTCTGTAGGGTATTCAATTTTCAAGGCGGACAGTGCAAAATCTGAACCTGATTTTTCAGACAGTTCAACTGTAAAAACTGTATACAATTATCTAACATCAAATGAATTTAGTCATATCGAAGACTACTTCAAGGAAAACGCAAAAGCATTCGCTACTGTTGCAAAGACACGCGGATTCAATGCGGCAGTAAATCAGTACAACGCAAGAAAAGTTTCTGTTCCAGCATTCGCATTGAATTACGGCGGACTTTCAGTTTTGTCAAAATTGGACACAAGCCTTGAAGGACTTTCTGGTGCTGACACAAACAAGAATTTCTTGACTTCAGTTTTCGCACTTAAAGACGGAGAATTCTCTGAACCAATAACCAACGGAAACAACATTCTTGTTCTTCAGCTTACTAAGGACAATATTGCGACAGAAGAACCAATTCCTGCAGACGCACTGCACGATGAACTTACAACTTACGATGTAACTTCTGCACAGGCAGCATTGTTTTCTAGCCCAAAACTTGTAAACAATGTTCAGGATGTTTTCTATAAATATTTTAAGACGAATAACTAAGCAGGAGACTTTTTGCCTGTAGAATCAAATAACAAGCCCTGCCTGGTAGAAACCGAGCGGGGCTTTTCTGTCAGTTACAAAAATCATCTTCTTTACTCAAAATACAATCCCGGGCGGAACATTCTTTCGATTGTTGAAAAAATTGAGATTCTTCCGGGAACGATTATTTTATGCTTTTCACCGGTCTTAAAATATGGACTTGAACAACTTGCAGAAAAACTACAAGAAAATTGCCTTATGTTCGGAATTGAGGCAGACCGGGAACTTTATAGACTTTCGGAATCCGAATCAAAAAATCTTGAATGTAAAAAAAACAATATTTATGAACTGATTTCCCCAGAAGAATTGATTAAACTTCCTAAGAAACTGGAAAATTTAAGCAAAACCGGAAAATTCAGGCGGGTCATTTACATTGAATTTTCAGGCGGTTTTTCCCTGAACAAAGATTTTTATCTAAAAATTTTTGAAGCATGCAGAAATTCGGTAAGTCAATTCTGGAAAAACCACGTTACTCTTGTAAAATTCGGACGAAAATATTGCGCAAACCTTTTTAAGAATATTCCGTTCATTCCAAAAAGCATTGAAAAAATACAGGTTTCAAAAAAGATTATTGTTGTTGGCGCAGGCGAAAGTTCCGTTGAAACCCTAAAAAAAATCAGAAGCCAGCGTAATGATTTTTTTATAATCGCAGTTGATGCGGCACTAAAGACGCTGGCCGCCATAAAAATAAAGCCAGATGTAGCCGTCTGCGAAGAAGCCCAATCCATAATCACAAGGGCGTTCACAGGATGCAGTAAGAATTTTAAATATCTTTTTGTAAGCACAACGGCCACAAACTCTGTTGTAAGAATTGCCCCTGAAAAAAATATTTTTTACACCCCTCTTTTTGCCGAAACAGGATTTTTAAAGAAACTTGAAGAAGATAAAATCTTAAATTCTGTGCAATTGCCGCTTGGTTCTGTAGGATTAAGTGCAACTCAAATCGCGCTGAACATCAGAAAAGATGAAAATGTTCCTGTTTTTGTTACAGGTCTGGATTTTTCTTATTCAATCGGAAAAACCCATGCGACAAATTCATTCCACGACAATGCACGAAGAGCGTCTTCAACAAAAATAAAATGCCTTGAAAATTTTGGAGCGGCTTTTGGAAATGACAGCACACAATTTTTGGGAAAAGACGGAAAAACGACTGTCACAACAACGGCACTCTCTGGGTACGCAAACTTATTCTGCTATAAATTTTCTGGAACAAAAAATCTTTTTGACGCTGGAAAAACTGGAATCAATTTGCGACTGCCGCAAAAACAACCGGACGAAAACACTAGTAATTCACTGCACAACAAAAATGCGGATGAAGTTTTTTTTCACACGGAAAACAGCAAAGAAATCAATACAAAAATTCAAAACTGGCTTAAAACCGAAAAAGACGCACTGAATGAACTGAAATCAATTTTTACAGGAAAAATCCAACTTTCCGAAAGTGAGCAAAAAGAAAAAATCGGGGAACTTTTAAGAAACCGGGAATATCTTTTTATTCACTTTCCAGACAGTTACAAACTTGATTTTTCACAAAGTTTTTTAAACCGCATAAGAATCGAAATCGACTTTTTTCTGAAAATTATTGCTCGTCAGATTCTTTAAGAACTGCAAGGAATGCGCTCTGAGGAAGCTCAACATCGCCAAACATTTTCATGCGTTTTTTGCCTTCCTTTTGTTTTTCAAGAAGTTTTCGCTTTCGGGTGATGTCGCCACCGTAACATTTTGCAAGAACATCTTTTCTGTACGCGCTGACTGTTTCTCGGGCAATAATCTGTCCACCAATTGCACCCTGAATTGCAACTTTAAACTGCTGATGACTTATTTCATTCTTTAGACGCTCGCAGACTTTTCTTGCACGTTCAGGGGCGCTCGGTTTGTAGCAAAGGAACGAAAGCGCATCAACAGGCTTAGAATTCAATAACATATCAACTTTTGCAAGTTCAGTCGGACGGTAGCCAATAACCTCATAGTCAAAAGAAGCATATCCACGGCTATAACTTTTCAGTTTATCGTAAAAATCAAAAAGAACTTCAGAAAGCGGCATTTCATAAGTAAGCTCAACTCGCTTTTCGTCAAGGTACTGCATATTTGTCTGCTCACCACGCTTCATTTTGCAAAGTTCCATAAGAGAACCCAAATATGTCGCTGGAGTAATAATGCTTGCCTTTATGTACGGTTCTTCCGCAGACTGAATTCTTCCCTGCGGATATTCGCTTGGATTATCAACAAACATTTCTTCACCATTCGTAAGTTTTACCCGGTAGCGAACCGACGGTGCTGTAAAAATAATCGACTGGTCATAATCGCGTTCAAGACGTTCCTGAATAATTTCAAGGTGAAGAAGCCCCAAAAATCCACATCGGAAACCATTTCCCAAAGCAATTGAATTATCTTTTTCATAAACAAGACTTGCATCGTTCAACTTTAATTTTTCAATGCTGCTTTTTAATTCGTCGTAATCGTTAGAATCCATCGGATAAATCGAAGAATACACAACCGGCTTTACTTCTTTAAAACCAGAAAGAGGGGCATCGGCAGGATTCGCCGCACTAGTAATTGTATCACCAACGCTGATATCCGAAACAGTTTTTATTCCAGAAATTATATATCCAACATCACCGGCTTCAAGTTTTCCAGTTTCCTCGTAGTCAACCTTAAAAATACCACACTGTTCAACTTTATACTCAAGACCAGTATTCATCATTTTGATAACATCACCAGTCTTTAGAGTTCCTTCTTTTACACGGACATGAACGACAACTCCGCGGTAAACATCATAGTGGCAGTCAAAAATCAAAGCCTGAAGCGGAGCGGCAGTATTACCTTGCGGAGCAGGGAAATATGCTACAATCGCCTCTAAAAGTTCGTCAACACCTTCGCCAGTTTTTGCGGAAACAAGCTGGGTCTGGCTGTCATCAAGTCCGAGTTCCTTGGAAATCTGCTCACGGCAAGCGTGAATATCCGCACTCGGAAGATCAATTTTATTAATTACAGGAACAATAGCAAGGTCATGTTCCAAAGCCATATACATATTTGAAACAGTCTGACTTTCAACGCCCTGACTTGCATCTATCAGAAGAAGCGCTCCCTCACAGGACGCGATCGCACGTGAAACTTCGTAAGAAAAGTCAACATGACCGGGAGTGTCAACAAAGTTCAACTCATAGTCATTTCCATCCTTTGCATGGTAAGGAATTGTAACCGCCTGACTTTTTATAGTAATTCCACGTTCACGTTCAATATCCATGTTGTCAAGAATCTGGTTGGTCATCTTACGTTCGTCAATAATCTTTGACTTTTGGATAAGCCTGTCCGACAAAGTTGATTTACCGTGATCGATGTGCGCAACAATACAAAAATTGCGCTTGTACTTCATTTCCATTTTTATTCCTTTTAAAAATAATAAGGGCCGTCCAATGCTGAACCAATCCTGAGCGTTATGTCAAGATACCCCTTTTTCTTTTTTCGTGTATTCATTGTTACAGAAATTGCATCATTATTTTCGCTGAATTCTACATTTGTTATCGAAACTGGATCCAGCACCGAAAAACCTGATTCATCCGCAATACTGCCTTTTAAAACATCAGAGATTGTAAAACGCTTTGCAAAAGTGGTTGAAACAGGCAAAAGTTCCATTCCAAAAATCGGAACAAGCGAAGTTGAAAGCAAATCCGACTTATAAATTTCATAGCCTGGCTGCAAGGGTCGCTCTTCTAGATAAATATTGACGGAATATTCTTTTTCATCCCGGCGGTAACAGAAATTTACAACTGTTTTCGCGCAAAAATTTCTAAGCACGTCCTGAGCATTGTCAATTGAATAAATCCTGTTTCCATCGATTGAAGTAATAACATCGCCTTTTTGAATTCCTGCACGGAACGCCACCCCACCCGGCATCACATATTGAATTTCCAGACCGGAATTTCTTCCGGCTTCCTTGTAAGTGTGGCCATAAGTTCCTATCCAAACGTGATTCCTTTTTCCGCCGTAAAACAAAAACGGAAGGTCCTGACGCAAATATTCAACTGGAATCGCAAAATTCAACCCTTGATACTGCATGATTCCTGCAAAAACAATCGCCTGAACCTTCATCTGCTGGTCAATCAGCGGTCCCCCAGAATTCCCAGAATTAACAGCCGTATCAATCTGAAGAACGTTTCCGGTTGTAAAAAGTTTTCTGTCAACAGCCGAAACGATTCCGCTAGTCAATGTTCCGTGAAGCCCCAAAGGAGTCCCAATCGCACTGACTTTATCACCAATAGTAAGGTCGCGGCTTGAACCAAGCTCAAGAATATACGGAGGGTCAACTTCCGCTTTAAGCAACGCCAAATCAAGAATACTGTCATAACCAACAACTTTCGCAGGAATCCTTGTGTCCTGATCGGAAGCAAGTTTTATGTAAAGACGCGAATAGCCCTCGTATTTTGGGTCAACCATATCGCTTATAACATGATGATTTGTAATCAGATAACCACGCTTATCAATAAAAAATCCCGAACCAAGAACTCTGTCCGCATAACCAATACCATTATGAATTGCAATTCCTTTATCAACCCAGATTGTAACAGTCGCATCAATGCAGTTCTGAATATTTTTCGGAAGCAAAGATTTTTCCACCACAAATCCAGGAACATTGCAAAGATATTCAGAATAAAGCCTCTGCTCAGAAACAGAAATGCCGTCCGTTTTTTTTAATTCAAGAGATTTTTGCTCCAGTTTTTCATATCCAAAAGTTTTTAAGGTCTTATAAATCTGCCAGCTTTCAAAAACTTTTTTTTCTGAATTAAACTTCTTCAGTTTTTCAAAAAGTAAATCAGCATATTCATTAAAAAGGTCATCATTTTTTATTAAATAGGAACGCCAAAGCGCAAGTTCAAGATTATCCTCGCCAATTTTTTTTATGCGTTTTATTTCGTTGTCAAGAACATCTTCTTCTGTATAATCTGGCATGGAAAAAACGCTTTTCGGCTGCTTTACAGTTGTACAACCAAAGAGAAAAAAACTAAAAATCAAGGAAAAGCACAAAAATTTATTCATCGCTCTGTTCACTTTCATCATAAATTGTTTCGTCATAATCAGGAAGAATTTCGCCATAAATATTCTGACCAATTTTTACAGCCATCATCCTGTTTTTTTTACCCTGAATAATCACGCTAATTCCCTGCTCAAGAGAATTGTCAAAATTTTCCAGAAGGAATTTTTCATCATCTGCATTTCCACCGTTTCCTATCCAATAAAATGAATCAGAAGCACCTTGAGTTACAGGAAAAAATTGATTTTCGTATTCAACTTTTACCGGATTTTTGTTCCACAACGTAACCGTAACAAGCTTCCTTTCTGGGGTTGTGTAAAACTGAGCGTCCTCAATAATTGGCGAAGACGAATCATCCTGAGGATAGCGTTTGTAGCGAAGTTCCCAACGCGAGTCCGCATCAAAATCCCAACTTGAAATTTTTCCGTTGTTTGCAAGATATTCTTCGGAAAAATCAGGAACAGTATCACCATTTGAGTCAATCTGAATCATCCTTAAATAAATTCCAGAACCAGAAACAGCGTGTCCAAACAAATTTGTCATAACCTGCTTTTGCTCAGGCTCAGAAACGTGAAGAAGATTTTCGGGATCGAAGCCAAAAGTTTCAACGGTTTCAAAAATTCCATCGCCATCGTTATCAACAGAACGAACAGAAGGAAGCCCATCCACAAATTCCGCACGTGCATAAACCTTGCCATCCGCAAAATATTCCGCAGTCTGAAATTTTCCATTAAGAACGTAAAAACGTATTCTTGCACCTGCTCGCTCTTTGGAAGAAATCTCGTAGTTCGAGCAATTTTTTATCAGCGAATTTTCATCAATTTCTTCTATATAGCTAAAAATATATGGAACATAGAAATCGAATCCAAAAAGATTTTTTGCAATTTCAAGAGGTTTTATCTCAAAAGGAGACCATTTCAACGCCTCATCAACAAGATTAAAAACTGCCTCGCCTTCCGCAATTTTATCCGACTCAAAAACAGCACGGACAACAGAAGGATAAGTTCCATAATAAAGCTGAATATTTCCTCGCGTCAAAAGCAAAGATTCAGGAACGCCAAAGTCACATTCAGCAGACCATTCAATAACTCCATCATTTTCTTTATCCCAAGAAAAATTTGCAGGGCGACCACGCATATATTTTACGGTAAGATTCGGCTCAAGGTCAAAATCTGTATCAAAAGTTAAAATTCCAGAAAAAGAATTCAAAAGCTCTTTTACAGAAGCAACCGTAAGTTCATCCGTAATCATCGGAAGAATATCTTGAAGCATTTCCACCGAAACAGATTCATCCGCAAAAGAACAAAAATAATCCCACGCCTCCTGCTGGCTCATCAGACCGCAGTCTAAAGCAACTAGCGCATACAAAGGATGCCTCATTCCGTGGGATGTGAACGCCTGTGCAAGACGTTTCTGCTGCTCTCCAGATGCGAAATAAACTGAATAAATTTCAAGTTCTGCGTCTGGGTTGTCATATTCAGGCATTTTTGCCAAAAAAGAATCAGCAATTTTCTGCACAAGACCAGAATCCTCTTTTAACGCCACAAATTCTTCACTAGAATCAGAATCACCAGAAAAACTTCCCATTCTTAACAAATCATATTCGTGCTTAAAAAACAATTTTGGAAAACGCTTGTCAGCCGGATAAATTTTCCGTGCAGAATTTATTTTATTACGGGCTTTTTCTATTGATTCGGCAGTCCTGATTCTGTAATACGCTTTTGCCCGGATAAATTCCGCATCTGAAGTATAAATAAATGGCTCAGCATCCAGAATTCCAACCGCCTGCACATAATTTCCTGTGTCGCACAACAAATCCGCATAAAGAATTCTAGCCCCATCGCGGTTGTAATCAACCCATTCGCCCTCGGTAAGCGCGTGAGTTACAAGCGGAAGAAGTTCCGCACGAGTAGCACCAAGACCAGATTTTGCAGCCGCCTTGATGTACCACAAATCAGAAACGCCTTCATCATAAGCAAGCCCCAGTTCAGCCTGAGCCAAAGCGTTTGTGTAGTCATCCGAAGAAAGAAAGGACTCTGAAAGCTTTAAGCAGCGAACCGCAGTCCGCCTGTTTGCCGCAGCCAAAGACGAACTTGCCGCCATCAAAACGAGGTGAACAAAAAATAAAAAAAAGACTGAAAAAAACAACTTTTTTTTCATCAGATAATTCCTCTTATTCCAGACCTAAAAATCCGAACCGTTAAATTCTGATTTTACAATCCAGTTTTTAAAACCAAGCAACGACCCAAAGACAGCAACAATCTCCTGGTTTTTAGTAAAAAGTTCCTGAACAACAGGAACAGAATTTTTAAAATCAACAGAAACATGCCAGTCAGAAAGCACATCTGAAAGCGATTTTCTTCCGCCATCCGCAGTACGAACAAAATCATCCTGCTGTCGGCTGCGGACACAAAAAGGAACAGGCACATTTTCAAGCGAAACATTGTCTTTTTCCGAAGAAAAACTTATTTTCGCAGATTTCTTGTTTTCAGAAAGTTTTACAAAGACATCGCAGGACTCAACCGAAAACTGAATATCTTTGTCAATTATAACAAAAAAAGACGATTCAGTCGCTAGCAATTCATTTTTTTTAATTTCAATTTTTTCACCGTCAAACAAGAACAAAAGTTTTCCAGCTGATTTTTTCACGCAATTTTTGCACCTATCCGAACTTCCAGCATTTTTCACCGCTTCCAAAAATTCCTTAACAAACAAAAAAGGAATTCTTCCGCCACAAGATTTTTCCAAAACTCTGTTTTTTTCAGAATCACAACCGCATCCAGACATTTTTTCAGGTTCAGCACAACGCCCTGACTTTTTTTCACGGTCATTTTTTTCCGCCGCACCAGTATAATTCCCAAAACCGCCACTCAACAAATCAATTCCGGCAAAAATCTGCCGCCTTTTTAAGGCTTCTGGAAGGGCCAAAAATTCAGCGCCACTACATTCAACTGCATTGTCTTTAAAAGACCAAAAATCCTTTCTAACAAAAGAGCAAAGTGCGGCTTCATCATCAAAAGCCTTCTGCGAACCGTTCAAAAGCGCTTTTTCAAACCCAAAAAAATTTTCATTCAAAAACGGAATAAGTTTCTGGCGGATTCTGTTACGCATATAATTCGTGTCAAAATTTGTAGAATCAGTCCGCCAAGAAATATTTTGCGCCAAAAGATATTCTTCAATCTGCAAGCGGGAAAGATCCAAAAGCGGGCGCACAAAAATTCCACGCCGCACGCAAATTCCGCAAAGCCCAGAATTTCCGCTCCCCTGCAAAAAACGCATAAGCAAAGTTTCAATCTGGTCATTCTTGTTGTGTGCAAGGGCAATAAAAGCAGGTTTTTCATCATCTGCAAATTCAGAAAAAGCCTCGTATCTTAAAAATCGAGCCGCCTCTTCAACACCGTTACCACGCGTTTCCGCAACGGAAAAAACTTTGCCGCGTTCAAGAACCTTTTCAACAACCCTAACGTCAAACCCCTGCTCAAAAAGTCTTTTTCCAAGAGCCACAACAAATTCCGCATCGCCGCCGCTTTCCGCCTCGCATCTGATGTTATGATTTACCGTTACAGCGCGAACAGGAATTTTATATTTTTTTGAAATGTGAGAAAGTGCCACAAAAAGAGAAACGGAATCCGCACCGCCAGAAACAGCAACGCCAATGCACAAGGATTTTTTTTCAACGCAAGACAAATCAAAACCGATTTTTTTTAGATTGTGTTCAATATGATTTTCAAAACTAATGATTTTGTCTTTATTCATAAAAGTTAAACAAAAAGAGCTGCCAAAACTGACAGCCCTTTGTAAAGCAACACGACTTAGCCGCGAGCTGGAGCAATACTTACAAGTGAAAGTTCACCGTCTGTAAGCACTGTAACATCTTTTCCAAGATTCAAATCTTTTACCTTGTAAACGTCACCAATGTTCAAACCAGAAACATCAATAACAACTCTTTCAGGAAGATTTGCAAGTGTAGCCAAAACTTTGATTTCTGGAACACGCTTTACCATAAAACCACCCTTCAAAACGCCGACAGGGTTTCCAGAATACTGAATCTTGTATTTAAAAAGAATCTTTTCATCTGGATCTGGCGCAAAAAAGTCAACGTGAAGAACAGAATCATTGCGGATATTATATTCAACATCCTTGATAAGAACATTTTCTTTTTTACCATCAACAACCAGTTCAAGTGGTGTAGAAGCAGTAATTGTACGCCAAATTTTGTTAAATTCAACAGCATTTACTTCGATAGATGTGGCTTCACCCTTGTGGTTATAAACAACAGCAGGGATACTACCTACTTTTCGAAGATTTTTGGCAGCTGTTTTTCCAGTTGTAGAACGAACTTTTGCATTCAAAGTCTGCTTAGTCATTTTCTAAAAGCTCCTTATATCCTTAAAAATTAAGTAGATAACTTTAACATAAAAAACAACAGTATGTAAATAGCCACTTTTTCCAGTTTTATGTGGGGCGGAGCACCGCCCCTCGCTCCCAAGCCAAGCCGCTACGCGTCCCGCCTTGTCCGCTACCCCACCCAGCGGGGACACCCCGCAACGCCCCGACTCGCAAAACAACGAAAAACATTCACACCTTTGACAATTGCCAAAAATTATCTAGAATGAATCGCGGAGGTTTTTAAGGAACATGAAAAAAATTACATCCGTGCAATTTTTTTCATTACAGTTTGCTCAAGCGTTGCTTTCTCAAACTGAGTTTCTCGCCATCCGTGGCTCGCCGCTACCGCGGAGGTTTTCAAGGAATTTTAAAATGAATAAATCGTGGTCAGAACTTAACAAGAAAATGCAGATTCAATTGAAAAAAGAAGCGACTTTTGCCGACGGAATTGAAACGCTTTTTGAACTGCGCAAAGAACTAATGCAAGTTGCGGACGGATTTTTCCACGATTTGAGCCTCGAAGATTTCTGTGCCATCCCTTTTTTAAATGCAGAAGGCTACCATTCAAAGACAGTCGCATATTCGCTTTGGCACATCTTCAGAATTGAAGACATTGTGGCGAACACACTGATTACAGACAGTGAACAAGTTTTCTTCCGCTCAAACTACAAGGAACGCACAAAAAGCCCGATTATCACAACCGGAAACGAACTTGTAAAACAGCAGATTGCCGATTTTTCATTCCAACTGAACCTTTCCGAACTCCAAAACTACATCCACGAAGTCAAAATCCAAACAGAAAAAATTCTTTCCGCCCTTTCCTACTCCGACCTAAAGAAAAAAGTTTTACCCGAAAACAGAAAAAAACTAGAATCCCTGAACGTTGTCAGCACGGACGAAAACGCCATCTGGCTGATTGACTACTGGTGCGATAAAGATTTTCGCGGACTTGTTCAAATGCCATTTTCACGCCACTGGATAATGCACATCGAAGCGGCCTTGCGAATTGCGAGGAAACTGGGGAAGTAAGAGAAAACAAATTGACAATCGTCAATCCGTGTAGTATCTTTTACTAAGAGGTATTACTTATGACTACGATTTCAGCAAAAATAGATAATACTGACAAAAATCTTTTTGAAACAATCTGCACTTCAATGGGAATCAACATTTCAGCGGCAATCAATGCGTTCGTAAAGGCAACAATCCGCGAAAACGGACTGCCATTTGCAATGAAAGCAACGGACGATCCGTACATTTATTCCGAAGAAAACATGAAATTCCTGCGGAAAAGCATAAACCAGATTGAAAACGGAAACGGCCAAATTCATACCCTGAAGGAAATTCCACAATGATAAAAATTTGGTCAGATCAGGCTTGGATTGATTACTGCAATTTTTTCGACAAACACCAGAAATCCTTGATAAAAGGTACGCACGAATTGTTAAAAGACATTGAGCGAAATGGATTTGATAAAGGCAAGGGGCAGCCAGAACCACTCAAGCATGAACTTTCAGGCTACTGGAGCAGGCGAATAGATTTAGCAAATCGACTTGTCTACAAAGTTGAAGACGACAAAATATACATCGTCCAATGCGGAACACACTATCGGCAGTAAAGTCTAAAACAAAATGCTCTTTTTGAAACTGATTCTTTTTATCACGGCAATTTCACTATTCTCATACTTTTTGACCACAACGATTATTGACGTTGTGCTGATAGGACGGCTTGATTTTTGTTTCAGCCCAAAAGCAAAGACAAAAAAATTTCTTATCACAAAGGAAAATCGAATTGACTTTCAGAACGGATTCAAATGCTCAGGATTTTCTTCCGCATTCGTAATGAGGCACTGGAACATTCTGGCGGACGGAAATTCTGTCTACGAAAAAATGCCGAATAAAATGAAAGACGGCTACATTTACCCGAAAGGAATCTTCAACTTTCTTTCCGCAAACGGATTCAAAGTAAAATACTGCCGCGGAAACCTGAACGCGCTCAAAAATGCGCTCGCAGGCGGAAATCCGGTAATCGTGATGATAAAAATCCGCTCGGGCAAAAACTGGCTTCATTACGTTCCGGTTGTCGGCTACGACGAGCAGAATATCTTTATAGCCGAATCGCTCGCCGAACTTTCAAACTGCAACGAACCGCATTATAATAGAAGAATTACGACAAAAGAATTCAAAAAACTCTGGAACACCGCAATGCCAAAAATGCCGCTGCATGCGAACACGTTTTTTGTGGTGGAAAGATAAAGGGGTGTGTAATATAATTAGCATTGCTAATCCGTAAACTAAAATAGGACTTTCCGATTATGCCGAAAAAAAAATCGCCTTATGAGCTTGATTTTGAAGAATATATCCGCAACTCAGAGCCTGCAAAAAAGGAAAAAACTTATGCCTGGGCAACGGCAATCGGGCTGCAGCAGGTGGATGGGCTTACGCCGTCAAAATATCTTTTTGAGACTGCGAAACGGAATATCGACGGCGAAATTTCTGTTGCAGAGGCGACTTCAATAATCGACAGCTATTATGAGTCAAAAGTTGACCATTCAAGCGATGACGACGAGCGGACAGAAGAAGCCGACAAAGTTTCATCAAGAATCGCACAGATTTTAAGCGAAAAATCGTTCAATTTTTCTCCGTCATACTTGATTGCACTTCACGGCAGACTTTTTGACGGAATCTTCAAGTTTGCGGGAAAAATCCGGAACTATGACATTTCAAAAAAAGAATGGGTTTTGGACGGCGATTCAGTCATGTACGGAGCCGCTTTTGAACTGAAAGCCGCGCTTGACTACGATTTTGAACAGGAAAGACATTTCAGCTATAAAAATCTCACGCTGGAAGAAATTGTAAAGCACATAACTTTTTTTGTCTCGCGGCTTTGGCAGATTCACGCCTTTGGAGAAGGCAACACAAGAACAACCGCAGTTTTCACGATAAAATATCTTCGCTCGCTCGGATTCGATGCGGACAACGAACTTTTTGCGGAAAATTCCTGGTATTTCCGGAACGCCCTTGTCCGCGCAAACTACAACAATCTAAAAAAAGGAATCCATGAAAATCCGGAATTTCTTGAAAAATTCTTCCGAAATCTTTTACTGAAAGAACACAACGAACTGAAAAACAGATTTCTCCACATCAGGGCAAAAGATTTCCTGAAAATCAAAGAAAAAAATGTTTCTGTAAACTACGGAAAAGTCACAGCAAATAATAAAAACATCACTCAAAATGTCACAGATAACGACAAAAATATCACTGAAAAAGATGAAACTGTCACTCGAAACACTAAAAAAGCTACTGTAAATGACAAAAATATCACACGAAATGTCACTGCAAACAATAAAAATGTCACTGTAAATGATAAGAATGTCACACAAAACATCACAGTAAAACTCACACAAACACAGAAAAAAATCATAAACATGATAAAAGAAAATTCTTGCATAACGCAAAATGAAATCGCATCAAAACTGAACATCGCACGCGAAACCGTGAACCGGAACATGAAAAAACTTCAAGAGGAAAAAATCATTCAGAGAATCGGCGCGGACAAAAACGGCAGCTGGAAGATTTTGCAGTAAAACAGCAATGCCAAAGATGTCGCTGTACGAGAACACGTTTTTTGCGGTGGAAAGATAAAAAATCGCCCTGAAACAAAAGGATATACTCCTGAATTTTCCAGAGCGATATTCTTTTAAGAAACTGTTACAATCTCGCTAAAAAATCCTTCGCGAACGGTTTTATTTGTGCGACCACTTGAGCCGTAAGCTGTACGGACCGCAAGCCAATAATTCCCAGCAGCAACACTTTCTGGTATATTGAAGATAATGCTTCCAGACGTATTCCCCATGGATAGCTCCTCTATAGAAATACAAATCCATTCCGCCAAATCATTCTTATACGAACCATCTTCGCTGCATGGAACAAAGAACACACCAACCTGTAAATTTGAACCACCAGCGACTTTCAGTTTTTTTCCAGAAATTTTTACAGTTCCGCCAACAGACAAATTCACACCTGATTTCTTTGTTTTCATATCAAGAAGAGAAAGAATTTCAGGTTCTGTTGATTTTGTAACATCAAGTCCAACAACAACTCCTTTTACTGAAGAAACTGCCAATTCAGATGGACTAAATGAAACACTCATTTCTGGCACATCACTGATTTTTGGCGTAAGAGTTTCCATACTTGTTGCCGGTTTTATATACAATGGAGCCACTTGCAAAAGTCTTTAGCATAATGGCTTTTTAAAAGTTTTCCAATTTGA
>CAVIQW010000013.1:0-13250 GCA_963644915.1 Paratractidigestivibacter sp.
TCAAATTGGAAAACTTTTAAAAAGCCATTATGCTAAAGACTTTTGCAAGTGGCTCAAAGGAAAAATTACAACTGTCTTTATTTCTTGAGTAAAATTTTTTACAATAAAACAATATAATAGAAGAAAGTATTAAAATTTAAATAACAGGTGATAAAATGGCAGAAAAGAAGCGTGCGTTAAAAAACAGGACATTGACGCTTGAAGTGCAGGAAATTGAGGAATTAAAAAAACGCCTGCTTACGGAAAATAACATTTCTGATAAAACTGATATTGTGAACCGCACTTTAAACGGCGATATTCTTAAAATGCTTGAGTTTGTGCCAGACGGTTTTGCGGATTTGATAATCATTGATCCGCCGTACAATCTTTCTAAGAATTTTAACGGAATGAAATTTGCATTGCGTTCGCAGGAAAACTACGATGAGTATCTGCTGAGTTGGTTTCCGAAAGTTTGCAAAAAATTGAAAGGCAACGGTTCTCTTTATATGTGTGGCGACTGGAAATGCACTTCTTCGCTTCAACGTGTGATTGAAAAGGAACTTAATATTTTGAATCGGATTACTTGGCAGCGAGAAAAAGGTCGGGGCGCAAAATCAAACTGGAAAAACGGAATGGAAGACATCTGGTTCGCTGTGAAAAATGCAAATGACTATTATTTTGATGTTGAAGCCGTAAAAATTAAGCGTAAAGTTATTGCACCGTACAAAGTTGACGGAAAACCAAAGGACTGGAATGAGGAGAAGGACGGAAATTTTAGGATAACGTATCCTTCTAATTTTTGGGATGATATTACAGTTCCGTTCTGGTCAATGCCAGAGAATACTGACCATCCTACGCAAAAACCAGAAAAACTTTATGCAAAACTGATTTTGGCAAGTTCCAGGCCTGGCGACATTGTTTTTGATCCATTTTTGGGGAGTGGAACAGCAAGTGTTGTGGCAAAAAAACTTGGTAGGCGTTTTTGTGGTATCGAACAGAACGAGGAATATTGTCTTTGGGCAGAAAAACGTCTTGCACTTGCGGAAAACAACAAGTCGATTCAGGGATATAAAGATGGCATTTTTTGGGAAAGAAATTCTGCAAATTTATATTAATTTTTGCAGATGAAGCGAACGCACGTTAGGGATTGTAATGGTGCTGTAGGCAAACTGCGGCAGCAGTTCGTAGGCGAAAGCCGTAGCCATGAAAAGCCCGACCCATGCGGCGGTTGAGTTTATCGAAACCAAAGCATGGGAAACGCCCATAAATTTAAAAGAAAATTTGAGTACTTTATAATTTTGAACACCTTATAATAAAGAAATTTATTGTTAAAAAGTCTGTATTGATAGATAATTATTGGTATGAGAAAGTTATTTGCTCTTATTTTGGCGATGCTTTGTTCATCGTTTTTTATTTATTCGCAAGAATCTGAAAAAGTTGAAGTTCAGGATTCTTTTTTGACTGAGTTTGTGCCGGATGTTTGGACTGCTGCGGACGGACTTCCAGGAAATACTGTTACTGATATGATTCAGTCTTCAACAGGTTATGTTTATCTTGGAACTTATGATGGGCTTGTTCGTTTTGATGGTGTTCAGTTTGACACTTTTAACCGGCGGACAGAAAAAGATTATTCCTTTGTTGCGGCCCGAACTGTTTTTGAAGATTCAAAAGGCAACCTTTGGATTGGTACAAACGACGAAGGTGTAAGAAAGATTATTTCTTTAGGTGGAATTGAGGAATATACAACAGCAAATGGATTGCCGAATAATTCAATTCGTTCTATATGCGAAGACAAAGAAGAAAATATTTGGATTGGAACAACTTCTGGTGTTGCCATTGTTGATAAAAACGGCAATGTAAGAAAGTTTTCGGAACTTGAAAAATTTGGTGTAGAAAATCTTTTTGTTACAAATATTTACTGCGATACTGGCGGTCGTGTATGGATTTTGTCTCAGGCACAAAACGGTGTTTATATCTATGCTGACAATGTTGTGGAAAAGTTTAAAGGGTTAAAAAGGTTTAAAGATCCTATAATAACCTGCATTACTCAGGACAGTGCTACAGATTTTTGGCTTGGAGTTGAGCCTTATTATGCGGTAAAACTTTCTGGCGAAGAAGAAACTGTTTACAACGTAGGTCACGGAGAACAGCCTGGTTCTACAGTTCACTGTATTTTTCAGGACAAAAATGGATATATGTGGATTGCACGTGACTCGGGTATTAGCGTTCTGCACAATGGGGCTTGGTCTTATATGGATTCTTCCACAGGACTTTGCAATGACAATGTTGTAAAGATTCTTCAGGACAGGGAAGGAAATATCTGGTTTGCGACTGACCGTGGCGGAATCGAAAAACTTACTCCGGCAAAATTCCGCACTACGGCAATGAAAACTACAATCAATGCGATTTCTGAAGATTCAACACGCGGACTTGTATGGCTTGCTGGTGACAACGGCCTTTACTGCCTTAAAAATAAATCGTTCGTGGAAAACGAACTTACAAAGACTTGTGGCAATATGCGTATTCGCGATGTTACCGTAGCTTATGACGGAACGGTTCTTGTTTCTGTTTATGAAAAACCTACAGAAGTGATAATGACTCCAGAAGGAAAGATTTATTCGCTTTCTCAAAGCGATGGACTTGCTGGACACAAGGCTCGAGTTGCAATCAAGGCACGAAATGGTGATCTTTATATTGGAACAACATCTGGACTTTCAATTGTTAGCAAAAAAGATGGAAAAATCCGTAATTTTAAGAAATCCGATGGACTTGCAAACGAGTTCATTATGTGTATTTACGAAGATATGAACGGTGAAGTCTGGTGTGGAACAGATGGTGGCGGAATCTTTTCTGTAAAGAATGGGGAAATTGCCTCTCAATATTCAACTGCGGACGGACTTATCGGAAATATTGTCTTTAAGATTATGGAAACTTCAAAAGGTGACTATTGGATTACAACTGGAACTGGAATTTCCAGAATGAAGTTGGGCGATGGTGTAAAATTTGTAAATTACAACAGTACGTTGGGGCTTGGTGCGGACGGAATTTTCCAGATGGTTCCAGATTATACAGGAACTGTATGGATGACAAGTAACCGTGGTGTTTTCAGTTCAAATATGAAAGACTTTGATGCGGTTGCTGAAGGCAAGGAAACTTGCGTTGAGTCAAAATTCTACGGACGTTCGGATGGGCTTATTTCTGGTGGCGTTACTTCAACTTCAAAATCTATGCGCGATTCTTTCGGCAGAATCTGGTTCACCTTGATAGACGGTTTTTCTGTTTATGACCCGCTTAACGTTACGGCAAATAAGACTGCTCCTCTTGTAAATATTGAACGTATTACAATTGACAACGAAACTTTTGACTGGCACGGAGAAAAACTTGAGTTGAAGCCTGGTACGAACAGAATCAACATAAAGTTTACAGGGTTGAGTTTTATTTCTTCAAAGCAGATGACATTCAAGACAAAACTTTCAGGGTTTGAAAAGGACTATTCAGCCTGGACTACGCAGCGCAGTGTTTCTTATACAAACTTGCGTCCTGGAAAATATGAATTTTCTGTAATTGCTTGTAATGCAGATGGTGTGGAAAGTGCAGCTGCTAAAACATTTATGCTTGCAAAAAAACCATATTTTTGGGAAGTTATTTGGTTCTGGATTGGGCTTGCAATTGTTGTGATAGGTGTTGTGTTCTTTACAATTCGTCACAAAATTATGGAAATGAAGCGCTATCAGATAAAACTTGAAAAGGCTGTTGACGACAGAACACGTGAACTTAAGGCAGAAAAAGAAAAGGCAGAAAACCTTCTTTTGAACATTTTGCCAAAAGATATTGCGGATGAACTTGAGGAAAAAGCAGACAATCAAGACAAGACAATCGCTCATAATTGTAACAATGCGACAGTTCTTTTTGCAGATATTCAGGGATTTACAAGAATGTCGGATTCATTGGAAGCGTTCGAAGTTGTAGCGTTCTTAAACCAGATTGTAACTCGCTTTGATGAGAGGGCAAAACGCGAAGGAATCGAAAAAATCAAGACAATGGGAGATGCTTACATGGCGGCAACTGGTCTTGAAGAAAATGCAAACTCTGAATCTACATTAAGAATGGTTAAGTTTGCACAGGGAATGCTTTCTGATTTGCGAGACTTTAACTTAAACTCAAAAGTCAAAGTGAATATGAGAATCGGAATCCATTCTGGCAAAATTGTGGCTGGTGTAATTGGAAAATCAAAGTTTATTTTTGACATCTGGGGCGACACAGTAAACGTTGCGTCAAGAATGGAGTCGAACGGTGAACCAGGAAAAATCTGTGTAACAGAACACGTTTATAACATTGCAAAAGACAGTTTTGTTTTTGCAGGTCCAAGAGAAGTAAACGTAAAAGGCAAGGGCGTAATGAACTCTTACCTGACAGAATAAAAAAATACTAAAAAAATGAATCCTGGCAGTCAAAACTTATGGTTGTTGGCAGTCAGGATTTTTTTTGGAAGGGGTGATTCAGACCATAGTCAGTTTTGTCCTGTTCTGTAATAGCCCGGATAACTTTGCATGGATTTCCTGCTGCTATAACGTTCGACGGAATGTTTTTTGTGACAATGCTTCCAGTTCCGATGATTGAGTTTTCACCGATGGTAACGCCCGGCAGGACTTTTACGTCCCCACCGAGCCATACGTTTTTTTCAATATGAATTGGTTTTCCGCGGCATCCACCGTTAATTCTTTCCGTTGCGTCTATGGAATGGTTTGCGGCGTAAAGCCCGATATTTGGTCCTAGCAATGAGTGCGAGCCAATCGTAACTTCAGCACAATCAAGAATTACGCAGCCAAAATTGATATAAACATCGTCCTCAATGCAGATATTTTTTCCGAATTCGCATTTAAAATCTGGTTCAATCCATACGTTTTTTCCGACTTTCTTAAAAAGTTGCCGCAGAATTTGACTCCGACGTTTAGTTTCGTCATCGTCGGTCTTGTTGTATGCCTTGAACAATTTTTTTGCCATCACTCTTCGTTCAAATAAATCCGCATCAAAATCGTTGTATATCAAGCCATTTTGCAGACGTTCCCATTCAGTCATTTTTGCTGTCCTCAGTTTTTATGCGTATTCTTGAAATCGAATGTTCAAAACTTTCAACCATCATTATATATAGCCTGAAAAAGGAGTTTTTATCAACTGTTAATCAACTGTTAAAAATCCGCTTATTCCGCTTGCTTTTTTATCTTTTTTCTAAAACTTCTTGTGCTTTTACATTCCGCCCAAAACGCCCAGAATAATTCCCCCGATGACTAGTGAGCCAATCTGTCCAGAAACATTTGCACTTACTGCATGCATAAGAATAAAATTCTGGTCATCTTCTTCTAGGGCAAGTTTTTGGACTACACGGCTTGCCATTGGGAATGCAGAAATTCCGCATGCGCCAATCATTGGGTTCAGTTTGTTGCCTTTTTTACGGAACAGGTTCAAGAATTTTGCAAAAATGATTCCGCAGGCTGTGTCGCCAACAAAAGCAATCAAGCCTAAAAGCATAATGATGAGCGTCTGTGGTGTCAAAAAGTTCTGTGCTGTCATGCTTGCACCGACGCTAATTCCCAAAAGCAAAGTCACTATGTTAGAAAGTTCATTTTGTGCCGCCAAAGAAAGTTTTTCAAGAACTCCACACTCGCGGATTAAATTTCCGAACATCAAAAAGCCAATTAAAGCGGCGGCATCTGGAATCAGGATTGTAACTATAATAGTTACAGCAATTGGAAAAACAACCATTACCCACTGAGGAATTTTCTTGTCTTTTGCTTGGATTCTTATTGTTCTTTCTTTTTTTGTTGTTAGAAGTTTGATTACTGGTGGCATAATAATCGGAACAAGGCTCATATAAGAGTAGGCTACAACCGTAATCTGACCAATAAGATTTTTTGCAAACCGGCTTGCAACAACAATAGCGGTAGGCCCATCTGCCGCTCCGATAACGCCAATACTCAGGGCTTCGTTTATGCTGAACCCGAATCCATAGTAAGCAATTGCCGCCGCAATAAAAATTCCAGAATGTGCCACAAGTCCAAAAATCAAAAGCCAAGGACGCTCAAGAAGAGGACGGAAATCAATCATTGCACCAACGCCAATAAAAATCAGCAACGGAAAAAGTTCTGTCATAATTCCGCAGTCAAAAAGAATCTGCAAAGCGCCCGGATGTTCCGCTGTTCCAAGCACAACTGCCAGCGGAAGATTTACCAGAATTGCACCAAAACCAATCGGCAAAAGCAGCATAGGCTCGTACTTTTTGTACACCGCAAGAAAAATCAGAAGCGCACCCACCGCAATCATTGCGAAATTCTGCCATGTCATTGAACTAATTCCACTTGTAAAATAATTCAAAATCTGTTCCATTTTAAAACCTCCATACGGAAAATCTGCAATCATAAAAAAAAGACCTCTCGCCTGGTCACCCTGAGATCAATAAAAATTGACAGGATAATCAGGCAAAAGGTCTTGTTTCTTCGGACTGCACCGAAGCCTAAGAACCAGACTCAAAGAGCCGGCTGTTGATTCTTAAGGAAGTAACTACTCCCCCTTTGCTTTTTTCAGTATGAATGGAAAGGGGGTAGTTGTCAAGAGAAAAAATTTTACAATTTTACAACTTTCATGTTGCGGATTGTGTTTTTGTCTGTTTTTAGGACTTCTATTTCAATTTTGCCCTGATAGTTCAGTTTTTTTCCTTCTTCGGGAAAGTCTCCAAGTTTTTCGGTCATCCAGCCACTTGCAGTGTTTGAGTCGGTTGATTCGTCTTCGTCAAGGTCAAAGAATTTCATCATTTTGCTAACTGGAGTTTCTCCACTTACGATAAAAGAATTTTCTCCGCACGGCGTTATGCACTCGGAATTGTTTTCGTTGTCGTGTTCATCGTAGATTTCGCCCACAAGTTCTTCCAGAATATCTTCCATTGTAACAAGTCCCGAAGTTCCACCGTATTCATCAATCACAACGGCCATATGAGTTCGTTCTTTTTGCATTTTTCTTAAGAGAAGAGAAATCTTTGTGGTTTCAACAGCAAAAAACGGTTTTTGCATAATAGATTTTAAAATACTTGCAGTATTTTTAGTTTCGTTTTTCGCTGGTTTTTCTGTTTTTGTTCCAGATTTTACATTTGTCTGGAGCATCCTAAAAAAATCCTTCTCGTGAATTATTCCAGTGATTGTGTCTATGTCGCCGCTATAAACTGGAAGCCTTGAAAATCCACTTTCTTCAAATTTCTGACAGATTTCTTCCAAAGAACTGTGCTCCTCAACTGCACAGATATTCACTCGTGGCACAAGAATATCCTTTGCGTCAAGGTCATCGAATTCGATTACTGACCGGATAAGATTCGTTTCCTCTTTTTTTATCGTACCGTCTTCTTCGGCTTCTTCAACCATAGTGATAATTTCTTCTTCAGTAATCACGTCTTCCACATTGAAGTGAAAAATTTTCACAATCAGTTTTTTCCATGCGGAAAAAATAATATTCAGCGGATAAAAAATAAAAATCAATATAGAAATAAACGGGTACACAGCCATCGCAAATTTTTCCGCACAGAATTTGCCTATGTATTTTGGAGTAATTTCACCAAAAATCAAGACGATAACCGTAATTACTGCGGTTGAAATGACAGAGGAATTTAGGTGGCTTCCGTAAAGAATTTTTGCAAAAAGAAGAGCACTTATTGTTGATGCTGAAAGGTTTACAATATTGTTTCCAATCAGGATTGTACTTAAAAGCTTGTCGTAGGAATTTTCGCAGAGGAAAAGAACCTTTGCAGCCCGTTTGTTGCCGGCGGATGCAAGTGATTTTAGCCGGATTCTGCTTGTGCTAGTGTAAGCTGTTTCCGTCGCAGAAAAAAAAGCGGAAAAGGCAATCAAAACAAAAATTGAAACAAGTAAGGGTATCGACCCGTCGGGCATAAAATCCCCCAAAAAATAAAATATGAGGACGTGCGTCCTCGACTATAAGCATATAATATTTTTGGCAATTGTCAAATGTGTTGTCAGTGAAATTACAATTTACAGAAAATGTTATGGCAAATACAATTGTTTAACGAAACCATCTTTCTGTAGTTTATTGAAATAAAGGAAATGCCCGTCCGGAGCGAAGCGACGGACACGCCCATATTTTTTTGCATAAGTTTATAAAAAATTTAAGTTTTGTTTACGTCTGTTTTAAGTTTCTTCTGTATGCTTTGGCAAAAAGGGCGGCTTGTTGACGGTTTTGATTTCGTCTGCCCCGAAAATTTACCAGTTTAGGAGATGGAAATGAATAAGAAAAATATGCGGATTTTGAACTTTTTGAAAGACGGATTCCACGGGCTTTGCATGGCGTGTGCTGACAGCGTGCCTGGAGTTTCGGGAGGAACGGTCGCTTTTTTGATGGGCTTTTACGAGCGTTTTGTCGGTGCGATTGATTCTCTTGTGTTCGGCGGAAAAAAGGAAAAACTGCCTGCGCTTTTGTATCTTCTGCGGCTCGGTTCTGGCTGGGCGATTGGATTCGGAGTTTGCGCGGTTTTGATTTCAAAAATGTTCAGCGAAAATATTTACGTGATGTCATCGCTGTTTTTGGGATTTACGGTTGCGGCAATTCCTGTTGTGGTGGCGGAAGAGCTTTCTTGCGTGAAAAAGTTCCGTGCCGCACCGTTTTTTGTTCCGGGGCTTTTGCTCGTTGTGTTTGCCTCTCGCTTTAATTCGGTTGCAGCTTTCTCGTCGCTTGACCTTGCAGAGCCTAGCATCGCGACTTGGCTGATTCTTTTTGCCGCCGGATTTATCGCAATCAGCGCGATGATTCTTCCGGGAATTTCCGGTTCTACGCTTCTTCTGATTATGGGGCTTTATCTGCCGGTGATAAACGCTGTCAAGGAGCTGATTCACTTTCATTTTGCGTTCTTGCCTGCGGTCGCATTTTTCGGTCTTGGCGTTCTTGTCGGACTTGCTGGAACTGCGCGCCTTTTAAAAAATCTTCTTGAAAAGCACCGCGCCCCGATTATCTATCTTGTGCTTGGGCTTATGACCGGCTCTCTTTACGCGATTTACAAGGGGCCTGCAACTTTGTCTGAACCTCAGCCGCCGCTTTCGCTTGACACGTTTAATTTGGTCGCGTTTGCCGTCGGCGTTACCGTGATTGTCGTGATGTATCTTGCAAAACTGAATGTGGAAGAAAATTCAGCAAAGTGAGGTTTTTATTCGGGCGTTCCCCCAGAGCCGATTTCGGCAGGCTCAATCAGCTCTGAGGGTCGGGCTTTGCGGGGTTGCACTGTCGCTCCATTCCTACGCTACGCTTCGGAACGGCTTCGCCGCCCCTGCAATCCCTAACGCAAAAAACTATGGAAGTTTTGCCAAAAATTGTGTATAGTAATTTTTGAAAAAACGAGTTTCATAGGAAAAACGCTATGTCAAATTACAGTCTTGGATTTATCACAGATGAGCAAATTTTTAATCATGTAAAGGAAACAGTCCAGAAATACCGATACGAAATAAATCTTTCATCGTTCAACAAGAATCTTATTGACCCGATAAAGCTCACCTTTGACTCCAAGGTTTACAATCAGACGATTCAGGAAACTGTAGAGGCTGAATGTATCCGGCAGATAGACAAGACAAATTCAAATCACATCGGATATTTTCATCAGAATATGTTCAAGCTGGCAGGCAACGGCTGGGAAGTTCCTGCAAACGGCACAGACGACGGATTTGACGTTACAAAACTGGAGCTTTTATAAAATGAACGATGTTATATGTCAAATTCAATGGACAAAACAAGATTTTATCGATGCATTTCTTGAAAAGATGAATCGGCTTCCAACGGATAATGAATTGGAAAAATGTATAAAATTTCTCCCTACAAAACAAATGCAAGACAGTTGCATAGAATATTCTTGGGATTTTATTTTCAACTCAATTGATAAAGTCATATCAGAAGGAGAAAGCAAATGAACAAAACTGTAATTCAATCTATAAATGAAGTTATAACAGAACTGATGGATAAAGTTATGGAAAAAGTTCTTGTTACAGACCCTTTTATTCCAGAAAAACATCATGCAAGCAAACCTCTGTATGCTGCTTTAGTTCCAGACGAAATTTTTAAGGGTTCTCATTTTGAACGCCGCTTTGTTACTCCATTTGGAAATGCTTGGGAAAAACTAGCAGTCGCAGTAGGAACTGCTTATCATGGACACTGTGAACAAGGAGTTGCGGTTGAGGGCGTTATTGGAGAAGAAAGCCTTAGAAGAATTCAAGAAGTGCTAAATCAGCTCGAACACAAGGTAAACGGCAAAGAAAAAAAGAAACCAAACTGGGAAGAAGAACTTTCCTATATAAAAGCTGGCGGTGGAAATCCTATACCTGTCTCCGTAACCTGTGACATTCTGATAAAAAGCAAAAGAACAAACAAGAATTATTCATTTGAATTGAAAGGTCCTCTGCCAAACAGCGACCAAACAAAGGTAAGCAAAGAAAAAATGTTAAAACTGCTTGCCATGCAAAATCATCCTGTAGATTTCGTATATTATGCATTGCCTTATAACCCCTATGGAAAAAGAGAAAACTATATATGGTCATTCCCGGCTAGATGGTTTGATATGAAACATGACTCTTGTGTTTTAATCGGAGAAGAACTTTGGAATTTAATTGGCGGAGATGGAACATATAAGACTTTTATAGAAGAACTCAACAAACTGGGAATTTTTTATAAAGAAAAGATTTTTCGTGATTTTTTAGGAATTGAGCCGCCAAAAGATTTTGAAAAAGGAATTTTACGATGACAGAAAATAAATCCAAAACACCAAAATTCACATTTGTAGATTTATTTGCAGGAATCGGCGGATTTCGAATTGCATTGCAGAATATCGGAGGAAAATGCCTTGGATTCAGTGAAATTGCTCCTGATGCAATCAAAACATACTGCAAAAATTTTAACGAATCAGAAAAAAACAACTTCGGCGATATAACAAAATTAAAAGAACTTCCTAAGCATGATTTTATGACGGCAGGTGTGCCATGTCAAAGCTGGTCTATTGCAGGCAAAAATCTTGGCTTTGATGACGACAGAGGACAACTTTGGAACGATGCTCTTTATCTCCTGAATAAATCACGTCCAAAAGCTTTTATTTTTGAAAATGTAAAAGGTCTCTCCGACCCACGGAATAAAAATGCACTTGATTACATTATGAACAGAATAAAAGAAGCTGGATATTACGCAAAGAAGTATATCCTTAATGCAAGCGATTACGGAGTTCCTCAATCAAGAGTTAGAATTTATATAATCGGTTTTAGAGAAGAAATATATTTTCACAGATTTTCACTTCCTGAGTTATGCATTGAGAAAACTTGCTTAGCAAATATTCTAAACGACATAGAATTTAGCCAAACTGAAATCACTGAAAGTAACGTTATTTTAAAAAATCAGCAAAGTCTTTCGTGTAACGAGCAAGGCTTTAATGATTATTTTCTTTTCAATGATTTGCGCGGCGGAGAAACAACCATTCATTCTTGGGATATAAAACCTACAACAGAACGTCAGAAAATGATATGCAATCTTCTTCTTTGCAACCGGCGTAAGCCATACTATGGTCCTTTAGACGGAAATCCGCTCTCATTAAAACATTTTCAGGAACTGGACAATTCTATTTCCCAGAAAGAACTTGACGAACTTGTCCATCTCGGAATTTTCAAAAAAATTAACTATCTTTACGAAATTTCAACCTTTGAAAAAATAGAATCTGATGATGAAAAATTACTGCTTTCATTTTCAGACAATAATATTTTAAGCATTGATAAAATCAAAAATCAAAGAGAAATAAAAAAACGAAAAATAAATATAAAAGAACATTTGAAAAAACTTGAAGAAAAACATATCTTGCAATGCAAGGAAACACGCTACGAATTTAAGAATTCAAAAATCAGCACAGGACTTGATGGTGTCAACAGGATTTTTCTTCCGTCATCAAAGATATACCCTACCTTAGTCGCAAGCGACACAAACGATTTTGTTTCTACAGTTCAAATTCAGGCGAGTTCAATACAGGAATTTAAAAAAAAGTTTTTAGAGGAAGTTTATTTTCCTCATAATTTTAGAAAAATCACAAAGGTAGAAACGTGCAGAATTCAAGGTTTTCCAGATGATTTTCAGCTTCCTGAAAGCCGCCCTCGCTGGATGAAACTTTTAGGGAACAGCGTATCGGTTATTGTTATCCAAAAACTTGCTCAACAAGTTGTGAATACTGGAGTTTTTGGAGAGGAATACAAATTACTGCAAAACAAAAGAAATGATTTTCAGCCAACTTTGTTTCCTAAACTATTTGATGAAGAATATGAAAACGCTGTAAATTCTTAATTATATGCCGCTAATTCATATACCGCCGGAAAAACAGGAATGGCACGCCGTCTTTCCCTTGACGAGCCTTCTTTGACCTTGACCTGCGCTCCCGCACAGAAACAGACGGAACTCTGCCATCCGACAGAAACCCGGCCGCTTACAGTCCGTGAATACGCAAGAATACAAACATTTCCCGACAGTTGGGATTTCGCAGAAAGCCTTTCAAGCCAGTACAAGCAGATTGGAAATGCAGTTCCTGTAAACCTTGCAAAGGCGATGGGGCATAGTTTGGTTCGTCTTTTGAATGATATTGAAGCGTTAATTTAGAAAAAAGTTTTTTTTTGTTTCTAGCATATTTTTGCTTTTCAAAAGAATTATTCCCTGTGCAGAAAACTTTTTTTCTTGTCAAACGGAAAAATTCCGCATTTTATAAAAAATTCTGCTATACTTCACCCATGACCATAAAACGCAGGCTTTTTATTTCGAATATCGTGATGATTCTTGTTCCAGCGGCGGTTGCGGCTTTGATTGTGCTCGGGGCGGCGTTCGCGTTCTGGCACGTGGTTTACGTTCAGTATATGGACGAGTCGCTTGAAGACAGGCGGCTGCCGCTTGTTTACAAGATGATTTCGGAGCAGGTTGAGTCGTACCTTGAAAGCGGAAACTCGCAGGACAAGGCGTTTGTCTCTCTTTCTGATTTTGCGGAAAGCCACGGGATTTTTGTCAAGGTGAACCGTGCGGACGGTGGGATTTTGTTTTCTGTCGGAAACGAAACTGAAGAATTCCGTCAAATTGAAAATTCGTTTTCGGAATTTCTCGAGGTTTCTTCTGATTCAAATTCAAAAACTGGAAGCGAATCTTTTTTCTTAAACATAAACGGAATTTCTTTTGTCAAAAAGCCGCTTTGTGTTCACGGTGAAAATTATTCTCTTCTAATT
>CAVIQW010000013.1:13260-25867 GCA_963644915.1 Paratractidigestivibacter sp.
CTTCTAATTTTTGGAACTTTTGACTGGCACGAGAACAAGGGCAACGAGGCGGTTTTCAAAGTTCTTTTGACTGGAATTGTTCTTCTTGTTTTTGCGGCGGTTTTTGTTACGAATAGTTTTCTTACGCGATTTATCGTAAAAAAAGTTCAGTCGCCTTTGGAAATTCTTGAGAACGGCGTAAAAAATATAAGCGACGGAAATCTTTCGTATAGAATAAATTATTCTGCCGACGATGAATTTCTTCCGATTTGTAGCGCGTTCAACTCGATGGCAACTCGGCTTGTCGAACTTTCTGAGGTGCAGAAAAAGGACGAGAAAAACAGGCGCGAGCTGATTGCCGGAATCTCGCACGATTTGCGCACTCCGCTCACTTCGATTAAGGCGTATGTCGAAGGCTTGCGTGACGGCGTTGCGGACACGGACGAAAAACGCGAAAAATACATGGCGACGATTCTTTTAAAGACAAACGAGATTATCACGATGACCGAGCGGCTTTTTATGTTTTCAAAGCTCGACTTGGACGAATATCCGTTTAGCGCGGAAAAACTGAATGTGGCGGTGGAAATCAAGAAGATTGCGCAGTCGTTTTTGGACGATTACGGCGAAAAACTTTCCATTAAAACTGATTTTTCTGATGACGAAACTGATTACGAAAACGGAAGCGAAACAAAAATCGAAAATGCGGAAATCGTTTTTGACAAGATTCAGTTTAGAAACGCTTTGGCGAACATCGTTGAAAACAGCCTGAAATATTGCGGAAAGGAAAAATGCGTTGTGAAAATCTCCTGTTCGAGCCGCGATGGATTTGCTGAAATTTCAGTTTTGGACAACGGCCCTGGAGTTCCAGACGGCGCGCTTGAAAAACTTTTCGACGTTTTTTACCGGACAGATTCTGCGAGAAGCCCTCGAAAAAAGGGAAGCGGTTTGGGGCTTGCAATCACTGCAAAAGTCTGCCAGCATTTTGGCGGTACAATTTTTGCAGAAAACGCAACGGAAAAAGAAGAGCTGCACGGACTGAAAATCACAATGCGCTTGCCGCTGGCATAAAAATGTGGGCATGGAAAAAGATTTGCGGTCATTGAGCCTGTCGAAATGACCACAATGGCACAGAGCGAAAACTTTTTGAGGTGAATATGAAAAAAATCCTGATTGTTGAAGACGACGAGGCGATTGCCGAAATTGAGCGCGACTATCTTTTGATTCAGGGTTTTGCGGTGGAAATCGCTTCCGACGGAAAAGCCGGTCTTGAGCTTGCACTGAACGATTCTTTCAGCCTGATAATTTTGGACGTGATGCTTCCCGAAATCGACGGCTTTTCGCTGTGCCGCACGCTCCGTGAAAAGCTCGACATTCCAATCATCATGGTTACTGCCCGAAAGGACGACATCGACAAAATCCGCGGACTGGGACTTGGCGCGGACGATTACGTTGTAAAGCCGTTTTCGCCCGGCGAACTTGTGGCAAGAGTGTGCTCCCACATTGCCGCCTACGAAAGGATTGCAAACGGAACTTCGCACGGAAATGACCGAACCGCTGAATCAGAATCTCTGGAAATCGTTTTTGGAAATTTAAAGCTCGTTCAAAAATCTAGGCGCGCCTTTGTCTCTGAAAAGGAAATTATTCTCGCAAAAAAAGAATTCGATATGCTCCTGCTTTTTATGCAGAATCCCGACCGCGTTTTTAGCAAGGAAGAGCTTTACGAGCGGCTTTGGAGCGACGAATCCAGCGGCGACATCGCGACTGTTGCAGTACACATCAACCGCCTGCGCGAAAAACTTTCCGCCTCCACAAACAAAATCGAAACCGTCTGGGGCGCGGGGTATAGGTTTCAGCGGTAAATCAAGCCACAAGTCTCTAGATATTTCAATCTGAAAATCCAGAAGAAAAAATCAATATTTTCGCAAAAATTCTCATAAAAAATCTGCCCATAATTTTCTATTTCAATTTAAAAAATATATTGACATATACAAGTGAAAAAAATATTATAGTTAGCAATAGTTAACTTTTAAAGTTATTTTCAATGCCAAATTATCATTAGGTGTAGGAGAACGACCGAAATGCCATTGTTATTTGCTTCGATTGGAGATGAACTTTCTATCACTTCTATAAGTGGAACTCAGGCTTCTAGGCAGCACTTGTCTGATATGGGGTTTTCTGAAGGTTCAAAGATTGTTGTAATTCAAAAAATCTCGACTGGTTTAATTGTCAAAGTAAAAGAATCTCGTATAGCCATTGATAAAAGCATGGCATCGAAAATTCAAGTTGCGTAGGGTTTAATTAATAATCTAGGAGATAAATAATTATGGGCACATTAAAAGATGCAAGTGTGAACTCCACTGTAACAGTTACAAAACTGAACGGTGAGGGTGCACTAAAAAGACGTCTTATGGACATGGGCTTTACAAAAGGTTGCAAGGTTTTTGTAAGAAAAGTTGCGCCTCTTGGAGATCCTGTGGAAGTTACAATCCGCGGATATGAACTTTCTGTACGCAAAGCTGATGCAGAAAACATTGAAGTTGAGTAATCAAAAAAGAGGAATATTGAAATGAGTACAAAAATTGCTCTGGCAGGAAATCCAAACTGCGGAAAAACAACAATGTTCAACTCGCTTACAGGTACAGTTCAGTATGTAGGAAACTGGCCTGGAGTAACAGTTGAAAAAAAAGAGGGAAAAGTAAAGGGAAACAAAGATTTAGTTGTTACTGACCTTCCTGGAATTTATTCACTTTCACCGTACACGAACGAAGAAGTTGTTTCTCGTGATTATCTTGCATCAAATGAACCTTCTGCGGTAATTGATATTGTCGATGCTACAAATATTGAACGAAACTTGTATCTTACAACTCAGATTCTTGAACTTGGCAAGCCGGTTGTAGTCGCATTGAATATGGTTGATGCGCTTAAAAAATCGGGTGATAAAATTGATACTAAGAAACTTTCAGAAAAACTTGGCTGTAAAGTTGTTGAAACTGTCGCTCTTCACGGAAAAGGCGTAAAGGAAGTTGCGGACGCTGCGGCTCTGGCTGCAAAGGAAAATACAAAAGTTCCTGCTGTTTGTTTTGCTTCTGATGTTGAAAAGGCAATCAGCGAGGTTGAGTCAATTCTTCCTTCTTCTGTGGAAGACTCGGTTCGCCGTTGGACAGCAATTAAAGTTCTTGAACGCGACAGTGTTATTCTTGAAAAATTGAACTTGGATGCTGCGGCAAAAGCCAAGGCAGAAGAGGCTTCAAAATCGCTTGAAAAATCTCACAGCGATGATATTGAATCAATCATAACAAATGAAAGATACAATTACATCACATCAATTCTTGACGGAGTTCTTGTAAAGTCTGGAAAGACAATGACAACTTCTGACAAGATTGACCGGGTTGTTACAAACCGTATTTTGGGTATCCCAATTTTCCTTGCTGTAATGTGGTTTGTTTACTGGGTTGCAGTTTCTACAGTTGGAACAATGGGAACAGACTGGGCAAACGATGTTTTGTTCGGTGAATGGATTCAAGGCGGAACTCAGACTTTGCTTGAAAATGCTGGTGCAAATCCAATTCTTACTGATTGTATTGTAAACGGTATTTTGGGCGGACTTGGCGCTGTATTGGGATTTGTTCCTCAGATGGCAGTTTTGTTCGTTCTTCTTTCTATTCTTGAAGATGTTGGATATATGGTTCGTATCGCATTCGTTATGGATCGTGTGTTCAGAAAATTCGGTCTTTCTGGAAAATCGTTTATTCCGCTTTTAATAAGTTCTGGATGTGGAATTCCTGGAATCATGGCAAGCCGAACAATTGAAAACGAAAACGACCGCCGTATGACAATTATGACAACAACATGGATTCCTTGTGGTGCAAAACTTCCTGTAATCGCAATGATGGCCGGAATTCTTGCACAGCGACTTGGCGGAAGCGGTTCATGGGTTGCTTCTTCTATGTATGCAATTGGAATCGCAAGTGTTCTGGTTGCCGCAGTAATCCTTAAGAAAACAAAATATTTCCACGGTCCTGCGGCTCCTTTTATTATGGAACTTCCACAGTATCATATTCCGCAGCTTAAAACAGTTCTTTTGCATACTTGGGAACGCTTGTGGTCATTTATTAAAAAAGCCGGAACAATCTTGTTCCTTGCGTGTCTTGTAATGTGGTTTCTTTCTAGTTACGGTTGGTCTGTAAAAGAAGCAGACGAAGTTGCAGAAGAAACAGCAGTGGAAGAAACCGTTGAAACAACTGAAGAGATTGCCGCACCAGTTGAAGAAAAAGCGACTTTCGGTCTTGTTGAAGATTCAAATGATTCAATTATGGCTAAAGTAGGCGGTGCAATCCGTTACATCTTTATTCCTCTTGGATTCGGTGGAGAAGACGGTGGCTGGCAGTGTGCTGCATCTGTAATTTCTGGTTTCTCTGCAAAAGAAGGAATTGTTTCCACAATGGGTGTTTTGGCTGGTGCAAGCGATGAAGATACAGAAGCCCTTGCTGGTGCTGGAAGCGTTGCGGATTTAGGTCTTGATGAAGATGACGGTGAAGCAGTTGAAGAAAGTGCTGTTGTTGCCGAAGGCGAAGAAACTTCTGCTGAAGAGGAAGAGGCTGAAGGAAACGCAAAAAATGCGCTTAATGCAATTGCTAAATGGTTCCCAACAGGTCTTGTTGCTTTCTGTTTCTTGATTTTCAATCTTTTGAACTCACCTTGTCTTGCTGCTATTTCTACAATGGCAAATGAACTTCATAACAGAAAATGGTTCTGGTTTGCAATCATATTCCAGAATGCATTTGCGTATATTATCACGATGATTGTATACCAGTTGGGTTCTTTGTTCTCTGGACAGTCTTTCGGAAACGGATATTCAGTTGTAGGATTGATTTTCGCTTTCATCTTCCTTGCAGGAATTTTATTCGGATTGTTCAGAAAAAATCCTTATGCAGAAATGGATTCTAAAAAATCAGTGAATGCATAAAAAGACTTGTCATATTGAATATTGACAATTGATATTGGAGGGCATGGTGCAGATGTACTGTGCCCTTTGTTTAAAACAACATTGGATTCAGGAGAATTTATATGATTGCAAATATTATCGTGATTGCTGTTGTTGTTTTTTGGGCTGGTTTTGTTGTTCTTTCAATTCTTAAAAAGAAAAGAAGGGAACGGAAAAACGGAATTCCGGCTGGTTGTTATTCTTGCAAGTCTTTTCAGAGCGGAATGTGTAAGTTGCACTGCGAGGAACGAAAATGATTGTCAATGTTGTTATTGTTGCAGTTTTAGTGCTTGTTTCTCTTGGTGGTGTAAGAACGCTGATAAAAAATATTCGTGGTGAAAGTTGCTGTGGTGGCGGAGATGCAGAAATTCCTGTGAAACCAGCGGATAAAAATAAAAAAAATTATCCCTATAAATGTACTATTATAATAGAAGGAATGAAGTGCATTAATTGCGCAAAAAGAATTCAGAACAAATTGAACGGTGTAGGAATGTGGGCAAAAGTGAATTTTAAAAAGAGTTCAGCAGAAGTTTTGTACAAGGAAAAAGATTCTGCTGAATTGATAAAAAAGACAGTTGAAGATGCTGGCTATAAAGTATTGGATTATAAGGAAGAATAAAAGTTATTTTTTGAACAAATCCGCATGAGTTCCCGTGCGTAAAAGTTCAAGAATTAGAACATCATCTTTTATCTGATAAATCAGTAGCCAGTCTGGTTTTATGTGGCATTCACGGTGATTTTTCCAGTTTCCTTCAAGTTCGTGGTCATGGTATTTTTCGTCGAGGGGGAGTCCGTTTGCGAGAGAGAAAACAACTTTTTGTAATTCTTCAATTTTGTAATGGCGCTTTTTCGCAAGTTTAATGTCTTTCTTATATTGCGAAGTCCACTTGATTTGATATTTAGGCTCTACCATTTTTTCATCTCCTCAACAAATTCATTAAATGAATATCCCTTCACATTTGGGTCGTTTGCAATTCTGTCGCCTTCTTTCATTGCTTTGATTGTTTTGCGGTTCGGACGGTCAACAGCGATTTCGAATGGTATGCGTCCTTCGCGGAGAACTTGTTTTGTGAATACGTTGTAAAGTCCAGAAATAGTCATTCCTACTTGCTCGCAGAATGACGAGATTGCTTTTTTGTCCTGATCGTCGAGTGTAATTGTTAAGTTTGCCATAATTTCCTCCATAATTTTGATGATAAAATTAGTGTTGTACAATTGAATATATGTGAATTTTATGTGTTTTTCAAGTGAAAAATATGTTTTTTTTATAGTTTCTCATTTAGTTTTGAATAGATATATGTGTCCTTCCAGATTGGGTTTCCGTTTTTGTCTTTGCGGAAATAAATATCTTTGTGCAGATGCCCTTCGCGGGCAAATCCAAGCCGTTCTAAAAGTTTCCAGGAGTCGGTGTTCAAAGGATCGCAGTTTGCCTCTATTCTATGAGTGCCGTTTAAAAATGCGTTTTTGCACATCGTGCTGCAGGCTTCAAAAGCGTATCCGTTTTTCTGAAATTTTTTGTTCAGAACATAGCCAAGTTCCAAGGTTTCACATTCGCGTTTTCCAAGAAAAATATTTCCTATCATTTTGCCAGTGGTTTTTAACTCAATTGCAAAAATTTCGTCGGAAGAAATTCGCCATTCAAGGTTTTTCTTTGTTTCTTCAAGGCTGAACACCGTGTATGGTTCAAAACGCACGGTTTCTTCATCAGAAAGATATTCGTAAAGGTCATTCAAATCTTTTTCTTCGTAATTGCGGATAATCAGGCGGGCGGTTTCTATTCTTGTATTTTTCATTTGTCAGATTGAAATTTTTCCTTTTTTTATTAAATTTACCATTGCTTGTGCTATTTCTGGGTCAAATTGCGTTCCTTTTCCTTTTTCCAGTTCCCTGATTATAATTTCTTTTGGAAGATGTGGACGGTAAGCACGGTCGGTTGCCATTGCGTCAAAAGAGTCTGCGACGCAAACGATTCTTGCTTCAAGCGGAATTTCTTTGTCTTTTAGACCTTTCATATAGCCTTTTCCATCGTAGCGTTCGTGGTGGTACAAAACAACAGAATGAACATTTTTGATTCCGTAAAAGTCTTTAAGGATATCTGCGCCATAAGTTGTGTGCTTTTTCATTTCTGTCCATTCTTCGTCAGAAAGTTTTTCTGGTTTGCACAAAATTGTCCTTGGGATAAGAACTTTTCCTATGTCGTGTAGAATTCCGCAGTTGTAAATATTTTTCTGGAATTCTTTGTTGTATCCAAGTTCTTCTGCCAGCATTTTTGAATAAGTTGCGACGTTTATTGAATGTCTTTTTGTGTATGCGTCGCGGGTATCTATAAAACTTGCACAAAGGTTTAAAAGTTCTAAAATCTGTTTTTCAGCGAGAATTTGCTGACGTTTTGTTACAAAATAGTTAATAATCATCAAAATTGTAAGAAAAATGCCAATTATTGTGACTGCTACAAGAATTGTAAAAAATTTATAGTTAAAAGGTGAGTTTTGCAGTTTTGCCGTCATTGAAATTTGTGTTTCCGTTAAGAAATCCTGTGTGTACAGCACAAATCCTAATTTGCAAGACGTCGATGGAAGAATTTCTTCATTTTTTGAGTCGGCTGAACCTACGACAGTGATAATGTTGTTTTCTTTCGTGTAAAATCCGTTCCAACTGCTGTCTATTTTTGTATCCTCTGGAACTGTTAGTTTTAGAGTCCAGTCTTTGATTTTGCAAAAAGTCTTGTTTCTCACAAAAATATCGTATTGCGCACCGTGACGGTTGTTTTCCAGCTCCCAAGAATTTAGAACGCCATCGCTCCTAAGAGGAATCTGCATTTCAAAAAGACATTCGCTCTTTTTGCCAGGTTTTAGGGCAGGTGAAGAACCTTCTCTTGCGATTATAACATCCTGAGAAAAATGATGTGTTATTTTATTTGTGAAACTGATGTATAAAAAGAATGAAACTAAAATACCTGCACAAACAAGAGTAAAAACGCTTGTAAAAAGAATCGCCTTTTTTTGCAAGACAAATCCCACGATTTTGTTGTCGTCCATTAAATCCTCTTGCAAAAATTATACAGCAAAAATATGAAATCGGGTAAAAATAAAAAAAAGAAATTGCAATTTCTATGCCAACCAGTTCTTTCAGCCTGCTACCAAGTTTTTTACAAAAACTTTTAAAATTTTTTGTGGTTTATTTCTGTTTTTGAAATATTTTTGCGTTAACTAGATATATGAAAAATATTGAAAATGAAATCTACCGAATCAAGCCGGTCGAGGAACTGAGATTCACCGACGACTTCATGTTCTGCCGCGTGATGCAGAACCCTGATTTGTGCAAGGGCGTGATTGAGCGCCTTCTTGGTATCAAGGTCGAGCGGATTGAATATCCGGAGTTACAAAAAGAAATCCGCCCGTACTACAGCGCACACGGCGTCCGCATGGATGTTTACGTCAAGGATAGCGAACGCATTTTCGATATTGAAATGCAGACAAGCGTCCCAGAAGATTTACCACGACGAATGCGCTACTACCAGAGCATGATAGACATCGACACGCTTATGAAAGGCAGCGAGTATGAAACCCTCAAGGAAAGCTACGTTATATTCCTGTGCACAAAAGACCCGTTCGGGCTGGGACTTCCGGTCTATTCATTCAGCACAGTCTGCAAGGAGAAAACGGATTTTGCCCTAAATGACGGAATCAACAAGCTGTTCTTCAACGCAAGCGCATTCGCAGCAGAGAAAAACCTTGAAATAAAGGACTTCTTGGGTTATCTTTGTAGCGGAAAGCCTTCCGACACTTTCACAGAGGACATCGAGCAGCGCGTCGAGAGGCTAAAAATCAACGAGATTTTCAGGAGCGACTATATGATGGATGCACTGCCACTTCACGACGCAAGAAAAGCCGGTTTAAAGGATGGAATTGCCCTTGGTGAAGCAAGAGGTGAAAAACGAGGAATTTTAGCAGGCGAACGGAATGCGAAATTTGAGGCCACAAAAAATCTTCTGAAAATGAATCTGCTTACAATTGAACAAATTGCCGCGGTCGAGCAACTTTCTGTTGATGAAGTTTTAAAAATCAAGCAAGAAATATAAATACCGTTAATTTCGTGTTTTATAATTCGCTGTCATTGTTGGGCTTGACCCGATAATCTATTGAAAGTTTCCAACAGATTCCTGGCCGATTTTGCTGCGTAAACATCGCAGTGTCATAGCATGGGAACGATACTTAAATCACTGTATCTATTTTAGAAAGAAAATTTCAGAAAATCTTGTCCGTCTATCTATTTTCCCGCTTCCCTACCCTATTTTTTTTGTGCGGTGATGATGGGGTAGGGGGGGCATAACAAAATACGGAAAAAAAAGGTTACTTTTTTATTTTTTCTATTGACATATGGAAAAGGTGAGATAAAATTGATTGAGTAAAGAATGGAAAAATAGATTGATGATGGAATGTCTGTCTGCAAGTTGCAGAAATAACGGTGTGGTACAAAACTAAGCCAAAAATCAAAAAAATACCGGCAAAGTTGAATCTACATCCTATAAGGGCGATTCTGTCAATCAAAAGGCTGTTTTTCGCATGCTTACGTTCAATACAATATTGGAGGATAAGATGAAAAAATTATTCGCTTTCATCTCGGTTCTTGCAGTAGCTATGGCGGGTCTTTTTGCCGAAGTTACAGCTAAGAAAAATTCGGATGGTTCTTATGAAGTTTCTTTCTTCTATGGAAATCCACGTGCTACAGAAGTTCTCCTTGCCGGTGATTTTACAAATTGGCAGGGTGGTGCTCTTCCTATGACAAAAGGAGACAAAGGATTTTCTGTTTCAGTAAATTTACCTGCTAGTACCGAGGCTGTTGTATACAAATTCATCAGCGATGGAAATTGGACTACAGATCTTCGTGCACCACTTTTTGTTGATGATGGTTTTGGCGGAAAAAATTCCAGAGCAGAGCTTGCTGATCTTGCAGGTGGAGATGATAACGGTGATGCTTCTAAAGCAAAAATCGTTTATTCAACATGGACAATGCTTGGTACACAGGGACAGTTTGCCACAGGAAAAGGTGACGATGCATATTTTGACAATATGACATTGGCTGCAAAATCTTACAATAAATTTGGTGGAAATTTATTGCCAAACGCACCTTTCTATATTGAACTTGCTCTTGCAGAAAATGAACTTGAAGGAACACGTTGGGATGGCTGGGCCATTGCAAATAGAGCCGCAATCGCTCCTTCCTCTTACCCTGCTTGGGCTAACAACACAGAAAATCCAAATAATTCGAAGGAATGGTGGAATGGAGGTATGGGAGGTGGAATTGGAGGAGAAGGCAAAAAAAAGAACCATTTCCTATACAAACAAAACAACCTTTCTCATAACGGACTTGATTTCGATGACGGCATAAAAGATGCTTTTAACGGAATTATAACAAGTCTTCCTGCTTACTTTGGTTTTGCTACTAAAAATGAAAACGGAAGTGCCGGTCCTGGTTCAAATCCATTCCTTGGACATCTTAAATTCGGATGGAACACTCCTTACATCAACTTTGTAACAGGTTTTAACTATGCAAAACCAGATACAAACAAAACAATCTTGTGGACAACAGTTGACGGTGGCTGGGATGCTGGTTACGACCATATCGGTGGATTCAATGCATTTAGTCTTGGTGAAAAACTCACGCACATTGGTGATGCAACTATAAACTTTACTTTTGCACCTAATAAATCAGCAGACAGGCACGGAAGCAAATACGGTTTGTGGACATTCGCAAATGTTTCTTATGAAAAATTTGTAGCAGAAGTTCAGTACAACGGTTACTATCTTGGAGATGGACTTTTCTATAAGCCATTTGAGCAGGATATTATTTTTGGAGCAAAGAACAAGTTTGGCGATAACTTTAGCTTAGCAGCACAAATGGCATTTACTTTGTATGATAACTATGATGACGCTGTAAAAGAACGCGGTTCTGATGATGGTCAAGGATATTGGAAAGGAACAGAAGCGACTTCTTGGGCAAACATGAGAGGTTATGCTTCATCTGCAATAGCATTTGCTGACAAAGGTGACTTTGATTTTATCAAGCACACAGCCGGAGAAGTAAAAGCTTCTTATGATTCTGACCTTATTAACATCACTGCTGACTACCGTTACCGTGGTGCAGAACAGAACCTTTTGTTCGTAACAGACCATCATAAGACAGGTGGAAAATCTACACAGACAGATCAGCTTGGAAAAATCAATACACAGCGTGTAAGCCTTGATGCAACAATAAAACCAACAGATGCTCTCTCTATAAATGTTGCACCATATTTTGAAACAGTTCTTTCTACAGATGACTGGAAACTTTATCATGATGCTTTGGCGGACATGAATTCTAGCTGGTTTTGTAATCGCAACAGAAATGCTTTTGAAAGCGAAGACGGTAAACGTTTTGCAATTTCAGAAAAAGTTGATTTTGATATGAGCGACATCATTGGAAAAACATCTTCAATCTCTTTGGTTTCTAACCAGGAGTTTGTTTCAGAAGATGAAGACAAGTTTGCTGGTTATGACTCTAAAGCTCTTATGAACAACCTTGGAGTAAAATTCTCTATGGGTGACTTGGGCGATACTATTACAGGATTTGATCTTTACTACGGTTTGAACAATTCAAACGATTATATGATGTTCAACACATTGATTGGAAGTTTAAATTTCAAGGGTGACACCCGTGTAGATGCATTCATTGGTATTCGTAGTCTTACTCCAGAATTTGACAATGCAGACCTTAATCATCCGTTCGGATTTGGTGTAGGTGTTTCAAAGAAACTTAAAGCTGCAAAGAAACCTGTTGTATACGCACAGTTCGTATATGATATGGATCCTTACAACGAATTTGGAGACGGTCAGGATAACTTGAACCTTTCTGATTACGGTGCTGGTGATCACTATGTATACGCTGGTGATGGTGATACATGTAAATGCGATGCTGTAAACTACTACTATGGAGCAGCTTCTGTTCGCATGGGTATCCGTTGGAGTTTCTAATTATTAGTCTTTTGATTTAATTAGAATATTTTTTGAACCACAGTAGTCTTCGGGTTACTGTGGTCTTTTTTAATTTAAAAATGGAGCTTTGTTTATGGAAGAAAATAAAACTTTTGATAGACTTGTAAATGCAAGGAATTTTCATTATCAGAATTTTTCTATTTGGATGACTTTTTTTACAGTCATTATAGGTGCGCTATTTGTTGGCTTGTATAATATAGATTCATCAAAAAATAATATTCCAGTTTTGATTATATTAATATGTGGATATATTTCATCCTTCTGTTTTTTCCTTTCTGCAAAAGGATATTTTTATTGGGAAACAAATTGGATTTCATTGATTCATAAATACGAGGAAAAATTAAGCGATGAAGATAAGGTTTATTCTGTTTTTGCGCACAAGAATTGCAACAACAGTGTTTTTAATCCTTTTTCCGGAGCAAGTTTTTCAACCTCAAAAATAGTTCTGTTCTTAGCGCTTTGCGTGACTATTTGCTGGGGATACTTATTATGCTCAAAGATTTTTGGTTTTATGAAATTGAATTGTATAATTCTATCTATAATAGGTTCTATAGGTTTGACAATTGTTTTGTTATGTTTAGCAAAGTTTTTTTTAAGAACTAATATGAAT
>CAVIQW010000013.1:25877-45496 GCA_963644915.1 Paratractidigestivibacter sp.
AGTTATTGCTGATAGTAATTCGCAATGGATATATATTCAAGCTGGAAAATATTTTGGAGATTATATCCATTATGAATATATAAACAATGAAATTCAATTTCATATAGAATTTTCAACTAAGAATGAGAATGAAAAGTTTTTCAACCTATTGAAAAAGAAGAATAAGAAGATAGATAAATTCCTTTCAAAATCTACTTATCTAATAGCTTCCCGTGGCACATATCTATGGTTTACTTATAAAAATGTAAATTTAAAAAATCATACTACAAATGAAATTTTGAAAAACATAAGAAGTCTTATAAAAAAAATTGAACCTACCTTAAAAAAGATTGAAAAAGATGTGAATAAAACTTGGCAATATGAAAATTTAAAAATGAAATTTCTCTAAAAAACAGACTGCCACATCATGATTCAACCCATTGTGGCAGTCAATTTATAATAGTATATATTACAATTTTTTAACCTCTTCAACAGAAAGTCCAGTGCATTCTGCAACCAAATCCAATGAGATTTTGTTTTCAAGCATTTTTCTTGCGGTGTCAATTTTCGCATTCCGTTCGCCTGCTAAAATCCCACGTTTTTCACCAAGGACAATTCCTTCCTTTAGACCGGCTTTTCTTGCGTCGTGAAGTGGCAGTGCATCCATCATATAGTCGCTCCTGAAAATCTCGTTGATTTTTAGCCTCTCGACGCGCTGCTCGATGTCCTCTGTGAAAGTGTCGGAAGGCTTTCCGCTACAAAGATAACCCAAGAAGCCCTTTATTTCAAGGTTTTTCTCAGAGGCAAATGCGCTCGCGTTGAAGAACAGCTTGTTGATTCCGTCATCCAGCATAAAATCTTTCTTTTCCTTGCAGACTGTGCTGAATGAATAGACCGGAAGTCCAAGACCGAACGGGTCTTTTGTGCAGAGGAAAATAACGTAGCTTTCCTTGAGAGTTTCATACTCGCAGCCTTTTATAAGGGTGTCGATGTCTATCATGCTCTGGTAGTAGCGCATGCGGTGCGGCAGGTCATCGGGGACGCTTGTCTGCATCTCAATATCAAAGATTCTGTCGGAATCTTTTACGTAGACATCCATGCGGACACCGTGCGCGCTGTAGTACGGGCGGATTTCCTTCTGAAGCTCGGGATATTCAATCCGCTCAACCTTGATTCCAAGTAAGCGCTCGATTACGCCCTTGCACAAATCGGGGTTCTGCATCACGTGGCAGAACATGAAGTCGTCGGTGAATCTCAGTTCCTCGACCGGCTTGATTCGGTAGATTTCATTTTCTAATTTTTCCATATAACTAGTTAACGCAAAAAGATTACAGAAAATGAAATGAATCACAAAAAATTTTACAGATTTTTATAAAAGAGCTTGATGGCAGAATATTGATGTGCCTGCATTTGGGAAGGCGGGGCGTTACGGGGTGTCCCCGTTGGGTGGGGTAGCGGAAAAGGGGGCGCGGCGTGGAATGCCGCGCTCCGGTTGCAGCGAGGGGCGGTGCTCCGCCCCACAGGAATATTATTTTTTAAGAATCACGAATGATTTTGCCGGAACTGATGTGACAACTTCGGCTTCTGTTGGTGTTCCAGAACTTACATCAACAGATTTTGAATATCCAGAAGCAGCAACGCTAACGGCTGAATCTGTTGCGTTGAAGTAAACACAGAAATCTCCGGTTATGTATTTTGTTACACCGGAAGAAACGGTTTCAGCAGATGCATTTTTGTTTGCTCCAAACGCGTCTGGATTATCTTTTCTTAGTGCAATCAAACCTTTGTAAGTGTTGTAGACATCGGAATAGGTTTGTTTAAATGTTAGGTCGATTCCATTAATTTTATCATCTGAGGCATAGCTGTTTTCATCGCCTTTTTTTGTTCTTAAGAATTCCTGGCCGCCATTAATGAATGGTGTTCCTTGCGCAAGTAAAACATACGCGGCAGAAAGTTTGTCTTGAGCTTTTACTTCTTCCAAGCCTTTTGTTCCTATGGAAGCAAATAAATCTCCAGCAAAAGAATCCTGATTTAAATAAGATATTGCAAGTTTATCAAATAGTGTATAATTGTCATGACATTCTACATAATTTAATGAACGTCCAAGAACATTTGTAAATCCTTTTTTTGTTCCCGATGTAGAAGTTCTTAATGAACCTAAGAGTCCAACCTTGATTGAATCATCTGCAAATTCACCTTGAACATGACCTTTTTTGAATCCTCCAAATTCAGCGCCTTTTATTGCGTTTCTAAAATCATCGTTGAAACATGCAACTCCATTTACTGTAGTTCCATCAGTACAAGAATCAATTGTGGCTTTTGTTACTCCAGAAACAACAGCTGAAGTTCCTCCTGTCCATGGTTCGCCATAAACCATGACATTCGGATCAATTTCAGCTAAAGCTTTGTAGATAGCTTTCATTGTTGAAGTTTCATGCAGTCCCATAAGATCAAATCTGAATCCGTTTATATGGTAATCTTTCATCCAATGGATAAGCGAGTCAATAACAAATTGTTTTACCACAACATGATTTGTTGCCACTTCATTTCCGCAACCAGAACCATTTGAATAGGCTCCATCAGTTGTCATTCTATAAAAGTATTCAGGAACTGTCATATCATAGAGAGAACCTGTTTTTGTTCCATTTGTATGGTTGTAAACTACATCCATATTTACAGCAATTCCTGCATCATGAACAGCTTTTATAAATTGTCTGAACTGTTTTACAGCATCAGAACCGTCTTTCATATCTTTTACATAACGTCCTTCTGGAACATTATAATTATATGGATTGTATCCCCAGTTATAGTTTTCATTGTCATTTGTTTCTGCATAATCAAAACTTGGTAAAATTTGAATATGTGTAATTCCAATATCTTTAAGATGATTTATGAAAGTCTCGCTTTCTGCAAGATTGACAAATTTTCCATCCATACCTATAGCTTTGCTCCAGTCTCGGATATGCATTTCATAAATAATGGATTCTGAATAAGATTTGGATTCGCTACTTGCAGCCCATGGATTAACATACTCTGATTCCCAGTCAGTTGGAACACATTCATTATCATCAATATCTATAATCTGACTAGCTTTTGAGTCAATACTGCCAACTTTAGCCCAAATGTCTGCTACATCATGACTTTCTGCGCCGGATTCTATTCTATACTTATAATATTTGGCGTTTGAAACATCAATGTCATCTATTGTCCAAAATCCAACTCCAGAAGAAGTCATTGCTTTTATATTATTTTCAAGTATAGTTCCAGAATCTACAGCTTCTGCATTCTCAAATAGAACAAGAGAAACTTTTGTTGCAAGAGGTGCCCACATTTTAAAAGAAGCTGTTGAACCATTTAATGTCAATCCCATGTCTTTTATATTTTCGAGAGCAGATTTTCCATACCAATTTTCTGTCAGTTCGGCTTTTAATCCAACTTGAACAGAATCTGTTGCAGATTCATCAATTTTTATTGATAAAGTTAATGGCTGAATTGAAGCATAGTTTTCTTTTACACTATTAGAAAGAGTTAGTTTTTGCTCGGTATAAGTTGAAATAGAAATATCACTTCCATTTTTATCTACTAATTTTACAGTGTCTTTTGAAACCGAAACACCTGCAATATTTAATGAAATTTCTGTTTCGCTAGTTAATGTTGCGGATACTAAACCAACTGGTTTTGTTTTCAATGTTGAATCTATATATATAGTTCCATCATCAGTAAGGAAAATTTCTTTATAGCGTTGAGGAAAATAAAAAAAGATATCGCTATCTCCAGAGCCTTTTGTACCACCGTCATTAACAACTATAAGACCTAAAACAGAAGGATTTTCTGCTAATTTTAAATCCCAGCAAATAAAATCACCATTTTGATACATAACTTTAATACCTTTAGGCCATGCTGAACATTTAGTCACTTCTGACTCATCAAAATCTTTCCATGCCCAAAGATTCCAATCACCAGAACCTTTGTAATTTATTCTAATGTATCCTTCTTCTATTGTTTCTGGAGCCATAGGCAAAACAAAATCAGGCTCATTGCTGTCAGAGGAACCATTACTACAAGCCATAAAGCTAAGTCCACAAACAAACAGAGCAAGGGTAGCGAACAATTTCAATCTTTTCATTCTTTTACTCCTATATTGAAGTTTTTATTTTTCAAAACTTATAAATCTCCTAAAAAACAGCACTCACTAAATGATTTTTTTTAGAAAATCAATAAAAAGGGCTGCTTCTGTAAAATTGCATCAGCAATTCATCTGTTCAGAAACAACCCTTTCTTTATAATAAATTTAGAAGTCTTTTATTAATACACAGCAGCTTTCAAAGTACAGCCATCTGCTGTTGCTGTTACTGTAATAACGCCTCTTTTTCCGGCAACGATAGATTCAATGTCTATGTTATTTGTACCATCGAAATTCAAAGCTCCTTTAACATAGTTGAACTGCTTATCCGCTGCGGCAACAAGGTCATTGTCACCTACGCCAATTTTTCCCCATGCCTGCAAATGATCCTTTTCCCAGCTGTTTGTTGCATCATCCGCAATTGCAAATGGAATAACAGCTACATAATCATCGCCAGATTTGTTGAAGAAATATTTTCCAACAATAGAATCACTCCAAGCATCACCCTTTATTTCTATGTAAGCGTTTGGCTGTGCCATTGTTGTTGCATTAATTGCTGTAAGGTCTGCTTCCACAGGCTCTGGTTTTACATATCCTGTAAGAGCGACAGAAACATCATTTCCAGATGTTGTTGCTGTGATTGTATATTCTTTGCCATTTACAAGACCTGTAGCTTCAAAGTTTGCCTGACCACCACCTTGTTTTCCTGCAACAGCTTCACCATTTACTGTTAAAACAGCATTTTCAGATTCACTTGTTGAACCCCATCCAGGAGTTTTCCAGCCGTCAATAACTTTCAGAAGCTTGAAATACATTTTTCCGCTTCCGCCGCCCCAGGCAGCCCAATTTGCATCATAAGTGAATGTATAAGTAGAAATGTTGCCATTTACACTTGTCATATCAGTGCCATCACCATTCATATCACCAATGATATAAGGTAACTGCAATGCTTCATCATCGTGTAAATCGCCAGAACAGCTTGCAAATCCAAAAAGAAGAGCAAGAGCGGCAACTGCACCAGTTATTAATTTTTTCATTCTTATCTCCTAAAGTTACAATTCTTTAGTCTGCAAAAGCGTCTGAAAGTTGCCGCCTGAAAACAAGCGGCAATATCTCAACTCGCTTTCATCTTTTGTTTATATATCCCAGCGGATACCTACGCGCATTGCAGCACGTCCATCATACCAGTCAACAGCATCGATTTTTCCAACGCCTTCTTTTTCATGGCTTCCGTTTACGTTTGCACGGTCAAGGTTAAGAGCATCCTGTCCGTCGCCAAAGTGCTTGAATGGATCCATGTTGTATACAAACTGTGCATACAAAGTAGGTTTCTTCATAGCTTTGAACTGTTTAGAAACGCCTACAGCAAATGCAAATGGATTGTTTGTGTCTGAATCAAAAGAGTTGTCAGCAGAAGCTGTGTTTTCTGTCTTGATACCGATTGCAAGATTTGCAGTGATGTCCATAGGGAACTTAACCTGTCCAATCAATGTGTTGAAATATTTAACGCTGTTAGACATATCAAGTCCGTAGTAAACATTTACACCCTTAACAATGTCGCTGTCCGGCTTCATGCTGAATGTAGCACCAGCCTTCTTGAATCTGAATGGAGAATCTGAAGCACCATATTTATTAGCCTCATCTTCATCAATTCCATCTGACCACTGATATGCACAATAGTTCATGTCACCATAAGCACCAATTGTGATGTTGTAGTCTTCAAGTGTGTAAGAAACAGCAGGTTTGAATGTAAATTCAGCACCGCCAGTTCTGTTGAACAATGGTTCATCTTCCTCAATAAAGCGGCGTGATGTCCACCATGCAGGACACTGTGCAACCCATCCGTCAAATTCCTTGTCTCCAGCCTTAAGTTCACTCAATGCCATCTCTGCATTTACGCCAAGATCAATCTTAAGTGCTTCAGTCGGGTTTACAGAACCATTGAATGCAATTCTCTGGCTGTTAAGTACACCAAGTGTGTCAGAAAGGTCAAATGTGCCATCGTCATGGTTTTCACGGAGATAGAGCATAGAAGCCTGCATACCGCGGAAACGATATTCAACATTTGCATTAAACAAGTCTGTCTTATATCCAATCTGAGCATTTGCTGCCATATTCTGGATGCCATCAAAATCATCAGAACGATACCAAACGTCTGTTGAATATCCAAAGTAGTCAGGAGCATTTCCTGCATCTGGATTATCTTTTAGACTCCATTCTGTAATTTTTGCAGTATCAGCCTGATGTGTTGCAATCAAACCTTGAACAGCAATAGAAAGTTTTCCATCTCCTACATCAAATTCATCTTTTGCACCAAGAATGAAGTCATGTTCAACTGGCTGATAGAAAAGGTAATCACCATTGTACATACCATTTGTCTGGAAATCGATTACAAGAGAATCTTTCTTGAGTCCAGCCCATCCCCAGTAACCATATTTTGTACCTCTTCGGTCAGCAGTTCTGTTAGGAGCAAATCCGATGTCAAATGTAATTCCTGTAGCTTCTTCAAGAGCAGCAACTGCCTTTGAACCAAGGCTGAACTGATTGAATCCGCCCACATGCTCATAACCTGCATCCCAAGAAGAACATACAGTTGTCCATGTGATTGCCTGACGAGTATCTGGCTTTGCATAGTTGAAACCTGTCAAGAAATTGATATATGGAGTGTTCCAACCGAATTTAAGGTGTCCAAGGAATGGATTTGTTCCAGGTCCTTTTTTTCCTTCTGAATTATTTGTTGTATTTGCAAAATAAGAAACAGGATTTGCAAAGATACCGCTTACCAGCTGTTTAAAGCCTTCTTCAAATTCGATTGTTTCGTCATTAAAATTGTTCTTTGCGTAAAGCTGTCTGATTTTCTTTTCACCAGAATAATCTTCCAAATCAGTTTCAGACAAAGCAATTTCAATATAGAAAGGTGCGTTTGGAAGGAACATACCTGTGAATTTATCATAAGACTTGAATCCAATATTTACAGAATCCAAATCCATACCTTTATCTTTTGAATCTTTTGCATTCTGTGTCAAATAATTAGCCTGAACACCGAGCATTGTCCAAGAAACAAAGTTGATTTTAGCCTTTCCAGCTGCCGCATCATCATCACCGCCAACAAGATCAGCGATCACAATGTGGCTGTTCTTTCCGCCGAATCCGTCGTCAACAAAGTCTGGCGCACGGAGGTCAGTAGTCCAGTTTCCGTCAGAAATGAACTTGTATCGGGCCTCGTCACCAATCTTGAATGTGTGTGTGATAGAGAAGCCCTTGTCTCCCTTAGTCATCGGAAGCGCTCCGTCCTGCCAGCTTGTGAAGTCACCGGCAAGGAGAACTTCTGTCGCGCGAGGGTTTCCGTAGAAGAACGTTACATCTACAGTTCCATCGGCATTTTTCTTTGCACTAACATCAGCGAACAATCCCGCCATAGCTACTGCAAGAACCGAGATGAAAGCGAATAATTTTTTCATCTTATCCTCCAATATTGTATTGAACGTAAGCATGCGAAAAACAGCCTTTTGATTGACAGAATCGCCCTTATAGGATGTAGAAGGAAGATGTCGCGGTCTCCCCTATTCAAAAAGTTTGTTTTTTTTCTGGTAGGGGAGGAGTTTTTTGTGTAGCGGAGGGATTTTTTCGTTGCGACGGTTAGTTTTTTTGGAAAAAAACTAAGAATTTTTAATTTTTGTGCGGTGTAACACTTGTTTTGGAGAAATTTAAGTTTTTTTTGCTCGATGGATGTTTTTGTGGTTTGTTTTTTGCAGAATCAGAAAAATTATTCCCCAAGGATTACTTTTTCCATGCGCTTTACGATTTCGGGGATTCGGGATTTTTTTATGCCACTGTAGTTTACTACAAATGTGTTTGATTTTGCGGATGTGTTTTTGTTGTAGTAAAAATCGTCTAGGAGTGGAAGGTTGATTTTTTGTTCTTTCAGACGGTGAACTAATTCATCTGGTGAAAAATCAGTTTCAATTGTTAAAAGAAAATGTAGACCGGCTTCTTGTTCTTGAATTTTACAGAATTTTTCAAAACGGCTTGTTTCAATTGCAGAAATCAGTGTATTCCGCAAATTTCTGTAAAAATTTTTCATTCGGATTATGTGTTTTCCGTAGTTTCCGTCATCAATGAATCTTGCTAGTGTAAACTGTTCAAACGAACTTACTGGGCATGAGTAAAAGCCGATTTTTTGTTCAAATTCTGGAATCAGTTTTTCTGGCAAAACCATGTAACTGATTCTGAATGACGGTGCCAAAGTTTTTGAAAATGTGTTTATATAAATGACTTTTCCGTTTTTATCTGTACTTTGCAGAGTTGGCAAAGGTTTTCCGCTGAATCGGAATTCGCTGTCGTAATCATCTTCTATTATATAGCGATTTTCTGAACTTTGTACCCATTCTAAAAGTTCCTGTCGGCGGCGGATTGGCATAACAATTCCTGTAGGAAAGTGATGGCTTGGTGAAACATGAACAATATTGATTTTAGAATTTTCGAGTTCATTTACATCGATTCCTTGCGAGTCAATTTTGATTGGAATTGCTTTTGTTCCGTTCAATTTACAGACATAAAAAACTTTATGGTAGCCAGGATTTTCCACAGCAAAAAGATTATTTCTTCCTAAAAGCTGTACAACCATCGAATAAAGATTTTCCGTTCCTGCACCGATTACAATTTGTTTTGGACTTACGTTCATATTGCGGAATTCTTTTAAATATCTTGAAATAGCCAGCCGAAGTTCAAAAACTCCTTTTGCACCAACTCTTGAAAGAAGTTTTTCGTCACCGGAATTTAAAACTTGCCGCATTTTGTGTGACCATAAACTGAATGGAAATTTTTCGTAGCTTGTGGAATTGCTTCCAAAATCCGCAAGCCATTTTTGAGGTTCTGCGTTTTCTTCTTTTTTTTCGTCATTTTTGTTATAAAATTTGTCGTTTTCGCAGTTTTTAAGCCTTTCTGAATTTTTTCCGTCTTGTTCAAAATTTGAATTTTCGGTTTCTTTTTCAAAAGGTTTTAAATCTGTTACAAAAAATCCTTTTTTTTCAATTGAATAAATATATCCTTCGCTGATTAGTTGTGCATAAGCATTTTGAACGGTTATCACGCTTACTCCAAGATTTTGAGCAAGAGTTCGTTTTGAAGGAAGTTTTTCGTTTGATTTTAATGTACCCTGAACAATCTGGTTCTTGATTGAATTATATAGATACTCGCAAAGTCCACAATTTCCACGGTTTTCAAAAGAGATTGTTATCATTTTATTTCACAATTTCGGCTATTTCTTCCGTAATTTCTTTATCGCAATAAAGCCAAGCGTACATTGCCGCCGCACCAACTAGTTTTCTGCCGTATTCGCGTGTTTCCTCATAAGGAATTGTTTCAAGGAATAAATCGTCCGGAAGTTTTTTTATGTTGTTGAATTCAATTTTTGAACTGTTCATCCACCTGCGGACTCTTGTAATTCCTGCGTTGTAGGCAAAAAAAGCAGAAAGCCATCGTTTTTCTAGTCGTTCTGCAAGGTTGTTCAAATACCATGTTCCAAATTCAAGATTGTCATTCGGTTTTTTTAAGTCGTATTCGTTGTATTTAAGTCGATGTGCAATATCTTTGCCAGTAAAAGTCATAAGTTGTGTAAGTCCTATCGCACCTGCTGAACTTTCAATCTGATGGTCAAAAAAACTTTCGCTCCGAACAAGAGCGTACATAATTTCTTCCGGAACATTGTATTTTTTGCACTTTTCATTGATTAATTTGCTGTAATTTCGTGGGTAAAGCAACTTTAAATCTTCTTTTGAAACAGGTTTGTCTGCTGAATTTATAACTTTTTCGGCAATGCGTAATGCTTGCGGATAATATTCGTTTTTGATGTTTCCGCAGTTTTCAAGGAACTTTGCAATTTTGATTCCATTTTCATAACTGATTCTGCAGCCTCTTTTGTTCAGCAAAAGCCATTCAGGGTAAATTTTTTCAGGGAATCCAAAAGAAATATATCCAAGCAAAAGGTTTTCCGCCTCAATATCAATGGGAATTTCTGGAATATTTTTTGAGGTGCAAATTATTTCTTCCGCTTTTTCACCCCCAAGTCCAAGTTTTGAAATTGCAAGCGTTTTGTAGTAAATATCGTTTCCACTGGTCAACGCTCGTGTAAAAGCCACGGCATCTTCGGTTTTGTGAGTATCGTCAATTGCTGGCAATGCAAGTTTTTCTTGAATGAGCCGCCCAAAAATGTATGCGAATTTTGCGGTCATTCCATCAGACGCATACCCGTCGATTGCTTTGTACAAATCGCTGAATTCATTCCAGCGTCCTTCTGAAAGCATAAGCGGACTCAGCATATCAAAAATGTCATCAAAATATTCGGGATTGTGCCAAGTTGAACAATATTGTTTTATCATTTTTATTCCTTGGCTTGTTGATTTTTTTAAATTTAGGCTAAGAAGATACCAAAGCGCATTGTCGTAAAGTTCGTCGGTTTTTGCACAGTTCATTGCGACTTTGTATCGGTTTGTTGAATAAGATAAATAGTCAATTTTTTCGTACAGTCGACCCGCATAAAAATTTGAATAGAATTCTGCGTCTGAGCCAGAAAGTTTTTCTGTAAGTCCGTCAAAAAATTTTGCATTTTGAAGATAAGAATCGCTTCCGTAAAGGCAAATTTTTCCCGCATCAGAAATTATTTGTGGCAGCAAAGGTAAATTTTCCTTAAGATTTTGAAATTTGCCGAACGCAACCTTATAATTCCGCTTAAAAACTTCCGAACGCAAATCAATTATTTTTGCTTGTTCTGAATTTATTAAAAAATCATCATTTTTGGAAATATCGCAGAAAAATTTATAGTGTTCAGAAGAAACTGGTCTCTTTGTAAACCATTCAAAAACGTCATTATAAAGGCGAGGGGCATTGTTTTTCAGCATTGCAGAAAATCTAAGGTAAATCAGGGAATTTAAGCTTGTTTCGTAGTTAATGTTGTTTGTAAGAACAACGATTTTTGTGAATTCTTCTTCCGCAAAAAGTTGCTTTGCCGCAATCAAAAGGGCATCCTCATCGTTGTATTTTTTTATAAGATTTTCGCAGGCTTTTAGGCGTTCACGGACATTTCCAATTTGTGTAAGTTTTTCTGCGCTGAGCCTTGCGATGTAAGATGAACTTTTTTTTGCCGAAACAGAAAAAAGCCTCTTTGCTTCAGGATTGTTTCCTTCCTGTTGTTTTTTTAATGCCAAAAAATAATATTTGTCTTTTGCCGGGACACTGTAAAAATCTGAATTTAGACTCTGACCGCAACCAGAAAAAACTGTAGAAAATGCTATGAGCAACGTAATTATGCAAAATTTTAATTTTTTCATGTTGAAATTTAAAAAATCCGTAAAAAAAAATGGGGATGCCTAACAAGATTAACTTTTAGAACATTCCCATTTTAGCAAATTGAACGGTTTATCTCAAATTATTTTGCAGGAATTGTGATTGTTGTTCCAGAAATAATGTAATCCGGGTTTTTAATATTGTTGTAGCGTGCAATTTTCTTGTAGTTCCACGGATTTTTGTAGTAAGAGTCGGCAATATCCCAAAGCGTATCGCCCCATTTTATTTTGTAGGTGATGTCCGCAGGTTTTGTTTCTGGTTCTTTTGGAGCTTCAGGAATAACTTGTTCCGGTTCTGGAGCAATTACAATTTCTTCTTCTTTTGATTCAATTACAACTGGTTCTTGCTCTTCTTCGGCTGGAAGTTCCGAAATTTCTTCTGGTTCTTTTTCTTGAACCTCAGTCACTTCTGTTTTTTGTTTATCATTTTTGTGGAGCAGATTATATTTAGAAGGAACAACAAAGAGAATTAAAAGCGTTGCCAAAATACAAATTATTGCACAGATTATGCAGATAATAACTGGCACTTTTGTCTTTTTCTTTATTTCATCTGATTCTTCTTCGTAAGCGGATTCAGAAGATGTTCCTGCAACCGTTTCTTTGTCGTAAAGTCCATCAAAATTTATTCCATTCGAAGGAGTGTTGTCTTTTACCAGCGTTGAAGCATCTTCTGGAGTTTCTGCTTTTTCAGAATTTCCTTCGTCCGTTGTAATTGAGTCAAAGAATGCGTCATCGTCCAAAACTGATTTTTCATCATTTTCTGGCTCAGAATTTGAATCTGTATCAAAATCTGGCAAATCAAAGTCATCAAACGCTGAGTCGTTTGTGTCAGCGGCAACTGTGGAATCCTCATTTTGTGCAGGCAGCTCGCTTTCTTCTGCAGAAAATGTTGAATCTTCTGGTGCTTCTGGAGGCACCGTTTCTTCTGATTCTGGAACTTCTTCTGGTTGTTCGGCTTTTTCATCCTCTTTTTTGTTCAAAAGGCTTGCTGCACCAAGTAAACCAAGAGCGGCTCCTGCACCTGCTGCGGTTCCGGTGGCAACTGCGTCATTTTTTGAATCTTCGGCAGTTTCTTCGGTTTCTGAATCTACTGTTTCAGTTTGTTCTGTTTCAAAATTTGGAATCTCAGTTTTTGATGTGGTTTCCGCTGTTTCGTCCTCGCTAACAGGAATTGAAATTTCTTCATCGGCAGGGGCGTTTTCATCAAAGTCAGGAAGTGAAAATTCTTCATCCGAAAAATCCTGTGGCTGTTTTTCTGTATTTTCAGTTTCGTCTGCAACAGGTTCTTCCAAAGGGTTTTCTTCTGGAAATTCTGGAAGTTCAAATTCTTCTGTAGAATTATTTTCTTCAGCAAGATTGTTTTTGTCCGTTGGTTCTTCCATTTCTGCATTTTCTGGGGAGTTGTTTTCGGAATCACCTAGCAAATCGTCAAGCGATTCTTCTTCTAAAGGTTCTTCAGGAGTTTCTTCAAGTTTTACATCATAATTTGTTGGTTCAAGACGTTCTTCCAAAGTTCGGGAAACAAGCGTTACATTTGCGTTGGAAGTTGCTCCAGTTTCCGGGTCGTCCATTTCTGCGTGAAGTTTATTGTTCTCGTCAAGCCCGATGTTAAGATTGATGTCGGCAGTTCCATTTGGATGAGCAACAAGATTGTCAATTTGCAGACTGTCAACATATTCTGCGTCTTCCATTGTTCCAGTCTTTGAACGGTATACGTCAACAATTACGCGAGTTTGATTGTCGTTTACAGTTGTAAGTCCTAAAGTTTTTTTTACAGGCTTTCCTTCTTCCATAATAGGATAAAAAGATCCGTCAGCCAGTTTTATTCCAATCTGTTTCATAAGTTACCTCGCTCTTCGACTTTTTTACTGATATTATATCGGCGAAAATAGCAAAATTGATTATATTTTATTATACTTGTAAAAGGTGAAATTGGCAAAAAATGAATAAAAATTCTCAAAATTCACGGGCTTTGCACCGTCGTTTTAAAACTTTAAAGACTCTTGTTTTTAGTCGGATTCTTATTGTTGTTCTTCTTTTGCTTGTTCAGATTCTGCTTTTTATGTTGCCGGTTTATTTTTGGTATCCGTATGTCCGGAATTTTTTTCAGGTCAGCATAATAATAAGCCTTTTGTTTTGTTTTTATCTTGTTAACAGTCCGGGCAGAAACGAATTTAAAATCGCATGGCTTATTCCTGTATTGATTTTGCCTTTTTTTGGAATTGTATTGTTTTTTCTTTTTAAAAATAATTTTCTAGGAAATAATTTTTCAAAGCGGCTTAAAAAGATAAAAAATTATTCACAAGCGTTTCTTTCTGATATAGAAACAGAAAAAAAGGCGTTGGAAATTTATCCAAAAGTAAAAGATATTTCAAATTATTTAAAAAACAGCGCAGGCTTTTCTACTTTTACAAACACTGAAACAAAATACTTTAGTTGTGGCGAAGATTTTTTTCCTGTAATGCTGGAAGATTTAAAAAAGGCTGAAAAATTTATCTGTGTTGAATATTTTGTAATCGAAGAAAGTTTGATGTGGAGCAAGATTTTTGAAATTCTTGTTGAAAAAGTAAAATCTGGCGTTCAGGTTTTTGTGCTTTATGACAGTCTTGGTTCTGTAACTTTGGCGACCCGCCGTTATGAAAATTTTCTTAGGACGCAGGGGCTAAACGCAAAAATATTTTCTCCGTTCATTCCCATTTATGACACCGCCTTGAACAATCGTGATCATCGCAAACTTATTGATGTTGACGGTAAAGTGGCTTATACTGGTGGGCTTAATATTTCTGATGAATATATAAATCTGAATCACAAAAGATTTTCTTATTGGAAAGATGCCGCAATCAGGGTTGAAGGACCTGCCGTAAAAACTTTTACAGTTACATTTTTGCAACTTTGGTATCTTCAGACAAAAAAAACAGAATTGAATTTTTCAGATTTTGACCAGTTTGTAAATGTTCCTAAAAATCAAAAGGATGCGGGCGGAATCGTAATTCCTTATGGAAATGACGCTTATTCAGATTCTGATATTGCCGAGGATGTCTATAATTATATTCTTTCAAAATCGCACGATTATGTTCATATTGTTACGCCGTATTTTATAATTGACAACACTCTGATGAATTCTATGGTTTTCGCGGCACGCCGTGGTGTTGAAGTAAGCATAATTGTTCCAGAAAAATACGATCATTTTTTAACATTCTGCGTTGGAAGAAAATTTATCAGGCAGTTGATTTGCAATGGCGTTAGAGTTTTTGTGTATAAAAAAGGATTTGTTCATTCAAAACTTTTTGTTTCTGACGACAAAAGGGCAACGGTTGGCTCGATAAATTTGGATTATAGAAGTCTTTTTCATCATTTTGAATGTGGAGTTTATCTTTATCAGAATGAAACGGTTTCGGAAATTGAAATTGATTTTCAGGAAACTCTAAAAAACTGCAAAGAACTTACGCTCGCTGAATATAAAAAAATCCCGCTTGTCGTAAGACTTACGGGATGGATTTTTAAGGTTTTTGGACCTTTGCTTTAAGTTTTAGTTTTTTGCGTTTTTATTTCGCGTCCGCCGTGTTTTCGTAGTTGTACGAAAATTCCTGCATATCAGTCATTTCGTTTACAGTTGTTCCAAATTTTTTGGCAACATTATAAGTTGTGATTCTTGAAACATTTCCATTGCTGTCATATTTTACAAGCTGGCGGGTTGTTATCTGATTGTCTGAACCGTAAGTTGTAACTTCTGATAAAGTTCCATTTGACGCATAGCGGAATACGCATTTTGAAGTAAGTTTTCCGTGCAAATCAAAATATGAAACTGTATCTTTTTTGCCATTTTCTGTATAAGAAATCTGGCTTTCCTGAGCAAGGCTTCCGTCGTTAAAATAAATGTCCTGAACAGAAGGACGACCTTTTTCATCGTACTTATAAACTGTTTTTTCCATAAGAGTGCCTTCGGAATTGTAGACAGTTTCGTCCGTAAGTTTAGAATTTTCGTAAACAAAAATCGTTTTGCTTTTTAATGAGCCGTCTTTTCCAAATTCTGAAACATCAGATTTTTTACCGTTTTGGTAAGTTACTGCCGATTTCCAGATTTGAATTCCGTCTGAATCTGAACAAATTTGTTCTTTTAGATTTCCAGATTCGTCATAAACGTTTACGATTTTGTTTATTACAGAATCTCTTGCCGTAAGTTCTGAGGATTCAACAGTTTTTCCGTTTGCGTCAAGAATGTATGTGTATTTTGTGCTTGGCGTGCGAAAATATTCTCCAAATTTTGAAACAATTGAAAAATCAGTTCTTGATACGCTTTTTGCTCCGTTTTTGATTTGTGCTTCAGATGCGATGTCGTAGGCGAACAACAAAGAACCTGCTAAAGCGACGCACAAAGAGGAAATAATTTTTTTCATAAAGCCTCCAAATAATAATATTATAAACTGTTGTTTGAATATTTGTCAAAATTCTATTGATTATGTTAGAATAAACAAAATGAATTTTTACGAACTGAAAGCATTTGTCGTTTTAAGCAAGCAGTTGCATTTTGCAAAAACAGCGGAAGAAATCAACATAAGTCCGTCTGCGTTAAGCCGAATTATTACGCGGCTAGAGGAAGAAACAGGTACTAATCTGATTGACCGTTCAAACCGAAAAGTTGAACTTACACCGAATGGAAAACTTTTTGCGGAATTTGCACACGAAACTTTGGAAAAACAGGCGGATCTTTTTTCAACTTTTAATGGGGATAAAAATAAGATAACTGGAACGCTTCATGTTTATGCGTCTGTAACGGCTTGTTACGAAATTTTGCCGCTTTTTATAAAAAAACTTTCAGAAAATTATCCTGGAATTCAGCTTGTTCTAGAAACTGGTGATCCTGCTGGTGCAATTCCTGCTGTTAGGGAAGGACGTGCAAATCTGGCAGTTGCCGCGATTCCAGAGGATGGACTTTCTTATATGGAAACGATTAGTGTTTGCCGTTCACCGTTGATTTTTGCCGCAAGTAATTCAAGCGATTTTCATGCAGAAAATGGTTCTCCGCAGGATTTTATTTCTTCTGTTCCGCTTATTCTTCCAAAAACTGGTTTGGCGCGCCGTCGTTTTGATGAATGGACAAAAAGTCGCAATGTAAAACCGATTATCGCCGCAGAAACAGAAGGAAATGAGGCAATTTTAGCACTTGCCCAGCTTGGAATAGGAATGGGTCTTGTTCCAGAAATTGTTTTGCAGAATGGACATTATGCGGACAGTTTTACAACTCATTCTGCAGGAAATATTCTTGGCTATTATGATATAGGGTTTATCCGCCGTAGCGAAATTTATGGAACTCAGAGCAGCCGTAGAATTCAGCAGGCTGTAAGTGACATTTTACATTCAACAGATTGGCAAAAATTAAAATAAAGGAACGTTATGACAAAAGAACAGTATGCTGATGTAGAAGAATTTAGAAAGAATTTTAAGAAAAAAATTGAAGAATGGAATTTGGTTGCCCCAAATCTTATGGGGCTTCAGCAGGCTGCTGCAAAAGAAGCGAAAACCCCAGAATATCCGTTTGAAACACCGATTGTGTATAACCGTGCTTTGGATGAAATTTCAGAAAACGATGAGATAAAATTGATTGTGATTGGCGATAATCCTGGAAAAGACGAGCAACTTTTGAAAAATAACAGATACCTTGTGGGGCAGGCTGGAAAATTGGGCGAAGGATTTTTTAGGAAAAACCCGGAACTTAAAATTGATTTTAGAAAAAACGTAATTATCTTGAACAAAACTCCCATTCATTCGGCAAAAACTGCCCAGTTAAAATATATTGCAAAAAATGGCGGCCAAAAAATTGGTAATTTAATAGAAGAAACTGAACTTTGGATGGCAAAAGAAACCGCAAATCTTGCAAAAAAACTGAATTCCGAAATTTGGCTTGTTGGTTACAGCGAATTAAAGCCAAAAGGAATTTTTATAAAATACCGCAACCAGTTAAAACAATATGCAGATTGGAAAAAAATCTTTGTGTATCAGCATTTTTCGATGAACAGATTTTCAATTGACCTAAAAGATTTTATGCAGGCACACAAAGAACTCTCGTTAAAGGAAGCACTTTTTCAGCTTGGAACTCTGCACAAAAACGAGATTTTTTGCTAGGGTGTGGGACGCTTGTGGTTATTTAGCTTCAACGCATTTTAATAATGTGATTTGCCTTTTAAATTCTTCATACCATTCTTTCGGGGCTAAAACTGAATCCTGCATTTCGTGGAATAGTTTGTATAATTTGAAGTAATTTATCTTGTTTTTCAAAATTATTATAAGAAGTTCATTTTCTAACGGAGTAATCATCATTCCGTTTATGACATCTTCACCGTCTTTGTTGCCATAGTACTCCATTTTTCTGCGGTTACGAAAATCTGAGATAACATTTATATGCAGGAAATTTGTTATGAATACACAGTAAGATTCTATATTTTTATTAGTGATCATGTATTCGCCCAAATGTCTGGAAACTGGTTCCATTTCCATTCTGCGTTGATTTGTTGGGTCTGCTAAAGTTGCTTCGATTAGCAAACTATGTTTTGGAAAACAATCTTCTGCTTCATATTGAAAGACAAGGTCTGCTTCACCACCTCCAGCGTGAGTCTTTGGCAAAAGGTCAGCTTCAAGTGAAAGATTCATAAACGAAAGAATATTGCCTTTCCGTTCGCTTATTTTATACCACGCGATACCCAAAATATATTCAAAAATTGTTGGAATGTCGGCATTGTCAGTTACAAGTTCTTGAATCTCTTTATCTGCTCGTTTTGAAATTAACTGTAGAATATAGATTAATTGATTATTAGAAAATTTCTCATCGATTAGTTTGTTAAATCGTTGTATTTTTTCGTCTTCAACAAATTGTTTTATGTCTCCAATTTTTGAGAATGAAGTTTTATTAGCTTTATTGATTGCATTAAGAAGTTTTTCTTCATCAAGTTTTAAAAGTGGTGATATTCCTTCTAATGTCTGTAATTTATCAAGGTTATCTGATTTTTCGAAAGCAAGATTATAAAAATCATCTGGCAAAAGTGAAAAATAGTATTTAGGAATGACATCGAATTTTATTTGTTCATCTGCAAAAAGCAATACATCTGAAATTTTAAGATAACGGCGATTCAAGTCAAAATAATCTTCAAGAGTTCTTTTTATTTTTATTAAGTGCATTGTCTTGAAAAATGTTATTTTAAAAGATTTCTCATCTTCAAGATTTGAAAACATATTTGCTGTTTGTAATTGTTCTCGTGGAGACTTTTTTATTGAAGAACTTGAAGAAGTCTTAAACAAAAACTTTCGCCAATGCGTTTTTACATTTCCAATATTCGATGCTTCATAAAGTATCAGAATTGCTTTTGATGATTTATCATAATCAAAATAGATATTTTTTATTGCATTGTATAATGGCAGATATGCTCTATCGTAATCCTTGCTTTTTCGGTTCAAACCAACTTTGCAAAAAGTTTCTTCTGTGATTACCTTTTCTGAAAGAAAATATGTAAGTGCATCTTTGTAGTTTTTCTGTTGCATGAAAATTTCTACAATAATTTTATCAATGGTTATATTTTTACCACGAAACTCTGATATTTTTTGTTCAATGAATTCTGTTGTTTCCTTGTTTATACACAATGGAAATAGATACATAAATTCTTCTTTTGTTAAAAAATTGAATTTCTTAAGTAATCTACTAAGTAGGATAAAAGGTCTTATTCCTGAATTTTCGTTGATTGTAATGTAAGTTTTCAGAAGCTGTTGAAAATAGATAAAGCTATCTTTAGGAATTTGTAAGAAATTATCGCTTGTAAAATCTCCATTTTTAGTTATTTCAAGTAGTTTTTCACCAACTGCTGTGAGTTTTCGGTTATCATCAATCAAGCCAATATCACGCAATCCAGATGTTTTTTGTCGGGCATCTTTTGCTTTTAGAGGTGCATTGCCTTCTTTTAAAAATCCATTTTCTTTTATAAAATTATAATATGCTTTTTGTATTGGTTCGTTACTTTTCCATTTTTCATTTGTGAATTCAGGTTTTTCCCAAAACTGATTTAGCAAGTCCAACTGCTGTTCAATTTTCTGGTTAAAGTTCTTCATACGAAAACTTGTTGTTCCTAGGCTGTAGTAAAAAGATTTAAAATTAATATTTTTTTCAGACATATAAAACTCCCTAATAG
>CAVIQW010000014.1:0-45153 GCA_963644915.1 Paratractidigestivibacter sp.
CATTTACACAAACCGCACCGGCAATCACAAGCCGCCGGATTTTGGAATTGCTCACGTTTTCTTCGTTTATTGCGGCAGGAAGATTTTTCCGCAAAAATTCGTCAAGACGCTCCTTTTTCAAAGTTGAAAAATTCAAAATCATCGTAAAAACCTTTAAAGAACCTTAAAATCGGGTTCTCCGTCTTCGTTCAAAAAAATCTTTACCGTGCAGTGTTCCATACAAAGGTCATTTACAAAAGCGTTCAAATCCATCGCTTCCGGACCAAATATTTCTTCCGGATCGTAATCAATTTCAAGAACACTTTCAGTTCCATCAGAAACAAGCCGGCTTAACGCTCCGTTCATACAGACAATATCGTTGCAAGCGGTAAACATATTGCCTTTTTTCTTTTCCTCAAACTTCTGCTCAAGAAAAATCAACTGCATTTTTTCAATTTCATGGTGGCTCACATCTTCCGGCACAAAACCGGACTTGTAATCGCAGTTGTTGCAACGCTGCCATTCTGCAAAATCACTAAAAAACACTGAAGGAGAAATTCGCAAAGCACGCAAAATACTGTTAAACCAAGGAACAGCACGTCCGGCGGAATAAAATGTGCGGCACGCAAAGGCAATATCCCGGGCAGTCCGTATGTCTTCCGCACTAAAAGTCTGTTGCACATGCGCTGTTTGCGCCGACTCCGAATCTTCTGTCTGTGGAAAAGAAATGTGGTTCGGAAACTGCTCCACCGCAAAATCAAGTCGCTCCCTAAACGCCTTTAAAGAATCATTGTTGTTTTCCGCATAAAAAAGCTGGACACCAAAAACAAGTTCTGAATTATTAAGCATTGTCGCACGTCGCGCAAAAAATTTTTTGTCAAAAAGACCGTTTTCTTGAGTTCGGAACGGAAGTTCCAGCGAAGAATTTATTTTCATGCACTGACGGCAAATCTCCATGTCAAGAATTTCTGGATTCACAATGAACGAAACAAAAAGCCCCGGAACATTCTGCTCAACGTATTTTAAAAATCCCATCAGCTTATTCTTGTCGTTCGCATACGCAGAATCATAAAGATTAAATTCCGTCATTCCTTTCTTTACATATTCAGAAAGTTTTTGTTCTATTTCGCCGGATTTTAAATTAAATACAGTTTCCAAGTCTGCTCCTGACAAAAATTCCATTAAAGGACAGGAATTCCGGCTTTTGCACAAGCCTCCAGTTCAGCCGCAGACCATTCGCTTACCTGAACTTCGCAGATATGCGCTTTTCGCAAAAGGAACATACAAAGTCTAGACTGACCGATTCCACCGCCAAGAGTAAATGCAAGTTCTCCGTTCAAAAGTTTTTTCTGGAACGGAAGTTTCGCACGCTCCTCGCAGCCACGCTCAGCAAGCTGACGCTTTAAACTTTCAGGGCTAACACGGATTCCCATGGAAGAAAGTTCAAACGCACGGCCAAGAGTTTCATTCCATACAATAATATCACCGTTCAAACCAACATGACCGTCTCCGGCATCGCTAATCCAGTCATCATAGTCTGGAGCACGTCCATCGTGAATTGAACCGTCTGGCAATTTTCCACCGATTCCTGCTATAAAAACTGCACCATATTTTTTTGCGACCGCATTTTCGCGTTCTTTTGGACTAAGATTTGGATATTCGCGCAAAAGCTCATCTGAATAAACAAAGGTTATTTTTTCCGGCAGAATTGGCTCAAGAACTGAATACCTGTCATACAGGAAAAATTCCGTTCTTTTTATTGTGCTGTAAATTTTTTTTACAATATCCTGAAGATAAAAAATCGTGCGGTCTTTTTCGTCAATGCACATACACCAGTCCCACTGGTCAACATACAAAGAATGAACCGCATCCAGTTCTTCATCCGGGCGAATCGCATTCATATCTGTATAAATTCCAAAACCTGGTTTTAGTCCAAGTTCTGTAACTTTAAGTCTTTTCCATTTTGCAAGTGACTGCACAATCTCCATTTTCTGTCCGCCAATACCTTTTGCGGCAAAAGAAACTGGTTTTTCAACGCCATTAAGGTCATCATTTATACCAGTTCCTGCAGGAACAAAAAGAGGAGCCGTTACACGTGTAAGATTCAGCTCTGTTGAAAGCGAAATCTGAAAAAAATCCTTTATGCTAACAATCGCATGCTCAGTTTCTTTTACACCAAGAATTGGTTTATAATTTTTTGGTAATGCAGACATATTTCTTCCTTATTTTCCACTGAAGTTAATTAAAGTTGTAACCCTAGACGGGGCAAGTTTTTCTTCAAATTCCAATTCCGGCAAACCTATAACGCCAAAAAAGTCGCTTACAGTTCCACCACCCTGCTCAATAATATTCTTTGAGGCAGTCAAAGTTCCGCCTGTCGCAATCAAATCGTCAACAACAAGGTAATTTTTTCCAGCCTGAATATCAGCCTTGTGTGCCTCAATGACAGCAGTTCCGTACTCAAGCGCATATTCGCAGGAATAAGTTTTTCCCGGAAGTTTTCCTTTTTTTCTGATTACAACAAGAGGAATTCCCATCCGTTCCGCAAAAGGAGCGGCAAAAAGAAATCCGCGTGATTCAATTCCCGCAACCGCATCAATTTTTTTATCTTTGTAAATTTCAACCATTTTATCAATGCAGAATTTAAATACATCCGGCTGAGTAAAAATGCCTGTTATATCGTAAAAAAGAATTCCTGGTTTAGGAAAATCAGGAACTCGTCTAATTGCCTTATCAAGTGCTTCAATAGTCATAATCTTTATTCTAGTACGGATTATCTAGTTTTTCAATAATTCCACAAAATCTTTGCACAAAATCTTGTGTCTATTTTTTTACAGTTCTGATTGAACCCATTCTAAGCCGTTTTTCGCGTGTGTCTGAAAGCAGAGCGCACAATTTTTCCGCATCCTCGTTTTTTATCGCAGACTTCAACTCGTCCATTTTCTTTTCAAAGTTTTCTATGTGGTGAACCAGTTTTTCTTTGTTTGAGATAAAAAGTTCCGTCCAAAGCGGTGCATTTATCATTGCAATACGGGTCAAATCTTCAAAACTTCCGCCACCAAACGCAGTTATTTCCGGGTCTTCGGCAGACTCAACCAACGCACTTGCAATTATGTGGCAAAGTTGGCTTGTAAAACCGATTTTGTAGTCGTGAATTTCGCACGTTGTTTCTGTAATTCTGGAAAACCCCATGTCTGTAATCAAAGCACGCATTGTTTCAAGGTTTTCAGGTTTATTGTAACTTTGAGGAATCAAAATATAGTTGTGGTTCACAAAGAATTCCGCCTTTGAATTTACATACCCCTCTTTTTCGCCGCCTGCCATTGGGTGACCAATTATAAAATCAACGTCATCACGCAAAATATCTGGCAAAGACTTTTCAAATATTCCCTTTACTCCAGAAATATCTGTCACAATCGAGCCACTTTTAAAATCTTCCTTGTGTTGGGCAAGAAAATCAAGCGTCGCGTGCGGATAAAGACAGATAAAAATCACATCGCATTTTTTTATCATTTCGGAAACATTTTCTGTTGAAAAACCTTCGTCTATAACACCTTCTGAAAGAGCCTGCTGAATGCAAGCCTGACTTCTGTTACATGCAAAGATTTTTCCGTTTGACTCCGCCATACTAAGAATATTCTCACGGATAGACTTTGCAAATGAACCGCCCATAATTCCAAGCCCGACGATTCCGTAATTAAGATTCTGTAACTTCATATTATTTCCGCCTTACTGAAAATTCTTTAACCCGCGCTTAAACTGCGGAATTCTTGCACAGGCTGTTGTATCCCAACCAGAACTGTCGCCACGCTGCAAAAAGTGGTACGCCACGCCAGCAATCATCGCACCGTTGTCGCCACAAAGTTTTAACGGAGGAAAAATACAGTTCAAATCTTTTCGTTCCGCCAAAAGCGCACGCAACCTTGAATTTGCAGCAACTCCGCCGCCTGCAACAACAGTTTTCAGACCAGTGTCCTCAACCGCCCTAAAAAGTCGGCTCGTAAGAGTTTTGCACGCCGTTTCCTGAAAAGCGGCACACATATTTTCTTTTGAATGTTCATAGCCTTTGTTCCAGAACATATCGCACTGGTGGATTACCGCAGTTTTCAGTCCGCTGAACGACATATCGTAACGATGTTCCTCGCCGTCAAGTTTTGGAACAGGAAACGAAGCCGCCTTTGGATCACCATTTTTTGCAAGATTATCAACAATCACTCCGCCTGGATACCCCAGACCATAGAATTTTGCAACCTTATCAAAAGCCTCTCCAACAGAATCGTCTACTGTTGTCCCAAGAACCTCCAAATCATCAAAACCGTTCACTTTTGCAATGATTGAATGTCCGCCCGAAACAAGAAGCCCGATATACGGATAAGAAATTTCATTCTGAAGATGTGCCGCATACATATGACCAAGCATATGATTTACTGCGATAAAAGGTTTGTTAGCCGCCCACGCAAGGGTTTTTCCGAACGTAAGACCAACCAAAAGCGAGCCCATAAGTCCCGGTCTGTTTGTGGCCGCGACTGCGTCAATTTCATCAAGCGACATATTTGCCTGCTCAAGAGCCTGCCGTACAACAGGAAGAATCCACTCAGCATGCTTACGGCTTGCGATTTCCGGCACAACTCCTTTATATATCTGATGAAAAGGAATCTGCGTTGCAACAACATTGCTTATGATTTTATGTCCGTCTTCAACAATTGCCGCCGCAGTTTCATCACAACTAGATTCAATTCCCAAAACTTTCATATTTACCTTCCATAAAATCTATTCATTCTATCCGCGTTTTAAAGCACCGCTGTTGGAAACTGTAGAAAAAGTATAACCTTTTGCGCTAAGGACCGGGTAAACTTCCCTAAGAATTCCCGGAAGAATTTCCGCAGACCACACGTGTCCTATCATTATAGCAACACCATTCTTGTTTGCAAACTCAACACCCTTTTTGATTTCAGAAAGAATGTCTTTTCGGTTTTTTGTATTGTCCAAAAAAATATTCCTCTCGTAATAAGGATAACCCATAACACTTGAAACATAGCGCACTTTTGAGTCAGAGTTTGTTCGGCTGTCCAAAAAATAAATTTCCTGTTGCGAGCAAATCTGCATGACAGTTGCAATTTTTTCCGCATCCGCTGTTATAAGAGAGCCTTCGTGGTTGTTGATTCCTGTAATCGGCCAAATCTCATAAATATTCGCAAGAACTGTTGAACGGATTTTTTCCTCGTCCATATCAGGAGTGATTGCACCGTCACCTGGATTTACGCTCAAGTTTACTGATTGCATCGGCTGGTGCAGAATCACCTCGTTCCCAGATTTTCGCACACGCTCCGCAGCCTGCACAGAATGACTAAGCCGCGGAAGAACCGCAACCGTAACAGGAAAAGGAAGCGTAACGCATTTTTCTAGTTGCTGCATATTGTGTCCGCCATCATCAAAAATGAACACAAGTTTTGCATTATTTCTTGCCTGCGGAAAGTTTGGAATATCCCACGCGGAACTTTTTTCTTCATTTTTTTTAGTTTCTTCTATTATACTAGATGTTTTTTCTGCAATTGAATTTGATTCAACCTTTGGACTTGAAGAAGTCTGTTTTTTTTCATTCGTTTTTTCAATTTTTTCTGGTTTTTCAAGCCTTTCTATTTTTGGTTCAGGATTTTGAGTCTGATTTGCCTTTGAACTAGAATTCGATTTTTCTTTTGGAACAGAAACCGGAGCGGAAGAAACTTTTTTTTCCGGCTGAATTTTTACAGAAACTTGCCGCGGAACGTCCTCTTTTTTACCAGCAAAACTAAAAGCAAAAAGCAAAACTGAACAGACACCAACAATAACCGCGCAAAGAGTTATCACACTGTTTAATGGCAGATAAATTTTTCCGCGCGGAGATTTCCGTCTATTTCTTCGGGTTTTTGAGACAACCCTTCTTTTTGTTGATGAACGTTTTTTTTGCGGCATATCAATTAATATTCTAGTGAAAACTTATATTTTTCGCTATACTTATAAAAAATCAAACTATAAATAAGGAAGAAAAAATGTATATTACTTGTCTTGACCTAGAAGGCGTACTTGTACCAGAAATTTGGATTGCATTTGCAGAAGCCACAGGAATTCCAGAACTTAGAAAAACAACTCGTGATGAACCAGATTATGACAAACTGATGAAATACCGAATCAACATTTTAAAGGAACACAGTCTTGGATTAAAAGAAATTCAGAACACAATCGCAAAAATCGATCCACTTCCAGGTGCAAAAGAATTTTTGGATGAATTGCGTTCTTTTACGCAGGCAATAATTTTAAGCGACACATTTGAACAGTTCGCCGCACCTCTTATGAAAAAACTTGGACTTCCTACAATTTTCTGCAACACGCTGGAAGTTTCACCAAACGGAGAAATAACAGGCTACAAAATGCGCTGTGAAAAGTCAAAATACACAACCGTAAAAGCACTGCAGTCATGTGGTTTTGAAACAATTGCTTCCGGCGATTCGTTTAACGACCTTGGAATGATTCAAGCCTCAAAAGCAGGATTTCTTTTCCGTACAACAGACAAAATCAAGGCAGACTACCCGCAGTATCCAGCATTCACAGAATATTCAGAGTTGCTGAATGCAATAAAAAAAGTTGTGGAAAAATAAATTCTTCTATCTAATAAAACAATAAAATTTTAACCGGACGCATGATTTCTTACATTTTTTAGAAATCATACGTCTGGGTTTATAAAAAATCCTTTATATTTCCTGCTTGATTTCAAGAACTTCTTTAACAGAAAGCTGAGTGGCGGTGGCAATTTGCTCGACTGTAAGCAGATTCATTTTCAGCAGTTGTCTTGCAGTTTCAATGGCTTTATTTCGGGCACCTTCTTCGCGACCTTCTGCAAGTCCGTCTTCCCGGGCCTCGTCTTTCCATTCGCGTACCTGGTCTTTCCACAGCATATATTCTGCCCTCCATTTCTGGTGATTCTTGCATGAGTCGACTGCGCTCTGAATCTCTTTTGTCAGACGGTCGGTCGCAGAGTGCTTCTTGATGAACTCGAGGAACGCGCGCACATCCGGATTCTCAGCCTTCTCAAAGCTGCTTGCATTATAGATTACTTTGTGGATTCTGTCATTCAGAATTAGTTCTCCGTCAGCCTCTTTTGTCACAAAGTTGTATACAGGCTTTCCGCCGCCGAGCGGGTCGTCCAGGCAGATGAACACGACGTATGACTCCTTCAGGTCGCTGTAACTATCGCCGCGGTTCAGGTGGTCTATGTCCATCATGCTCTGGTAATAACGCATACGGAGTCCTTCGTCTTTTTTGATTACAGTTTGCATTTCAATGTCGATGACCCTACCTTCATCCTCAAGGTATGCGTCAAGCCGGATGCCCTTGCCGCCGTAAAGTTCGTCGATTGAATACTGGGATGTGATGAACTCAATCTTTTTAACCTTGATTCCCAGCAGGTTCTGGACAACACCCTTCGCGATTTCCGGGTCACGCATAATTTTGCTGAAAAGGAAGTCGTCTGTGAAAAACAGCTCGTCGTAGGATTTAAGTGTGTACTTTGATTCTTTTTGCATATTTTTACCCCTACATAGTTAACGCAAAAAGATTACAGAAAATGAAATGAATCACAAAAAATTCTGCAAGTTTTTGTAAAAAAAATTACAACCTGCGCACTGTAGACCATTCTGTTTTGTTACTGTAAACATAATATTTTCAGTAACAAAACATTCTCCTGAGTTAAACAAAAGATTATATTCTCATTAACAAAACATCATGTTTTCAGTAACAGAATATTATGTTTTGTTTAACAAAATATTTTGGTCTTGTTACTGGGGAAAAAACTGGATTTCTAAAAAATCTCACATCTTTCTGTATTCTCTTGCCAAAAGCACGGTGCTTGTAAGTGCGGAACAGGTTGTGGCGAGCGGTTCGGAAAAAAAAGATTCCTTTCTCAATCTTTTGGAAAAGGAGATTTCAGCAGATGTCCTTAAAAAAAATTAAGTATTCTTTGTCAGTTAAATATATGAATATTTTCTGAGATTTATACAGGTTACAATTCCTCTGCCGACTAGTTCTATAAACCTGCTACCAAGTTTTTTACAAAAACTTGTAAAATTTTTTGTGGTTTACTTCCGTTTCTGAAATCTTTTTGCGTTAACTAGTTATATGAAAAACATTGAAAATGAAATCTAACGAATCAAGCCGGTCGAGGAACTGAGATTCACCGACGACTTTATGTTCTGCCGCGTTATGCAGAACCCAGATTTGTGCAAGGGCGTAATCGAACGTTTACTTGGAATCAAGGTTAAAAGGATTGAATATCCTGAACTCCAGAAAGAAATCCGACCGTATTACAGTGCGCACGGCGTTCGCATGGATGTTTACCCAAGCTTAGAGGACAATCCTGTTAATCCACTAGCCAATTTTGCTTGTCAAAATTGGAAACAAAACCTGAATCACCAAAACGATGAAAAATGTATAAGTGTTTTGTTAGAGATGCAGACAAGTGTTCCAAAAGACTTGCCGCGCCGCATGCGCTACTACCAGAGCATGATAGACATCGACACACTTATGAAAGGCAGCGAGTATGAAACGCTCAAGGAAAGTTATGTTATTTTCCTCTGCACAAAAGACCCGTTCGGACTTGGGCTTCCGGTCTATTCATTCAGCACACTCTGCAAGGAGAAAAAGGATTTTGCCTTGAATGACGGAATCAACAAGCTGTTCTTCAACGCGAGCGCGGCAACCCTTGAGAAAAACCTTGAAATAAAGGACTTCTTGGGTTATCTTTGTAGCGGAAAGCCTTCCGACACTTTCACAGAGGACATCGAGCAGCGCGTCGAGAGGCTAAAAATCAACGAGATTTTCAGGAGCGACTATATGATGGATGCACTGCCACTTCACGACGCAAGAAAAGCCGGTCTAAAGGAAGGAATGAAGCAAGGGCTTTTAGCAGGCGAACGTAAAAAAGCCCTTGAGACCGCAAGAAAAATGCTAAAGAAAAACATTTCAGTAGAAATAATCGCCGAATGTACAGGTCTTTCAACTGATGAAGTTCTTAAACTCAAGCAGGAAATATAGATAAAATTCCACCCAGATCTGCCCAAACTCGCAGTGTTTTTAGCAAAACTTGTGTGCAAAACTGATTTTTGGGCGAAACGAACACACCCCACGCAGGCTGATTCTTACCTAATTTTTTTTACCCACAATTTTCTTTCAGTCTGCAACCAATTTTCTTTCTGATTGTCTAAATTCGTAAATTTATATACCATAACCAAATACCATTTTCAGGGGTATTAAAATGAAAGAAGTAAACGGATTTTCGTTCGGAGCATTTATTGCCTCGGCATTTATTTGTCTTGGAACTTTGATTTTTCCTGGCTGCCAGGATGATTTACTGGAATCACCTTCGTTCCAGAACCGTGGCTCTTATTCAACTGGAAGAATTGCCGCTCCAACAAATGTAACAGCAACTCAAGGCGGATACCGAAGCATAACCATAAAATGGACGGCGGCAAAAAATGCAGATCATTACGAAATATCAACTTCAGAAACCGCAACTGGAGATTTTACTTTCCTTGAAGTTACTAAAGACGCAACCTGCAGCTTTACGCTAGGAGCAGAAGCAGATGTAAAAAAATACTTTAAAATACGTTCCGTTGACTCAAACGGCGAATATTCCGAACAATACAGCCAAACTTGTTTTGGAACAACGCTTGCAACCCCAATAATCACAAGCGTAAAACAGAACGCTAACGGTGATGCGATAACAGTACGCTGGTACAAAGGCGTAAACTGCACAACAGAAACGTATTTGAACAGCAACCTTATTTACACGGTAATCCTTTACAATGCAAACGGAACTCAGGTTGTAAGAGAAGAAACAATCTCTGCGATGGACTTAAAAGATGCCTCGAGCACAAAATACACATTTACAAATCTTACGCCGAACACAGAATACAACGTTCAGATAAAAGCCTACACAAAATCAGACCAGGACTCAAAGTCAACAGAAAACAGCGAAATTTGGAGCCAGTCAACGGCACACTCATTGATTCCAGCCGCTCCGGAAAATCTTGAGGTTTCGCGAGGAACTTCACAATCAGAAATAACACTTTCGTGGACATTGCCGAAATTTGCAGAAATAAAAAGTTCAACAGCATACGAAATGCGCCCAGTCTACTTTAAAATCTACCGAAAACTCGAATCCGCCCCAGAAAACTCCTACGAGCCGATTGTAACTTATTTGGGAACAAAAGCCGCCACAATAAATGAAAAAGATGAAAGCGGCAACGCAAAAATAGAAAAAACTGCAATTCAATTTACAAAACCAACAGGCGAAGAAACAACAGCAAGTGATAACATAAAAATCGGGGATTCGCTTGCAGCCTCAAAGACAACAGACGAATCAGGAAATGTAATCGAAATTCCGGCAAAAGTAAAAGTTGAAGTAGAATACCCAGCGGAAGAAACAGAAACAGACCCGAACTATACAGACTACATTCCAGGAACAACAATAAAACTTTCAGACAGAACAGTTTCACGAGGACAAAAATACTCCTACCGAGTGCAGTCATTCATTGATGACAACGGAAAGAAAAATGTAACTTCCGATGAATCCTACAGCGATGACACAGGCTGGCTAATCAACAGCCCGACAGTTTCAATTTCTTCAACATACAAGGAAAACGAAAAAGACGAAAATAAAATCGACAGTTTCACAGTCACATTAAATTTTAAATTCGACGATTTTGACCAGCCTTATAACTACGTAATTACCGAAACCTGCCAAAAAATGAAAAAAGCAACAGCGGAAGAACTTGAAAAAGGAGAACAGGACAAACCAGATGGTGACCCGGTCACCGAAAATTTTAGTTCAACCTCTTACAACCACTTTTTTCCTTGGTCATCTACACACAAGCCACTAAACGAAGAAAACGTATATCTTCTATATACTTACGAAGTTGCAGTTTGCCCAAAAGACAGCTCAGGTGATGGCACTAATCATTATATAAAAGTTTCCGCACCGGGTTCTGTAATCGTAATAAACGACAAAAGTATGATTCCAGATGTTTCAAGTTTTAAAGTAGAAGATGGCTATAAAGACAGATTTGAACTTTCATGGGAATACGACCCTAACTGCAAATATAAAATTTCATGGAAAAACACTGACAAAAACGGCACTGAAACTTTTAACGAATACGATTTTCTGGAAACCGACTTTTTGGAAGACGACGGAAAGCCAATAGAACAAAAAAAATCATTTGTCTACAAGCACAAGGCAGAAAGCGGCGACATAAGAAAAGAATACACAATATATGCTGACAACGGACTAAAAAATTCTAAAACTGCAAAAGATGAAAATGAAAACGCGGAATTTAAAACCCTAGGGACTCCAAAGCCATATTTTGAACCGACATACAATTCAATAAAAGTAATTTGGCAGGCAGTACAAAAGGCAGACAGCACAAAATACGTGGCAAAATACAAACTTGAAGGCAAAGAAGAAATTACACTTTCCTCAGAAAATATTAAAACCGATGAAGAAGGAAATTTTTACTGCGAAATAACAAAACCTTACGGTGAAACAACAACAGAAGAACTGGCAGTAGACAATGCGACAGACGCATCTATTTCTGGAAAAGACATTGATTTTACTTTAACCGCAAACAGCAACGTTGACGAATGTGCCACAACAATTCCTGTTTCAACACTTGGACCGGCAAACCTTGACCTAAAAATTATAGGCGACAGAAAAACAATAACTTTGGTATGGAACAAAGTTGAAGGCGCAAAAGGCTACCTTATTTTCCGAAAAAAATACATAAACGAATATTTTGACACAGAAAGCGACAAAGGCGATTTATACTACTGCTCAAATGAAGACGAAAATGGAAATCTCTCTGTTACTCTTGTTGGTGCAGACGCAGACTCTTCGGCCTCTTGTGTTTCCAATACTACAAAAACAATAAAATTCACAGACAAATACACAGCGGTTGCAGAAGCTTACTACAATGACCAGTACAGAACAGCACAATCCCAGCTTGCCTGGGGATTGCCTTACGGCTACACGGTAATTCCTGTAGAAAAACCAGATGATTTTGAATATGATGACAATTACGCAATACAGGGAACATCCGCTTCTATATCATACACTGCAGACTCACTGCAAAAAGTAGAAAAAAAAGGCGCAACGTACGGTTACGGTCTTGCAATTGAAGCGTCTAAAGCCACAACAAACGACAAAGTTAAAGTTACCTGGAAACCGCCATACAATGCAACAAAACCGCCGATTCTTTTATACCGAAGATACAGTGAAAAAGACGGCTCGTCTTGGAAGCAACACGAAACCTACAATGGAAAAAACACGGATTCAAATACAGAATGTAAGCCAGAAGAACCTTGCAAAGCCTACGACTATTTAGTTTATTACAACTTTGATGGAACTCTAGAAATTGACCCTTATTACGAATATTTCTTGTCACAACGAACTGATTCTGACAATGAAAAAGAAAACAAAGGATATATCTTGAGTTTTGAAACGCCAAAGGCAATGTACGCAGGAAACGAAACAGACACAAAAACAGACCCGAATTATTATGCGGAAAAATTCACTTGGAAAACAGCAAACTTTACTATTTACGATACAGATGAAAGAAAGAAAAAACCTGATTCTATAAAAATACGTATGCTTAACACGAACAAAACTGCAGGATGGCAGGAAGTCGCAGAAATTAATCTGGAAACATTTAACGCAACCGCAAACACAGCAAACTGTGCCACATATGATTTAGACATTGATACAACAGGTACTTACAGCATAACAGTTGCACCAAACGGAATAAAAAATAACGGTGCAACTAATACAAACGGACTTTTAAAAGTTTTACGCGACGCAAAACATTACTATTCAATTTTAGGAAGCCGTACTGTTGGTGAATCAACTATTTATGCAGAAACTGGTGCTGACGGCTCTGTTTATGCGTATAGACAGATAACTGACGAGGAACTTGTAAAGGCAACGATGATGAATATTGCTTATGCATTTTATCTTGAAAATGGAGGAAAAGAAGACCTTAATAATATAAAAAATGCTTTTGAATATCAAGGCAATATAACTATTGATAAAAATTCAACAAATAACATACAAGGGAAAGCTATATTTGGAAAAAGAAGCCTCATATCTGCATTACTCTGGGATCCAGAAGTAGGTAAATATTCTGCTCCAGTATCTTTTGAAGAATTTTCTGCTAAAATGCTAACTCCATTTGGAAGTTACGCAACATTCACATCTGTTTCAATGTCAGATGTTTCCACAAGAACAAGAGGATTATCTGATAGTTACCTAGATAAATTTAGAACACAAGATTTTCCTGTAACTGTAAAAAATTCAGATTCATTAATATCCTTAAACTATGACGCAACATTTTCAGTAACATGCGAAAGTAGCAGTTCTCTTACAATAAAAAAAGAAGGAAAAACAATTATTTCTACAACTGATCCAGAAATTCGAAAATCATGGTTTCCAATCCAAATTGATTCAGATTCTAATTATTGGTTGAAATCATCAAAATACGGTTGGTGGGAGAACTAAAAATGAAACACACTACAAGCGTTACTTTGCAAAATGAAAAAATCAAAACTCACTTTACCCCCCCCCTGCTGTTTTGTGGCATAATTTTGGCTGGTTGTTTGGCTTTGGGTTCTTGTTCAAGTTTTTTTGAAACAGATGTTTCAATGAACCCGAACAGCAACAACTCAAGTCTTTATGACCTGCTCACCCCTGCAGAAAAAATTGAAAAACTTTCCGCGCCAACAGAAATTTTTGTTTCACAGGGATTGTATTCTGGCAAAATAGAAGTAAGCTGGGCGGCAGTACAAAATGCAACTTCCTACAAAATTGAGCGTGCTGTTGTAAAAGAAAAAAATGCGGACGGTACTTGGGAAATGCCAAAGGAATCAGATTTTGAACTTTTGACTTCTTCCAATATCTACAACACAAAATACACAGACACAATCATTCAGGAAACAAAATATACCAGCGTGGAATTAAACTATGTGTATTACTACCGAGTTTTTGCCCAGAACCTGCCGAAAGGCTACACAGAAAGTGAATATTTTCCGGATTATTCAGAGCATAAAACATACGATGAAGAAGGAAACGAAACCGGAACAGAAGTTTACGCCGACCCTACAAAATACGGAACTCTTTTAAAACCTGTTACAGAAATAGAAGCGTCAAAGGGAACTTCCTCTGATTCAATCACAATAAAATGGTCTGATGTTTCAGATGCGTGGAAATACAGGGTTTTCCGCTGCGAGCGTGAGCAGGGCAACTACTATCAGATAAAAGAAGTATATGCAAACGAAACCGAATACGTTGACGAAATAGAAGAAGCGGATCAGGGAACGGAATTTTACTACAAGGTTTATGTTTTAAACCAAAACGATGAACTTTCCTGCTCAAGTGCCACCGCAATGGGCTATTCTTTGCAGCCAGGCGCACCTACTGTTCCAGAAAATATCCACGTAGAAAATGGTCTTGGAACAAGCAAGGAATCATTGACTGTAAGCTGGACTTCGCTTTCCGATCCATCTGACGGCAAATTGACTTACAATCTTTACAGAACAAGTTCAAATGATTCTGTTTACAAACTTATAAAATCAGGTTTGGAATCAACAAAATCTTCATACACAGATTCAAGTGTAAAAACTGGAATTTACTATTACTACTTTATTCAGACTATAAAAACAAGCAACGACGGTACGGAAAAACTCAAAAGTTCATTCAGCGAAACTGGAAAAGATTCTGCAAATCCGGCTTACGGATTCCTTTTAAGCGCACCAACTTATATTGAAGTTGATGACGGTTCAGACACAGAACATAAAAAACTCATCTGGACGCCGGCAATAAACAGCCTGAACTCAGAAAACGCAGTTGAATTTAAATACAACATTTACGCGGATACAGAACGAAGCGGACTTTTTGACAAAATGATTGCAGGCTCAATTCCTGGAACTCCTGACGCAAACGGAAATCTTTACGCAGAAGTAACTCTTGATTCTGGAAAATTCTTTGTCATAACAACTGTAAACGAAAACGGAATTGATAAGGAAAGTGCAAAGAGCGAGATTGTAGCGCCAGTTCCAGAAGCCCCTAAAAAAGTCTACGCAACAAAAACCGCTGGCTTAAAAACAATCCAGGATAAAGTTACTGCGGCCGGAGGAACTTTTGACGATTCTTTGTGGGTTGTAAACAAAAACGAAGTTTTCCCAGTTCTTATAACTTGGCAAGAACCAGACGGCGGTGCAGACGGCGGCTACAACATCTACCGTTCAACAAAAGCAGATTCAGGCTTTAAAAAGATAAATACAAGTGCAATCAGGGATAAATTCTACGTTGATTCTTACGCAACGGCAAAATCTGGAATTATGTATTTTTATAAAGTTGTTTCATTGAACAGCCTTGAGCAGGGAAGAAAATCAAACGCCCCGGAAGCAGATGCAACACATGACGCACGCGGATACGGTGCAATCACACGCGAGCAGTGGTTCAGGGAATACAACAAGAATATTGCAAGTTCGCAGAAAAAACTTACCCTTATGCACAAGCCTAGCGATTTGGATAAAGTCGGTTCAGAAAGCGTAAAAGGAAACATCAGCGGAACGTTGGGTTACAACGCAAAAGTTGCCGGTCTTGGTGCGGAAATCACAATGCCGTACAGAAATTACGCTGACCATTTTATCAGCGATGACAGCACGTTGGGAATTAAATTTATTCTTGACGGAAACACAGACACAACATCAAATATGAGTGCGAACGGAAATATGCACGAAACCGTACATTGTTTTTCTAAAGAAATTGATGTTACAAACGAATCTTCGATTGGAAGCACGCTAGAAAATCTTTCTGATTCGGCAAAAAAAACAATCACAAATACTGGAGACACCCATTATCTTTGCGGAATGTACCCAGGCTACGCAATTTACGACCATCTGGAAATTAAAGGCGGTGCGGCCGGTGGCGGTTATTACCTTGTACAAACTTATGAGCTTGACCGTGCGGACAAAAACAGCGGAACAGTCATTCTGGAAGAAGAAAAAGTAAATTGGCTTGTAGGAGAAGAAAAATGATAAAAAACAAAAAGATTTTGTTTGCCAGTGCGGTTTATCTTTTGTGTTCGGCAGTTTTTATTTATTCGGAACAAAATGAACTGAACAATGAACAAGAATTTACTGCGGATTTTGAAACGCCACAGACTGAATATTCAAATGCGGTTGAATACCTTCGTGAATTCAACGAATCTTCGGTGAGCAGCCACAAAAAACTTACTCTTATGCACAAACGAAGCAACCTTGCAAAACTTGGCAGGGAAAAAGTCAACGGAGATATAAGCGGAACTTGCGAATACTGGGCTAGAATCCGTGGATTCAGGGGTGTAGTTACAATCGTTTACAAGGATTACTGCGACATAGACGGCTGGGTTTTGAACGGTGAATGTAACACAAAAGCAAATATCCACGCAAACGGAAAAATGTACGGCACAATTGAAGTAACTGGCACAAATCCGGGAAAAATCTTCTACGAAAACGTGATTATAAAAAAGGGAACAAGCGCAGGCGGAACTTACGGAGTTCAGGGCAGCGGTTTTGAACGTTCAGAAATTGACTACAATGTTCTTCCACAGGAAGTTGAAGAATCAATTGACGATATAAAAGAGCAGAATTTATAAGGAATATTTTTTTAGAAACTGGAGTAATTATGAAATCAATAAAGAAATTTTTTTTGCCTGTAACTGTAATGATTGTTTGCTTTGCAAGTTTTTTGCTTTCTTCATGCTATGAGCCTTCTCCTTTGTACGGAAAATGGGCAGACGACTACGGAAACTATATAACTTTTACCTCTGACGGAACTTTTGTCGCAAAAATCTACATAGAACCGCAGGATGAAAAAAGCGAAACAAATTATCAGGGCGACTATTCTGTAATAGATAATGTTCTTGTTTTTACAGTTTCTGAAAAAGATGGTGAAACTGTTTCTGAAACCGTAAACACCGAATGGGACATCCGCGGCTCAATGCTTTACCTTACATGGACAAACGCTTCTAACAGCAAGACGTTGAATCTTACTTTGTACCATGTTTCAAAATAAGGCGGAAAATATGAAAAAGATATTTTTAAGTTTTACGTTTGCTCTTTTGCTTTTTCCGGCAATCTGCCAGAATACTAATCTTTTTGGAACTTCCTCTACTCAGAACAAAGATGATGAAAATATTGAAATAAATGAAAAAACTGGATTCCCAAGAATCATGCAAAAGCCGTTCATTATGTTCAACGAAGGTTTTGCGGCAGCACAAGTTACCCGAATCCAGACTGTAAGTGGCAGAAGTAACTTTGTGTGGCAGAACAATCTTATAGGAGCGTTTTTTCAGATTCAGACAAGAAATATGAAGCCTCTAAATTCTGTAATCCGAACTTCTGTATTTTATCCTTTTTACAATACTTTTAATGACGTAAAGCAATTTCCAAAGCAGACTGTTTTGTACGCATTCGACTTGTTTGCCGGTCCGATTCTTGAAACTGATATGTGGAAATATGTCCGCCTAAAATTCGGATTGGGTCTGCATTATATGTACCAGCTTTCTGACGAATATCACCTTCATTATCTTGGTGGTGGTGTACTCGCTGGACTTGAACTTCCTATTGAATCAAGATGGTCAATTTTGCTGGACGGAACTTTTTCTTTTGATTACCCGAACTTCGGAACAAACAGACTTGTTCAGCCATATGATTATTCCTGGCAGTACCAGCTTAATCTTGGCGTGCGCTACAGCGTAAAAGGCAAAAACATATATTCCTACATCCATCAGTCAGAAAAATCTTTGCAGAAAGAAATTATAAAGGCAGAAAAAAAAGCCGCAAAGAAAGCGGCAAAAAAAGAACTGAAAGCCCAAAAACGCGCTGAACAAAAAGCCGCAAAAACAGAAGAAAAATAGGTTGCTTTTCTATTCCACAAACTTATGCGAAATCAAAAAACTTGCTATTTCAATTATGGCAATCATAAGGGCGTAGACTTTTAGGCAGAGCTTTGTGTTTGGGTCTGAAGGAAGAAGGTTTTTCCAGTAAAAAGTTTCTTCCTTGCGAAGGCAAAAAAAGACTATTGCGTTGTAAAGTATCAGAGCCATCAGAGCTATTTCACATACTAGAAGAATTTCTTGTTCATCTTCTGTTACGCCAGTCAAAAGCAAAAGAGTTGTAAAAAACGCTACACAAAAAAGCGAATAAATTCCGCAGTTCCAGACTGATTGCGTGTAGCCCTGCCCGCCTGCAAAAATCGCCGCAGTCCCTGTGGAAAACAGCGCAAACAAAAAGAACGAGCATAGCAAAAATCCGGTAAAAACGTAAAAAAGTCCCCAGCCCAAATCAGGAGAGGCAACAAAAAACGCAAATGAATCTATATTTCTTGCCAGAACCGGAATTGCCACGGTAAGAGCAAACATAAAAAATATAATACCGAAAATACGCAAAAATACTTTAGACATATTTTAATTCTATCACATTGAGAAACTTTCTGTAACGTGCTAATCTTGTGAAGTTATGATTAATGATATAAAAAAATCCATTCTTTCAGGCCTTATGATTTGCATTGGCGGAACAATCTATCTTTCTTGTATTGCACTTAACTTAAAACCGCTCGGTGCATTTTTGTTTGCGGCAGGACTTTATTCAATCTGCGTGTACGGTTTTAATCTTTTTACAGGAAAAGTTGGCTATATTGCATATAACTTTAAGGACACAAAATACATCAGTCTCGTAGTTCTTGTGCTTGTGTTCAATCTTCTTTCAACGTATCTATTGGGAATTTTGGCTTCCTATGCGTTTCCTATGGTTGTTGAGCCGGCAAAAACAATTTTTGCGGCAAAAACTCAAACTTCACTTTTAAAACTATTTATCTCCGGCGTTTTCTGCGGAATTTTGATGTTTCTTTCTGTTGACACCTGGAACAAAGGCTCAAAAATCGGAATTTTTATCTACATTCCAGTTTTTATTTTGTGCGGATTTGACCACTCAATCGCAAATTCGTTCTACAACGGAATCTCAAATGGACTGAACGCATTCACATTGCAGAACGTTTTGATTTTCGCGGTAGTAATTCTAGGAAACGCATTCGGCGGAATGTTGATTCCCCTTATAGCAGGAAAGCCAGCCAACGAATCCCAGAACTAACAATCACTAAAACAGTTTTTTCAGAGCGTCTACAGCAGCGCCTTTTGCGGCGTTAGAAAGTTGCTTGTTGATTTTTGATTTTTGTTCCTCAAGCTGTTTTTGAATATTGTTCACAGAATTCATCTGGTTGTTCAAAAGCCCCGAAATATCTGTAAACGCAGAAATCTGCTCAGACGCAATTCCTGTTTTTTCACTAAGAACTTTTGTAACATTCGACTTCGCTTCTGAGGCAATTGAATTCAACTCACCTGTAAGTGCCTGAGTTACTGGCGTTACCAGCTGCTTTGTAAGTTTTTCAATATTTGTAAGCTCAACGTTCATTCCGTCATCCTTGCCGAACAAAACATTGAATCCCACAGAAAGATTTTTTATGCCAGAAACCGCTTTTTTGTAAAGTTCAGAAACTTTTGCCGGCTCAAAATCCATTCCCTGAATTTCAGTTATATTCATATTCAAAGTTCCGCCAACAGAAAAACTTCCGTCTGACTTGCATAAAAGAAGAGCATCAATGTCGCTTGCCGAACTAAGATTAAAAACCTGAGCATCTGCGCTGATTGGATAGCCTTTTCCGGAATAATTTGCAACAACCAAAGGAGCATTTGAATTATCACGGGCGTCTATCGTTACAGAAGCTTTGTTCGGTTTTCCGATAACCTTAAAGTCTGCATTGATTTTCGTAGGTTTTCCACGCATATTTTGGTCGCTTGAGATTTCTGTAGCCGTTCCCTTGAATAAAAGTTCATTTGTCTTGTACTCGTAACCAGACGCAACAACATTTTCAATCAAAAGTTTTGGAACTGTATCTTTTTTGTAGTAAACCATTCTTCCGGCAGAGCGTGCGTGTCCAGTTGACTTTTTCGCTTTCTTTTCTGTTTTTTCCGCAGATTTTTTTGAATCATCCGAAGATGCAGTAGAACTTCCCTTTGAGTTCATTGCGGCGGTTAACGCTTTGTCAATGTAAGGATAATATTTTCCAGCGTTTTCAAGAATTATTCCGCGAACGCCTTCCATAAGAATATTTTTTAGTCCATCCGCAGAAAAAAGGTTTTTCATCTCCGCAATTTTTGAGTCAACCAACGATGTGTCCGCTTTTATTGCGTTCTGAAGTTGCTTTGAGTAGTCGTTTACGGCATTTGTGTCTGTTTTTATATTTTTTGAAGTCGCAGCCATCTTTGTTTTTAGAGAATTTGTTTCTGTCATCGCAGTTTCTATATCGCTCAGGGCTTTTTTTAACGTTGATGCATTTGTAATGTTTCCCCAGTTTGTTTTTGTCAAAGAATCTACGCTAGAAGAAAGTTTTTTTATTGAAGTTTCGTATTCGCCAGGAACATTCTTCCACTTTTCAACCTTTGATTTTACATCCGCAGAAATTGAATTTGCCACCGCTGGAGATTTCAGTTCATCTTGAATATTTGAAAGCATTGTTTCTGGATTGTAACTTTCAAACATTTTTTTAAGCTGGTCTGCCGCGGCCGTCATTATTGAATTTGATTCTTTGTTTGTGTCGGCAACAACTTCTTTTTGCTTTTTGTCTTTTGGCTTTATGGCAAGTTCACCAGATTTTGAACGTTCAGTTCCAATTGCAACGCCAGAAACTTCTATATTTTTCGCATGAAATTTTCCGCGGAGCAAATCTGTAAGATTGAAGGCAACGTTTATCTTGTCGATCTCAAAAATATTTTTCATCGGGGAGTCCGCGTTTGCCTGTGCCAGCCCGTTAATTTCCAGTGATGCTCCAAAAATCTGCAAATCAACTTTCTGAATGTCAGTTTTTGCACCAAAAATTCCTTGCATTGCGGAAGTAAGACCTTTTTTTACAACAATATTCTTAAAAAGCGTTACGCTGATTCCAATTGCGGCAATCAGACAAACAACCGCAAGCAGAGGAACAAGTTTTATTCCGAACTTCTGATTTTTTACATCAAGCGCAATTTTCTTGCAGCGAAGGAATTCTGCCTTTGCGATTTTTGCATTTCTGTCAAAAAACAGAATTTCTCTTCCTTTTTTGTCAGTTCCCTTTTTAAACTGGGATTCAACCAATTTTTTGTCAGCTTCAATGTAAATCTTTTTAAGGACTTTTTTTTGAAAATCTTTTTCGCTGAACTTTTTTTTATAGAACCCAGGAAGTTTTTTTGCAGGAACAAGTTTTATATTCTTTTCTTTTTTTTCTACAGTTTTTGAACTTTTTTCAACTTTTGCCGGAGTTTTTGCTTTTTCGGCTTTTTTTTCTACAGTTTTTTCAGATTCTGTCTTTTTTTCCATAATACTTTCCTTCCTTAGATTAATTCCGCCGCTTTTGAAGCAATCTTTCCAATCACTGGAATATGATAAAGAGTCTTAAGAACTTTTGAATCGTTGAATCTTGGTGCAATGTGTTTTCGCCACAGTTTTATAACAACGTACATAAGAACATAAAAAGGAATGTATGCCACAAGCCCAAACGCAAGAGAACCTGCAACAATTGTATTATTGAATTTTGTAAATCCCACGAACGGAACGTCCAATGCCCATGCATAAAAATTTTCTAAAGGAGCAAAAGTTAAGACTGCATAACCAATTTTGTCAAAAACAGGATCCAAAAGATATGCGCTTAAAGTTCCAATGATAATCATAATATAGTAGCCACATTTATTTATACGAACAAACGCAAAAAATATAAAAACAACATACCAAAGAAGATTATTTTTTGGCATAAAACCAAGAATAAGTCCGATGCAAAACGAATTTGCAATCTGCGACGGCTTTGAATTTGAATTAAGTGCTTTTAGGAAATTAATTAAATATGCAAGCATTTTCACTGACTCCAACAAATTATTGTAATAAAATCGAGTTTTTTCCTTCCGCTTAGCCATTTTATTACATCAGTAAAGAAACTCAATTTTATTCTATATATTATATCACATTTCAAAACAGAAGGAAGTTCATTCTTCTATCTGAATTTGAATCGGGCAATGGTCGCTTCCTGCTACATCCGCAAGAATTGTTGATGAAACAACTTTATCCTCGTAGTTTTTATGCACGCACCAATAGTCAATACGCCAGCCGATATTCTTTTCCCGGGCGTGGAATCTGTAACTCCACCAGGTGTATTGTTTTGGCTCTTTGTTGAATTTTCTGAACGTGTCAACATAGCCTGCATTTAAAAAACTTGAAAACCATTCTCGTTCTTCCGGAAGATAACCAGGATTTTTTTCATTTGTGGCAGGATTCGCCAAATCAATCGGCGTATGGGCAACATTATAATCACCGCCAAGAACAACGTTAAAACCAGCGGCAACAAGTTCATCACATTTTTTTAGGATTGCATTATTGAAAGCAAGTTTATATTCAAGACGAGCACCTGCTTCCTGACTGTTCGGAAAATACGCGCTGATTACGGCAATTTTACCAAACTTTGCGATTGTAACGCGTCCTTCATCATCAAAAAGGGCATCTCCCAAAATTTCTACTGAATCCGGCTTTTTCTTGCTGTAGATCGCAGTTCCGCTGTACCCGGCTTTTTTTGCACTGCTGAACACAGAATAATATCTTTGGCAGTCGTCAAAAAGTCCTGCTCCGCCAGAAGAATCGCAAAGAACAGAAGAAGCATTTTCTCCATAAGGAGGAGCAATCAAATTTTCAGAAAGTTGAGCAGGATTCGCTTTTGTTTCCTGAATACAAACCACATCTGCCCCACAAGAAGCAATCCATTCTAAAAAACCCTTTTTTTCAACCGCTCTGATTCCATTAACATTCCAAGAAATAATGTTCATTTTAAGTCCTTGCCACAACAATTCATTTTTTTAACAAAATTGTAGCAGAAAAAAACAATCCTACCAATATTGATTTTTCCGTTGTATACTGTACCTTATGCAACAGCGAAATAGACACGAACTTTTAAAACGGTACATCTTTTTCTTTCTTGGAATTTGTCTTAATGCGTTTGGAATCGCACTTTTTACGCGTTCTAAACTGGGAACCGGTCCTACCTCGTGCATTCCGTATGTTGTAAGCTTAAAATCTGGGCTTTCATTTGGAACTTGCACTTTTTTGTTCAACCTTTTTCTTCTTTTAGTGCAGATTATTTTGCTCAGAAAAAATTTTCCAAAATATCAGTTGCTCCAGCTTCCAGTAACGCTTTTGTTTTCAATTTTGATTGATGGAGCAATGAAAATCACAGATTTTGTGAATCCAGACATCTATTGGCTGGCGATTTTCTACAATATTTTAGGATGTGTTTTTAGGGCGATTGGCGTTAGTTGTCAGGTTGTTGCCGATGTTGTAATGCTTTCTACAGAAGCGTTTGTAAAGGCGATTTCTGATGTATTAAAAAAAGAATTTTCGTGGATTAAACTACTTTTTGATGCTGTCATGGCGGCAGTTGCGGTGGCTCTTTCTTTTTTACTGCTTGGTCACCTTGAGTCCGTTAGGGAAGGAACGCTTATCATTGTTTTGCTTGTCGGACCGATTTCCCATTTTTTTACACGACGGCTAAGTTTTACAAATTATGTCTTTGAAAATGAAAGTGAACTTGTTTTTGAGCCAAAACTTAGAATTGACGGAACAAAACGAATTGTCCTGACAGTAACTTCTGAATCTGGAAGCGGTGGTCGCATTATCGCTAAAATTCTTGGAATAAAACTTAAAATTCCTGTTTACGACAATGAACTTGTTGAACTTATAGCCAAGGAAGGCGGATTCAGCAAAAAATTCGTCCAGGAACACAACGAAATCCTTTACAAAAGCACCGCCGAGGCATTCATCGAGAATAATTACGCCGTAGAAGATTTTCATTCAAAAAGCTACAAAAAACTTTATGAGGCACAGGAACGGGTAATTTCAAGGCTTGCGGAAAAAGAAAACTGCATAATTGTTGGTCATTGTTCAAATTTTGTTCTAAAAGACGACAAAAATGCACTCCACATTCTTATCACTGCGGATATGAAACACAGAATTACTTACATAAGCGAAAAATACGGAATAAACCGAAGAAACGCCCAGAAAAAGATAAGAAAACAAGACCACAACACATGGGAATTCTACCTTCACTTTACAAACCAGGACTGGAAGGCAAGCAATAATTATCACCTTTGCATTGATTCAACACTTTTTGGTTACGAAGGAACGGCTGATGTAATAGAAGAAATTGTAAAAAAGAACTACACAAACGCTCCAAGCATAAAAGTGAAGGAACTTATAACAAAGTACAAACTGAATTGATTATTGTAAAAGCAAAACAAAAGTTATAAGATAAAAACTATATCTAAAACTCAAATTGGAGTTAATATGCAGAAATTGCTATCTCAGCTGCTTCCGGCTTTTGAACATCAGGCTGTTGCGGCGGACGGTGTAACTTTGGTTGCAGACTCAGAAATTGCAAACATAAGCATTTCAAGTCTTGTTTTTGATTCAAGAGAAGTTACAAATGGTGCTCTTTATTTTGCCTTGCCAGGAACACATATAGACGGAAAAGAATTTATTCCTGATGCCATAGAAAAAGGCGCAAACGCAATTGTTTTTGAAGGCGAACTTTCAGAAGAAATCAAAAAAAAGTCTGCAGAACTGATTGTAAAACGCCACTTACAAAATCTTCTTGGAGAAGACAGCAACGGAAAACCTGTTCACGATGATTCAGCAAAGTTTCCTGTTCCTGCATTCTTAAAAGTTAAATCAAGTCGCTTTTCAATGTCTCCAATTTCAGATGCATTCTACGATTTTCCTTCAAAAAAACTGATTGTAATCGGTGTTACAGGAACAGAAGGAAAATCTTCCACAGTTTCGTTTATCTGGCAGATTTTGCGTTTATGCGGTGAAAAAGCCGGTTTTATCTCAACTGTTGAATATTCTTTTGGCGGAGGGGCACTTCCAAATCCTCAGCACCAGACAACGCCAGAAGCCCCAATCATTCATCATCATCTGAACGAAATGCTTTTGAACGGATGCAAATATGCAGTTGTGGAATCTTCGTCCCATGGACTTTCTGCACGCACAAACAGACTTGGAGATGTTCTTTTTGACTGCGCAGTTTTTATGAACGTAACCTTGGAACACCTTGAATTCCACAAGAATTTTGAAACTTACAGAAATGACAAGGCAAACCTTTTCCGTGCGCTAGACAAGCACGACCATATAAAGACAATTGCCGGAGAAAAAACTCGAGTTCCTTCAATCGGAATCGTAAATCTTGAAGACCCAAGCGCAGATTTTTTTATAAAAGCAACAAAAAAGCACGTTTATGGATTCACTTCCGAAGGAAAAGCTGGAAAAAGTGCCGCAGAAACTGGAGCAGAAGCAGTCCCTCTTCCAAAAATTCCTGAAACATTGCGCTATATGAAGGCTGAAAATATTGCCTCAGCCCGATTTGGTCTTGATTTTACAATAATCGCGGATGGGGAAAACGCCTTGTATCCGGAAAATTTTGACCCAGTTCTTCCGCGCGAACACAAACGACTTTCGGTGCAGGCAAAAGTTCCGGGCGCGTTCAATGCGTATAACATTATGGCGGCAATGATTGCAGTTTCTTCCGTAACTGGCAAAAATTTTCAGGAAATTGCAGACCATCTTACGGAACTAAAACCAATCAAAGGAAGAATGACGCACATTGAACAAGGTCAGCCTTTTGAACTGATTATTGACTACGCCCACACACCTAGTTCATTTGAAACAATTTTTCCACCGCTAAAAAAACGATGTTCCGGCCGGATTTTTTCACTATTCGGTAGCGGTGGCGAACGTGACCTTACAAAACGACCGCTTCAAGGTGAAATTGCCGCACGTTTCTGCGATTTTGTGTTTCTTACAGATGAAGACCCACGTGGAGAAGACCCGGTTGAACTCTTAAAAGGAATTGCAGTCGGAGCTGAAAAAGCAGGAATGAAAATGAATGAAAATCTCTTTATCATTCCAGACCGAAAAAAAGCAATCCGCGAAGTGCTAAAAAAAGCCCAAAAAGGCGACATCGTTCTTCTTTTGGGAAAAAGTCACGAAAATTCAATTATTTACAAAGATTATACAATGCCATACGACGAAATCAGCGAGGCAAAACAAGCGCTTTCTGAACTTGGCTACAAATAAAACAGATATTCTGGAGATATTATGAACATTGCATTGATTTATGGCGGACGCAGTGGCGAACACGAAATTTCTTTGGTTTCAGCCGCTTCTATTGCCCGCGGAATTGATAAAAAAAATACAGTAACTTTAATCGGAATCACAAAAGACGGACGCTGGTTCTTGCAGAGCAACGATGAATATGAACGAATCTGCAAAGACAAAAATGCTTCATTTAAAATAACAGAATCAGAAGAAAACAAGATTTCTGTTGTTCCTGGCGGAAAAAACAACGCTTTCTGCACAAAAAACGGTTCCTTAAATATTGATGTGGCTTTTCCTGCCCTTCATGGAACTTATGGCGAAGACGGAACAATTCAGGGACTTTTGGATATGGCAGACATTCCGTATGTCGGCTGCTCAACAATGTCTTCTGCTGTCACAATGGACAAAGAAAAGACAAAACAGATTCTTAAATCCGCTGAAATTCCAATCGTTCCGTACATCTGCATAAAACGTTGCGACTTGAACAACAGCCAGCGTTATGACGAAATTTTCCAGCGTTGTATAGACGAACTCGGATTTCCTCTTTTTATAAAACCGTGCTGCGCAGGCTCTTCAAATGGGGCTAACAAGGCGACAACACCAAAAGAACTTTCATTTTATCTTATGGAAGCATTCACTTGGGATGACAAAGTTCTTGTTGAAAAATCAATAAACGCACACGAAATAGAATGTTCAGTAACAGGAAATTCCACAACCGCAAACCCGAACAACGAATCTGAAACTGTACGTGCATATATTCCGGGAGAAATCTTGCCAACGCACACGTTCTACGATTTTGACGCAAAATACAACGACCCGAACGGCGCAGCACTTCTTATTCCTGCAAACATTCCTACTGACTTAATCGAAACAATCCGAACAACTGCAGTTCGTGCCTACAAAGCCTTGGACTGCTCTGGACTTAGCCGGGTTGATTTTTTTATCGACAAAGACACTGAAGATTTATACTTGAATGAAATAAACACATTGCCAGGGTTCACATCAATCAGTATGTTCCCAAAAATGTGCGAAAAAGCGGGCTTAAAATTTTCTGAACTGATAAACCTCTTGATAGAAGAGGCAATTCTGCACTACAAGGCAAAATCATCGCTTATAACTTCAAGATAAAGCGGAGTTGGTAAATGTATTCATATAAATCTGGTTGCGTATTTAAGTCATTGGAAGACATAAAGGGAAAAAACATTGTTGTAATGGGCTTAGGGCTTAATGGTGGCGGTGAAGCCTGCGTAAGATTTTTCTTAAAGCATGGCGCGAACGTACTTGCAACCGATATGAAAACTGCCGAACAGTTAGCACCAACAATTCAAAAACTTGAAGAAGATTCAGAACTTGACACAAGCAGGCTTTCTTATCGCCTTGGCGAACACAAAATAGAAGATTTTCAGAATGCAGACTGCGTAATAAAAAATCCAGGCGTAAAAATTGAAGGAAACAAATATCTTGCCGCAGCAAAAAACATCGAGACAGATATTTCAATCTTTCTGAATTTTACAAAATCCCCTGTAATCGCAGTAACAGGAAGCAAAGGAAAATCTTCTACTGTAAGCGCAATCAGTTATGGACTGAACAAAGCTGGTTTTACTGCGTTTCTTGGCGGAAACATTACGGTAAGTCCGCTTACATTCCTTGAAGAAACAACTGAAAAAACCCCTGTTGTTCTGGAACTTTCCTCATGGCAACTTGCAGATTTACGCGGACGCAAGGCATTAAAGCCAAAAATCTGCATAATAACAAAAATTGTGCCTGACCATCAGAACTGGTACCACGCAATGGAGCCTTATGTTGCAGACAAACGTTTAATCTACGCAGACCAGAATTCTTCAGACTATTCAATTTTTGATTTTGAAGGCGATGAACCGGGAACAGGTCCTGAGTGTGGCGGAACTTGGGGCGATTTTTTTGCAAAAGAAACAAAGGGAACTGTCTTACGGTACGCAAAATCAGAATTACCAAAAGGATTTTATGGCGTTTATCAGGCAAAAGATGCGGATGGAACTTTTTGCGGTAAAGTAATTCTTCCAAAAATGAAAGAGCCGGAAACTATTCTAAAAAATCTTATTGTTCCTGGCGAGCATATGAAAATCAACGCACTGAACGCCGCTCTCGTGCTTTACCTTATGGGCGTTTCTTCAACGCAGTGCGTAAAAATAATGGGTGAATGGCCGGGAATCGACCACCGCCTTCAGTTCTTTCACGAATACACAAATAATTCTGGCGGAACGTTCCGTTTTTACAATGACAGCTGCGCAACAGTTCCAGAAGCAGCGGCGGCGGCAAGCCAATCATTTGGAAAACCAGTTTACCTTTTAACTGGAGGAACGGACAAAGGGCTTGAACTTACACCGCTTGCGGACACTTTTACCAAAAAAAACGAAAAAGAAATTCCTGTAAAATCGCTATATCTTTTAAAAGGAAGCGCAACAGACAAACTTCTTCCAGCATTGGACACTGCAAACACAAAATATAACGGTCCGTTCAACAGCCTTAAAGAAATGCTTTTTGCTTTAAAAAAAGAAATTGAAAATTCACCGCGAAAAGATGAGGTTGTTGTCTTTAGCCCGGGTGCAACCAGTTTTGGAATGTTTGCGAACGAATTTGATCGTGGCAATAAATTTATGGAGTCAGTTAAAGAAATATTTGAATAAATATGTTAAAATGCAAATATGCACAAAAAATACTCATTCATTCTTTCTATAATTTTGATTTTTTATGCCGCAAATGTAAACGCTCAAGTCTTAAAGCAGTTCAATCTTCCTTTTCCAAAATGGTGGGAGCCTGCAAATCTTTCAGTTTTTAGGGAAGCATATCCCGATGTAAAATTTGTAGCCGAATACGATGAAGAAAAAAAGGATTACCTGATTCATATTTTTACAAAAAAGAATGAAAAAACAGTTGAAACAAAACTTTTTTGGTGCGAGGGACGATTTCTTCCTGAAAATCAGATTCAAAATAAAGAAAATTACCGCACAATGCTTTACAAATACCAGCGGGAACCAAAAGACCCAAAAACTTTTACAGAAGAAGATATTGAACTTATAAAAAAATTTACTTCAAAAGAAAACCGTGCGAACGGAGCAATTGACCCACCGTTTCTTTACAATGCAATCTACGACTGCGAAACAAGAGGTTCGACAGAAAGTCACATTGTTACAATTCCGTTTCTTACAAAAACTGTAAATGTTCACGAACGCATTGCCGAACCGCTAAAAAAAATCAGCAAAAAAATTATGGAACTTCCAAAAGACGAAGAGATGGAAAAATTTCTTTCAACCCTTACAAGAACGGATGGATTTGCGTGGCGTACGGTACGTGATACTCAGTCGCGTTCTTTTCACGGCGTTGGTCTTGCAATTGATGTTCTGCCAAAAGGTTATTACCAGCGGATAATTTACTGGGGATGGCAAAAGCAACTTCGCCCGAACGACTGGTTTATGACACCGCTGGAAAAACGATGGTCACCGCCAAAAAAAGTTATAAAGATTTTTGAAGAAGAAGGTTTTATCTGGGGCGGAACTTGGGCTGTTTGGGATAATATGCACTTTGAATATCACCCAGAACTTTTGATTTACTCAAAATAAAAAAGGGGGCGTTGTGGGGGATTTTATCCCCCGCACGGTGGGTAGGACGCAACAAAGTGCGGCCGTAGGGCGGTTGCCCGCCCTTTTTATTTATTTCTTCCAGATTTTTTCACGGTTGAATGTCTGGTTTCGGTCTGGACCTACAGAAACAATTCCAACCTTTGTGTCACAGTAACTTTCGATAAAGTCAACGTATGTTTTTGCGTTTTTAGGAAGCTGACTGTATTTTGAAAGTTTTGTTATGTTCTGCTTCCAGCCCTTGAACTTCTGAAGAACCGGCTTAGCCTTGTTCAATTCAGGAATTGAAGTCGGGAAATTTGTCACGATTTTTCCATCGATGTCGTAAGCGATGCAGGCTTCAATTTCGTCCATATCATCGTAAACGTCAAGGTGTGTCAAAACCAACGAATCAATTGAATTTACGTGGCAAGCGTAGCGTAATGCAACAAGATCAAGATAACCACAGCGGCGGGCACGACCAGTTGTTACACCAAATTCATTTCCTGTTGTGCGTACATAGTCGCAGAGTTCACCTTCGCTTTCAGAATTGAATTCAGTTGGCATTGGACCGTTTCCAACGCGTGTTTCATAAGCCTTGAATACACCGTAGATTTTGTCCAATGCACGTGGGCCGATTCCCGAGCCAGATGAAGCACCGTAAGAACCAGAGGCACCAGAAGAAACATAAGGATATGTGCCAGAATCAATGTCCAGCATCGCTCCCTGCGCACCTTCAAAAAGGATATTTTCTTTGCGAACTTCCCACATTTTTGCGGCAATATCAATTCGCATCTTTAAAAGTTGTTCTTTATATTTGTTCAGAAAATCTTGGTCTTCTTTTTCAAGGTCGTTCCATTTTTCTTCCCAGTCAAGATCCGCAAGACGGATTCCATCCCGTTCCGCTTTCTGAGAATATGTTGTGCCGATTCCGCGGCCTGTTGTTCCAATCGGGCGTTTGCGAGCCGCATCGCGTTCTTTGTCCATTTTGCGGTATCCAGGAAGTGTTATGTGCGCGCGGTCAGAAATAAATACACGACCTTCCCAGTTGATTCCATTGTCTGTAAGCATCTGAAGTTCATTGAACAACGCTTCTGGCTCAATTACCATTCCAGAGCCAAGTATTACATACTTTTCTGGGTACAAAATTCCAGACGGAACTTGATGCAAAGCGTATTTTTTGCCGTCTACGACAATTGTGTGTCCAGCGTTTGCTCCGCCAGCAAATCGGCATACATATTTGGCATCCTGAGCAAGATAGTCAACAATTTTTCCTTTACCTTCGTCACCCCACTGGGCACCCATTACAACAACATTCATATATCCTCTTTCCTGCAGAATCATCGCGGGAATTAGAAAAAAAAAGATTTTTGCAAAAACGCCACAAACAATGCGGCAAGTGTTTTTACTTAACGATGTTATCACAAACTCAAGTTTTACTCAATTAATCGAATTGAATCTAAGTGTTCTGGAAAATCCTTGAAACATCTGCTTTTTTTGCGATGAACAAATCTGTAAGAACCGGATCAAAATGTGTTCCCCTTGAAAGCGCGATAATCTCAAAAGCCTCGTCTGTTGAAAAAGGATCTTTGTAACACCTTGGCGAAACCAATGCGTCAAAAACATCGGCGATTGCCATAATGCGTGCCTCTAAAGGAATTTTTTCACCTTTTAACTTATAAGGATAGCCGTTTCCATCCCACCGTTCGTGATGACTTGTGGCAACATCCGCCGCAATCTTTACATAATCTTCGCTTTCAATATTAGAAAGAACTTCGCGGATTATTTTTCCGCCTGCAATCGTATGCCGCTGAATTTTCTTGAATTCCGCCTCTGTTAATTTTCCAGGCTTTTTTAAGATACTGTCCGGAACTGCAATTTTTCCAATATCGTGCATCGGGGCCGCTTTTTTCAAAAGTTCAATATATTCATCTGTGATTATCTCTTTATGGTATCCAGCTTCTTTTGCCGCGTTCACAAGAAGTTCAACATAAAGACTTGTACGCTTTACATGTTCACCTGTGTCACTATCGCGGCTTTCTATTAAGTTCGCCATTCCGTAAATCGTCTGTTCCTGAATATAGATGATTTTTTTGTTCTGTTCAGTTATCTCATCGGCTTTTTTTAATACATCATCCTGAAGGCTATTTTTATTAAATTCCAGACGGGCTGTAAACATTGTGCAGACAATAGTAAGTGCCACAGAAATTCCTATCGCCATAAAAACCGCAACGCTAAAGGAAACAATAAGAGCCTTAAAGCAAAATGACATATTTTCCTGCGATTTTTTCATCTCGTTGTCAATGTATTGTGCAAGACTATCCAGACTTTTGTCCAGAAAATCTTTTGAGCGGGCGATATTTCCCAAAATATACTGTTCAGCGTAAATTTTTGCACCACTCGAATGCATACTTTTTATTAAATCAATATCCTGAAAAACATTACGGCAGCCTGCACTGATATTATGGAAAATCTTTGCCTTTTCATTTCCGTTCATTCGCTTACCAAAATCACTAAGACATTCAGTAAGTTCCGTGCGAGTATCTTTTTCAAGCAGTTCATAATGCTCAATCACATCGTCTGAAGTTGCTATTGTATAGAAAGAACTTGTCAAAAGTTCCTGATTAACGAGTTTTCGAATTTTGTCCATATATGTAGCATTTACAATGCATTCTTTTACCGAGTCCGTATAAATTTTCCGCATATTAGTAAAGACAAGCGCAATTGACGCAAAGCCGACAAGAACGACAAGAAAAGCGGAGATACAGGCAAGAAATATTTTATGCGTAACATTATTCATATATCGGGTCAATTTTCCTTTGAAACTTAGAGAACTTTTTTAATTATAAACTCAATCTTTAATTTCTAATGTTTCTTACCGTAATATCAAGCTGATTCTGAATTTCCCGATCCGAAAGATTTTTTCCATCCGAAAGAACTACACCAAGAACCAAAGCTGGATTCCAGAAACTGCCTCCGATTCTTTGCGTAGAACTAAATTTTGTCTGCTCCGCCATAGCGGCAAGTGCAGGAGATTTTTTTACAAGAGGACTTGAAGCCGCATTCAAACTTACAGGACATTCACCTTTTGACTGGCAAATCATAAACTGAGTTTTTTCGTCTGCAAGCCATTCCGCAAGTTTTAACGCCCATTCTTTATTTTCTGTACAGGATTTTACCCCAACCATTTTATATCCGGCAAAACTGTACATCTGAAGGTCAGTTCCGTTCAAATTGTATGTAGGAAGTTTTACAGCAGCGTAATCCTTTCCCCACATTTCATAGATAATATTTGAGTTCCATGCACCGCTGATTGCCGCAACAACCTTTCCATCTTTTATCAAGCCCAAAGTTTCTTCGCTGCTGGCACACACGAATGACGGATCTGAAGCAATCTTTATAACTGCTTTTGCAACATCAATACCTTTAAACTTTGTGTCCGTTGCATTCCAGTTGCAGAAATTTTTTGAACCGTTGTTTTTATAGACTTCAAGACCGGCAGCCTTGAAAAATGAATAAAGATACCATCCGTTCTTTAAGTCCATTGCGACTTGCTTTTTAGACTTTGCCGCGTCGTTCAAAATATTTTCAAAAGAACCTACGCTTTCCTCCGAAATATAACTTTTGTTGTAATAAAGAAAATATCCGTTACCAGACAACTGCGGAAAAGCGTAAAGACGACCACCAACAGAAGCTGTCTTTACCGCCTCTGAAGCAGAACCGTTATATTCATCTGAAACTTTCTTGGCTATTTCGCATGGAATTTCCAAAAGAAGTTTTTGGTCAACCAAGATTTCAATCTGATCATCCGCAAAAACAAAAACATCAGCGGCAAGTTCCGGATTCGCCATTACATCCGAGGCACAATAAGACGAAGGCTGCTCAACAACCGTAAAATTAAAAGATGCCTGCTTTGAATAAAAACTCTTGAATTCGCTAAGACGCTTAGAAACAACATTCACTGTGCCATCATCCGCCCAAACGGAAAGATTTATCTTTGGCCTTGCATTTCCAGCCACACAAAAAAATAAACCAACTACAACAAGAGCCTTTACCTTGAATGTCCTAAGCATTAAATTTCCTCTTTTTAGAAGTTACTTTAGGAACATTATAAGCCCATTTCTTTAATAAAAAAAGTTTAAAATAAAAACGAATGATTTTTTTTTAGACAAACTGAATGTCTAGTTATTTTTTAGAACAACAGGTTCGGAAAGTTCAAGTTTTTTGTAACACCAGAAAAATGCCGGAATCAAAAAGCAGTCCGCAAAAATCCACGCTGCCGGAGAAGCCAAACACGCAGCGGCATAACCAAAAATCGGAACAAAAACAACGCCAACCAAAGTTCGCGCAACCATTTCAAAAACTCCAGCAAGAATCGCAAAACGGCTGAATCCCATTCCCTGAATCAAAAAGCGTACAGTATTCACAAGGCAAAGCGGAAAATAAAACATCGAGTTAAGAATCAAGAACTGGTGCGACTGCGAAAGCACCAAAGTTTCATTTGCATTTATAAAAATTCGACTAAGAGTATTTCCAAACAGAATCATAATCAGAACTGCAACAATTGAATAAACAAAACCGATAACGCAACTTACAAAAAGCCCCTGCTTTAGACGCGGAAATTTTCTGGCACCGGCGTTCTGCCCGCCCCAAGTAGACATTGTTGTTCCCAAAGCGTCGTAAGGACTTACAAAAAACATTCCAAGCTTACTGCCGGCAGTAACAGAAGCAACCGCATCAGAACCAAGAGTGTTAACAGAAGCCTGAAGAATTACGCTTCCAATCGCTGTGATGGAATACTGAAGTCCCATAGGAACACCCTGTCCACACAAAATGGGAAAAAGATGGGAATTAATTTTTTTGTCATCTTTAGTCATCTTAAGAACTTCAAATTTCTTTGACATATAAAAAAGACACATAACCCCGGAAATTCCCTGAGAAATCACCGTTGCAACAGCCGCTCCAACAACGCCCCAGCCAAAAACTGTTATAAACACAACGTCAAGAACGATATTCAGAACCGAAGCTATAATCAAAAAATAAAGTGGGGTTTTACTGTCGCCAAGGGAACGAATAATTCCAGCCGTAAGGTTATATAGAAAAATAACAGGAATTCCTGCAAAAATCACGCCGATATAACCTGCAGCCCCATCAATAATATTTTCCGGTGTCCGCATAAGAATCAAAAGTGGACGGCAGAAAACAACTGTCAGAACTGTAAGCACAACTGAAAATATAACTGAAAGATACGCCGCAGACATTACAAATTTGCGCATAAGAGAAAAATCTTTTGCACCAAATTTCTGTGCAATCGGAATCGCAAAACCGTTGCACACGCCCATACAAAATCCTATGACAAGAAAATTAAGCGAGCCTGTAGCCCCAACAGCCGCCAAAGCTTCTTTTCCAAGAAACTTTCCAACAATCGCAGTATCAACAATATTGTAAAACTGCTGGAACAAGAAACCAAACAAAACTGGAACTGAAAATCCCAAAATCAGAGAAAATGGATTGCCCTGCGTTAAATCTCGTGTCATAGCGATACAAATATCTTAAAAATTGCGGAATGTCAATCATTTCTTCATTGAAATATTTTTTTTTTTCACCTATACTAATTCAATTATATTTTTGCTTTTAACTATTATAGTAAGGAGAAATCATGGCTTTCTTTTTTGATGAACCATCACACACATTCGATGAGTATCTTCTGGTTCCAGGTTATACAGGTCCAGATTGCATTCCAGCAAACGTTTCTTTAAAAACGCCAATCGTTCGTTACAACAAGAAAGCCGGTGAAAAATGCTCTCTTACAATGAACATTCCTATGGTTTCGGCCGTAATGCAGTCAGTTTCAAATGACACTCTTGCCGTAGCCCTTGCAAAAGAAGGCGGAATCAGTTTTATTTACGGTTCTCAGACAATAGAAAATCAAGCCGCAATGATTGCAAAGGTAAAAGCGTACAAGGCAGGTTTTGTAACATCGGACACAAATATCCGTCCGGACCAGACACTTTCTGAACTTGTTGCAAAAATTGAAGCGACAGGACATTCAACAGTTGCTGTAACAGAAAATGGCGAATCAAATGGAAAACTTCTTGGTATCATCACTGAACGAGATTTCCGCATTGGTCACTGCCCGGCAGACGCAAAAGTAAAAGATTACATGATTGACCTTAAAAATCTTGTAAAGGCTGAGGTTGGTATAACTCTTGAAGAAGCAAACGATATAATATGGAAGAATAAAATCAATCAGCTTCCTGTTGTTGATAAAAACGGAAATCTTCAGTATCTGGTTTTCAGAAAAGATGCGGCAAGCCACGAAGAACATCCGCTTGAACTTTTGGATTCAAAAAAAAGATATATTGTTGGTGCAGGAATCAATACCCGCGACTATATGGAAAGAGTACCAGCGTTGCTTGCCGCTGGCGTTGACGTAATGACTTTGGATTCTTCTGAAGGATTCACAGAATGGCAGAGCCGTGCGCTCCACGACATTCATGCAAAATGGCCGAACGCAAAAGTTGGAGCAGGAAATGTTGTTGACGCAGAAGGCTTCAGATTCCTTGCAGAAGCTGGTGCAGACTTTGTAAAAATAGGAATTGGCGGTGGCTCAATCTGTATTACGCGAGAACAAAAAGGTATTGGCCGCGGTCAGGCAACTGCAACTATTGAAGTAGCAAAAGCGCGCGATGAATACTACAGGGAAACTGGAATTTACGTTCCAATCTGTTCTGATGGTGGAATTGTACATGACTACCACATCACATTGGCTCTTGCAATGGGTGCAGATTTTGTTATGCTCGGTCGCTACTTTGCACGTTTTGATGAGTCTCCTACAAATAAACTTATCGTAAACGGAAATTACGTAAAAGAATATTGGGGCGAAGGTTCAAACCGCGCACGCAACTGGCAGCGCTATGACCTTGGCGGTGCAAAAAAGATGGCTTTTGAAGAAGGCGTTGATTCATACGTTCCTTACGCAGGAAGCCTGCACGACAACGTAACACTTACAACAAGCAAAGTGATACACACAATGTGCAACTGTGGTGCTGTAACAATTCCAGAACTTCAGGAAAAAGCAAAAATCACACTCGTAAGCCCAGCCAGCATCCGCGAAGGCGGTGCCCACGACGTTGTAGTTAAAAACACAAGCATTAGAGCTGAATAAAAGAAATGGCGTACAAGGATGTACGCCAAAAGCCAGCGAACTTGTTCGCGATAAACTAAAAAAAACACGATGTTTTTTTTAGTTTGTAACACAAGCATTAGAGCAGAATAAAAGGAATGGCGTACAAGGATGTACGCCAAAAGCCAGCGAACTTGGCCCTATTCGGCGGACACAATGACCACGATGGGGCAAACGATGTGCCACGTTTTACATTAAATACCAAGTTTTATGAAATTCTTTATTTCTTCAAGCGTGGCAAGCGTGTTCAGACCGGTCTGCAAAGTTGAGCGGAGCGGTGCTTTTCCGTCAAGGAATTCCACCGCATTTTTTATCATATTTGAAAAATATTTTGTTTTTTTTGGGATTTTAACCTTTTTGTCATCTGCAAGACTATAAAATCCTGAATAGAGTTTTGATTCTTCCTTTTTCTGAAACTCGTGGATTCCGTTTCCAATTCTAATTCGGCCTTCTGTGCCGATAACCTCAACTTCAAATCCAAAAAAACGGCTTCTTCCAGACATAAAAATATTTATATCTGCACATTTGTCGCTTTCAAAATGGACATTTATGTTGCGTACAATACGTGGATTTTTTCTGTCTTTTGTTATGCAGGAAATTTTCATCTTCCTTAAAAGTTTTTCTGTTGAAGTTCCAGAATTCTTTTCTTCCAGAAGAAAATTCACAACATCAACAAGGTGAGTTCCGTCGTGCAAAAGACTGTATTCCCCACTGGATTCTTTTTCAGGATTGTAAACATAAAGACCTGAATCAAGGCGTGCATTTATCGTCTGGATTTCACCGATTTCCTGCATATATTTTTTTGCAATCTTATAGTCTTCTGCAAAACGACGCTCGTGGTTTACAAGAACAGGAACACCAAATTTTTCAGCCTCAGACAAAATTCTTCTGCCTTGGGCAACATTGAGTGCAACTGGTTTTTCAAGAATCACAAGACGCGGTTTTGCCTTTATTGCCGTCAATGCCGCTTCTAGATGAGAACTTTCATTTACAGAAATAACTACGATATCAGGCTTTGTTGTGGCAAAAAGATACGAATAATCAGAAAAAACCGCACACTTTCTGTTGAACCTATGCCAATGCGTAAGCCTTGGAGCATTGTTATCGCAGCCAGCAATCAGTTTTACACGACGGTTTCCCAGCAAAGCCATCGTATGACTTGCCGGCTGTTCCCTCTTAAAATCAAACCCAAGAGTAAAACCAATGCGTCCTGTACCAATAATTGCCGCTGTGTATTTCCCTTTCCGTGCCATTAAATTTATTATGCCTCAAATGGCTTAAAATTTAAAGCAGAAACAATCGCCGCAACACCGGCTCTACCAACGTTAGAACTTTTTCCAACGCCCCAGACCTGCTCGCCATTTTCTTTTGTAATCTGAACATAAGCAATCGCCTGAGTATCTGAACCAGTTCCTATGCTGTGTTCATGCAGACTTGTAATGTTGAATCTTGGAGCAGGAGTCTGACGCATTGCGTTTACAAAAGCGTCCAAAGGACCGTTTCCGTTTGCAGCTATCGCATACTTTTTTCCTTCCCATTCAACTGTCGCCATTGCCGCAACCTGTTCTGGAACATCGGAATTACGCTCGCCTTCAATATGCTTTTCGTTGATTTCAAGAATATTGAGCGGATATTTTGTTTTTACCCAAGTTGTTTCAAACGCATCAAAAATTTCCTCTGGCTTAAGCTCACGCTGAGCCTTGTCCGCAACGTGCTTTATCAAATCGCCCAAAGCCGGATGCATTGCCTTTGGTAAAATCAAACCATAGTCCTGCTCAAGGATATATGCCGCACCGCCCTTTCCACTCTGGCTGTTGATTCGGATAATTCCTTCATACTGACGGCCAATATCGTGCGGATCAAAAGTAAGATACGGAACATCCCAATAATCATTTGGCTTCATTTTTGTGCGTGCCGCCATACCTTTTCTAATTGCATCCTGATGAGAGCCACTGAACGCAGTGAACACAAGTTCGCCAGAATATGGAGTTCGCGGATGAATCGTCATTCCTGTTAAATTTGTATATGCTTCTGTAAGTGCCGGCATATTCCTAAAATCAAGTTCCGGATCAACGCCCTGAGTGTACATATTCATTCCGACAATAACAATGTCAAGATTTCCTGTACGCTCGCCGTTTCCAAAAAGACATCCTTCTACGCGATCCGCTCCAGCCAAAAGACCAAGTTCACACTGTGCAACACCTTCTCCGCGGTCATTATGGTTGTGCAAAGAAATTATCACATTCTCTCGGTCGCTGATGTGCTGGCAAAAATATTCAATCTGGTCAGCAAACTGGTTGGGCATTGCACATTCAACTGTTGTAGGAAGGTTCAGGATAACCTTGTTCTGGGCAGAGCATCCCCATTCCTTTTTTACAGCCTCGCAGACTTCAAGAGCGTAATCAACTTCTGTTGTAGAAAAACTTTCCGGTGAATATTCAAGCTGAATTTCTGTTCCTTCGCTCATAGAAAGACAATTCTTTACACAACGGATTCCGTCAATTGCAATCTGCTTGATTTCTTCCTTTGATTTATTGAATGTGTATTTCCTCTGTGCCGGGCTTGTTGAGTTATAAAGATGGAAAATCGCCTTTTTGCAGCCTTTCAGACTTTCAAAAGTTCGTTTAATAAGCTTTTCGCGCGCCTGACACAAAACCTGCAAAGTAACATCGTCTGGCACGTGATTTTCTTCAATAAGGCGACGCATAAAATTGAACTCAGTGTCGCTTGCGCTCGGGAATCCAACTTCAATCTGTTTAAAACCAATTTTTACAAGAAGATCAAAAAATTCCAGTTTCTGCTCAACGCCCATAGGATTTATCAAAGCTTGATTTCCATCACGCAAATCAACAGAACACCAGATTGGTGCTTTTGTGATAGTCTTGTCCGGCCAAGTGCGGTTTTTAATCGGAACTGCCTCAAACGGACGGTACTTTCCATTAGAATTCATAACAGACATATATTGCCTCCATAAAAAAAAATCAAAAAGTCAAATAGAAACAAAAAAACCCGCCGTTCAGGGCAGGTCTTGTTAATTCCATAATAAATAGAAAATACACACCATCTACCTTAAACGGCCACCGAGAAAACTAAAGATAGTAGTAGAAGCAATGTATTTTTCATATACCAAAAGAATATTGTTTTACACGGATTGTGTCAAGGATTTGTAGAACCATGCAAAAATCAAAACTGGGAGCAAATCCGCTCCAGAGCTTCCTTTAAAATTGACCTTGGAGTCGCGCAATTTATACGCTGAAATTTTTCACCTTCTTTTCCGAACATAAATCCGCCATCAAGCCAGACTTTCGCCTTGTTCAAAATACGCTCGTTGATTTCTTTGTCCGTTAAATCAAATTCAGAAAAATCCAGCCACAAAAGGTATGTGCCTTCTGGAACAATAACTTTAATTTTTGGACAATTTTCTTCTATATAACTCTTCGCAAACTGAATATTTTTCCAGATGTAGTCTTTTACTTCCTCAAACCATTCTGCACCCTCTGAATAAGCCGCTGTAGCCGCAACAATTCCCATAATCGAAGGTTCATCGTAGCCAGTCTTGTCAAGTTCGCGCAAAAAATCAGCACGCAAAGCCGCATTTGGAATTATAATATTTGAAAACTGAATTCCCGCAAGATTAAAACTTTTGCTTGGCGCAGTGCAGATAACAGAATTTTCAGCCGCCGCCTGCGAAATAGTTCCGTAAACCGTATGCGTATTCCCCTCAAAAGTTATGTCGGAATGAATTTCATCACTTACAACAAGAACATTGTGCCTAAGACAAATTTCTGAAATACGCTCCAACTCCTGTTTTTTCCAGACACGGCCACCAGGATTGTGCGGCGAACAAAGAATAAACATCTTTACATTTTCAGAAATAATCTTGTCTTCAAAATCCTTAAAATTTATCTGATAATGACCATTTTTCAACTCAAGCGGACTGTTAACTACTTTACGGTTCAAACTTTTTGTCATATTGAAAAAAGGATAATAAACTGGTTTTTGCATTAGCACACCGTCACCCTCTTTTGTAAACGCCTTGATTGCAGTTGCCAGCGCAAAACAAACTCCCGGTGTGTTCACAACCCATTCATCTTGAATCTTGTAGTTGTGCCGTTCCTTAAACCATTTTTTCAAAGCATCGTAATAACGAAAATCAGGACGGCTGTAGCCAAAAATTCCATGAGAAACCTTTTCTGACATCGCTTTTGTTATGCATGGGGCTGTAGGAAAATCCATATCGGCAACCCAAAGACTTATAACATCTTCTGTTTTGTTTCGAGCCAGTGCCAAATCATATTTAATTGCATTTGTGGCAGTTCGGTCTGTAATTTTATCAAAATCCATTTTTTCTCCTGTAGTTGCACTCGGTTCCCTCGTGCCGCGCTTTTCAGGGTTTCATTCTTGCTGCGCAAGAACGCTCCGCGCCCTTACAATCGCTAACTTAGAAAAGCCTGTTCCAAATCGTAAATCAAATCATCGGCATTTTCAATTCCTACGGAAAAGCGCGAGGTTGCGGGGGGGGGTAATTCCATTTTTTAGGCGAAGTTCTTCCGGCAGAAAAACGACGCCGCAAAAGCCACAAGCAGAAGCACGGCAATTTTTTTTATCAAATTTTTCATAAGCCTTTTCCTCTGCGGGTTAGGGATTGGAGTGGTGCCGCAGGCAAACCGCAAAGCGGGTCGGAGCGAAAGCGTAGCCACGCAAAGCCCGGCGGCTGTACAAGAATATCTGCGGTGATTGAGGTTCCCGAAATCACCGCAAAATAGTGCAATGGTCATTTCGACAAGCTCAATGCCCTCGATAAACAGAATTATTAGACAGCCGCAACCCCCAAATTATTTGTACATATTTGTAGAAAGATATTTGAACGCATTGTCCGCAAGAATTACAACTATGTTTTTCCCTTGAGCCTCCGGGCGTTTTGCAACTTGGGTGGCTGTCCAAAGCGCCGCTCCAGCCGACTGACCGACGAAAAATCCCTCCTGGGCAACGAGTTTCCGTCCGGTTTCGTAAGCGTCCTCGGCAACAACGTCAAAACATTCGTCGTAAACCGTGTTAAAACTTTTGAAAAGAGGCGGATAATTTTCGTCCGGCACACCGTCAAAGTTCAGAACGCCGTCTATCGTGTTTCGCTCCGGAAACGCCGGATTCTTTTTTGACTGTTCCGCTGGCTGCGCCCCGATAATCTTTACATCTGGATTTTTTTCGCGGAAAAACTTTGCAAGACCGGAAAGAGTTCCGCCAGTTCCAACAAGCTGAACAACGTAGTCAACTTTTCCGCCGGTCGCCTCCCAGATTTCAGGACCGGTCGTCTTTACGTGCGCAAGGGAATTGTTGATGTCCGAGCACTGATTCAGATAATACCAGCCGTTTTTCTTTGCAAAATCCTTAAAGACGCGGTCAAGTCCTGTCATTGAAAGTCCATTTTTAAGAAGCTCAGGAAATCCCGGAACATCTGTAACCTGAAGAAGCGTTGCTCCCAGAGCTTTTAGAATCTGAGTGCGTTCGGCAGAAACTCCCGGCTGAATCACAACCACGAGTTTGTAGCCCTTTGCGTTTGCAAAAGTCGCCTCGCCGATTCCTGTGTTTCCGCTGGTGTAGTCAAGGAGCGTCATTCCCGGCTTGATGTCGCCGCGTTTTTCAGCCTCCTCGATAATGTTCAGCGCCGCGCGGTCTTTTACGCTTCCAGACGGATTGAAATATTCAAACTTGCCAAGAATGTTTCCTTTTGCACCTGCAAGTTTTTCGTAGCGGTGAAGCCGCACAAGCGGAGTGTCACCAACAAGTTCTGTGATTGAATCGTAAAGTTTTGCCATTTTGCCTAAGTCTCCTTTTAATCTGAATGTTGAGTTTTATTGATTTAGCAAAAAACGCTTTCGGCGTATTTCCAATTTGTTCCAGACGGTTGGGCTCGCGCTTCGCTTGTAACAGTTTGGGTGCTACGCACTTTTATAATCTCAACGCCCAAAGTCTTCGCAAATTGTAAATACGCCTACGCTTTTATTCCTCCAGCATAAAAACTCAACTTTTCCTATTTAAAGAAATCATATTCCACGGTTTCTATCAGTTTTTCGCCTGTTTGGACCGCCGCCAGCGAAAGCAGTGTCCATGCGTTTCCGGCTGTTCCGATGTAAAGTCCTGTGTAGCTGTGAACGTCCGTTGGGATTGTGCGCCACCAAGCACCGCTCCATCTTCTTGCGTTTTTCTGGTGATAGATGTCGCCGTCCGCGTCTTCCACAAAAGACTGTCCCACAACTGTTTTTGCAGTGCGTTCCGCGTATTCAAGAAATTCTTTTTCACCTGTAAGTTTGTAGACCGAAACAAAATGCTCCAGAAGTCCCGGAGTTCCGCAGCACAAAGCCTGGCTCTGCCAGTAACCGCGGCTGAAATTTTCCGGCGCGCCTGCCTTTATGATTCCGCGGCTAAGCTTTAAAACCCAGTCAAGATATTCTTTTTCGCCTGTGATGTCGTAAAGAGCGTGGAACAAAAGCGAAGTTCCTGCAGGTCCGTGGCACTGGCTCAAATAATAAAATTCTGTGGAAGGGCCGCGTTCAAGGCTGTCAAGATAAGGCACAAGAACCGCATTTTCATCGCCCACCGCAATTCCCTGAATATATTTTGCAGCCTCTTTTGCCGCGTTCAGGAATTTTTCTTCTTTTGTAAGGTTGTAGATAAGCGCAAAAACAAAGCCCACGCCGCTTGTTCCGTGCGCAAGATTTACCCAGAAAACGTCCTTTGGAAAATCAATTATCGTAAGGTCAACAACGTTCCAGAAAGTTCCGCCTTTAGGAGCAGGCTTTCCTTTTGCAAGAAGATAATTTCCGAATTTTCTTGCCGCTTCCACATATTTTTCATCTTTTGTAACGCGGTAAAGTTCCGCAAAATAAAGAATGTAGCTTCCGTCGCCGCAGTAGTCCAGCTGTTCGCTCCAGTGAATTCCTTCTTCTGTAGTTTTTTCAACGGAAATTACATCGTCCGCAACTTTTCTTGCAAAATCAAGGTAATTTTTGTCGTTTGTGATTTCGTAAAGTTTCAAGATAAAATAAGCCTGACCAGTAGGACCGTTGCTAAAGCCCGCAATCCAGCCCGGCATATTTTTTACGTGAACAAGTTTGTCTTCCGTTGCCTTAAGTTTTAGAACACGCTCGTAAAAAGACACGCCCTCGTAAGTGCTGATGATTTCCTTTGCCGCAGATTTTGCTTCGTCCAAGTATTCAGGATTTTTTGTAACCTGATAAAGCCGAAGATAAAAAAGAGCGATTCCAGCCGAGCCACCGTAAATCGATTTTGGAGTAAGCATTGGGTAATCATCAAAATTTTCCTTTGAATTAGGACTTTGAAGCCAAAGTTTCCCTGCTTTTCCGTTTTTTCCAGTTGTCTTAATCCAGTTTGCAGTCTGCTCCGCAAATTTAACGTAATCATTTGATGTATAATTTTTGAAAAGAATATTTTCTGACATAAAACGCTCCTGCAGTTTTTCTTGTGTGGCTAGCATCGATGATATTCGAGTATTTACGCTGGTGATTGAGCCTGTTGAAATCATAAAACAGCCACAAAATAAAGTTTTTTGTTGAGAATTTGATTTTTGATTTAACTGGTTTTGCTGAAATTAAAAACGTTCAGCCTAAGCGAAAAGACAACAGCAGCACATGACTCCGTTTCTAAAGTTTTCGCGAACTAGCTTTTCAAAATAAGATTTCATCATGTCCTCCCGTTTATACATTTTCCTACTGATTTAGTAGATTATAAACATATTATTGTATATTTTACCTACTAAATCAATAGGTTTTAGAAGATTTTTTTAAGAAAATTTAGGGGGATTAGGTGATTTTAAGAATAGAAGCCCAATTTTCGACTTAATCAAATAAATTTACAAAAACGGCGTAAATCTTTAGAATTTTATTTGCAGAAAAAAAAACAAAGAGGTACGCCATGACCGAAATCAGTCTGGAACAAGTTTACAGCATAGTTGATTCTTTCTTCAAGCATTTTGAGGGTAACTTTTTAGTTGAATATTTCAAGAAAAACTATTACGGCATGTGGGGATTCAAGTGTAGGCTTTCGCCGCGCGATATAATTTCGCTCAATCTTTACAGATTCTTTATG
>CAVIQW010000015.1:0-18403 GCA_963644915.1 Paratractidigestivibacter sp.
GGTTTAATGTCTTCAGATGATGTAAAAAAAATTATGCAGGAATACGGACACTACGATTTAGCACAAACAGATTACCAGCGGTTCAAGGCTGATTCCAATCGTTTTAACAAATCAAACTCAACTGTTGAATATCTGCATATTTTGGAAAAATAAAAAGTTCTAAAACTTCTCCATTTATGGTAAACTTTTTCTATGAAAAAAATTTTGTTTGTTTGCCATGGAAACATCTGCCGTTCGCCAATGGCGGAATTTATGTTCAAAAAAATGGTAAAGGATGCTGGCCACGAAAACGATTTTTTGATTGAGTCGGCGGCAACCAGCAACGAAGAATTTGGAAACGACATGCACCGCGGAGCAAAAGAAAAACTTACACAGATGGGAATTCCTTTTGAAAAACGTAAAGCACGCAGAATAACCCCGAAAGATTATTCAAATTTCGACATTCTTGTTGGAATGGATATGGAAAATATGTATTATATGCAACGGGAATGGAACAAAGATCCAGACGACAAAGTAAAACTTCTTTTAACATACGCCGGAAAAGACAAAGACATTGCAGACCCCTGGTACACAGGAAATTTTGACGAAACTTTCACCGATTTAAAGGAAGGCTTAACAGCGTTGCTGAACAAATTGAAATAAAAAAGGGCATAACCAACAAGACAGACACTTTTTCTATCACTAAATGATAGTCCAAATAATTTATAACATAGAGCCATAAAACCCAAAAGGAGAATTTAATTGGCAGACATTCATATTTTTGACCCAGCCCCGGAAGGAACTCCGGTTTCTAATTTTGTCCATCTTCACGTTCACTCTGATTATTCGCTTTTAGACGGTTGCGCAAAACTTGACTCTTTGATTGCACGCGCAAAACAGCTGAATATGCCGGCCCTTGCGCTTACAGACCACGGAAATATGTTCGGAGTTTTGAATTTTGAACATATCTGCCACGCAAACGGAATCAACCCGATTGTAGGATGCGAATTTTACTGCACGGAAGACCATCAGAAAAAACAAAATACCCGCTACGGAAAACACAATTATCACCTTATCCTGCTTTGCGAAAACGACACTGGCTACAAAAATATGTGCTGGCTGAACTCCCGGGCTTTTTGCGACGAGGATTCGCTTTACTACGGAAAGCCTCGAATCGACTTTGAAATGCTCAAGCAATACCACGAGGGAATTATCTGTCTTTCTGCGTGTGTTGCCGGAGAACTTCCACAGGCCGTTTTGAACGGAAATATGGAGGATGCGGAAAATGTTGCACGCCGCTACAAGGAACTTTTTGGTCCAGATCACTATTACATTGAAATTCAAGACCACGGGCTGCCTGAAGAAAAAATTGCCACAGAAGGAATGATAAAAATAGCGCGAAAACTCGACATTCCTCTTGTTGTTACAAACGATATTCATTACATAAACAAAGAAGACTCAGAAGCGCAACTTGCCTTGAACTGCATCGGGAGAAAAACATTGCTGGACGCCCCGGAAAGTGCGGCAAAAAGTATGGGTGGAGCAAACAGAATCTCTGAATGGTACTTTAAGTCTGAAGAAGAGATGAAACTTCTCTTCCCTGACATTCCAGAAGCCTATGAAAATACAGTAAAAATCGCGAATATGTGCAATCTTACGATTCATCAGTATTCAACACCAGAACTAAAAGGTTGTCTGCCACGATTTGAACTTCCAAAAGAATTCCAAACACACGACGACTACACAAAAAATCAGGACGATTTTGTACGCTCAATTGTAGAAAAAGGTCTGCGCGAGCGTTATCCGGAAATCACTCCGAAGATCCGAGACCGTGCTGAATACGAACTTGGAATCATCTTTAAAATGGGCTTTTCCGGCTACTTTCTGATTGTATGGGAATTCATCAACTGGGCAAAATCCACTTGGGACAACGTAAACAACAGGCCAAAACCTTATATTCCGATTGGTCCAGGGCGAGGTTCCGGAGCGGGTTCATTGGTTGCCTACTCAATGGGTATCACGGATATTGACCCATTCCGCTTTAATCTGATTTTTGAACGATTTTTAAATCCTGAACGCGTTTCTATGCCTGATTTTGACGTTGACATGGATTTCGACTACAGACAAGACATAATCCAGCATACGCGAGATCTTTACGGCGACCCTCAGGTTGGTCATATTGTAACTTTTGGAACATTAAAACCAAAAAACTGCCTTGCCGATGTGGGAAGAATTTTAAATATTCCACTTTCGATTGTCGCAAAAGTAAAAGCGTGCATTCCAGATTCTCCAAAAGCAAAATTGAAGAATGCCTTCGAGCCACCTACAGAAAAATTCCCAGACGGTGGTCAACTTATCGCCGTGCGCGAAAATCCAGAAGCAACAATCGGACTAGACAAAGATGTTTTTGAACGCTGGATTGCGCTCTGCAAAAAACTGGAAGGCATGAACCGCAACACAGGACTCCACGCATCTGGAATGGTTATCGGTCTTACTGCGCTCCCTGACTGGGCTCCTGTGTTTAAAGATGCAAAAACTGGTGAAGTCGGTGTTCAGTACACAATGGATATTATTGAGCCGTGCGGACTTGTTAAATTCGACTATCTTGGACTAAAAACGCTTTCACTTATCCGTTATGCGGAAGATATTGTAAACCGTCATAAAAAACCGGAAGAACCAACATTTCTTACGGCAAATGTCAGCGAAACAGACAGCGAAACTTTTGACCTTTTTGACAGAGGCGATTCCGTTGCCGTATTTCAGTTTGAATCTCCTGGAATGCAGAAAATTCTTCGTCAGGTTGCGCCTCGTTGCATAGAAGAGCTTGTTGCCTTGAACGCACTTTACCGCCCTGGGCCGATGGACTACATTCCCCAATACATTGAAGGAAAATGGAAACCAGAAACAATCCACTACCCTGACCCATGCCTTGAAGGATTGCTGAAAGAAACTTACGGCGTTATGGTCTATCAGGAACAAGTTATGCAGGTTTCCCAAAAAATCGCGGGATTTTCCCTTGGTGCGGCAGATATGCTCCGACGTGCGATGGGAAAAAAGAAGCCAGAAGTTTTGATGGGAAAAAAGAAGGAATTTATCGAAGGCGCAATAAAACAAGGTTTTACAGAAAAACACGCCGCAGATATTTTTGAAATTATGGTTCCTTTTGCCGGCTACGGATTCAACAAGTCGCATGCGGCAGCCTACACTGTTCTTGCTTACCGCACAGGATGGCTAAAATGTCATTATCCTGCGGCATTTATGGCAGCAAACCTTACAAACGAAATTTCCACAACAGACGGAGTTTCAATCTACATTGCGGAAGCAAAACGAATGGGACTAAAAATTGATCCGCCAGATATAAATGCCTCTTATTCAGAATTTGACGCAGTTGGTGACCACATAATTTTTGCCCTGCGAGGAATGAAAGGAATGGGAAAAGAAGCCGCAGACGCAATCGTAAAAGAACGCGAAGAACACGGACCTTACAAATCGTTCATTGATTTTCTTGAACGCTGCCTTCCTCTTCAATCTGTTTCAAAAGATGAAGAAACTGGCCGCGAAACAAAAAAGACTCTTATAAACTCAAAAGCAATTGAAGTCTGCATAAAAACTGGTGCATTCGACAAACTAGGAAAAAACCGCCCTACCCTTACTGCGAATATGGAAAGGGCAATAACTTATGTTCAGGACAAAATAAACGGAACGGACAACGGCCAGGGAGATTTGTTTGGCGAAACAGATGAAAAAGTCTACGCCGACTTTGAGTTTGAGGAACTTCCAGACCTTCCGACTTTTGAAAAACTGAACATTGAAAAAGAAATCATCGGAACTTACGTTTCTGGGCATCCACTTGGCGATTTTGAAAAAGTGATAAAAGAGTGCGTTACGCTTACTTCTAAAACAATGGAACGTGCGGCGACAGAAGATAAAGCCTTAAAAGCAAGCCTTGCTGGAAAAGACTCCTGGCAAAGCAGAAATTTTGGAAAAATCTACACAGTCCTTGGATTTTTGCATAATCTTCATCCAATCGTGACAAAAAAAGCTACAAATATGGCATTTGCAAAACTTCAGGATTACGATGGAGAAATTGATATGACTTTCTTCCCTAAAATATGGGAAACGCTAAAAAGCCAGATTCAAGACGGAAATATTTACGCTTTTAAAGGAAGAGTTGATGGCTCTCGCGAAGAACCAAGTTTCATCGTAGAAAGCCTTGAAGACATCAACAGCCTTAAGCAACATTCAATCCATGAAGTGCATATTTCACTGGAAAACAACTTTAATTCTGAACGAGATATTGCAAAAATGAGAGATTTTTTATTTGGCACTATAGGCAATTGTTCAGTATATTTTCATATAGATACTTTAAATGGTGCATACATTGTCAAAGCAAACAGTTCGCTGACTTGTTCCGCGACTCCCGAAGTTCTTACAAAAATAAAAGATTTAGATTTTGTAAAAGAAGTCTGGTCTGAATAGGATGATTTATGTTAAAAATACTTATCAACACCGCAGCCGGTGCAGTTTCTTTGTACTCAACACTTTGTTTTTTCAGAATTATTTTAACATGGTTTCCAACACTTAATTATAGTGCAATCGGAAAATTCCTTTCTTCAATATGCGACCCTTACCTGAACTTTTTTTCAAAACTTCCGCTCCGAATCGGGATGATAGATTTTACCGCAATGGTAGCAATCGGCGTGCTTTACGTTATTTCTTCAACATTGGCAAACATCGCTGTTTCTGGCTATATTTCTCTCAGTATGATTTTAGCAAACCTTATCAATATTGTGTGGTCAATCGGTTCTTCAATAATAACAGTGGTAATGCTGATTTTTTTTGTACGTTACCTTGTTTCAGTTTTCAGCAAGTCGAGCAACCAGTACGATTCGCCTTGGCAGCGTTTTGATGACGCAATCAGAAATCTGGTTTTTAAGATCTGCAACTTCTTTACCGGCGGAAGAAATATTTCCTACAAATCTGCCCTTTTAATTGATTCAATTGCACTACTTTTGATTCTTACTGTTTCTTTCTTCCTGATAAATTTAATTTTGCGCTTTGTCAATTATATTCCTTTTTAAAATCTGAATAAAATGAAACTGGATGAAATAAAAACACCTGTTGCCTCCCTTTCAGGAATTGGTCCTGCCGCGGAAAAATTGTTCGCAAAACTGAATATTTTTACTGTGAGCGACCTTTTAAAATTTTATCCACGAACGTACGAGGACCGCCGAACACGGAATCCTCTTTCAAAATTTGAATCGGCAAAAGTTCATACTGTTGCTCAAGTTACCGCACACGAATTTTTTGGCTACGGACGAATGCGCACACTTAAAATAATTATTTCGGATGAAACTGCATCCGCAAGCCTGATTGCATTTAACAGAACTTTTCTGCAACATTCTCTGCCGGTTGGTTGTATTGTTTCTGTAACAGGAACTTTCAACGTAAAATACGGTCAGATTCAAAGCACCGATTTTGACGTTACAAAACTTTCTGAAACAGGAAATCTAAAAGATTTTGAAAACCAGCCGTTGCCAGACTCAGGAATTCTTCCGATTTACCCACTTACGGAAGGACTTACACAAAAAACTGTACGAAAAGCCGTTCAGGCGGCAATAAGGCAATACGATATTGGAATCGACGACAATCTGCCGGAAAAATATATTCAAAAACAGAATCTTCTTTCAAAAAAAGATGCAATAAAATTTATCCACCTTAGCCAAACTCCAGAAGAAATTCAAAAAGCAAGAAAAACCCTGATTTACGAAGAACTTTTTTATTTTCAAAAAGCGATTGCAGAACGTGCATTTAAACACAAAGGCTCGTTTCCAACGGCAAATCTTGAAGAAGCAAGGCAAGCAGGAGTTGAGCAGTGGAACAAGAGCGAAAAAGAACTTTCCGAACAGGAAAAATCTGAATTTTTACAAAACCTTTCACCGCTTCAAATGGAACTTCTAGAACGACTTCCTTTCAATCTTACGCCAGACCAGATTTTTGTAATCGACCAGATGAACAAGGACATTGACAGGGGCTTTCAAGAACGAGCGGCTCTACAAAACGGAAAATCCACTTCAAAAAAAATTCCTTTTACAATGCAGCGGCTTCTTCAAGGAGATGTAGGCTCCGGAAAAACACTTGTGGCATTTTTTGCCTGCCTAAGAATAATCAACTGGAAAGGTCAATGTGCGTTTATGGCACCAACAGAAATTCTCGCACGGCAACACGCTGAATCAGCGGCAAAACTTCTTGAACCGCTTGGAATAAATGTCGCTTTTCTTACAGGAAACGTAAAAAGTTCAGGACGTACACGGCTTTTAAACGCACTGAAATCTGGTGAAATAAATATTGTAATCGGAACACACGCACTCTTCAGCAAACAAGTAGTATACAACGATTTACAACTTGCGATTATTGACGAGCAACACCGATTCGGCGTTATACAGCGTCAATCGATTCTAGAAAAAGGGCGGCACACGGAAACAGAGCCCCAGATTACTTTTGAGCCTCATCTTTTAATGATGAGCGCAACCCCGATTCCGCAGACACTCGCACTTACAGTTTTTGGCGATTTAGACGTAAGTGTAATAAGAACTATGCCAGAAGGACGCAAACCGATTCAAACATATCTTGTAAAAGAAGGAAACGAACGCAACGCCTACGAAGCAGTGCGAAACCAGCTTAAATTGGGGCATCAGGCGTATTTTGTCTACCCGGCAATAAATTCAGAAAACGAAAACGGTGAAATTCAGGATATAAAATCCGCAGAAGAAAATTTTAACAATCTTGCACAAAACATTTACCCAGAATACAAATGCGCTCTTCTTCATTCAAAAATCGCAGAAGAAGAACAAATCCAAGTCCTAAAAGATTTTCAAAGCGGAAAAATACAAATTCTGGCGGCAACCACCGTTATTGAAGTCGGCGTTGACGTTCCAAACACAACCTGCATTGTAATTGAACAGGCTGACAGATTCGGACTAGCACAACTTCACCAGTTGCGGGGGCGAGTCGGCCGAGGCAACGCACAATCGTTTTGCTTCTTGATTTACAGCAAAAAAATCACAGAAACTGGAATAGAGCGTATGAAAGTTCTTCGCCAAAACACAGATGGTTTTATAATCGCAAATCAGGATTTAAAATTAAGAGGTCCCGGCGAAATTACCGGAACCGCACAAGCAGGAAACCTTTCCCTTGGAATCGCAGACATCATCCGTGACCATGACATTCTTGTTCAAGCCCGAAACGATGCCTTTGAATATACAAAAAATCTTTTGAACTAAGCAACATAACATTCCAAACGACGAGTACGTGTCGGATGCTGCATTCTGACCAATGCGTGCTTTTCAATCTGTCGGATTCGTTCTTTTGTAAGATTGAATTTATCGCCGACTTCTTTTAGCGACATAGGTTTTTCAACACCGATTCCATAGCGCATTTTAAGAACTTCTGCTTCAGCTGGCTTCAATGTTGAAAGAACATTGTTTATATCTTTCTGCATTTCTTTGTTTATAATCAAATCTTCAGGCTGGTCATTTGTTGTATCTTCAATCATAGAACCCAAAGTTATTGTAGAGTTATCTTTTCCAGAAATCTCTGAATCGAGCGAAGCCATCTCACGACTGATCTCAACCAATTCGCGAACATGAGTTACATCCATATTCAACACTGCGGCAATTTCCGCAAATTCCTGCTCTTCTGAAAGATTATCTTTGATAGTTTTTCTTGCGTGTTCAATCTGAACAAGTTCATTCGCCCTGTTCTGAGGCAGACGGATTGCTCGGCTTTTTTCGCAGATTGCTTTAAGAATTGACTGGCGAATCCACCAGACAGCATACGAAATAAAATGATAGCCCTTTGTAACATCAAATTTGTCAATCGCAGTCAAAAGACCAATATTTCCTTCGCTAATAAGATCTTCAAGTTCAAGACCTTTTTTCTGGTATTTTTTGGCGACATTCACAACAAATCTAAGGTTTGCGTTTACAATCTTATTTTTTGCAACCTTATCACCAGCGGCGGCTTTTTTTGCCAATTCAGTTTCTTCCTCATAAGAAAGAAGTGGAATCTTGTTGATTTCTTTAAGATACATTGAAATTGTGCTGTCTGTCATGTTTTTGCCTCCAAAAATAATCTACACTAAATATTATGCAAGAACCGTGCCAAGTTTTATTAAACAAGTAATTTTTAATGGTTAAATGTTGAATTTTATTGTTTTAGCATAAAAACCAACATTTAATCTATTCAGAATAAAAACTCGATATTCAGACTATTCAAATTACTAAAAATGGAAACTGTGTAATTTTTACCCATCGTTAAAAATTATATCCAAAACTGAGTAAATTTTACCCAATCAAGATATTTTTTTCTTTTTTTTATTGACGATTAAACGTCAGTTTTCTTATATTTGATGATAGAAAAAGAAAATATTTTCCAAACAGGAGCAAAATAGAATGAAAATCAAACCTTTAGCAGACAGAATTCTTGTAAAAAATGATGCGGCAGAGACAAAAACAGCAAGCGGAATCTACATTCCAGAAGCGGCTCAGGAAAAAACCCAGACTGCCACAGTTGTAGAAGTCGGACCTGGTACTGATGAAGATAAAATCACAGTAAAAAATGGCGACCACATCATGTACGACAAGTATGCCGGAACACAAGTAAAGCTTGACGGCGAAGATTATCTTATTCTTCGTATGAGCGACGTTATTGCCGTTATCGAATAGTTTTAAAGCAAAAAGAAACAGACAAGTTTGCACCTTGCAAGTTTGTCTGTTTTTTTTATTTAACACGTGCCTTTATTTTTGTAACCAAAAGTTTTGCCTCGGCATTTTTAGGATTCAAAGTTGAACTGTATTCCGCACAGATTTTTGCATTTTTAAGGTCATTTGAATCAAGATAAATCAGCGCCATCCTGTACATCGCAAGAGCCTTTATATTTTTTGCCGAACTTCGTCCATTCACTTTTTTATACAATTCCAAAGCATCAGAATTTTTCCCGAGCGAATTATAAATCATCGCCAAATTCATAGCAGACAAGTCGCTTGCGGCAACATTAACATATTTTTTTTCATTATTTTCAAAAACGCAATATTCACCAATACGCAAAGAATCAGCAGCTCTTCCAGCCAACGCAGAAAAGTAAAACGCATACTCAATTTCCACTGACGAAAAAACATTGATCTTTCTTACAACGTTAGTCCAAAAATCATTGTCACACGGAATTTCGTATTTTGCAGAAATATATTTATAAAAAAGTTTCCACGCCTCATCAGCCTGCTTTGACTCCAAAAGAAAATTCAACGCATATTCAACCAAAAGTTCCGGATACACAGACGGCGAAACAGCGTTTTCTTCCAGAATTTTCCATACGTCCGCAGTTTTTTCAATTTCTGTAAACGTTTTGTCAATTTTATACTTTAAATCAAGTCGAACAACAAAAAGAAGTGGCGATTTTTTTCGAGCAAGACTTTCATCAATTCGCACAAGGGCATCGCTCAAAGGAATTTTTGGGCGACTGTCATAACGCTCCATTTCAAGAGAAGCCAAACCTTCGTCCCTAAGCTGCAACTGTGTAAATTCAGTTTTTTGAGGCAAGTTTGAATTATAAGCAAAATCCGCATACGCAGTAAGTCCAGGAACATAATCCGGCCAATTTTCTACACAAAACCCAAGAAGCAAGACAACACGATTTTCATCGCCCGAATCCTTAGCCCACTTTGCACTGTTCACAAAAATTGACGGAAGAAAATCATTCTCAAGCCGTTCCTGCCCTGAAAGAACAAAATTTCCGTTAACATCTTGAATCGAATCAAGAAAATCACGCCTTATCGTTTCCGCACTAGCCGAATCCCCGAGCCAAATATACGAATCCTGCAAAAGAGCGCTCATCTCCGAAACAGAAACCAAATTCCTGGCCTTTCCTGTCCGCAAATCCGCCAAAGAAAGTGCGGCGTTTCCGTAATTTACAGCATCACCAAAACGCGAGGCATCATACATCACAAGCGACCAGAAATATCCGTCATTCGCCTCAAGAATATTCTGGATGCCCGGATGAATTTCAGCAGCACTTTCATACGAACCAAGGGCAAGCCTTAAAAGAGCACAGTTTCTTAGCCATTCAGAATTTTTCGAGCCAACATACGCATCGTAATAAACTGGAAAATATTCCGACGATAAAAAGATTTCCGTCAGTTCAGATTTTTTTGATTTTTCAATGACATTCCTAAAAACCGCCTCAGAATAAATCGAGCCATATCTTGAACCTTGAAGCACCTTTCCAACAGACAAAGATTCTGCAATCCGTCCGTTTTTCAACAAAAAATGTGCATAAACAGCATTCAACTCATAATTTTTAGGATTTTTTTTAATTGCACGGACAATAGTTCTTTCAGCTTTTTCTAACAGATCAAGTTTTATGTAACGTTTAAAAATTCCGATTTCAACCCAGGAACTGTAACTTTTCTTTCCTATCTTATCGAGTTCACGCTCAGCATCCTTAAATTGTTCCTGATTTATAAAAATATCAATCTGGTCAAGTGCCGAAGAAATTGACTTTTCAACCGCATTATTTGAACACGAAAAAAAAACCGGCAGAAACAGCACGGCTAATGCAATGCACAAAATATTTCTGACCGATTTTTTTATCATTTAAGCGTTCTTCTCCGCAAAATCTTTTCTGATATGATCGAGAATTGCATTTGTAAATTTATGGGTTTCATTTTCGCCATAATCTTTTACAATTTCAACAGCCTCATCAATCGTGATTTTTGGGTCAACATCCTTCTGATAAAGAAGAGAATAAACACTCATTCTGATTACAGCAAGCGCAACCTTGTTAAGTCGTTCAATCTTCCACTTTGAAGAAAGATGTTCTTTTATAATCTCGTCAATTTGCTGGATATTTTCAACAGTTCCCTTTACAAGAATTCTTGCATAATCAAAAACTTCCTGTTTTTTTACAGGCGTAAGTTTTTCAAACTGATTCATCTGGTTTTCTTGCAAACAATATTTTACTTCCTCAGAAGAATCCTCGCCAACTTCAGAAGCGTCAAAAACATCCCGTTCAAGCCACGAAAAGGAAATCAAATCATCAAGCTCAACACCAGCAACTTCCCACGAATACAAAGCCTGAAAAGCAAGAATTCGGCTTATTCTTCTAGACATAAATTCCCCCAGCCTTACCAAGAAAGAAGTTTTGTCAAAGCATCGCCAGTCTTTTTTCGTTCAACATTTGTTTCTGTATCAAGTTCTTTTGCAATTTCCTGCGCCGCAACTGTAAAATACTGCATAACTTTCTGCTGTCCCAAAGAACTGCGGATATAATCGTAAACTGTTGTTGTAGAATCTGGCTGAACTACATCGCTCAAAGAAAGCATTTTTGCGTCATATTTTTTGATAATTGTATAAAACTGGAAATGAGAGTCAAATTCGCTAACGCTAGAAAAATAGCCAGCATTGTTTTCAAACAAAGAAAGAAGATCCTTGTAAGAAATTCCAAGCTGCTGCGCGCTTACCTGATTTTTATTGATAAGCATTTCGCCAGACTGGAATCCAGATTTTTCCTTTTTTGACTCAACTGTCATCTGGTTTACTGTAAGTTTTTTGTCTTTCAATTTGCCGAAAAGGTCGTTTGCCTTTGCACGAGCGGCTTCCGCATCCTTGTCTTTTGGAATTACAACCATATAAAGTTTAAGCATATCAGTCCATACAAACTGAGATTTGTTCAACTCATAGAACGCACGGATTTCCTCGTCTGTTGCCGCAACCGACTTAATCTCATTTTCACGCTGATGAAGAATGTACTGCTGAACCAATGTCTGATTTTTAAGATAAGACTTGTACTCTGCAACCGACATACCAATCTGCTGTTTCATAAAATCATCCAGAGAAAGGTTTGTCTGCTGCTTGATTACAGTTTCAAGTTCAGACTGGGTTGCGTTTCTTCCAAGAAGCTGCTGGCTCACCTGCTGAAGGAACATCTGTTCAACCTGACTATCAGTTATTGAAATTCCAGACTTTTGAGCAGCCTGAAGAACCAATTTTTCCTGAATCAAAGCATCAAGAACTTTCTTTCTGTCATCAACCGAAAGAACAGAACCTCTCTGTTTTTCATACATCTCAACACGGGTTTTAATCTGCTTCAATGAAATTGATTCGTTTTTGTTAAGTTTCACCACCGCAAGAACCTGAAGATCGTTCTGTGCAAAAACTGCCGCACACATAAATAAAGCCAAAAATGCAACTGCAAAACGTTTCATATATAAAATCCTTTTTTTTTATTTTCTAATATTTTACACTATAAAACCAACAAAATGTAAAAATAGTTACAAATTTTCAGTTTTTTTGCAAAAATATTATTTGTCCAGCGGAAGTCCACCGCTTATAGTAGCCCTAATTCTTCTAACACCAGCAGAAGAAGACTGTTCTTTTTCAATCTTGAATTTTCCAATCTGAGCCGTGTGCTGAACATGAGGTCCACCACAAACTTCCTTTGAATACCAGTCACTCTTTGAATCTCGACCGATTGTATAAACTTTAACCTGCTCGCCGTATTTATTCACGAACAAAGCCCTGGCACCTTCCGCCTTTGCCTGATCAAGCGTCATCACTTCCATTGTAACAGGCAAATCTTCGTTTATTTTTTCATTAACAATGTCTTCAACTTTTTGAACTTCTTCTTTTGTCATCGGACGACCAAAAGTAAAGTCAAAACGCATTCGCTCATTGTTTATATTTGAACCCTTTTGAGAAACTTCATCGCCAAGAACGTCAACTAATGCCTGCTGAAGCAAGTGAGTTGCCGTATGATATTTTGTTGTGATGTCAGACTGTTCAGCAAGTCCGCCCTTTGCCTTTCCAGCATCAAGGGATTTTGAAGCCTCCTGGTGCTTTTTTTCCGCAGCCATAAATCCTTCAACATCAACTGTAAATCCGTTTTCCGCACCAAGTTCCTGTGTAAGTTCAAGCGGATAGCCGTAAGTTTCGTAAAGATTGTATGCAACTTTTCCCGAAATAATCTTTTTTGGATTTTTCATAAGATTTGGAAGAAGTTTCTGGAATTCAGCCTCGCCTTTTTTAAGCGTTGTGCGGAATTTTGCTTCTTCGGCAGTAAGTTCGCGGAAAATCTTTTCTTTATTCTGAGAAAGTTCTGGATATGCGTTCTTAAAATTTTCAACTACAACAGCCGCAATCTCTGCAAGGAATTCTTTTTCAATTCCAAGTTTCATTCCATGTCGAACTGCACGTCGAATCAAACGACGAAGAACGTAGCCTGCACCAACATTTGAAGGAGAAACGCCTTTCTGGTCGCCAAGAATAAAAACAGAAGCACGGCTATGATCTGCAATAATTCGCACGCTTTTGTCTTTTTCTGCGTCTGAGCCATATTTATATAAAGAAAGTTCCTCGATTTTTGCAATGATTGGCTGGAAAACTTCTGTAAGATAAACTGAAGTCTTTCCCTGCAAGATACAGTTTGTGCGTTCAAGCCCCATTCCTGTATCAACATTTTTCTTTGGAAGCGGCACAAGGGTCTTTTCATCAACGCGGTTGTACTGCATAAAAACGTTGTTCCAGATTTCCATCCAGTTTTCGCTGTCCGTTCCTTTGTTTGAGCCAGCTGGCGGAAGACCCTCGCCAACCCAGTAAAAAATTTCGGTGTCAGGACCGCATGGACCAGTTGGACCTGCGGCCCACCAGTTGTCGCTTGCAGGAAGGTATGCAATCTTGTCTTCCGGCATTCCGTTTTCTTTCCAGTAAGTTGCAGCCTCTTCATCGCGAGGAGCATTGTCATCACCGGCAAAAACTGTTACAGAAATTTTACGTGGATCAAGACCTAGCCATTTTGGACTTGTAAGAAATTCATAAGAAAATCCGATTGACTCTTTTTTAAAATAATCACCCAAAGACCAGTTTCCAAGCATTTCAAAGCAAGTAAGATGACTTGGGTCACCAACTTCATCAATATCACCTGTGCGGATACATTTCTGATAATCTGTAAGACGTGTTCCAGAAGGGTGTTTTTCTCCCAAAAGATACGGAACAAGCGGATGCATTCCAGCAGTTGTGAACAAAACTGATGGATCATTTTCTGGAATCAAAGACTGTCCAGAAATTTCAACGTGATTTTTACTCTTAAAGAACTCAATATATTTTGAGCGTAATTCGTTTGCAGTCATAATAAATAATTATAATGACGCGTGTCTTATTTTTCAATCTGTTTTCTTTTCAAATTTATTCAGAGCAACTGGTAAATTTATTCTGCTTTTGAAAGAGTGATTTTCATTCCATCTGTAGCATAACAAGTGTCCGGCGAAAGTTTTACCGGCTGCATAATAATAGTATTTTTATCAACAGTTGTTTTTACAGTAGGCTTTTGGTTTCGTCTTTTTGCAGGAACAAGCTCCTCTGTTGTCTTGAACTGCATCGCATACGCCGAAAGAAGCCCCGACTTCTGGGCATTTTCAGGGCGAAACTGAATCACCGCAAAATCACCGACTGTATCAACAAGATAAACACCTTTTTCTTCAGTTTCAGAAGTTGTAAGCGTATAAACTCCGTTTTTAAATGTCATCTTTCTGTTTTCTTCATCCTGCCAGTTCTGCACTTCCGAAAGTTTTTTTTCGTATTCAGGATGAGGATAATTTATTTTTTCTTCACCAAAAGTGCTTTGGAAAGACATTTTTTTATAAGTTCCGTCCCAATGGTTGTTTTCCTTGATTAAAAGGCCTACATCCTCGTGAACCCGGATATAAACTTCATTTACGCCGGTAAGCATAATGTCAAGGCGGCGCTTCATACTGGAAATAATGGAATTTACAAGCGTAAGATAAATTCCGCTCCGCCTAAGGCTGGAATTTTCCCAGGAATAGACACCTTCTGTGTCATTTGAAAGAAAAATAACCTCTTTTGTTCCGTAATTAAAGTAGATATAACTGGCAGAATCGTCTGTGCTGGAAGTTTTGTACCACAAACCATCAAGGTATTCTGCAAAAGTCGCGACATTTCCATTCTGAATCCGGGCAAGTTCGCGCGCGGCAAGACGGCTTCCTGTAACACGAATCTGTCTGCCTTGAATATACTTCTTTTCTTCCTCGTTCCATGTGTATTCAGTCTGAATTTGTCCAATTGAAACAGAGGAAGATTTTTGATCTTCCGACTTATCTGAACTGTAAACCCAGACGCTAAAACTTTGTCCGCGGGTCTGAGAAAGCTCATACGCTTCAGAACGGTCAGCCTGGGCAATAAAAATTGTTCCGTCGGATTTAAAATCACCGATTTTATTCAGTGCAACAGAATTTTTATCCCGGTCGCACAAATAGATTTTCATAATTGAATCGCCAGTATTGTCAACTCCTTGATAAACAAGAGAGTTCCTGTGGTTTCCAACCATATCAAGCGCATTAAAAGAAAAAGTTCGTTCACGAGAAATTTCAGTTGAAATTTCCGCCACACGCTCATAAGAATTTGAAACAGAATTGTAAAGTCCAACAATAAGATAAAGATTTTCAGAACCAGCTTTGTAGACTGCAACAACCTGATCGTCAAGATTGTCGCCATCAAAATCAAGCGTTAACGCACTGATTAAAGTTTCAGTTGAAAGCAAAGGAATAAAAGATGTCATCATCACGTTTTCGCCAGAAAGCGCAGAAGATTCTGTTCCGTTTTCAATTTTATCAGCAGAAACAGGAGTTACAACTTTTGCGTGTACGTTAGGATTTTTTCGGAAAACAGTAAATCTTAAGGAAATAACTACGGCAAGAACGGCAAAAAGTGCGCCAAAAAAAATGATTACAACTTTGTTTTTCATATAATTAATATACAAAAAAAAATCGCCATCCGCAACGTCAGGCGACAAAAGAGGAATCCCTGGCAAAAGAGAAATCCCTCCTGAAAACAAGTCAATTCATCTTTTGCCTCCTGTTTTGCCACGCAAAACAGGCTAGTGGATTCAGCGACCTAGGGCTATAGCGCCTTAGTAACCCATCCCTGGCAAAAGAAGAATCCCTCCTGAAAACAAGTCAATTCATCTTTTGCCTCCTGTTTTGCCACGCAAAACAGGCTAGTGGATTCAGCGACCTAGGGCTCTACCGCCTTAATAGCCCATGCCACCCATGTCTGGGGATTGTGCCGCAGGGGCTTTTGGCTCTGGAATATCTGTGATTGCGCATTCTGTTGTAAGCAATGTGCCTGCAATTGAAGCGGCGTTCATCAAGGCAGAAGTTGTTACTTTTGCCGGGTCAATGATTCCAGCCTGAATCATATTTACCCATTCGCCTGTGTAAGCGTTGTAACCAACACCTTCTTTTTCATTCTTCGCGCGTTCAGCAACAACAGCACCGTCAATTCCAGCGTTGTCCGCAATCTGGCGGATTGGTTCTTCCAAAGCACGGCGAACAATCTTATAGCCAACTTTTTCATCTTCAGAAAGTTCAGCCGGAACTTTTTCAAGAGCCTTTGCAGCCTCAACCAAAGCAATTCCACCGCCAGCAACAATTCCTTCTTCAAGAGCAGCACGTGTAGCCGCAATTGTGTCTTCTACGCGGAATTTCTTTTCTTTCATTTCTGTTTCTGTTGTAGCACCAACGTTGATTACAGCTACGCCACCAGCAAGTTTTGCAAGACGTTTCTGCAACTGTTCCTTATCGTAAGTTGATGTAGATTTTTCAATTGCTTTTTTGATTTCAGCAACACGGTCAGAAATTGCCTTTTTGTCACCAGCACCGCCAACAATTGTTGTGTTATCTTTGTCAATCTTAACAGATTTTGCCTGACCAAGAACTTCCGGACCACAAGCCTCAAGCTTCAATCCAACTTCCTCAGAAACAACAGTTCCTCCAGTCAAAATTGCAATATCCTGAAGCATATCCTTTCTGCGGTCGCCAAATCCAGGCGCTTTTACAGCACAAACCTTGATTGTTCCACGGATTGTGTTCAAAACCAAAGTTGTAAGAGCCTCGCCGTCAACATCCTCTGCGATGATAACCAACGAACGTCCAGCGTTTGCAACTTTTTCAAGCAACGGAAGCAAATCTTTCATAGAAGAAATCTTCTTGTCATAAATCAAAACATAAGCATCTGAATAAGAAGCTTCCATTCTTTCGCGGTCTGTAACAAAATAAGAAGAAATATAACCACGGTCAAACTGCATACCTTCCACAGTATCAACAGTCGTGTTCATATTTTTAGATTCTTCAACAGTAATTACACCGTCTTTTCCAACCTTTTCAATTGCTTCAGCAATAAGGTCACCAATTTCAGGATCATTGTTTGCAGAAATAGAAGCAATGCTCTTGATGTCAGCAGAATCCTTTACAGGCTTTGCGTTCTTTTTGATTTCTTCAACAGCAGTCGCAACAGCCTTGTCAATACCGCGTTTAATTTCAATCGGAGTCATTCCAGCAGCAACAGACTTAAAGCCCTCGCGAACAAGCGCATAAGCCAAAACTGTAGAAGTTGTAGTTCCGTCGCCAGCATCATCATTTGTCTTTGAAGCAACTTCGCGAACAAACTGAGCACCCATATTTTCATAAGGATCGGCAAGTTCAATGTCTTTTGCAACAGAAACACCGTCCTTTGTGATTGTCGGCGCACCGTATTTTTTGTCCAGCATAACCATTCGACCACAAGGTCCAAGTGTAACTTTTACAGCCTTTGCAATCTGTTCAACACCAGAAAGCAACTTTTTTCTTGCATCTTCATTAAATAACAACTGTTTAGCCATTTTCTTTATTTACCTCTTAAATTAGTTTCTATTTGATACTAACAAAAATATAAAAAGATTTTTAAAACGGCAACAAAAAAAATTAAAAAGGGCGCAAAGATTTTTTCACGCGGCACGCAAATTCAAAAGCCCCAGTTACTTCAGAAAACGGCAGTTCCAGGACCCGCTAACGCTCGGTCTCGCTTCGCTCGCCTGGCTTCGCCACCCTTACACCACCGCGCAAGTTCCTCCAGTGGCTAATTCATCAGGGTAAGCACAAATTTTCCCAGCACAAATGCCGCCGGGAACGTTATCAGCGTAAGCAATGTGGAAATAACACAACTTCGGCTTGCAATCACCTGCTCGCAGTCATGCTCAATGCACGCAATGCTCAATGTCACGCTGACCGGCGCGCTAAAACCAATCAAAATCGCCATAAGCGAAGATTCATTAAACCTGTAAATTCCAGACTTATGCAAAAAAAGACAGACGAACGCAACAACCAGCGGTCCGGCAATATTTCGTAGAAGCGCAATAATCCATGAAAAACCATCGGACAAACATTCCAAAAGATTCGCACCGCCAATACTCATTCCTATCATAAACATACAAAGCGGCGAAACAAGCCTGCCCAAAGAGCGAACTGTCGCATAAAAGACCGGCAAAGTCTTGTCAATCCTAAAAACTGAATAACTTTTTCCTTCAACCAGAATCTGTGGC
>CAVIQW010000015.1:18413-42801 GCA_963644915.1 Paratractidigestivibacter sp.
GTAACAAAAATAAAAATTCCCAAAAACATTCCAATCATAACAGGTGTCAAAAAAACCCTTTTCAAAGAACCGCCAAGATTTTCAAACGATATTTTTTCGCCAACAATAATTGAAATTCCAATGATGTACACAAAAATTCTAAAGACAATGCTGATTGTGCTTATGTAAAGCATAACCTCTTCGCCACGACCTGCATAAACAGACTCCAGAATTGGCATACTAAACAAAGTCGTCTGTCCAATCGCCATAAAAAGCGCGCTTACAGTCGAAATCTTCTTTCCCTTTTTTAGAAAAAGAATTTTTCCTGCAAAAATTAATAAAATATAGAAGAAAACCGCAAGAAAAAATTCAACAATGCTAGCCTTAAATCTTTCCCACTCAAAATCCTGCATAAATGCGTTGAATGCAAAACACGGAACTGCAAGTTTCCACACCAATGCAGAAATCGTCTTTTCCCCGGCGGAATTCACAAATCCCCTCCGCATAAAAACAAAACCAAGGAAAATCACAATTATTGTCTGAAAAAACGCGCTTAAAAAATGCGAATCAGTAAAAACAGCGGCAAAAATTTCCATTTTAATATTTTTTAAGGTATGGAGTTGTTAAAAAAGTTCAAAATGACAAAACAACGTGGTTTCGACCGGTTCAACCACCATGAGCCTTATTAGACAGCCCCTTAAAAACCTTTTTATAAAAATAAACGGCAGTTTTTAAAACCACCGTTTAAACTCTAAATAACCCAAATATCAAGTTTTACAAATTCAAGAAAAAACTCAACATTTGGACTAAATATATTTTCGCAAACTAAAGTTCGTCAAAAAATCCTTTTGCCTTAAGCAACTCTGCGTTCAGTATTCCGCCAAGTGCCGCACCGCGCTTTGTGTTGTGGCTAAGAGAAACAAACTTTATGTCAAACACGTTGCAAGGGCGAAGTCGTCCGATTACGCAAGCCATTCCTTTTTCTGTTTCTCGGTCACGGCGTGGCTGCGGACGGTTTTCTTCGTGGCGAACAACAATCGGATGTTCTGGAGCGCTCGGAAGATTCAATTCCTGCGGAACTGATTTATAAGAAGTCCAGATTTTTTCAATTTCTTCAAGGCTTGGCTTTTTGTCTGCAAATTCAAGCGAAACGCAGGCTGTATGTCCGTCAATTACAGGAACACGCGTGCAAGTTGAAGAAACAACCGGATATTCAGCGTTAACGATTTTTCCGTCCTGAACTTTTCCAAGAATCTTAAGACATTCTTTTTCAGTTTTTTCTTCTTCACCGCCAATAAACGGAACAATGTTGTCAATCATATCAAAAGAAGGAACTCCAGGATAACCTGCACCGCTAGTTGCCTGCAAAGTTGTAACAATCATTCTTTTAATCGGGTAACCTGCCTGAATCAATGCGTGAATCGGCATCATATAAGTTTGAAGCGAACAGTTCGGCTTTACTGCAATAAATCCTTTATCCCAACCGTGGTGTTTTTTCTGTTCAGCAATCACATCAAGGTGGGCATAGTTAATTTCTGGAACAAGCATTGGAACGTCTTCTGTCCAGCGGTTTGCCGAAGCGTTGGAAACAACTGGAATTCCTTCTGCGGCGTAAGCGGCTTCAAGAGCCTTTATTTCTTCCTTGCCCATTTCAAGCGCAGAAAAAACAAACTGGCATTTTCCAAGAGCCTTTTTTTCATCGTTTGCGTCTTCAACAATCAAGTCTGCAACACCAGCAGGAATTTCCGCCCCGATAAGCCAGCGGTTCTTTACAGCATCCTTGTACGCTTTTCCAGCGGAACGTGGACTTGCCGCAACATAAGTTACTTCAAACCATGGATGATTTTCCAAAAGTTTTATATATCGCTGGCCAACCATTCCTGTTGCACCCAAAACACCAACTTTCAATTTATTTGCCATAATATTTCCCCTAAAATCTGATTAATTTATAATTTTGATTCAGCCAAAGCATCTTTTATAATCTCTTTGGCTTTTTCTGTAACTTCAACAAGCGGAAGCCGAACACAAGGTTTGCACATACCACGAACGCTCATCGCATATTTTATAGAAGTCGGATTTCCGTCTACAAAAGCGGCTTTAAAGAAAGGCAAAAGTCTGTAATGCAAAGCACGTGCAGTTTCTAAATCTCCGTCCAAAGCGGCGTGAACCATTTGTGTAACAAGTTCTGGAGTTAAATTTGAAACAACGCTGAAAACTCCGTCGCCACCTGATGCAAGCAATGGAAGAGTCAAACTGTCGTCGCCACAAATTACAGAAAAATCAGGGTGAGCTGATTTTACCTGTGCAATCACATCCATCATCTGGTTGATATTTCCGCTGGCTTCTTTTACGCCTGCAATATTCGGAAGATTTGCAATTCGCGCCAAAGTTGGAGTGTCGATGTTTTTACCAGTTCTTCCCTGAATATTGTATACAATGATTGGAATTCCGATTTTTGAAACTGCCTCAAAATGTCTAAAAATTCCCTCGTTGCTCGGTTTGTTGTAATACGGAGTCACAACCAAAGCCGCATCTGCGCCGGCCTTTTTTGCTCGTTCACAGTAGCGAACCGCATCCCGGGTACAGTTTGAACTTGAACCAAGAATAATATTGATTTTTTTACCAGTTGCCTTTTCAAAAGCCCTAACTTCTTCAAAAGCAATCTTGATAATTTCGTCTTCTTCGTCTTCTGTCAAAGTTGGAGTTTCTGCTGTAGTTCCCAAAGGAAGAATTCCATCAATTCCCCCCTCAAGCTGGCGTTTGACCAAAGCACGGAATCCTTCATAATCTACAGATTCATCTTCATGCATAGGTGTGACCAAAGCTGTCATTGAACCGCCAAATTTTGCCATACAAGCCTCCAAATTAATTATTTTCCAAAGTATTGCACTTTTATAGTAAAAATTCAATAAATCTGATAATCTTTACCTAATTTTGAGTTTGGTAAAGAGGTTCAAAAATGGCTGGAAATAGTTATGGTTCAATTTTTAAGATTACAACTTTTGGCGAAAGCCACGGCGAAGCGCTAGGTGTTATCATAGACGGATGTCCGGCAGGTCTTTTGCTCGATACTGCAAAAATTCAGCAGGCACTGGACAAAAGACGACCAGGAGCCGCAATCAACGGAATAAAGTCAGCTTCTGTAACATCCAGAGCCGAACCTGACACAGCCGAAATTTTAAGCGGAGTTTTTGAAGGAAAAACGGAAGGAACTCCAATCTCAATTGTAATAAGAAACACAAGCCAACATTCAAAAGACTACGGAAACCTTGAAACCACATTCCGTCCCGGACACGCAGATTTTTCATACGACGCAAAATACGGATTCCGCGATTACCGTGGTGGCGGACGTTCAAGCGGAAGAGAAACCGCCGCACGAGTTGCCGCCGGAGCAATTGCCTCTCAAATCCTTGAAAATTCAGGAATTCATGTAAAAGCCTACACATTAAAAGCCGCAGGAATAAAAGCCGAAAAAATTAATCTTTCAGAAATCGAGCAGAATTCTATGCGTGCCCCTAACAACGAAGCCGCAAAAAAAATGGAAGAAAGAATCGAAGAACTCCGCAAAAACTGCGACAGCGCAGGAGGAATTGTTGAGTGCGTAATAAACGGATGCCCAGCAGGTCTTGGCGAACCTGTTTTTGACAAATTAGATGCAGAACTAGCAAAAGCAATGCTTTCTATCGGGGCGGTAAAAGGAATCGAATTTGGCGCAGGATTTGACGCGGCAGATTTAACAGGCAGCCAAAATAACGACAAGATGCACGCAGAAAACGGAATCCCAGTTTTTGACACAAACAACGCAGGAGGAATTCTTGGCGGTATTTCCAACGGAAACCAAATTATTTTTAGGATTGCGGTAAAACCAGTTCCAAGCATTTTTCAGACTCAAAAAACTGTAAGCAAAAACGGAACAAACTACCAGAACGCTGAACTTGAAATTAAAGGCCGCCACGACGTTTGCCTTTGTCCGCGAATCGTGCCAGTTGTAGAAGCAATGACAAATATCGTTTTGGCAGATATGCTTCTTAGGAACAAAACCGCAAGAATTTAAAATATGAACAAAAAAACAAAAAAAATAATAAAAATCTCATTAATTTCAGCAGCCGGAGCAGTTTTTCTTTCATTTTTTGGAACAGTCTGTGTGCGTGCAGTTACCTTGCGAAAAGCACCAGCCCTGAACGAACTTGAACCGGCTCAAAAAACTTTCCTCAACATTGCTTTGGATTCCGCCTACCCAGAACGCACAAAAATTCTTCATCCGCTTCCGTATCCTGCAGAAAAAGCAGAATTAAATATTTGGGCAAAATCCGCAATTGCAGTCAACGTGGAAAACGGTTGCGTAATCTACGAAAAAAATGCCGACGAAATAATTCCTCCGGCAAGCATGACAAAACTCTTTGTAATGTACGTTATAATGGAAGAAATTGAAAAAGGAAATGCTTCTCTTTCAGACATTGTTCCTCTTCCGCCACAAACCTGGGCCGCAAACCAGCCGCCCCACTCCTCTCTTATGTTCCTTGGTAAAAACCAAAAAGTCACACTGGAAGAAGTTATAACCGGACTCGATGTCTGCTCCGGAAACGATGCGGCAAATGCGATTGCACTTTATCTTTTTGGTGATGTTGATTCTTTTGTTCAAAAAATAAATCAACTTGCACAAGAATTTAACCTTGAAAACACACATTTTTATGACGCAAGTGGCTACAGCGAAAAAAACACAACCACAGCACGGGAAATGGCTTTATTTGCAAAAAAATACATCGAGCAATTCCCAGAAACTCTGCACAAATTCCATGCAGTTCCAGGATTTAAATATCCAAAAGAAGAAAACCTTGCGCCGGAAGACAAAATTCTTACAACACGGTACCAGGATTTTTCGCAGGGAATCCCCCAGAATATTTTTATGCCGATTTACCAAAAAAATACAAATCCGCTGCTTGGAATTCTAGAAGGATGCGACGGTCTAAAAACCGGATACATTGAAGAAAGCGGATACAACCTTGCGCTTACGGCAAAACGCGAAAATATGCGGATTCTTTCTATAACGATGGGCGGACCGGGAAAAACCCAGAATGAAGGTCAAGCCGGCCGCGTTCACGATGGAACAGAAATAATGGAATGGGCGTACAAAACGTTCAAGAATTACGAAAATCCGCTTGTTTTGCGTGCGTACAATATTCCAGTAATCTGTGCAAATGTACAAAGGATGAATATTGTTCCGGCGTGGTCGCCAAAAGCCTTGTGCGTTCCAATTTCTGCCGCAGAAAATCCAGAAAACGCATTAAAAGAAGTAAAAATAAATCTTGTTCTGCCTGATTTTATAAAAGGTCAGATTGAAGCCGGAAACGAATACGGAAAAATTGAATATTTTCTGAACGGACATTTTCTTGACTCAATTCCGCTGGTTGCGGACCGTCCAGCAGAACGCGCGAACTGGTGGATTTGCACTGCCGATGAAATCGCAAAAATCGCGCTGAAAATATAACTCTATTCTTCCAGAATATAACGGAGCGGAACTATTTCGTAGCCTGCGTCAAGAATTGCGCTTATCAGCAGGTCAAGATTGTCGTAAAGGTAACTTTCACGTGTTCCATGCGAAATTCCTACCGCAACTGAAACAACTTTTTCACCTTCGTCCAGAGTTTTTACATAAGATTCAATTAATTCGCTCGGACAAAGATATTTTCCACTTCCGGTAACTGCCTGTTCAAGGGTTACAGAATCGCAACTTGAATTTTTTATTTCAATGTAATCGTAACCGGCTTTTTTTCCGTCCTGAACAATTTTTTCAGAAGAATCGTAATACGGTGCGTGCCACATAAGGGAAAGTTCCTTGCCTGTAACAGCGTTGAATTCGTCTTCATTTCGGGCTAAACCGCGTCGGATATAATCTTCGTTCACAAAGAAACCTGGCTGGGTCAACCGTGAAGTAGAAAAAAACATTGAGGCACATTCGTTCCGGCTCAATGAAATCTGTTTTGTTTCATTTGGATAACGCCGGATAAATTCGCCATTCAAAAAGAAAGTTCCTGTAATCAGATAACGGTTCAAAGTGTAAAGAACACGTGTCAGTCCGTCAGCATTATCGTAAGCATCGAACGCAAGCGCAATCTTTTTCCGCTCAGGATTTTTCTTAACGCTTTCCTGATAAACAGGTCTTGTAACTGCCTTTCCAAAAAGAGTTCGTATATAAAGCGCATTTTCAAAAAGGGGATTTGGCGTTTCTCCGCAAAAAAGCCTGTAGCGCACATTCCTTAAAACATTTGAACGCTGGGCAATTTCTGATTCTTTTTTTGACCAAGTTTTATTTTCTTCGCTGAAAACAAAGAATTTTCCGTTTCCTGCATCCGCAGTAATCTGGTCATTATCCCAAAATCCGTTTACAACCGAACTTACGGCAAAAATTTCCGGCTCTTTCTCAAGGATTTTCCAGTTGCGGATTGTTCTGTCTCCGCCAATAACCAGAGTTGAATTATTTTCCCATAAAAGAGAAACAACATTTTCGCCATCAATTTTATTCACTCTTTTCCAGTCTTTTGTGTCGTAAACGTAAACTGAAGAGCCAGAATAGAACGCACAGTTTTTTCCATCCGGAGAAACAACCGGCCGCCCTGAATCTGAAATATCCAAAAATTTTGAAAGACGATTTTCCAGATGATAAACCGAGGATTTTATTTTTTGTCCGCCATAAGGAAGCATTCTCATCCACACAATTGGAAGCCCATTCAAATCCCAAAGAATTTCGCTTTCCAAAAGCGACGCGTTCAAATCAACATAAGGTCCTGAATAAATTATATCCAGATAATCACAAGTGTTACGGTTTATTTTAAAATATGTAAAAATTTTTCCATTTTGAATAAGCACCATCGACGAAACATCACTGTTTACGCTAAAACTGTCTTTTGAAGCCATAAACTGAGACGGAAGCCTGCCTACCATCTGCCCTTTTCCAATAATTCCTGAATAAAGTCCCAATGTATAAAGTTCTTTTGCGCTTATTTTGTAGACCAAATCTGAATCAATGTATACAAGAAATTTTCCGTCTGTCCAGTTTACAGAATTTATTGTTCCATGCCCAATTTTTCTAAAATTTTCATCAACTTCAACGCCACGGGCAACCGCAGAAGGATTACAAAAATAAACGTTCCCATTTTTTGCATAGACAAGAACGGAACTGTCCGCTGACCATTTTACAGGAACATTTTCGTAATTAAACGAAGAATTTTCGTCCAGGCAAATTTCTTTTGAAGAATTTATGTTTTTAAGAAAAAGTTTTCCAGTCGCATATCCGTTTTTTTCGGTGTAGCAAATCCATTCACCGTTCGGGCTTACGCTCACTTTTGAAAGCCGCATTGAATTCACTGGAATTTCTGCAGAATATTTTTTCCATTCAACTGATTTTGTGGCAATGTCAATCCACGCAGTTCCGTAGCGGTTTCTGACCTGAAGAATTTTTCCGCTGTCCAAAAGTTCCATCTGCTCTGGAAAGCACGAAATCAACGCAGGCTTGCCACTTACAGTTCCATTTTCAATTTTTGCCTTGAACAAAGAACGGTACGAAAAAGCGCCTGGAATTTCCTGCCGGATTGTGTATAAAATCTCGTCGTTGTTATTTATGTCGGCATCGCCAAATTTTATTCCGGCAAAGCAATAAAACCCGGCAAAGAATGTACCGAGCAGAAAAATTATTTTTTTTGAAATTATTGTTTTTTCCATAAACGTCCTCGCTTGCAAAGACTAAAAAATTTTCAATTTATTTTTTCAATTTATTTAATTAATGAAAGCGGATCCACAAGTTTTCCGTTTTTAAACACAGTAAAATGAAGATGCGGACCTGTTGAATATCCTGTTGAGCCAACCAGACCGATTCTTGTTCCTTGACTTACCCACTGACCTTTTTTCGCAAGAATTTTTGACATATGACCGTACAAAGACTGATAACCGTTTCCGTGGTTTATTATGACATAATATCCAAAAACTGGTGAAGTCCCCGAATATGTAATTGTTCCGCTTGCGGCGGCCAAAATCGGTGTTCCTGTTGGGCAAGCCATGTCAACTCCAGTATGGTTTGAACGCGCGCCTGTAAACGGATCGGCTCTTGGTCCAAAATGCGAAGTAAGTCTGTAACTGGTTTTTAATGGACTTCTAAAAAGCTCGCCCATCGCCTTTGAAAGTGCCTGAGGCTCAAGTTTTGCGCCAGGAATAAAAATCACCTGACCTACCGCAAGTTCAGAAGATTCAAGTTCATTTACATCAAGCAAATCTTCCATCGTAGCGCCATATTTTAAAGAAATTCCCTGAAGACTGTTTCCTTTTTGAACTGTGTAAAAAAGCCCATCGATTGAAGGAATTTTTAATTTCTGCCCCGCCCTAAGTTGACGCACATTGTCAATGTCGTTCACCGCAATCAAAGTTGAAATATTGCTAAGCCCAAATTTCTTTGTAATCGAACTAATTGAATCACCTGGCAGAACCTTATAAGTCTGAAAAGTAACCGGCTGGCAAAAAAGTTTTTCCATTTCCTTTTCAGAAATTTTTGCATCAACAAGAGTTCCGTCCGAAAAATATTCAGAAGTTCCATCCAGAGCAAGATTATTCATCAGCTTGTTCAGCATTGACATTTCGTATTCGTAGTTATCTTCAAGTTTTACCGCACCTGTTGTTGTCTGGAAATAATCTGCGATTTTAAAAACTGCACAAACAGAAGCCAGAACCGACAAAGAAATCAGAATTGCAACAGAAATCTTTTTTGCGTTGGTCTGAACAAAAGAGCAGAATGTGCCTAGAACGCGTAAAAATGACAAAAAATCAATGGAAGAACCATCATTGTGGAGGCTTATATTTTCAGACTTAAATTTTGATTTTCTAGCACGCCTGAAGTTAAAAATTTTTCCTGACTTTTCCTTTAATTCCTCAGCAAAATTCAAGATAAATTCAAATGGCGAAGAAGACTGTTTAAATCCTATGCAATTTACTATTTCCATATTTTCTCTATCGACATAATGAAAACTGAAGTTTAGAATTAAATCAGCAGGGAAAAATGGAATCAACAAAATCTTTTTTCAAAGAAAAACCATTCATATTTTTGTGCATTGCGATTGGAATTGCGGCAGGAATTATTTTTAAACTTTTTATAATCGATATTCTGCACATTTCTGGAACTTCTATGGAACCAACCTTAAAAAATGGGTCTAAAGTTGCGGTGAACAAACTTTCATACGGACTTGTAAAACCTTTCCGCGGAGAGTTTTTTTTTCAATGGAATAAACCAAAATTGAATGACATAGTTATTTACTTGCATGATAACAAGATAGTCATAAAACGAGTGATTGCGGTAGGTGGCGACCAACTAGAATTTTCGGAGAATTCCAGTTATACTGTAAAAATCAACCAAAAAGAAATTTCACTTTCGCAGGCTCAGTTCCAGCGGATGAAAAACTTTGAAAAAATACCTGACGATTTTGTTTTTACGCTCGGGGACAATCAAAAGGATTCCATCGATTCAAGAGATTACGGTTTTGTTTCGGTCAGGAACATTATGGGGAAAATTATCGGAAAATGAACGGATTTTTCAACAAAACTGCACTAAAGATTGTTCTCGCGCTTTTTATAATATTTTTTCTGTACACGTTTTATCGGTATGCAGCGCTGGCTTTTACACCACCTGGAAAAATTTCTTCCCAAAGCCAGACTGTTGAACGTGGCTCAATTGTTGACCGCTCTGGAAAACCGCTCGCTGTGCAGACAAATTTTTATCACGTTGGCGTTACTCCAAACAGGATTAAAAACAACGAGCAGTTCGCAGAAGACATCGCACCATATCTTGAAATGACAAAAGAAGATTTGATAAGGATTCTTCAGCGTGCGGAAAATTCAAGTTTTGTCTATTTAAAAAAGAAAATTGACCAGAACACTTACACTGAACTAAAAAAAGTTACAAACGAAAAAAATTATCTTTTTGTAAGTTTTGACAGAATTCCCGGGCGAGTTTATCCGGAAAATGCGCTTGCCTCGCAGTTGATTGGCTATATGGGCGATGACGGAAAAGGGCTTGCAGGAATTGAATATTCAATGCAGGAAGAACTTCAGCCTCCTGTTGAACCGAATTCTTTAAAGCAACCGCAGGGAAAAAATATTTACCTTACGATTGACGCAAATCTTCAATATAAATTGGAAGAAATTGCACGCGATACAATGAAGTCAACCCAAGCGGAAAGTATGATGCTTTTGTGTTCCGATGTAAAAACTGGAGAAATTCTTTCCTATATCAGCCTTCCAAGTTCAAATTTAAATGAATACAATATGTCTACCATTGAACAGACAATTGACCGCCCAGCGATGAGTGCATACGAACCCGGCTCAGTTTTTAAGATTTTTACAGTTGCGTCCTTTTACGATGCAGGATTGATTAACGCAAAAACAAGTTTTCTTTGCGACGGAGTTTACGAAAACAGAATCCGTGGCGGAGAAACAATAAGAATAAAATGTCTTGACCACCACGGCTGGATTACCGCCCGGGAAGCCTTAAAATATTCATGCAACGACGCAATCGCCCAAATTTCAGACAGAACGACAGATGAAAACTTCTTAGAGATGATTCACAAACTTGGATTTGGAACAAAAACAGGAATCGAACTGCCAGGAGAAACTTCCGGGTCTGTAAAAGACACAAACAGCCGGCTTTGGTCTGCACGTTCAAAACCGACAATGTCCATGGGCCAAGAAATCAGCGTTTCCGCACTGCAAATGGTTCAAGCCGCAAGCGCAATCGCAAATTACGGAATTCCTGTAAAACAAACTGTAATAAAAAGAATCACCAATAAAGACGGCTCAATCGCATACGAACATACTCCAGAATATAAAGAACGCATTTTTAAGGAATCAACGGCAAAATATGTTCTTAGCTGTATGGAAACAACTGCAACTTCTGGCACAGGAAGCCGTGCGCACCTTAGGGATATTTCTATCGGCGTAAAAACTGGAACAGCACAGATGGCGGACAAGCAGAACGGAGGATATTCAACAACGGATTTTCTTTCAAACTGCATTGCTATTTTTCCAATTGAAGAACCACAGATCATCCTTTACATTGTTGTTGAAAAAGCAAAAGGAGAAACTTACGCAGGTCGAATTGTTGCACCAGTCATCGCAAAAACCGCCGATGAAATAATAGACTACCTTGGAATGAGCCGAGGAGATGCCGCAAGCCTTGAACACAGCGGAAAAATCACAATCTCACCGGCAAAACCTCTTGAATTCGGCACAAAAGTTCCAGATTTCACAGGAAAATCAATGCGCGATCTGCTTCCGCTTTTTAAGAGAAACGACATTCAGGTAAAAATCAACGGTTCAGGCTGGGTAAAATCTCAATCTCCAGCGCCTGGAACTCCAGTAACGGAGAATATGCTAATTGAACTCAATCTGGAATAAAAATCTTTCGTACTTTACACGGCGTTTTCCCGACCTTGCAAAAATGATGGAAAACCAAATCAGTTTTTTTGAAAAATATGCTGGAACAGAAGATGAAAAAGCAATTTTATGTCCTTTTTGGGAAGTTTCCAACGCAAAAAATGGAGAAACAACCGCCAAGGAAAATTCACTTTTGCTTCATTCTGCATATAATCCGCAACGCGAAGCCGAAAACCTGATTAATTCCAAAAAAGATGAAATACAATGCGCAAAAGCAATTGTTTTTGAAGGATTCGGGCTTTTTTACGCGCCAAAAATCGCCGCCAAACTTTTTCCACAAAAAACAATAATTCTTGTAGAGCCAGACATAAACCATTTTCTTGCGGCAATGCTTTTTGTGGATGCGGAAGAACTTTTTTCTTACAACTCGATAATTTTTGCCTGCGGTGCTTCAACCGAGCAAGTCATTACGCTGGTAAATCAGTATGGAATTTTGAACAGCGTGTTTTTTTCGTCACCATCGCAAATTTCTCATGCCCAGGCATATTTTTCTGAACTTTCAGAATTAATTCAACGCAACAAAAACAAAGAAAAAATCAACAACGCAACCCTAGAAAAGTTCCGGACTTTGTGGTTCAGAAATTCAAAACAGAATATACAAAAAACAGCACTTTTAGAAAGCGTAAACATCTACAAAAACCGTGCCGAAAATCTGCCTTTTTTGATTTTGGGGGCAGGACCATCGCTAGAAAAAATTCTTCCACTTCTGAAAGAACTAAAAAACAGAATGATTATTGTCTGCGTTGATACGGCATTACGCGCTTTGCTTCAACAAAAAGTTCAGCCCGACTTTATAGTTTTAACCGACCCACAGTATTGGGCGTACAGACACATCGCCGGGCTAAAAAGTCCAGAAAGCATCTTGATTACAGAAAATTCCGTTTATCCTTCGGTCTTTAAATTTGAATGTAAGAAAATTGTGTGCTGCAAAAGCCAAATTCCTGTTGCACATTTTTTTGAAAAATACTGCGGCGAACAAGGATATTTAGGAGCAGGAGGTTCTGTAGCAAGCTGCGCATGGACTTTTGCAAAATTCTGCGGTGCAAAGAACATTTTTTTATGCGGAATTGACCTTTCGTTCCCAAAAAAACAGACTCACATAAAAGGAAGCACATTTGAACAGAAAATTTACACAACTTCAACAAGGATAAAACCTGCCGAAACCGCCGCAATGCCACTTCTTTTTGGCGGAAACGCTTCGTGGGAAAAAGATTTTTACGGAAACCCAGTTCTTTCAGACCAACGTATGAAAATGTTTGCATGGTGGTTTGAAAGCAATGTCGCCGCCAGAGCCGAAACAAGAACCTTTACAGTTTCTCCAGAGGGACTGTTCATTCCGGGAGTTGCCCCTTTTGAATTGAAAAAACTTCTTGAACTTCCAGAAATTTCACCACAAAAAAAGCAATTTCTTTCTTCAATGCAGACAAAAGAAGAAAAATCACGCCGCGAAAATGGATTCAAATTTGCAGTAAAAGAATTCAACACGGAACTTCAGAATGTGATTAACATTTGTCAGGATGCCTTAAAAAAACTGAATCACCCAGACTTTTACGCTGAAAAATACAAAATTCAACTTGAAAACACAAAAATCGCTTCCATTTTGCAGCTCGTTGTTCCAACAAATTTAAATTCACTTCCAGAAAGAGAACAGAACTGTCAATTATTTAAATCAATAGAACAATTCTGCACAAAATACTTTCTGTAAAAAAATCAAAAATTTTCCTAAAGTCGCACCGTTCATTCCCGATAATATAAGTACAGCAATTTACAGACGGAATTTGACATCCAGACGCCTGTAAACTAAGTGCTCTCCAAAAAATGGAAAAATTCCATTAAAAACTTGAAAAACGTGTGAGGTTTTTCAAGTTTTTTTTTGCCTTTTTTGCCTTTTAAGCCCACCCAGACAAAAAAATTAAAGATTTTCAGAATTATTCCGATACTCAATAGGGAGTATTGTCTATGAGTACAAAAGTAAACATTAACGCACTAAAACCAGATTTAACTTTTAAAAGCGATCTTATGCTTGATGACAACTTTATACTTCTTCCAGTTGCAGTTCCTGTTACAGAAAATCTTACAAAAGCTTTAACAGAATGGAATTTTACAGAATTTAATTGCGACGCAGAAATGAGCCTTGGTGGCGACATAGGCTTACCGCTCCAAAAGAATGACAAGACAAAACAAGAAATCGCAAAAATTCAGGCTGAAGAAAAAGTAAAAAACTCCTTGAAACACGCACTTGAACAGGCAAATTCTGGAAAATTTGCAAATACAGAACGTTCTAGGCTGGAATCCGTACAAACTGTTTACAATGAATACATGAATTACATAAATTCAGTCTACACAGATTACGCCACAAGAAAAAAAATAAACTATCAGGAACTTTCTGACACTGTAAAAGATTTGTGCATATTTATAAAAGACAACAAGCGTTATGTTCTGAGGATTACACCGACCGCAGAACAACGAAGCAAAAATTTTCTAGTAATTCATTCTATGCGCTCAACAGTTCTTGCTATCACACTTGGACTTGAACTTCATATTGCAATTTCAAAACTTATTGAACTGGGAATCACAAGTATTCTTCACGAAATCGGAATGTTGCGACTTCCACCGCAACTTTATATGTCCAACAGAAAACTAACAAACAGCGAACGCACGCAAATTTCTACACATCCTCTTCTTGGCTGCGCAATTCTAAAGGAACTGAATTTTCCGCTTAGCATTCAGCTAGGTGTGCTTGAACACCACGAAAAGGAAAATGGAAAAGGTTATCCGCAACATCTTGCCGGTGAAAAAATTTCAAATTATGCAAAAATTATCGCGGTTGCCTGTTCTTTTGAAGCAATTACAGCCCCACGTCTGTACAAAACCGCACGAACAACTTTTGACGCAATGATAGAAATGCTTAAAAATGAAAACCAGCAGTACGACCCAACTGTAATCAAGGCACTTCTTTTTAGCCTTTCTCTTTTTCCCATTGGAGCGTTCGTATATCTTCAGAATGGAAAAATCGCAATCGTTTCTGATGTTTCACCGAATAATCCTAAAAACCCGATTGTTCAACTCTTAAACGAAACAGAAGCCGACGGTTCACCAAAAACTGTCCAGACTGACAATAACCTGAATAAAATTGTCCGCGTCCTTACAAAAGAAGAACAGGCGGACGTTCAAAAAACGCTTGATTTGCAGCGGAAAATCACAAGCCAGACTGCGGAACTTACAAACGCCCTTGAATCGGCAAAAGCAAGCGAAACAAAAGACGACAAAGGCTTTAGTTCTGTTGATTTAAGCGAATTTAACTAAAGAATGCGCGGATTTTTTCAACATCCTCATTGAATTTTTCATCAATAACTGGCGGATGCTCGTTAAAATAAAGAATCTGGTCAAGTTCCTGCTGTGACTGAACCCCCCAGAGCGGCACAACATTTTCATATTCGTGCAAAAAGCCGTAAGCCAAAGGAATTGAGGTAAGAATTCCACCGCATAAAGGCTGCATCGCAATAAAACCAATATCGTTTTCCTTGCAAAGCTGAACAAGCTGACGAGTGCGGTCTGAACTAATCATACTGAACGGAAACTGAATCGTGTCGAACAATCCGCTGACAATCGCCTTTTCCGCAATGTCAAAATCTGTTGTCGCAAGCCCAAAACTTTTTATTTTTCCAGAACTTTTTAAAGTCTTGAATGATGAATAAATTCCGTCCATTCCGTTTTCTTCCGGAATAAAAGAATCGGACTCATACTGATACAAATCAATTGAATCCGTATGCATAATGTTCAGACTTGTTTCCAAATCACTTAAAACTTCCGCACCGCTCTGCGCACTTGTTTTTGAGGCAATCACAACAGAAGAACGAATATCCCCCAATGCGTCGCCCAAAAGTTTTTCACATTCAGGAGAATTCCTTGAAGTGTCAAAAAAATTAATTCCCTGATTGTACGCGCTCCGAACAAGTTCAGCGGCTTTTTCATCATTTCCAACTTTTGTCAACGACATTGCACCAAAAGCCACACGAGAAATCATAAGGTTTGATTTTCCAAGTCGAACATATTCCATTGCAAAAACCTCCATGCAATTTCTGAACAGTGTTTCCTCAAAAAAACAGCAAAATTCTGAAATTGCAGTGCGGATTCATATCTTTAAGTTTATCTTACCGTCTCTTATCTGTCATTTCTTTCTACAGGCTTATATTCGCGGATTGCCTTTTGAATAAAAGGAATCAAATCATCCAAGTGAACACGCTCCTGCTTCATAGAATCGCGGAATCGGACAGTTACAGTGTTATAAAATTCGTTCTTTGAACCGTCTTCTTTTGTTTCCTGAATTGTGTCATAGTCAACAGTAACGCAGAAAGGAGTTCCAACTTCATCCTGGCGGCGGTAACGCTTTCCTACAGTTCCCGAAACATCAAAATCTGTTACAAAATCTTCTTTTAAGTGATGCTGGATTTCTTTTGCTTTTTCAGCAAGTCCGTCTTTCTTCATCAATGGAAGAACCGCAACTGTGATTGGAGCAAGACGCGGGTCAAGATGCAGAACCGTTCGGTAATCTTCTTTTCCTTCTTCTGTTGAAACATTTTCTTCCTCGTAAGCTTCGCAAAGGAACATCAGGAAATTTCTGTTCAACCCAGCAGAAGTTTCTACAACATAAGGAACGTATTTTTTGTTTCCGTCTTCCTGATCGATGTAAGACATATCTTTTTTTGAATAAAGCTGATGCTGAGAAAGGTCAAAGTCTGTTCGAGAATGGATTCCCTCAACTTCCTCAAAACCAATCGGGAAATTATAAGTAATGTCGTAAGCGTCTTTTGCGTAATGGGCAAGTTTGTCGTGGTGATGCCATTTAAGCTGTTTTTCTGGAATACCGTACTTTAAGTAAAAAGCCCAGCGTTCTTTTCGCCAGCGGTCAAAAGTTTCGTCCTCTGTTCCCGGTTTACAGAAATATTCCATTTCCATCTGCTCAAATTCGCAGGTTCTAAAAATAAAATTTTTAAAGATAATTTCGTTTCGGAACGATTTTCCAACCTGTGCAACACCGAACGGAACTTTCATTCGGTTTGACTGAACAATATTCTTAAAATCTGTAAAGATACCTTGACAAGTTTCCGGGCGAAGATAAATCAAATGAGAATCGTCTGCAATCGGCCCCTGATAAGTTTTGAACATAAGGTTGAATTCGCGAACAGCAGTATATTTTCTGTTTTTTGAACCGCAGGTCGGGCAGTTAATGTTCGCATCAATATAAGCCTTCATCTCATCGTGGGTCATTGTGTCTACAGGTTTTCCAGGATTTTTATCTGGATTTGCAGCAACAAAATCTTCTATAAGTTTGTCTGCACGGTGGCGTGCGTTACATTCAAGACAATCAACCATAGGATCTGAAAAATGATCAACGTGCCCAGAAGCCTTCCATGTTGTATGATGCTGGAAAATCGCTGAATCAAGTCCCACAACATCATCGTGAAGCTGAATCATATAATGCCACCAGGCATTCTGAATATTTCTTTTAAAATCTACACCAAGCGGACCGTAATCCCATGCACCAGCCTGACCTCCATAAATTTCAGAAGCCTGATAAACAAAGCCTCTTCTTTTGCAAAGACTGATGATTTTGTCCAATGTACATGCGTGTGTATCTTTTGTGTTTGCCATTTAAAACTCCTGTGTAAGACCGCCTGTCAGTGCGGTCGATGTTAAACAGCAAAGCGTCAAAAAAATTGCAGTGACGCAATCTTCTGGCTTTACCTATTATCGACTCTGGCGCGGGCCGTTTTAGTTTTTTCGTTTCGTGCATAACCAAGGAATGGCTGCTGTGAATACGTTCCCATAGCCTACCATAAATAAAAAGATTAAGAAAGTTCAAAACACACAAAAGTAACAAGTGAAAAAATGCAAAAAAAATCACCAGAAGAAAATCTGGTGATTTCATAAACTAACTCTCGAAAAAACTCTCAAGAAAATTTAAACTCTCAAATATCTATATCAATCTCTCGTAGATTATACTACTTCCTTTTTTACATAAAAAGAATACGTTTAAATACGAAATAACCAAAGTTACAAAAAAATAACCAGAGTTACCCCCCCCCATAAAAAAATAACCAAAGTTATTTAAAAATAACCAAGGTTACCGCAAAAACAACTAAAAATAACCAAAGTTACTTTTTTATTTGTAATTTTTTTAAATATAACTATAATATTTTGTATGAATGCAAATATAAAACAGAAATTTTCGGCGGCGAGAGTTATGTGCTTTTTTGCATTTCTTGTTCTGCTGTGCGCAGCAGTAATGAGTCACAAACATCCTAGGGAAAAAAACACAATAATCCCATATCAGGATGTTTCAGTTTTTGTAATAAATTTAGTTTCCGCAGCAATAGCGTTCGTACTTACATTCAAACCTACTATTTGGCAGGCACAAGTTTTTCTTCTATTTATACAAGCGGCAACTACAACACTGACAGGATACAACACACTGGGAACATTCTTGTATTCCGCATTTATTATCCTTTGTTTTGCAAATGGATTTTTTAAAACAAAGGTAAGACTAAAAATTTCCTGCATAATTCTTGCGTGGGTCGCAATTCTTGTAGGCTATGGATACTACGCAGTTCAATGGGGAACAAGAGGAATTATGTATATTCATATTTCTGTTGCCACTTCCCTTTTCTTTTTTGCGTTTTATTTTTATGTCTACAAAAAACTGGAATCCCTGCTGGTGCCACTTGTGCCGGCAAAGCCCCAGAAATCGGATATAAAACTGCCGCCAAAAGGAACAACCTTGCATCTTTCCAAATATGGGCTTACAGAAAGACAGATTGATTTTGTAATGGAATATCTTTCCTCTCAAAAAGTGTACAAAGAGCTTGCGGACCAGTTTTATGTAAGCATTTCCACTGTAAAGAAAGATATGACTGAAATTTTTGAAAAATTCAACGTCAAAAACATAAAAGACTTGCACATTCTGCTGCTTCAATACCTTGTAGAACGATAAAATTCTAAACGTTTTTTTTTATTTTCCGATACTCTACGTAGAAAATTATTTTTTTTACGTTAGAGGGGAAAACATGACTAAAAAAATCGTTTTTTCAATTTTAACAACTTGCCTTATTCTTTCCTTTTTTGGATGCGTTTCCACAGAAAAAGAAGTTTCTGTTCAGGAACTTATAAAAAATAACAAAATTGAAGAAGCAAAAGCAAAATTTGTTTCAAAATACGATATAAACGCAGCCGACGAAAACGGAAATACAGCCTTGCACGCTGCGGCAGAAATAAATGACGCAAGCCTTGTGCTTTTTCTGCTTTGCTACGGAGCAAATCCTGACTTAAAAAACTACAACAGCCAGACACCTCTTCACGTTGCAATTGAAAACAACTCAAAAGAAGCGGCACAGCAGCTTGTAAACTACGGATGCAACATTTTTGCCCGCGACACAGACGGAAAAACAGCAATGGAACAAGCCTTTCAAAAAGATTCTGGCTATTACGATATTTTTATAACCGAAAAAACAGCGGCACTAAGAGATTCTGTTACAGGAAAATCAATTGTTCACTATTTTGCAGACGACAAAGATGAAATGGCAATTTTTACCTGCGTACGAAAAAATATTTCACTTTCTCCAAAAGACAACGAAGGAAAAACTCCCCTTGAACATACATTCGAAAATATAGAAAAGGGCGGAATGGCCGAAATTGCAGCCATTCTTATCACAAACGGAGCGGATTTAGTTTCTTCAGAGTTTGACTACTTTCAGACTGCCGTTGCAAACCGAAACATAAACTACCGTTTTGAAGACGGACAGACACCGTTGCATTATGCGGCAATCGCAGGACACAAATCAATCACAAAATACCTTCTTGAAAACAACGCAAGCACAAATGTTCAGGACAGTTCTGGAGGAACACCTCTTCACGAGGCAGTCCGCTATGGGCAAACTGAAATCGCAAAAATGCTTCTTGACGCAGGCGCTTCTGTAGACGCAAAAGACAACCTTGGAAAAACTCCAATTCTTCTTATAATTCCAGAAAAACAGCGCACGGAACTTTACACTCTTCTTATAAATTATAAATCAGACATTTCTGGAAAAGATATGTACGGTGATACAGTTTTGCACACAGCAACAATGACAAACGTTTCTGAAGAAATTCTTTCTATTCTTGTAAACGCTGGAGCAGACATTAACGGAAGAAACAAAGACGGAGTTACCCCTCTTGAAGTTGCAATTGAAAACAGAATAAATTCCCACATAAAATTTTACGCGGAACACGGAGCGGATATAAATTCAAAAGACCAAAAAGGAAACACACCTTTAATAATGGCTTTAAAACAAACAGATTCCACTGACAAAACACTTGAAACAATCCTGAACAAAAAAAATATTGACAGCCTTGACTCAGACGGAAACACACCGCTTATAACTGCAATAACAAAAGATGCAAATCAGGAAAAAATTCAGTACATCCTAAGCCTTACTGATGAAGTGAACGCACGCAACTCCGCAGGAAACACAGCCCTTTACCTTACTGTCCTAAAAAACAGAAAAACAATCGGTGAAAAACTTCTTGCAAAAAACGCAGACATTTTTTCAACAAACAACAAAAATAACTCACCATTAAGCCAGGCACTTAAAAATCCACAGATAATGGAATGGCTTATAACTTCAAAAACAATAAAAGACACTGACGGAATCGGAAACACCGCGCTTCACTACGCAACAGAATGGGGCTTAGAAAACGCCGCAGAAACGCTGATTACTAAAGGCGCAAACAAAGAAGCAAAAAACGCAAACGGTGAAACACCAATTTTCAGTGCCTGCAAAAACAACAAACCAGAAGTAATCACCCTGCTTGCAAAAAAAGGCTGCAAAATCAACGTGCGCGACAACCTTGGAAGCACACCGCTTCACGTTGCAGTCCGCTGGGGAAACATTAACGCGGCCACACAACTCATTGAACTGGGAATAAACATCGACGCGCAAAATGTTTCAGGAAAAACTCCGCTTGCAGAAGCAGTTCTTGGAGGCAAACCAGAAATAGCAAAAATGCTTCTTTTAAAAGGCGCAAATCCAAACACAAGCGACACAAACGGCCGCACAATTCTTATGGATGCCGTAAAATCAAGGAACACAAAAACAATCGCGATGCTCCTTGAACACAACGCAAATCCTCAGGCACAAGACTTGAACGGAAGAAATTCCTATCACGAAGCCGCAACAACCGCAGACGAAAATGTAATCGCATTAATCAGAAACGCCGGCGGAAATCCACTTAGCCGCGACAAAAACGGAAACACGCCTTTCAGCCTTTGCCTTGACCAGTCAGATTCAATCATCAAAGCAATTCTTGGTAAAGACACAAGCATTGCAGACAGCGACGGAAACACACCTCTACACATTGCGGTTCAAAACAAAAAATCCGTAGAAATGCTAAAAATGCTGATTTCGTTAGGCTATCCGCTAGACACACGAAATTCCAGCGGCTACACACCATTGGCAATCGCAATTCAAGAAAATTATGAACAGATTGCGCTCATATTACTGGAAAAAGGCTCAAATCCATTCATCCAGATAGACAGTGCAGGAAACAACGCGGCATTAATCGCGCTTAAAAACAACAAAAAAGCAATTCTCTCTGGAATCGTAAAATATTCAGGCTCATTGACCGACATTCAAGGAAACACAATACTTCACTATGCGGCCAGAATCAGCGATTCAATAACAATCAAAAGCCTTGTTTCATACGGACTAGACACAAACGTAAAAAACATCTACGACGAAACACCATACACAGTCGCAGTCCGATGGAAGCGAAGCGAAGCGGCCAACCTTCTAAAACCAGCCGAAATAAAATAGCAGGAATTTAACTTTGGGCGTTCCCCACAGCAAAACTTTTGTTCCAACAGAAAACGCAAATTTTTTCCAGTTTTGCTGCGGGTCGGTTGTTCCGCCATTCCGCTACGCTCAGCCTCCTCACTGCGTTTGCACGCAAACTCCGCTCCGGTGGCCGCCTGTGGCGTGGCTCCATAACCTAACGCATCCGCAAAGAATTATTTTTCCATCAATGCAAGAAGCTTTAAAAAACCACTGTCAGACTTTTGCAGTTCTTTTGAACCACGAGTAATCTTACAAAGCGACATATTGTAGATTCGCGCAATTTCGCGCTGCGTTGTTCCAGCCTTAAGTTCCTTTACAATCTGCCAGCGCTCCGCAAAATCACGCCGTTCATTCGGGGTAAAAAGGCAATTGAAAACCGATTTTAATTCGTCCTTATCCTTAATCTTTAACAAAAGCCCGCAAAGTTCATCATAACTTTCCAAAAGTATCGGATTTTCTTCATTGCTGTTCTTATTCATAGAAACATTATACCACATTTTTCTCCAATGTCGAGTTTTATAATTTAATTGCTCGTCTGCTCTCGCTTTCGCCGCCGTCCCTGGCGGCAAATTGCAAAACTACTGCGCCACTGCTCGCAGTTTTGCAACCGCTCGTTCCGCAGTTCGATTCTCGGTGATTCTTTTAAAGCAAAAAAGCAACACCAATCTAGTGTTGCTCCAACAATTTTATTTATAGCCCCTAGGAGAATCGAAGCGCGTTGGTCGAAAACCTCCTGTTTTCTCCCTCTGCGCCGTCTGCTCTCGCTTTCGCCGCCATCCCTGGCGGTGAATTGCAAAACTGCTGCGCCACTGCTCGCAGTTTTGCAACCGCTCGTTCCGCAGTTCGATCCTCGGTGATTCTTTTAAAGCAAAAAAGCAACACCAATCTAGTGTTGCTCCAACAATTTTATTTATAGCCCCTAGGAGAATCGAACTCCTGTTGACGGAATGAGAATCCGCTGTACTAGCCGTTATACGAAGGGGCCAAAAAAAACGAGGCTTTCCGCAAAGATTATAACTGCCAAAATAATCTGTCAACAGTAATAATTTTTCCGGACAGCCTCGTTTTAGTTCCCCAAGGAGGATTCGAACCCCCACAGTCAGAACCAGAATCTGAAGTGCTACCATTACACAATCGGGGAATGCAATGTTCTACTACTATATAGATTTTCATAAATCTTGTCAAGTACAGAAATTCAATTCTGGTGATTTTCCATTTTTTTCTTTCGTGCTAAAATCTCTGTATGACAGACGACGAAATTCTTGTTGATTCATATAAAAAAATCATCGAGCAAATAAAGGAAAATCTTTTGTATCTTTCAAAAGACAAATACGAATATACTAAAGAACTTACCGATGACTGTGCAGATTTAACCGCAATTTTAACAGATATTCTTCCAGAAATCACAGGTTTGGAATCCATGAACAATCTGGACGAGGAAGACTACGCTTTTATGTACGAAATGCTTAATTCTTATGCAGAAAATTTTATTGTAGACGGCAGAAATCCTGAAACATTAAAAAAAGACACAGAAATCTATGAACAACTTATGGACATTCTTTCGGTTCTTGAAAAAAATTACGTTCCGCAAGACTACGATTATGACGAAGAAGGCGAGGATTAAAAATGGCAAAAACTCTGTATGGAACTCAACAAAAAAAAGAACAGAAACCCGATTTTGGGCATGAAAAAATTGAACTTCTTTATGAGGATGAATTTATCGCAATAATCTTTAAACCTAGCGGAATGTTAAGCGTGCCTTATCCAGGAAGCAACAACAAAACTGCCCAATCCGCACTTGAACAATTAATGCGAAAAAAAGGAACTTACAATTCAAACCACAGACCGTTTGTTGTACACCGGCTGGACCGCGACACTTCTGGTGTAATGATGTTTGCACTGACCCAAGACGCACAGAAAAAAATTATGGAAAACTGGCAAAAAATGGTTTCTGAACGACTTTACCGGGCTGTTGCCGAAAACCCAAAAGAAGGATTCCTTCCGAAAAGTGGCACAATTGACGACGAACTTGCGTACAATTCACATAACATCGGATTTGTTCCCAAAAAAGATTCTCACCCGACTCTTAGCAACGCCACAAAAAAAGCCTTGCACACAGAAAAAAGTTCAAACCATGCCGAAAAATCAATCTACGAAAGAAATCTTCTTATAAAAAACGGAAAAGCGGAGTTCAAGACAATATCCGCCCGAACAAACTACAAAATAATTGAATGTGGAAAATACCACACACTTTTTGAACTAAGCCTTGACACCGGCCGCAAAAACCAGATTCGCGCACACCTTGCAAGCAAAGGCTATCCACTTGCCGGCGACGAAAATTACCGTGCTGAAACCGATCCATTCCACCGACTTGCGCTGCACGCCCGAACATTGGAATTTACTCACCCATACTCGGGGAAAAGTATGAAATTTGAAATTCCAGAACCGCAAGAATGGCTTGAAACCGTCCTGAAAAATTCAGGAAATATTCCGGCAGTCTGGGCAACAAAAGCAAAACGCACAAAAAATCACGAAAACAAAAGTTACACAGAATTTTCGGGACAAAAAATTCCAAGCCACAAAAAACTTTCCAAGATGGACTTTATTTCCCGCGGAAAATTCCACAAATAAAACTGGAAAACAGGAACTCTTATGAACGAAAAAAAATTAATTATCACAATGGTCTTATTCATAATCGCCGGAATTGTATTTCTTGCAGCCGGATTTTATTTTTCTTCAAAAAATTACCAGCAAGCCCTTGCCGACAGCCACGAAAATCCTGAAGAAAAACGAAAAGCCGTAATCACAGGAAAACTCTGCGGAATAATCGCGTTGGCACTAGGAGGCTTAACAATCGCCTCTGGAATTATAATCAAAATTCTTCCACAAATGTTCCGCTACCTTTCTTTTTTTTACGTTCTTGCGCTAATCGCCTGCTTTGCTGCACTGACTTTTTCTTTTGGCCGTAAAAAATAACTGAATGAAAACGCCCTTGACCAGGGAATTCCCCCCCCCATCACAAAACCAAAAACCTGAACCGTTCCATCAGTTTTTTTGCCGGAGCG
>CAVIQW010000016.1:0-3786 GCA_963644915.1 Paratractidigestivibacter sp.
ACACAAAATGAAATTTATTGGCAATATCGCACAAATTTCATTTTAATGGTTCAAAAAATTATTTTAAGCTAACTTTTTTCCAAAACGTGCAAATATTCTACGGTTGAATCAGCTTTATTAAAACGGTTTGAATCCGCCTTAAAACGCTGATATTCAGTTTGGGCTAAATCATAATGGCCGTATTTTTGCATAATTTTTTTTACATCATCTGAAGACATTAAACCTTCATTGTTGTAAGAAAGAAAAATATATTTAAAGTTTGCATTTTTTATTAGATTTTCAAATTCGTCTTTTACCGTCGAGGCGGAACAGTATTTTGAGCGGGAATATTCACGAAGTCCGGTTTTTCCTTTTGGAATAAATGGCTTGTATTCTGCAATCGTATTTAAAAGATGATAATTCGCCCCATATTGTCGTGAGTTATAAGGCGGATCAAGATACAGAATGTCTCCGGAAATTTGTTTTATAAGAACATTTGCATCCGTATTGAAAACCTTATGCTCATTCTCATTTATTTCAAAATCAGCAGGTTCTAAAATCATTTTCTTTTGTGCTGATTTTTTCAGATTTTTTAAGTATGCTCCATAAACGCTTGCTGTATTTGCAACTTTATCCGCACTTTCTAAAAGACTTGCAAGAAGAAAATAATACATATTCTGGTTTATTTTTCCACTGTTTTTCAATTCTTCAATTTGTTTTCTAATTGAATCAATTTTCTTGCCATTCTCATCAGAAAAATATTGTCTTTCTCCGCTACCGCCAAGGCAATAATTTTTATAAATAAATCCGTCTTCACAAGAAGAAAGTTTATTTAATTCAGACACAAAGTATTCTGAATTTTCAAGCGAAAGATGGTTTTCAATATAATTTTTATTCAATACATAACTGTAATATTCAATGTCGTTTGAAATAACTTTTTTTACTGATGTTTTAAAAGTTCGTCCAACAATTCCTGTGCCTGCAAATAAATCACAAAATGTCTTTTGAGAGAGGTCTGTTCCACAAACAGATTTTATTGTTTCTGGCAAAAAATGCTGACAGAGTTTTAGTTTTGAGCCGATATAATTCATTTTTGGTAATCCACAATTTTAAACAATAAATTATTATTTAAAATTTCATATTCAATATATTTCAGGGGAAGAACATTATTTTCCTGATTAAAGTGATTAAATGCATTTTTCAAATCATCAGATAGATTTTTGCTTTTTAAACAGATTAAAACAGGTTGAATATCGCTTTCAGGTAAATTTGGAACATAATATTGCTTTATCCATTCGATATAGCGTCCTAATTGACGCATATTATCCAAAGTCGCAGAAACAGCTTTTAACTCTATAGGCATAACAATTTTATGATTTTCATTCAAAACTTTTGAAAGCATTACATCTATTCTTTGCATTCCAACACCGCAAGAAACTTCATTCCCAATCCAATCGATGTTTTCAGTTGCATCTAAAACTTTATCAAGCGATTTGTTTGTTCCTCGCCCAATGTTCTGAGTTATATATGTTTGTAAATGAACTTCAAACGCCTGTTGTTTTGAAGCCTTTGCAACCAGTCTAGGAAGAATATCTATTTTTTCGGTTCGCCCTGTATATTCTCTATGAAATTCATTTTTTAAAATTTTTTCTCCATTAAAAGTATAGTCATTGGAATTCAAAGTCTTATTTTTATTTTTTTGTCGGATAAGAGAAATTAATCTTTTTGCTTCGTATGTGGTTATCATTGTATTTCCACGATTTCCTTTTAGTTTTCTGTAGATTAAACTCCAAAGCATTTGATACGGTGAACATATATTTTTTATTTCATCAAGAGCTTCCCATTCTGTTACGCCTTGTTCATAAACTTCATATGGTTTGATTTTTAGTCTAAAAGTCAGTGATTTTTTTAGTTCTTCATATAAGAATTGATTTTTATCAAAATTATCAAGAAAAATTCCATCTTCTACAGCTTGAAAAACTCCAAAGAACATTCCTTCATGAACATTTATTTTTTCAACCAAATAAAAAATTATCAAATCATCTTTTCTGATACGACATCCGTCTGCCATCATACCGACAAGAGAATTTTCTCCCGCATGCTTACTGCCTGCGTATAATTTTGTTGTCGATGAATTATTAAAATCTATCGATTTTTCTTTTGCTCCTGTACCAGCAAACATATACTCAAGGTGATATTTAAAAGTATTATCATCAACAATAAAAACATGGGTTGTCATTGATTCTCTCCATTATCTCCGTAAAGTTTTTTCATTATGAACTCTGTCGTATTTTCACTTGCTTCTTTTACAAGTTTTTTTACAGTTTCTTTCCGATATTCAACAGGATCATACTGATAACAGCCAATACAACCTAACTCATCGGTATAATTTTCATCACCTTTATAAAATGAATATGGATTTCCCAAAAGGTTTTTTGCATCCCACCTTTTGTCTGTTGATTTGCAGTTTTTGCAGATTTGTCTTTTTACATCATTTGCAGCCTTGCATAATGGCTGAAAATCTTCCAGTTTTTGAGTTTCCATATCAGAAACACGCATATCATTTTTTCTGCCGTCTTTGTGGTCAATTTCAATCCGTGTATTTACAGATGTTCCGTGAATGCCCAACATAACACAGTTTTTGTCTTTATAAAAATTTTTTATATCATTACGGATATTTTGACTAAAAGAATCTTCTGTTTTTAAACCAGCAGTTCTAACTTTTTCTATTGTGCCATGTTCGGGAGATCTTTCAAGAATGAATTTCTTTGCTAATGCGCCATCGCCTCTTCCCCATGACCAACCATTTTGAAACATTAAATCTGCATACTTTCCTACGAATTCCGTTTTTGCAACCCAACGACTAATTCCATTTTCATCAGGTTTTGCTAATTCTAAAAATAATTCAATTTGAGTTTTCTTTGACATAATCAAAATTCCTTTTTAAAAACAAAGATATACTCGTGTTTGAATAGATAATAATCGCTCTGCATTGCCCTGTAACGCCAAATTCCTTGAGCCCCTATTTTTCCGCGGTTTCCTTCAATATTTTTAACTATAATTCCTTTTAATTTCGTCTTAAAATTCTTCTTGATTGCATCCATCACATAAAATCCCAAAGGAACAACTTCTGACTTTTTATAAACATCACCAATTACAACCGCAAAATACTTATTTTTTTCAAGAAACTGCAACCCATTTTTCATAGCAAGCGTAAACTTTTCTATAAATAAATCTAAATCTGAAATTGCAGACAAATCTTCTTTTCTGTCAGTAAATTTTACAATGTCCATATAAGGCGGATGAGCAATCAGAAAATCAACAGTCATTTTTTCGTTTTCGCACCATTTGAAACTTTGTGACATGCATTCATTCATTTTCAAATTGTCACAAACATCACAATTATTAATAACAAAATGTATATTTTGAGTATCTGCCATTTTTTGATAAATTAGCTCTATCATCGACTGGTTTATATCAAATCCGATATAATTACGTCCAAGTCTTTCACATTCAAAAAGTGTTGTTCCACTCCCTGTGAACAGTTCCATCACAGTATCATTTTTGTGTGTATAACGTTTTACAAGCTGATATGGGATTTGCGGAACAAAATTTCCGTGATAATTGTTCTCATGCTTTCCTGAAGAATCGCGTTTTTGAATAAGCCAAAGGGAATCGACATTTATATCTGAATTTTTCCAGTCTGTTTCGTCATTTATCATCTCTTTAATCTAAGCTATATTTTCTTTTTTTTCTATGGTAGTAGTCCAGAGCCCCCATCTCATTAACCGACATCTCGTTTAACTT
>CAVIQW010000016.1:3847-42759 GCA_963644915.1 Paratractidigestivibacter sp.
CTGTGTTTGTATTCCCATAAAAAACATAAATTAGTCGCTTCTTTTATTTTCAAAATTCTTTTTTACCGTTATTATACTTTTATGTTTACAAAATATCTTTCGATTTTTTTTATTTCTATGGTTCCGCTGATTGAGCTTCGCGGGGCAATACCTGTGGCAACTGCAATGGGGCTTATGCCATCAGATGATGTTCCTAAAATAATTTTTGCTTATGCGATTTGTATTTTGGGAAATATGGTTCCAGTTCCGTTTATTTATCTTTTTGCACGGAAATTTCTGGAATGGGGACAAGACAAGAAATTGATTGGCGGTGTGTGTAACTTTTTTTTGACAAAGGGCAAGCGTGGCGGTGAAAAACTTCAGGAAAAAGCAGGGCGTGGACTTTTTGTTGCCCTGTTTATTTTTGTGGGAATTCCGCTTCCTGGAACTGGTGCGTGGACTGGAACTTTGGCGGCTAGTCTTTTGGATATGAAGTTTAAGGAAACAATCATTGCTGTAATCTGCGGTGTTCTTCTTGCAGGAATTATTATGCTTGCGATAAGCCTTGGTGCTTTTGGTGCGATTCAGGCTTTGTTCGTGAAATAGCAGTTTGTAAAAAAAATCAATCTGCATGAATTTTATGTGCTGAAAAATCTCCAGAGTCTTTGTACGTTGTGGCATATTGATGGCACAAGATTGCCGTTGAGAAACCTTACTTGATTCATTATAATAGTAAAGATTTGTCTTAAAATTATTTAACAGAGGTTAATATACATTATGGAAACAAAAGAAGTTCGTGTTCGTTACGCTCCGTCTCCGACTGGAATGCAGCACATTGGTGGAGTTCGTACTGCGCTTTTTAATTACCTTTACGCGCGTTCAAAGGGCGGAAAATTTATCCTTCGTCTGGAAGATACAGACCGCACTCGTTATGATGAAAAATACGTAAAAAATCTTTACGACACAATGGCATGGCTTGGAATCGACTGGGATGAGGGCGGTGACAAGGGCGGAGAATTCGGTCCTTACGTTCAGAGCGAGCGTTTTGAACTTTACAAAAAATATGCTATGGAACTTGTTGAAAAAGGCGAGGCTTATTACTGTTTCTGCGATGCGGAACGCCTTGACCGAATAAGAAAAATACAGACTGAAAACAAAATGGCTCCAGGTTATGACAGAAATTGCCGTCATCTTACTTCAGAAGAAGTAAAGGCAAATCTTGAATCTGGAAAACCTTATGTAATCAGACTTAAAGTTCCGATGGAAGGAACAACAAAATTCCACGACCACATTCTTGGTGACATTGAATGGAAAAACGAGGACATTTCGCCTGATCCGGTTCTGCTTAAATCAGATGGATTTCCGACTTATCACCTTGCGAATATTGTTGACGACCATTTTATGAAAATCAGTCACGTAATGCGTGCCCAGGAATGGATTCCATCAACTCCGTTACACGTTCAGATGTACCGCGCTTTTGGCTGGGAACACCCGGAATTCTGTCATCTTCCGATGGTAAACGGACAGGACGGAAAAAAACTTTCAAAACGACACGGTTCAACTTCCGTAAACGAATTCCGTGCCCGCGGATATTTGCCACAGGCGATTGTAAATTACGTTGCAATGCTCGGCTGTTCTTACGAAGAAGGAAAAGAATTCTACACGCTGGAAGAACTTGCAAAATCTTTCAAACTTGAACATTTGAACAAAGCTCCTGCTGTTTTTGACTATAAGAAACTTGAATATTACAACGGAAACTACATTCGTATGCTAAGCGATGAAGAACTTTACAAGTGGACGCTTCCGTTTATTACTGGAACAGGAGATGCGGCTCTTGAAATCAATCCTGAAAATCCTCAGCCTGCTCCAAAAGTCGGTCCTGAATATTCGGGAATTGCACTTGGTCCGGACGGTGAACCAGTTTGCGTTGATAAATCAATGAATATGACTTCTGCGGATGTAAAAGAAAAACTTCTTGCACTTATGCCGCTTATCAAGGAACGCTTAAAGTATCTTACGGATGCCGCTGAAATGGTTCACTTTTTGTTTACTGAACCGGTCGTTCCGCCAAAAGACCAGATTGTTCCAAAACGTCTTGACGAGGCAAAGACAAAAGAAGTTCTTGAAGTCGCAAGGGATTTTGTAAAGCAGCTTCCTTCCCTTGATCACGAGGCAAGTGAGAACCTTGCAAAAGAAATGTCAGAAAAACTTGGAGTAAAACTCGGTGATTTTATGATGCCAATTAGAATGGCCGTAACAGGAAGCCGTGTTTCTCCGCCGCTTATAGGCTCAATCCTTATTCTTGGCGTTGAAAAGTCAATCGAAAGAATTGACCGCACATTAAAGGAATTTTAATAAAACTGATTCCAATAAAAAACCCCGGATTTTTGAAGTTTGCTTCATTTTCCGGGGCTTTCTTTTATTTTTCGTAATTTTCAACTTGTTCTGAAAGTAGCGGAACAAGTTGTTTTTTGCGGCTTACAACATCTTTTAGGTAGTAAGTGTGTTCTTCCATTTTTGGAAACGTTACAAAAGCTTCAAATTTAGGGTCGGCTGCAAGAATAAGAATAGAAGAAAGTTGCGTAATATCCGTGACAAGTAGCGCTGAAAAAATCGCCTTGTTTCCGCGGCGCTCAAATTCCAGTTCTGTCATAAAATCCTCCTTGCGGTCAAGAATTTCCTTTATGCTGCTTACTTCAATTTGGCTTACCGTAAAAGAGCCTTTTTCTTCCTGATATTCTTTCATATCCTGATGAATTACTTCTGAAGCCGTTCGTCCTTTGATTCCGCTACCAGCTGTAAGAATTTCTTTTCCAAGTGCCTGAATGTCAAGGTCAGTAATGTTTGCAAGATATTCTGCAATCTGTCGGTCTGTTTCCGTTGTCGTTGTTGACTGCAGAATCAGTGTGTCGCTTAAAATTCCGCACAAAAGAAGAGAAGCAATATCTTTTGGAATCGGGATTTTTGATTCTTGATAAAGCGTTGTGATTATTGTTGAGGTTGAACCAAGCGGCTTGTTTATAAAAGTAATCGGGTATGTTGTGTTGATTGAACCGATTCTGTGATGGTCAACAACTTCTACAATTTTGTAATGCTCAATTCCTTCAACAGCCTGAAGAAGTTCATTGTGGTCAACAAGCACAATTTCAATGTTCGGCTCGTTGTTCAAGTCGTGTTCAGAGATAATTCCTATGACTTTGTTGTTTTCGTCTACAACTGGAAGTCGTCTGATTGGCGAATCCTGCATTGACATTCTGATTTTAGAGATTGTGTCGTTAATGTGGACAGCCTTTATTTCCGGGTCAGCCATAAGTACAACTGGAGTTGAATATGCAATCATCATTACAGTATCGCTAGTTGTGTAAGGACTCATAATTACGCTTACACCATTTTTCTGGGCTTTTTCCTTTAGTTCCTTGCTAAGAATATACCCCGAAGTGATAATCAGAAGTTTTACCTTTCGGCTTATACATTCTTCATATATTTCCTTGCGGTCAGAAGTGATTACAATAACGTTTTCGCTTGCGTGTTCATCCAGCATTGCCTCAAATGCCTTGTCGCTTGCGCCTCCAACCAGAATTGAAGATTTAAATATTTCTTCCTGATTTGAAACAACGAGCGGCTGGGCTTTCATTGTTTTTATTATGTTTCCAATGCTCGTTGAAATGTTAACTTTTGCCTCAGGATTTAGGATTGTAAGAATTTTCTGTGCAAAGGCAGAATAATGCAGCAAAGCCTTGTATCTTCCGTTTTTATCAACAACAGGAACTGCACGGAGTTGTGTCTGCTGGAGTTTTCGGATTGCATTCCAGACTGGAACATCCTCCTGAACTGTCATTGTTTCGTTTTCCATAAAGTATTCAACTTTTGGAGTTAAAGAAGGCATATATTTTGGCGGTTTTACGTTGAATTTCTTAAAAACGTAATCAGTCTGAGGATTAAAATGACCAGCACGTGCCGCAATAAAATTGTCGTAGCCCAAAAGTTGCTTTAGCCTCGCATACGCAGTTGCTGCAACTGCACAGTCAGTGTCGGGATTTTTGTGACCAAAGATATAAATCGTTTTCTTCATGGCTTATTTCTGTTCTTCCAGCACTTTCTTTAGAATCAAAAGTCCGGCATCAATCTCTTTGTATGAAATATTCAGTGGCGGAACAAAGCGAAGAACATCACTTCCTGCTGTTGAAAAAAGAAGTCCTTCCTTTAGACATTGTTTTTCAATTTCAGTTGGATTTTTTTCAACCTGCACGCCGATTACAAGACCTCTTCCGCGTATTTCCTTTACAAATGGAATATTCCAGCTGGCAATCTTATTTTTTATGTATTCACCTTTTTCTAGAACGCTTTCAAAAAATCCCGGAGCGGTTATTGTGTCAAGCACAACATTTGCCGCCGCACAAGCAAGCGGATTTCCGGCAAAAGTTGACTGATGGTCGCCAGCCTGGAAAACATTTCCTTTTCCGCGGAAAAGACACGCACTCATCGGAACTCCACCAGCAATTGCCTTTGCAAAAGTTACAACTTCCGGATTGATTTCAAGTGCAGTGTTTGCCATAAGAGCACCGCAACGGCCCATTCCAGTCTGAACTTCATCACACATAACAATTGCGCCAGCCTCGCGGGCTGCTTTTGCCGCCGCTTTTGCCCATTCAGGGTTCAGAGGAATAACTCCACCTTCACATTCAACAGGTTCCATAAAAAGTGCGGCTGTTGTGTCATCAAAAGCGTCCTTTAACGCTTCAAAATTATTCGCCTCTATTGTCTTAAAACCTTCAAGGTAAGGAGCAAACGCCTCAATGTGGAATTTCTGCTGGCCGGTAGCCGTTAAAGTTGCAAGCGTTCGTCCGTGAAAAGACTTGTCCAAAGTAACGATTGTTTTTCTTTTTGAACCGCCGTTAAGCTGACCATATTTTCTTGCAAGTTTTATAGCCGCCTCATTTGCCTCTGCACCGGAATTTCCAAAATAAACGCCCTCAAAACCAGTTGCCGCAAGAAGTTTATCCGCATATTCAAGCCCAATATCGCTTGTAAAATAATTGCAGACGTGAATCTGTTTTTTAGCCTGTGCCGAAATTGCCTTGACAAGCGGTTTGTAGCCATGACCAAGAACATTTACCGCAATTCCCGCCAAAAAATCAATGTACTTTTTTCCATTCACATCAGTCAGCGTTGCCCCCTTGCCCTTTGCAAAAGTAATGTCAAAACTGCCATAATTATTTAAAACTTTTGGATTTCCCATAAAAAATTCCTTTTATTTTGATTAAGATAGGGGGAAAAGCCTTTCCCCGCGTCCTACCCATTCTCCTAGGGCTGCCGCCCTAAAACCCGCTGTCCAGCGCAAAGCAAACCTCCTGTTTGCAGTTTCTTTTGAAATTAATAAATCATTGTACCGATGCCGCGGTCGCTGAACATTTCGATTAAAAGGGAATGTGGTACGCGACCGTCAATTATGTGAGTTCTTGGAACACCGCCTTTCAGGGCAATCATACAACATTCAACCTTTGGAATCATTCCGCCGGCAATAGTTCCATTTTCAATAAGCTGAGGAACAGTCGGCATTGGAATACGCGTAATCAGTGATTTCGGGTCGTTCAAGTCTTTCAGAACTCCAGCGACATTTGTTAGCTGAACAAACTTTTCAGCCTTTAGCGCAACAGCGATTTTTGCGGCGGCTGTGTCAGCATTTATGTTGTAGCGGCTCTGGTCACCAGTTTCGCCAAGTGCAACCGTTGAAATTACTGGAATAAAATCCTTTTCAAGCAAGTCGTTTATGATTTCAGGATGAACATGGGTAACTTCTCCAACAAAGCCTAAATCTGCACCATCTTTATCAATCTTTTTTGCGCGCAGCAATCCAGAGTCAACTCCAGAAAGTCCAACCGCACGTCCGCCTTCCTGAAGTAAAATTCCTACAATGTCTTTGTTCAGTTTGCCTGTAAGAACCATCTGCACAATTTCCATTGTTTCCGCATCTGTGTAGCGCAATCCGTTTACAAACTTGGATTCTTTTCCAACGCGTTCAAGCATCTTGTTGATTTCTGGTCCGCCACCGTGAACTAAAACAACTTTCACACCGATTGTGTTCAAAAGTACAATGTCTTTCATTACGGCTTGCTTTAAATCTTCGTTAAGCATTGCGTTTCCGCCGTATTTTACAACAACTGTTTTTCCAACCCACTGCTTAAAATAAGGCATCGCCTGAATCAAAACGTCAGACCAGTGTTCATTGTCCAAGAGTCTGCCTCGATTTTCATCTTTTTGTATTTCTAATTCTGTCATAAGTTTTTCCTGTTTAAGTTCTGTAGTCGCCATTAATTTTAACGTAGTCGTATGTTAGGTCGCAACCCCAAGCAGTTCCAGAACAATTTCCGTCGCCACATTGAACAAGAATTTCTACCGCTTCCTCGCTCATTATCTTCTTTGCTTTTTCTTCGTCAAAATTTTCTGGAACTCCGTCTTTATAGACAAGAACGCTGTTTTCTCCGTGAACATCAAAATTCTCGTAGTCTTCAAAATATCGTTTTGCGTTTCCCTTGCTTGTAAACCAGATGCTTGTTTTTTCTGGTGTAAAATCTATTCCGCTGTAGCCCATTGCGCATAAAAATCTTCCAAAATTTGCATCGCTTCCGTACATTGCGGCTTTTACAAGAGAAGATGAAATTACTTCCTTTGCAAGTCCTCGTGCCGCTTCTACGGTTTTTGCTCCATTTACAGTACATTGAACAAGTCGGGTTGCTCCTTCGCCATCTGCCGCGATTTTCATTGCCATTATTTTGTTCATCTTGTTAAGCGCGGCAAGAAAAATCTTGTAATCGTCGTTTTCTTCTGTAATTTCCTTGTTGCCTGCCATTCCGTTTGCAAGAAGAACCAAAGTGTCGTTTGTAGAAGTGTCACCGTCAATAGAAACGCAGTTGTAAGTTCCTTTTACGGATTCCCGCAAAGCCTTGTCTATCATTTTTGGACTTATTGCAACATCAGTTGTAATAAAGGAAAGCATTGTTCCAAGATTTATATGAATCATTCCTGAGCCTTTGCACATTGTTCCCATATGGCAAGTTTTTCCGTCAAGAACAAATTCTACGGCACATTCTTTATATTTTGTGTCTGTTGTCATTATTGCGATTCGGGCTTCTTCATGACCTTTTTTAGAAAGTCCTTTTGCAAGTTCATCAATTTTTGCTTCAATTTTTTCAACAGGAAGTTGAGCACCAATTACGCCGGTTGAACAGACAACAACATCATCTGGATTTACGTTCAGCGCGTTTCCGGCAAGACAAGCCATTTTATAAGCGACTTTTGCGCCTTGTTCACCGGTACAGCAGTTTGCATTTCCTGAATTTGCAATAACAGCCTGAATCCGTCCGTTAGCGATATTCTTTTTTGTAAGTTTTACACTTTCAGCTTTTACTCGGTTTTGGGTAAAAACACCAGATGCGGCACAAGGTTTTTCAGAATAAATCAAGGCTGTGTCGTTTGTTTTGCGGCTTGACTTTATGTGGCACAAGATGCCGTTTGCTGTAAATCCTTGGGCAGCAGTTACGCCACCTTCAATAAATTTGATTTCAGACTGCATATTTATACACTCCAAGTGAATATTTTTACAGAAATTATAATGATTTAAGATTTGTGTAGCAATAAAAAAGTGATTTATTTTGGCTGGAAGATGGGTTTGGATTTATGGGAGTGAAAGAAATTGAATAAACGGAAGGAAAAAGTCAAGCCTGGCGTTCTTGAAGTTCTGGCGTCTTTGAAGTGGCGAGTTTTCTTACGAAAACTCGCCACTCGACCATTAAATTCTTTTTCCAGAAATCTTACTCAGTTTTAGCCTTTAATGTTTCCGGATTTTTTGTAAACTTTTCTGTCTGTGCTTTTGTAAGCTCAAATTTGTGCGGTGTTCTGTTGCAAGTTCCGTAGTATTTTGTTTCATCACCGTTTTTCTGTTCGTAGATTTCAACGTAAACTGTGTCTGAGGTTGTATAAAGACTGAAAGAAACAAGTTTTTCTTTTGGAAGAACTGTTCCGTCATCAATCCAAGAGGAAATGTTCATATATGCGACATTCTGAATCCATCTTTTTGCCTCGTTCGGGGCAACCTCAAAATCAGCAGTTCCTGATATTTTCCATTCGTCAGAATTTTTTGTGTTTTTTTCAGAGTCTTTTTCCAAAGTCCAATTTTGCTTGCCCATGTCAACGTTTGCGCCGGTAATCATATTTTCTTCTATTGAATAAACCGTTTTTGAACGCAGGGATTCTTCTGTCTTGTCAAAAGTTGAAATCAAGTTGCCTGAAAAAAGGAAAACATCTTTTTTTCCAGAAACAGAACCGTAAGTCTGCGAGCCAGTCGGGCTTGTTTTTCCAAGCATAAGAGTCTGGATTTCTTTTCCGCCTTTAAATGCCCGAACAAATGTTGCGCGAGATTCTGAAAGGTTGTATTTTTCATCATTTTCGTTGTTTCCAAGCCGCGCAACTTTATCAAGAATTTTTACTTCCTGAATTTCTTTTACCATTTTTTCAACGTCAGATTTGTTTGCAATGTAATTGTCAGAGCCAACCTGCCAGCCATAGGCACTTTTTGTAAGCTCAACGGTTGTGCCGTCTTTTGAAATTGTGATTGCGTCTGGTTCAGCGTCTATTTTGATTGTTTTTACAGGATTTATTGCGCCTGTAATTCCTTGAATTATGCAGACTGCAAGCAAAAATGTAAAAACCGCAAGAAGTGTTATTTTTCTGGTTGTCATTTTATACCTCTTATGCTTTATTTTATTTCACGATTGTCGTTTGGATTGTATTTGTCGTGGATTTTTCTTCTTTTGATAGAACGTAGTCTCCACATCACAAATCCTGCAACTGCAACAAGAACTGCAAGTCCAAACTGGTTGAAATATCTTATGATTAGAGCCAGAGTTCCATTTGTGTTCTGCATTGTGTTCAATGTAAGACCTTTTGTTCGCATTGTGCAAAGGTCTGCGTTTCCATTCATATAGTCTACCGCGTTTCTTACGAACATTGCGATTGGTTCTGAACCGTCTTCATTTATAAGCTGATTTGAAGTTGCATAAGCTGTATTTACTGCAAAAATTCTTCCTGTCTGAGTTCCTTTTTGCAGATGCACGGTTGTCTTGAGTCCGTCTTTTTCGCTAGCGGCGGCAGAATTGTTCTTTTCTTCAGGATTTTCTGTGAACGCGCTAGGGAATTTTCCTTCAACAAGTACCGAAAGATTGTGTGCTTTGTAGATTGACTTGTCGTAAGGTGTCTGCATATTTGGACCGATGTCAAAATTCTGTATCATTGACCATGATTTAGGCGAAGATTTTGCAAGAACAGAAACTTTTAAGTCGTTGTTCTTTTCCGCTTCTGTTACAGAAATTTCTCCAGGCTGCAAAAGAATTACATAGCCAAGGTTTTTGGAAATAACATTTTTCTGGGAAAGCTGCTGTTTTGCAAGCATTGGCGCCCAGTACATTCTGATTTTTCCGTAGCCCTGCTGATTGTAGTTGTAGCAAGCCTCGTCAAAAACGTAATTTGATTCAAGTTTTACGCCGTATTTTTCAAGAATTGTGTTCAGTCCAGTATCGATTTTTTCATAACTTGGAGCCTGATAGTAATTTTCCTGTGTTGAGTTGAACGGATCCTGGAAAATCATTACGTTTCCGCCTTTAAGCAGGAACTGGTCAATCTTGTAAAGTTCCGATTCTGCAAATTTTTCTTTTGGTGCGTTGATAATAATTGTGTTTATGTTCAAAGGAATGTCGGTTTCTGGAAGATTTATTTCTTTTAACGAATAAGAATCTGAAAGCAATTTTTTGAAATTTGTGTCGCTTCCGTTCTGGTCAGAAAGTTCCGCCTCGTTGTGTCCTTTTATGTAGCCGATTTCCGTTGATTTTGAAAGAAGATTTTCTAGGCTGCTTGAAAGGTTTTCTTCTATATTATCTGCTCCAGAAATTCCATAGCCAAAGAATGAACGCTGGATTGAAAGAGGGACTGTTCGAAACGCACCGTTGTGTTCAACTACAAGTCCAAAAATTCCTTTTCCTTCTGAGCCGTCTTTGTTCTGCCAGTTTATAAGCTGAAGTCCGTATTGGTCCGCAATGGAATCCATTTCTTCTGCGGATGGACTTTCTGATTCAAACTGAAGCCTGTTTTTATTTTTCTGGTTTACAGAATTGAACGCTGTAAGGGCAAGTTTCTGCACGTTTTCAAAATTTGCGATTCTGAACTGTTCAAGTTCGTTGCTTAAGTACAAAGTTACTCGGATTTTGTCGTCTGCCGAAAGTCCTGCGAGAGTGTCCGCCTGCGAAATCATTTTCGAGATTTTTGTTGTAAGATTGTACTCAAAACCTGAATCGCTGGAAATTCCGTCGATTGTTTCAATTGCATCACCATAAGTTATTGCAAGCCCCATCCAGACTTGTTTTACGCCGACTTCGCTGTTTTTTATCTGCTGAATCTGAACTTGGCGCAAACCGTAGCCAGAGGCAATCCGCTGATTTTCAGGTTTTTTCATATTGAAAAACTGATAACTGAAATTTTTATTCGCCGCGCCTTTATATTCCACCAGAATATCTTTTACGTACTGAGCGGTCGTGTTATAAGGGGCTGGAAGATTGTCGCTGAAAAAAACTTTTACAGAAAGCGGTTCGGTTAAAGTTTTTACTGTATTTTTAGAAGCCTTGCTTATTGAATAAGAACCTTGGCTTGTCAAATCAATTCTGAAAAATGCTTTGTGGCTTGCAAGGTTTGCAAGAATAAGAATCATTGCAAAAAGAACAAAGTCGCTTTTTGGGCTTTTTATCCATTCAAGGAATTTTTTCATTATCTTGCCTCCTTTTTCTGTGTTACAACTGTAAGGCTAAAAAAGAATGTTGTAAGCGAAACAAAATAGATTAAGTCGCGCGAGTCTATTATTCCTCGGGAAATAGAAGTAAAATGTTCGTTTGCACTCAAAAACTGAAGGAATCCTACAATCGGGGCAGGCAAAAAGATAAGGAATTCGCTTATCATTGTTAGGGCGATGCAGATTATAAAAGCAGTAAAAAATGCGATAATCTGGTTTTTTGTAATAGATGAGGCAAAAAGTCCTATCGCGCTAAAAGCCGCACACAGGAACAAAGCACCAATGTAGCCTCCGATAACTGGTCCTGCATCTGGCAAACCAAACGGCAATATACCGATAAGATAAAGCAATGTCGGTGCAATCATAATTGCGGATGCTGCAAAAGATGCAAGGAATTTTCCTGCCGCCACATCGAATTCTGTAACAGGAAGAGTGTAGAGTGTTTCAATTGAGCCGACTCGTTTTTCTTCTGCGTAAACACGCATTGTAAGTGCCGGGATAAAAAACGAAAGGATAAGTGGCAACATCTGGAAGAGGTTTCTCATTGAAGCCCGGTTCTGAAGGTAAAATGCCGTAAAGAACATAATTCCTGTTATAATAAGGAACAAACCTGTTACAATATAAGCGATTGGACTTGCAAAATACGCGGCAAATTCGCGTTTAAAAATTACAAGTGCCGGTTTTTTTTGTTTATTTTTCATTTTTTGCTCCATTTTCCGCACTGTTTTCTGTTGTAAGAATGTGGAATACATCTTCAAGGCTGTTGCGCTGAAGAACCAGTTCAAAAAGGTTTAATCCCGCAGAAATTACAGTTTTTGCAATTTCAGGACGAATTTCTGTTGTTGCTTTTACAGAAAGAAGCGCAGTTGAGCCGTTTTCCGCTTTTTCAAAAGAAAGACTTTCAATTCCTTGTATGCCGTGCAGGATTTCTGAAATTTGTGATTCTGTTGCGTTTGTTGTAACTTTTATTACTGCTGAATTTCCAAACCTTGTCCTAAGCTGGTCGGTCGGACTGTCGGCAACAAGTTTTCCCCCGCTTATAATAATCACGCGTGAGCAGAGCATTTCAACTTCGCTTAGAATATGTGTTGAAATAATAACAGTTCTGGTTTTTCCGATTTCTTTTATAAGTGCGCGCACTTCCTCAATTTGGTTCGGGTCAAGTCCGGATGTCGGTTCGTCAAGGATAAGAATTTCAGGGTCGTTCATAAGCGCATGGGCGAGCCCCACTCGTTGTCTGTAGCCACGGCTTAAGTCGCTTATGTTTTTGTGCATCACTTCTTCAAGTCCACATTCTTTGCATAAAAGCGGAACTTTTTCATCTGCATTTTTTCCTTCTACGTCTGCAATGTAGTTAAGGTAATCGCAGACAATCATATCGCCATACAAAGGCGCACTTTCCGGCATATAGCCAATTTTTCTTTTTGATTCAACAGGCTGTTCTGTGATTTCAACCCCATCAATCTTGATAGAACCGTCAGTTGGCTTCAAGAAACCTGTAATCATTCGCATTGTTGTTGTTTTTCCTGCTCCGTTCGGTCCCAAAAGACCTACAATCTGTCCTGTAGGAATGGAAAAACTTACATCGTTTACCGCACGAAATGTTCCAAAAGTACGGGAAACGTGAGACACTTCGATCATACTTTTTATATCCTCCAATTTTATGCTCAAATTCTGTAAAAAAAAGAGCTGTTTGATTCAGCTCTGGTTATACTGGTTAAAAATCAAAACAAAGATTCCGGCAAAATGTTACGAAAGTTTGTTAAGTTCTTTTTCGTATTTTCTGTCTTTCGGTTCTTTTGACACTCTGTAAAGAATTGCAACGTTTCCAATCAGTCTTACAAGGGTTGCCTCTGTGGAATTTACAATACCCTCTGTAAGTTCACGTTTTTCGTCTTTGAAGTCGTTGAATTTTACTTTTATAAGCTCGTGGATTCCAAGCTCATCGTTGATTTTTCCTGTTACTCCCTCTGAAACTCCGCCTGAGCCTACAATGACTACGGATTCAATTTTATTTGCGTATTTTTCAAGGAGTTTTCTTTGTTTGCTGTTTAAATTAATCATAGTCACATATTCTATCAAAAAAACTACTATTGAACAACATTACATCTTTTAGTATTATTGATAAACGGATTTTTGGAATTTTCATTTTCTGGAAATTTTATTCTGCTAAAATCTAAATAGTAAATTTATTTTTTTAAGAGGTAACAATATGGCTTTTGATATTTCAAAGATGAGAAATATCGGTATCAGTGCTCACATTGACTCAGGAAAGACAACAACTTCTGAGCGAATTTTGTTCTATTGTAACAAGATTCACGCTATTCACGAAGTTCGCGGTAAAGACGGTGTTGGTGCTGTTATGGACAACATGGAATTGGAACGTGAACGTGGTATCACAATCCAGTCTGCAGCAACACAGGTTCAGTGGAAAGATTACACAATCAACCTTATCGACACTCCAGGCCACGTAGACTTTACAGTAGAAGTTGAACGTTCACTCCGCGTTCTTGACGGTGCTATTATGATTCTTTGTGCCGTTGCAGGTGTTCAGTCTCAGTCAATTACTGTAGACCGCCAGTTAAAACGTTATCATGTACCTCGTGTAGCATTTGTAAACAAGTGTGACCGTCAGGGTGCAAATCCTTTGCGTGTTCGTCTTCAGCTTCGAGAAAAACTTGGACTGAACGCATATATGATGGAACTTCCAATCGGTTTGGAAGATAAACTTGAAGGTGTTGTTGACCTTATCAGCCAGAAAGCTATTTATTTTGACGGACCAAACGGTGAAGACCTTCGCTATGCTGATGTTCCGGCTAATATGGTTGAAGATGTAAAAAAATACCGCAAGGAACTTATTGAGGCCGCAATCAACTTTGATGATGCTCTTATGGAAGATGCAATGATGGACGAGGAAAACGATTACGCTAACCTTGACCAGGACAAAATTATTGCCGCAATCCGCAAAGGAACAATCTCTGAACAGTTTGTAGGCGTATTCTGCGGTTCTGCTCACGTAAACAAGGGTATTCAGCCACTTTTGGACGCTGTAGTTCGCTATCTTCCGGCTCCAAATGAAGTAAAGAACGTTGCTCTTGACCTTGACAACAACGAAGCGGAAGTTGAACTTGAATCAGTTGACAACAAGCCTTGTGTAGCTTTGGCATTTAAACTTGATGATGGTCAGTACGGTCAGTTGACTTATACTCGTGTATATCAGGGAAAAATTAAGAAGGGTGAAGAACTTTATAACACTCGCACAAAGAAAAGATTCAAGGTTGGTCGCCTTGTTCGTATGAACTCTGCACAGATGGAAGATATTACAGAAGGTTGTTCAGGCGACATCGTTGCTTTGTTCGGTGTAGACTGTGCTTCTGGTGATACATTTACAAACGGCGGAGTAAATTACTCAATGGCTTCAATGTTCGTTCCAGAGCCAGTAATTTCTTTGTCAATCACTCCAAAAGACAAACAGGCTGCTATGCAGATGTCTAAGGCTTTGAACAGATTTACAAAAGAAGACCCTACATTCCAGACATATACAGATCCTGAATCAAATGAAACAATCATCAAGGGAATGGGTGAGCTTCACCTTGCTGTATACGTTGAACGAATGAAGCGCGAATACAATTGTGAAGTTGTAACAGGTCAGCCACAGGTTGCTTACCGTGAGTCAATCACTGCTCGTGGTGACTTTAACTACACACACAAAAAGCAGACTGGTGGTTCTGGTCAGTACGGTCGCGTTGCTGGATTTATGGAACCAGATTCAGAAAAAGACTACGAATTTATCGACTCAATCAAGGGTGGTGCTATTCCTAACGAATATATTCCATCTTGCGATAAGGGTTTCCAGAAAGCAATGAAAGAAGGTTCATTGATTGGTGCTCAGATTGTTGGTGTTAAGATTACAATCAACGATGGTCAGTATCACCCTGTAGACTCTAGTGATAACGCATTCCAGATTGCCGCTATTGGTGCTTTCCGCGAAGGCTACATGAAGGCAAAACCGGTTATTCTTGAACCAATTATGAAAGTTCAGATTGCCGCACCAAACGAATTCCAGGGTAACGTATTTGGTCTTATCAACCAGCGCCGTGGTATTATTGGTGAAACAACTGATGAAAACAACACATCTGTAGTAAACGCAGAAGTTCCACTTTCAGAAATGTTCGGATTCTCAACAATTCTCCGCTCTTCAACACAGGGAAAAGGCGAATTCACAATGGAATTCGAAAAATACGGTAAAGTTCCAAACGCAGTAGCAGAAGAACTCATCAAGAAACACCAAGAAGAAAAGGCAAAAGGTAACAAATAGAAGAACCGTTAAAAAATCTTGTGGTCTTAAACCACAAGATTTTAGGTTCATCCTTATTGCAGATGTGTTTTCACAAGAAATTGTGAGTTGCATTGATTTAGGATTTACTTATTTAAAAACTAGTTTTCAGAAGAATCTTAAACCACAAGATTTTAGGTTCATCCTTATTGCAACTTTTTTTTTAGGAAATTTTGAATAGACTTTTATTAAAAGTGGACTTATAGTTGTTAAGTCCACTTTTTGTTTTTTCTATGGAGGATTTTATGGTAAAACAGGATTTGATAAATACAAGCCCGGTTCGTTTTTTTGAAGCAGTTTCTTATGGCGGTCTAAAATCTGGCCAGATGGGTATAATTACTGCAAAAAAAGGGCTTGGAAAAACTTCTGTTCTTGTTCAGTTTGGAATTGATGCTTTGCTGCACGATAAACATTTGGTTCACGTTTCTTTTGACCAGAAATCTTCTAACGTAATTGCCTGGTATGAAAGTGTTCTTGCGGAGATGGGCAAAAAAAAGAACATTGAGGATATGAACGAGTTGAGTGAATCAATTATCCGCGACCGAACAATTTTGAATTTCAATCAGGAAACTTTTACTCTTCCAAAAGTTGTTAATACTTTAAAGGCACTAAAGGAAGGCGGAATCAAAGTTGAGGCTTTGGTGATTGACGGTGAAGATATGGAAAAAGTTTCCGTTCAGGATGTGAATTCTGTTGCGGAATTTGCAAAAACTGAAGGGCTTGCGGTCTGGTTCAGTGGAACGAACGAAAATGCAGAACTTTCAAAAACCGTAAGGGCAGAACTTCTTTCGTTGTTTGATATTGTTGCTCACCTTGCTTCTGATGGTAAATGCGTTAAACTTTCGGTGTTAAAGGCGGACGGAAAAGAATCATCATCAGCGGCTGTAAAACTTGATGCAAAAACAATGCTGATGACAAACTAGAGAATTCTGTGTATTACTTTTTGCACATTACTGGTTTTCTTTCCATGGGAAAATGAATGCTTTAAATCCTCGTGTTGGATTTGCTTCAATGTCGTCTTTTAAAAGTTCTTTCCATGGAATTCTACGGCGGGCTTTGCTGTGCATTGGCTCGCCTTTTTTGTCTAATTCTTCTATATAATCATATTTTTTCATTATAAGACGGAATGCGTTTGCGCGTGCAAGTTCAAGACCACACATTCCTGGGGCGATTCCCAGCATAATTATAGAGATTGCGGAAAGAAAAAGGTTGTAAAATCCAAGCACGATTGAAACAAAAAGATTGTCAAAAAATACGATAAAACATTTTTTTACTGATTTTAGGAAAGGGTTGTGCATATACGCCCGAAGTGCCGGATACCAAAGAAGAGAGGCTACGATTATCAACGCGGCCCAAATGTAGCATACACCGGCTAAAAGTCCGGCAAAAGAAATCTGTCCGCTTTGTGGTTTTAGAAAATAAATTCCGCCGATTACAGCGATTGAAATTACTGCGACAAGTGTTAGCCCATATTTTATTCCGTCTTTTATGCAGGTTCTTAGCGATTTAAAAAAATCCTTGAATTCAATTGTTTCGTAATCTGCAATTCCTTTTGAGGATTCAGCCCACGCAAGCGTAAAAATTGAAGAGCCACATACAAGAACAAGTGCAAGAAAAATCCAGATGTAAAGGAAAAAATTTGCATCTTTGAAAACTGTTACTCCAAGGCTGGAAATTCCAGTGCATAAAATAATCAGTGCATCAATCAAAAGGTTTGGAACAAAGAAAAACATTACATTGTCCCAACCGTCGTAAAAATTCTTTTTGAAAAATAAATTCAGCATATAAAAAATATAGCAAGAAAATATAATTTTTGATAGAGAATTATTTTGTATATCTTTTTTTTTGGTTTATAATGAAATATCAAGGTAGAGAGATTTTTATTTAAGGTTTTGATTTCATGAAACTAAGACGACGTTTTTCTATTATTGCTTTTATCTGTGCAATTGAAATGTTCATTCTTGCGACACTTACGATGCTTGGGGCAAGTTTTGTTCAGAGGCTTCAGAATTTTCAATTTTTGGAACAGCAATGTCAGTTTGATGTTGCTGATATGATTAATTATTTAAATCAGACTGTTTCTTGGGGAATTGATACAAAGCAGGTTTCTTCAACGTGGAAGGAAAAACTTATAAGCACAAACAAGAAATTTCATGAATTTACAGGTTATAGCGGGTTAAAATATTTTTCAGAAGATTTTGGGGGCGAAGTTGATAATGCGAACAATATATGGACAAAAGTTGTAAATCAGGTAAATCCGTTTAATGTTCATTTTCAGAATATACAGAATGCGGCGGTAAGCGAAGAAGAAAGAGATTTTATTTCTAGGAATGGAATTAAAGCCGCGGTCGAGCGTTTTGATGATTCAGAAGCAGTTCAGTCAATCAGCAGTAGCACGCTTTTGATTGAAAACCAGATGAAAGCGCTTATCCAGAACAGCAATGACCTTCGTGATGTTATGGCAAAAATCAATGTTATGCTTGGTGAAACCGTTAGGCATTATACAAATCTTTATAGAATCGGGGTTTTTCTGCTGGGGGGAGTTTTTTCGGTAATTGTTTTGGTGAACATTTTTTACGGAACAACGGTTGTTATAAAGAACATCGGACGTGTACGTGATATGTCTATGCTTTTGTCTGAAAAAGATTTTACTACAAAAATTGTTCCTCAAGGCAGTGATGAAATGCAGGATTTGATGAACAATATGAACAATATGGTCAAGGAGATAAATGATTTCTTTATTGTTGTGAAAAAAACTGCGGCAAAGGCTATTTCTTCTGGATATTCAATAAATGATTCTTCTTCTAGTACAGCGGTTGCAACAAACGAAATTAACTTGAATATTGAAAACATTACGGATGAATTTGAAAAAATCACAAAATCTCTTGAACGTTCAGTTGAGGCGGTGAACCAGATTAATGTTCAGGTAAAAACTCTTGTTCAGGATAACAACGATCAGGTTTCTGCAATAAATGAAAGCACAAACGCAGTGTCAAATATGATTCACGGAATAGAGCAGATTAAGGAAAATGCCGTTTCTCGTTCAAAAATTGCGGCGGAAATGGGCGGTTTTGTTGCCGATGGAGATGCAAAAATTGCCGCAACGAACAAAATTCTTGGTGACGTTATGAATCAGCTTGACCAGATAAAAGAAATTGTGACAATCATTAATTCTGTAAGCGCTCAGACAAACCTTCTTTCTATGAATGCGGCGATTGAGTCAGCGCACGCAGGCGAATATGGTAAAGGATTTGCAGTTGTTGCGGAGGAAATACGCTCTCTTGCGGTTTCTACAGCGAATAACGCAAAAAAAATAACTGAATCAATAAAGGGGACAATTGAGGCGGTTACTGTGGCGAATCGTTCTAGTATGCTTGCGTCCGAGGCATTTGCAAAAGTTTCAAGCCATTCAAACGAGATGATTTCTGCTTTTGCGGCGATTACAGAGGAAATTGAAAACATTAACAGCCAGACAAAATATATCACTGAAAAAACTGAAGTAACTGCGTCTACTGCGGATAAAATCAATCAGTATTGTGAAAATCTTGCACAGAATCAGGAAACGGTTGCCTCGGAAATTTCTTCTGTGAACGGACTTTTTGGAAAGGCATTTGACGAAATCAAGGAAATTAATGCTGGAACAGAAGAAATTGTAAAACGGATGGCGGCGGTTGGCTCGTTGAGCAAAGAAAGTTATAAAAATATGACGGAACTTGAAAACGTCCTTGAAAAATTTAAAACTACAAGCGATGAGGCGGAAGAAGTTCAGCAAGAAATAGAAAATTCAATGATAGAAAATATTATTTCACCTGAATTGCAGGCGCAACTTGAGGCAGACTTTGGAAATTCAGATTCTGCTAGTTCAGATGTTGACTTTGATCCGGCTTCTGTTATGGATGAATCTTCCAAAAAAACAGAAGGTACTGAGAAATCTGCAGGTAAAACAGAAGATTTTGATTTTGAAGAAATGTTCGAAAATATTCCGGACGATAATTAGTAACAAGAATCTTTCAATTTTTTCTGTCGTTGAAAAGATTAGACGGTTTCAATATAATATTTACTTATTATGAGTAACAATAACGAAAAGAATTCGCAGTTCAGTCACTGGGCAGACCAGATGGCTGACAAAATTATCAAGGAAAAAGGCGACCTTGATTCATATACTTGTGCGTCTGGAATTACTCCTTCTGGAACTGTGCATATCGGTAACTTTCGAGAAATTATAACTGTTGACCTTGTGGTTCGTGCTTTGCGTGACCGTGGCAAGAATGTCCGCTTTATTTATTCGTGGGATGATTATGATGTTTTCCGAAAAGTTCCTGCAAATATGCCAGACCCGGAAATTCTTACAAAATATTTAAGGTATCCAATCACAATGGTTCCTGATACAACTGGAAGAAACGAAAATTATGCACGCCATCACGAAGTTGACATTGAAAATGAACTTCCGCGCGTTGGAATCAATCCTGAATTTTTATATCAGGCGTCGCGCTACAGAGCAAACCGCTATGCAGAAGGAATGAAAAAAGCACTGCAGAACCGTGAGCTTATCAAAGAATGTCTTAACGAATACCGCGATGAGCAGCATAAAATGAAGGCAGAGGATGTTTATTGGCCGGTTTCTATTTTCTGTGGAAAATGCAACAAAGATACAACTGAAATAACTGGTTATGACGGTGAATACGGTGTTTCTTATAAGTGCGAATGTGGCAACTGCGAAACTGCTGATTTGCGTACATTTAAGGGTGCTAAACTTGGCTGGCGTGTTGACTGGCCTATGCGCTGGAATGAGGAAAAAGTTGTTTTTGAACCGGGCGGAAAAGACCATATTTCTCCGGGTGGTTCTTACGATACAGCAAAACTTGTTTCAAAAAAGATTTATGGCTGGGATGCACCTATTACAATGCGTTATGACTTTGTGAATCTTAAAGGTGTTCCTGGAAAAATGTCTTCTTCAAAAGGAAAAGTTATTTCTTTGGTTGATGCTCTTGAAGTGTACCAGCCAGAAGTTTTGCGCTATATTTTTGCTGGAACAAGACCGAATACAGAATTTGCAATTTCATTTGACCTTGATGTAAACAAAGTTTATGAAGATTACGACAAGACAGAACGAATTGTTTGGGGAATTGACAAGGCAAAATCAGAAGATATTCTTGCAAAAGAAAAGAGAATTTATGTTCTTTCTCAGATTGACAATAAAATGCCTTCTGTAATGCCATACCAAATTGGCTTTAGAATGATGACAACTTTGCTACAGACTTATTCTGGTGACATCGATGCTGTTATTAAATCTTTGGGCGATGTAAAACCTGAGCAGGAAGAGGCGTTACGCCGCCGTGCTAAATGCGCGTGGTACTGGATTAGGGAATGTGCGCCGACTTGTGCAGAAGATTTCTGTTTTGCACTTAGGGAAGACGGTTCAAAAGCGGAACTCTCTGGTGATATGCTTGCAGCCGTAAAACGTGTACGCGATGAAGTTGTTCCTCGTGTAGGAACTTTTGCTTTGGACAAAGAATGTCAGCAGGCGATGTACGATATTGCAACAGAACTTGGACTTGACGCAAAGGCATTGTTCACTGCATTGTATCAGGCTTTGATAGGAAAAGACCAGGGGCCGCGTCTGGCTTCGTTTATGAAGATTATAGGAAAGGACAAACTTCAAAAGATTCTTTCTGTATACTAAAAAAAATAATTCCGAGTTTTTTTTGCTGAATTGATAGTTTGACTGGAAGTTTATTCAAACTGTTTTGCAACAATTAAAACTCGGAATTAATATTTTATTTTCCCTTGCGTGTTTTTCTTAGACTTGTGTAGCCAAGCGCACGCATTGAATTCAGTACTGCAAGGAAACATACTCCTACATCACCGAATACGGCAAGCCACATTGAGCCAACTCCGATTCCGTTCAAAAGCATAATCAATGCTTTTATTCCGATTGAAAATACTATGTTCTGATGAACTATTCTGATTGTCCTTTTTGAAATTTGGATTGAATCTGCAACTTTTGAAGGTTCGTCCGTCATTATTACAACATCCGCGGATTCTATTGCCGCATCTGAGCCAAGTGCACCCATTGCAATTCCTACGTCGGCACGGGCAAGAACTGGAGCGTCATTTATTCCATCGCCTGCAAAAGCAACTTTTCTCTTGCTGCCTTTTAGTTCCTCAAGAAGAATTTCAATCTTTGAAACTTTATCCTGCGGAAGAAGTTCCGAAAAAACATCTGTAATACCAAGTTCTTCTGATACTTTTTCTGCAACTTTTTTATTGTCGCCTGTAAGCATTGCGATTTTTGAAACACCAACTTTTTTTAGATTTTTTATTGCGTCTTTTGCATCATCCTTGATTTTGTCTGAAATTACAATGTAACCAAGGTATTTTCCGTTTTCCGCAAGGTGAATTACTGTTCCTGACTTTTCTTTTGTTTCTGCATCGTTGAAACTTGAAATTTTGTTTTCTTGCATAAGTTTTGCGTTTCCGGCAAGAACTTCGTTTCCGTTCAAGTTGACTTTTATTCCTTGACCGGCAATCTCTTGGGCTTGAGTAAGTTTCTGGTTTTTGCAACAGTCGCCAGAGTGTGCCGCATTTAATGATTTTGCAACCGGATGATTTGATTGTAATTCAGCGTGTGCCGCAAGTGCAATCAGCGCATCTTTGGAAATTGTCTGGTCTGCTGGGCAAACTTCAGTCACCGCAAAAACGCCCTTTGTCAGTGTTCCAGTTTTGTCAAAAACAGCAGTTTTTGTTTTTGAAAGCGCATCAATTGCGGATGAGCCTTTCATTAAAATTCCGTTTCGGCTTGCGGCTCCGATTCCGCCAAAAAAAGTCAGCGGTACAGAAATAACTATCGCACATGGGCAGGAAACAACAAGGAAAGAAATTGCCCTGTAAAACCACGTTGACCATTGCCATTCACCTTTTGAAAGTCCGATTGTCAAAGTTGGTATTATTGCAACAGCAACGGCAAGCGCACAAACGGCAGGCGTATAGATTTTACTGAACCTTGTGATAAAGCGTTCTGTTCTTGTCTTTTTTTCGCTTGAAAATTCAACCATCTTTATGATTCTGGAAGCGGCAGAGTCAGTCGAAAGTCGCGTTGTTTTTATTTCAATCACAGAATTTTTGTTGATTGCTCCAGAAAAAACTTCTGAACCGCTTGAAATTTCAAGTGGAACGGATTCGCCTGTAATTGCAGAGTTGTCAACAAAAGAACTTCCCTTTGTTATTATTCCATCAACAGGAATTCGTTCGCCGGGTTTTACAACGATTGTTTCGCCAATTTGAACTTCTTCTGCTTTTACCTTGATTTCTTTTCCGACACGAATAACATTTGCTGTGTCAGGTCGTATTTCCATCAGCGCATCAATTGATTTTTCAGATTTATCAACTGCGTAATCTTCAAAACGTTCCCCAATCTGGTAAAAAAGCATAATCGCAACCGCTTCTGGAAGTTGACCAACGCAGACAGCACCTAACGATGCAACAGACATAAGAAACTGTTCGTCAAAAATTTCACCGTGAAACAGATTTTTTATTGCATTTTTTACAACTCCGTATCCAACAAGAAGATATGCTACAAGGCAAACTCCGACAAAAATGTACTGCTGGTATAAATCGATTTCAGGAATGTTTTGAATAAAATCTGAAAATTTTATCCGTTCAAGAATTTCTCCGGCAACAAGAAGAACTGCGGCAATTATGATTCTTGATAATGAAATCTCTTGTTCCTCGTGTTCATGGTTGTGCGTTCCGTTTTTTTCGTTATGTGATTCGTGCCCTGAACAGCAGGTGCAACCGCATGAATTTTCTTTTTTATGTTCGATGTGTTCGTTTTCCATAGTAACTCCTTGGTAACTTTTTTTTGACTGCGGAATGATGAACCTCTGGGCGAGGTTATTCCCCGATATGATCTAAGCCCTGTGCAAGAATCGAATGTACGTGCGCATCGGCAAGCGAATAGATTAGCGATTTTCCATCGCGAGAGAACTTTACAAGTCCGTTTGTCTTTAAAATGCGAAGTTGATGGCTTACGGCAGACTGGGTCATTCCGAGGGCATCCGCAATCGCATTTACTGGCATTTCGTTGTCTAGAAGAACAAAAAGAATTTTGATTCGGGTTGAATCGCCAAAAATCTTAAAAAGTTCCGCAAGATCGAACAAAGTATCTTCGTCTGGCATTTTTTCTAAAACTTCCTGTTTGTCCATAAAGTTTCCTGTGATTTGTATTTTGTTATTCATTTGAACAACTGTTCATATAATAATGTGAAGATACTCGTCTGTCAAGAAAAAAACTCTAAATTCAACTTTTTAATTTTTTACGGCTTTTACAGAATTGTCCTCGTTCAGCAACACGATTTTTGGATTCCAGTTGTCCGCTGTTGACTCTTGAATTTTTGTGTACGTTACAATTATTACCTTGTCGCCTGGGCAGGCTTTTCGTGCCGCCGCTCCATTCAGGCAGATTTCGCCTTTTTTGCCTGGAATTATGTAGGTTGAAAAACGTTCGCCGTTGTTCACATTTAAAATATCGACTTTTTCCCAGTTGTGCATTCCGGCCTTTTTGCAAAGTTCGGTGTCTATGCTGATAGAACCTTCGTAATTCAAGTTTGCGTCTGTTACCGTTGCACGGTGAAGTTTTGCTTTTAATACTGTGATTTCCATTTTGATTCCTTGTTTAGCTGTTCATTTCTACGGATTTTTTTACGCCCAAAAGTACAAGTTCAGGGCAGAAAGTGTCAAAAAGACTGTATTCTTCAAAGATTCTGGAAAATCCTCCAGTTCCGATGACGAAAGTTTCTTCACCTTTGAAAACATTTTTTTTGAAAAGGTATAAAATTTCCTTTATTGCCCCTGCGGTTCCAAAATAAAGTCCGTTCTGGATTGCTTCGGTGGTTGTTGTTCCGCAGATGTGTTCTGGTTTTGCAATTTCCACAGATGGAAGTTTTGCTGTTCCGCTTGCAAGTGCGTTTGCACTCATTTTTATTCCCGGAAGAATAGCTCCTCCAAGATATTCTTTGTTTTTTGTGATGCAGTCAACAGTTGTCGCGGTTCCCATGTCGATTACGATAAGATTTTTTTCAGGAAAAAGGCTTGTTGCACCGATTGCCCCTGCGATTCTGTCTGCACCGATTTCTTTTGGATTTGAATATTTTAGTTTTAGCCCAGTTTTAATTCCTGCCTGAATAAAAATCGAGTCTTTTTTTAAGTATTTTGTAATTGCGCTTGAGAGCGAATAATTTATTGCCGGAACAACGCTGCAGATTCCAATTTTTTGAACCTGCTGCCAGTCAAATCCGTTTTCCCGAAGTACAGAACGCAAAAAAATCCCGATTTCGTCTGAACTTGAGTTTGCCTGTGCGGTTTTTCTGAACTGAAGAGCCAGTTTGTCGCCACTAAAAAGTCCGCCGCTGATTTGTGTGTTTCCCACGTCTAACGTTAATATCATAATGTTTCCTCTCTTTTTATGGGGACAGCCCATAACGCCCCGTACAGGGATTCTGCAAGTTCCTGAAGGGTTTGTGTTTTGGCTATTATTTTATCAGAATTATTGTAGATTTTGCACGGATGTGAAGATTCGGTAATTTCTGATTTGTCATTTTGAACAACAAAATCCGGGGCAAAATCTTTTTCTGCTAAAAAGATTTTTTGTACGGCATTTTGTTGTTCTTCTTCTGTTGCTCCGCTGGTTAATTTAAACGCAACAAGTTTTGTGTTTTTTCCGCTCCACGGTTTTATTTTTTGCAGAAGTTTTGGATTTTCCTGCATTTTTATAAAAACATTTTTACCAGAAGGAATTTTTAATATTTCACCGGGTGGATAAATCTTCCCGTCAACAGAAATTTCTTGAACACTGTAGTCGCTTACGGCCGCCGCGTGGATTACTGCGTCGTAATTTGAATCTTTACATTCTTTTTTGAGCATTTTTTGCAAATCTTGAAAAGTTCTGTATGTGATTATTTTTGCGTTTTTTGGTTTTTGCGCGTTTTCTGCCATAAGTGCGGTAACATCGTGATTTTTTTTGCAGAAAAAATCTGCAAGAAAAGCCGCGGTCTTTCCAGTTGAAAAATTTGTAATGTAACGGACGGAATCGATTGGCTCGCAAGTGCCTCCGCCAGTAATAAGAATTTTCATTCGTTTTTCCTAGTTTTTATGCTCTAAAAAACATTCTTCTATAAAGTCAAATGCTTTTTCTGGGGAAATCAGCCGTCCGTTTCCTGTTGTGCCGCAGGCAAGAACACCTGTTTCTGTCGGAAGAATTTTTGTACCCCAGGATTCAAGTTTTTTTAGGTTTTCCTGAACGCTTGGATGAAGAAACATCTGGGTGTTCATTGCTGGTGCAAGCAGAAGGGGTTTATTAAAATTATTTGCAAGACAGACAGCACCGAACAAATCGTCCGCAAGACCTGCGGCAAGGCGGTTTATTGTGTTTGCACTGCACGGATAACTTATTATTAAATCCGCCCAATTTTGTGCAAGGTTTATGTGCGGAATGGAATCTTGATTTCCGAACATCTCTGTTTCAATTTTGTTGTGGGTTAAGCCTTCAAAACTGGCTCTGCCAACAAATTCCAGGGCTGATTTTGTTGCAATTACACGCACGTTGTATTCGTGTTTTTTCAAAAGGCTTATTAGTGCGCATGACTTGTATGCAGAAATTGAACCTGAAACGTGAAGCAAAATATTTTTTTTCATAGAATCTCCAAAATGCAGGACGGCCAAAGGCAGCGTCCTGTGTAAGAGAGGGTAGGACGCAACGCAGTGCGTCCGAGGGAGAGGCTTCTCCCCTTGAATTTTATAACTCAAGATTGTCAATCAGACGCACATTTTCAAGAAAAACTGCTCCGTATATGTGGCCTTCATGCTCGGTGATGTAGTCCACTGTAAAGCCTGCCTGCGTAAGCTCTGATTTTTTTTGCTCGGTAGTTTTTTTTGAGGCAAGAATCTCGTGGAATTTTGGTGCAATGGAAAGACCTGAAGGCGAAAGTTTTCTGTTCCGGCTTGAAAGTGCAAGTCCATTCTGCTCGCGGACAATCGGGCACGGGATTATGTTTATGTCCAGAAAAAATGCTTCTGCCATGCCTTTTAAAAGTTTGTACTGCTGAAAATCCTTTTCGCCAAAATATGCGTTCGTTGGGCGGACAAGATTAAAAAGTTTCATCACAACTGTAAGAACTCCGTCAAAATGGCCGGGACGCGTTGCTCCGCACAGAATTTTAGAGAATGAATTTTCGGTGATTTTGTATTTGTAGTCGTCTGGATACATTTCTGTGTAGTTTGGTGCGAACAAAAAGTCGACTCCCGATTTTTCTAGAAGTGCGATGTCGTCCTGAAGGTTTGCAGGATACGTTTCAAGGTCTTTTTTGTCGTTGAACTGAGTTGGATTCAGAAAAACACTTACGACCGTGATTTCATTTTCATTTTTTGCACGTTGAATAAGGCTTAAATGTCCAGCGTGGAGTCCGCCCATTGTTGGGACGAAGCCGATTTTTTTATACTGAAGATTTTTTCTGATTTCTTTTATTTCTTGAATTTTTGTTATTACTTTCATTTTGATTCCTCTGGTCCTGGAAAATTTTGTTCTGCAACGTCTTTTGCGTAAGCGTTCAGCGCTTTTTCGATTAATTCAGCACCGTTCAAGTACTGTCTAACGAATCTTGGGTGAAATCCGCTCATTCCGAGCATATCCTGAAGCACAAGAACCTGACCGTCGGTTTTTGCGCTTGCACCGATTCCGATTGTGGGAATTTTTACGCTTTGTGTGATTTTTTCTGCAAGCTCGGCTGGAATACATTCAAGAACGATTGCCAAACAACCCAGATTTTCTGCGATTCTTGCCTCTTCTATGATTTTTTTTGCAGTTTCCTCGCTTTTTCCCTGCATTTTGTGTCCGCCAAAAGCCTGAAAAAACTGCGGTGTAAGACCTAAATGGCTCATTACCGGGATTCCGCTTAAAACCAGATGGCGGATAATTTCTTCCTGCCCGAAAATTCCTTCAATTTTTACGCAGTTTGCTCCTGCAACAAGAAGTTTTCCTGCACAGTCTGTTGCAAAGTCCAGACCTTTTCGTGTGCTTAAAAACGGCATATCCGAAACAATGTATTTTTGGGTTCCGTTACGCACGCTTCGTGTGTGTTCTTCCATCCATTCCATTTTTGCAGGAATAGTTGTGGTTTCACCGTGCATAACCATACTCAGACTGTCGCCGACAAGAATGCAGTCAATATTTGTTTTTTCCACAATACGCGCAAAAGTTGTGTCGTAGCACGTAATCATAGAAATTTTGTGTTTTTCCGATTTGTACTTAAGAAAATCAAGAGAATTCATAGTACCTGTCCTTTTAGATCAAGTCTTTTGTAAAAGAGCGTTAATTTTGCGGAAACAAAAGTCGCCGCACCGAATCAATCCCATTAAGGTGACTGTTCGGACTTTAGTTTAGCGATTTTTATGGTTTGCGTAAATATGATTTTTTTTTTGGGGGGGGCAGTTCACTTATGCAGTTACCAGCTTTTTTCTGGTATTAATATTCGTTTTGATTTTAACTTGATTTTCCAACGTTTCTTTTATTGCTGTTGCGATTTCAAAGGCGAGATTTACTGGCACTGCGTTTCCAATCATCTTGTATGCGTCGTCAACATTTTCATAGATAAACTGAAATGTGTCGGGAAATCCCTGAACTCTTGCTACTTCGCGGACTGTCATTCTGCGGTAAAGATTTTCTTTTTCTTTCACAAATTCGCATTTATTCAAGCCGACTTTTTGCATTTTTGGAGCCTGCGGATGCAACTGGCACTGGCGCCCGCTCGCCTGAACTGTAAAAGCCTGCTCGTCCCAAGATTTTACACGGTTTCGGCTCATAAAAATCGGTGAGTACGCACCTGTGAAATATTCGTTATTGTTTATAGCATCTGGATTTCTGTGGTTTTTAGGCAAGGCAGGAACGGCCGTATCCTTCAAATCCCAGATAATATCTTTAAGGCTGATTTTTTTGTCATCGTCTTCTGTTGAGCCTCTTGGGAACTGAAAATTGATATTCAAGTCGCTTCTGAATCCGATGTAGAAAACTCGCTTGCGTTCCTGAGCAACGCCGTAATCTTTTGCATTCACCATTGTAAAAGAAACATCATAACCTGCACTTTTAAAAAGTGTAAGAATATTCTGAACGGCTTCCGAATGTCGCTTTACCAACATTCCGCTTACATTTTCAGCAAGAAAAAATTTCGGTTTTTTGTTTTTTAAGATTCTAATGTATTCATAAAAAAGTATCCCGCGCGGGTCGTCAATTCCACGCAAGAACCAGCTTCTGACCACGACTGACAAGGCGGACTGCCGATAATTCCGTCAATCTCATCTGGAAAATCTTCTTCTTTTATATTTCTGATGTCGCCACGGATAAGTTTTGTATTCGGATGATTTTTCTCAAAAGTTGCCCAAATTGACGAGTCAAACTCATTTGCAAAAATCTAAAATTACAGCAATAATTATTCTATGAAAAAAATCGTTTTTGCAATTTTTTGCCTTTTTATTTTTGTTTCCTGTGGTCAGAACAGCAATTTTCTTGCTTTTGAGTCTATGAACACTTTTATGACGCTAAAAACATACGGAAAGAATGCCCCGAAAGCCAATCAGAAGGTAAAGTTGCGGATTTTGGAACTTGAAAATTATTTTTCAACAACAAAGCCTCAAAGTGAGATTTATAGAATCAATCAATCTTCTGGAGATTTTGAGTTTTTGCACGAGGAAACGGCGCACCTTGCGTTGTATGCGTTTGAAATGGCTAAAAGGACGGATGGGGCGTTGAATCCTGCGATTTATCCAATTGTAAGAGCATGGGGATTTACGACTGGTGAATACAAAATTCCTTCTGAATCCGAAATTCTTTCAATTTTGCCGTATACGGATTTTTCAAAAATACAAATTGAAAAAATAAAAAATCATGAAAATGCCGAAAAATCAGCAGAAAAAATTATTCTTCATAAGCAGAATGGAATGATGATTGATTTTGGTGCGGTTGCAAAAGGTTTTGCCGGCGATGAGTCGGTAAAAATTCTTGAATCGTGCGGTGTTGAATCTGCAATTCTTGATTTGGGCGGAAATATTGTTGCGCTTGGCACAAAACCTGACGGAACAGAATGGAACGTCGGAATAAAAAATCCTTGGAATGGCGAAAATCTTGTTGCCGGAATAAAAATAAAAAATCAGTGCGTTGTTACAAGCGGCGGTTACGAGCGGTTTTTTGTTGGCGAAGACGGAAAAAAATATATTCATATTTTTGATGGAAAAACTGGATTTCCTGTTGAAAATGAACTTGAGAGCGTTTCTGTTATTTCTGAAAGCGGAATTTACGCTGATTCTTTAAGTACCGCGCTTTTTGTTATGGGAACAGAAAATGCCATAAATTTCTGGAAAACCAACCGCAATTTTGACATGATTTTACTCACAAAAGATAAACGCATTTTTTTTACAAAGACTATAAGTGAAAAAATCTCGGTTCTGTATGATTTTGCAGAAAAAATCTGCGTGGAATAAAAGGTTATTCACAGTAAAGTTCTGTTGCGCAGAGTGCTGTTTTTAGGCGAAGGATAATGTTTCCTGGTGTGTCTTTTAGAAGTTTCAGTAGCGCGCGGTAGTAGGAAAGTGTTTGACCTAGCAGCGTTTCTTTTTGAACTTCAAGATTTGCGGCGCATTGGCTGAATGCACTTGCCGCGGAAAGTTTTAAGGCTTTTGCAATTCCATTGAAGAGAGCGCCTTGTGTTACGGAAAAACTTCCGATTTGAAAAAAAACTTTTCCGCTAGGAATAAGAAGCGTTGAGATTATTACAAAAAGCCAAAGGCAGATGTGCGGAAAAATCATTATTTTTCTGCCGCTCAAAAGTTGAAGCGAAATTGAAAGTGCAAAAAAAACAGAAAGAACTGGAATTGAATCTATAAAAAAAACGGCTGCGGAAAGCGATAAAATAACAATGATTTTTGAGATAGTAAAAAAACGGCTGGATTTTTTTGAGCAGGCGTTGTGGGCGGCGTTTGAGCCTGCAGAGGGGGTAGGGCGCAACGAAGTGCGGCCGAGGGGGAGACTTCCCCCTCTGAGATTACTTAAAATTGGCGCTTCTGCTGGAATTTCTAAAAATTGAGCTAAAAATGCGGTAAAAATTCCGCTGATAGCGTTAAATATAAGCATAAGGCCTAGAAGCAGAAACGTTCCGCGACCAAGGTAAAGCGTGCTTAAAAAAATCTGGACTGCCGCGCTGACAGACGAGCCTAGAACAGAAATCCCATAGAGCGAAAAAAGTTTTTTGGCGGAAAAATTGTTCAGCCTAAAGAGCAGGAACATAAAAAATCCGCTAAAAACCGACTGAAAAAGTGAAATTACAACGAATGGCGAAAAAAGCGTGCCGGACATAAGACTTGTTGCAAGTGCCTTGAAAACTGTAAGCGCAAAAAACGATGGGAATGAAAGGTTCAGCGCAGAAAGCACGGCGATATTTGAAAGTCCAAGGCGGAAAAATGGAATAAAACGCGGCAGAAGCATTTCGGCATAGGAAAACAGCAATGTGAGCGCAATAAGATATGCGATTCTGTTTTGTTCAGATGGATTTTTTTTTGTTGAAGAATTACTGTGAAATCGCATCAAATTCTCCGGTTTTTGTGCTGGTGTCGTCGTTTTCCAAAGTGATTATAACGTTGTTCGGTAGGCAAACAAGTGGCGACCCCCAGCCTTGCGCAATGCACTTTTTTTCTGGGCAAGGCGAGTCTGTTATGCGGATTTTTCCGTTTTTTACTTCAAAAGTTGTTGCTCCAAGTGGACCCTGAACTGAATAAACGCCATTTTTTGTGGCAGAATATTCGTAGCGGATTTTGTTTGCGACCGCGACAATCTTGTTTCCTGTTCGGGATGAAGTTTTTTTTGTTATGAATATGGCGAATCCCAGAACAAGAACAAGGGCAACAATGTCTAACGGAAGAATTTTGTTCAATTTTATTCCCAGCCAAAAGTTGCCGGCGGCTTGTTTGTTGCGTCAAAATAAACTGCGTCAACGAAATCAAGTTTTGCGATTTGCGTTAAAATTTCGTCCATCAGTTCTTTTGGCCACCAAGCAAACCTGGCGGTCATTACATCTTCTGAACAAACCGGGCGCAAAACAAAACTTGCATGGTCATTTGAAGAAGCATAAGGTAAATCGATTGTAAGATGCTGGAAAATCTTGTTGTACCAACCGGATTTATGCAGTTCTGTAAGAACAATATTGTCAACTTCGCGGAGTTGGTCAAGTCGGCGTTTCTCGCAGTAGCCTTCCTGAAGTTTCATCTGCTCATCTTTTACTGACGGATTTTGATAAAGTTTTACTACCGTTCTGTTTAAATATTTTGAACTGTTTGTAATTTCGCTGGAAGCGCCTTCGACTTTCTCGCGGAATTTAGGAACGTGGAAAAATCCGTTTCCTTCATCTTTAAAAGTAAGGCACGCCGGAAATCTGTAGGTTCTAAAATCGCCCTGAACTCCAACTGAACGAACAGGAAGAACTGAACGCCTTAAATTCTGCTGGCAATGCTCGCAGAACTGGGTAAATTTTACAGACTCAAGTTCTTTTTGTGCGGCTGCAAATTCCTCGTCGTCTTTTGAACTCCAAGAATTTCCGTTGTAGCAGAGTACATTTATCGAAAGTCCAGGCCCTGGGAACGGATGGCGCATAACGAGCGAATCGTCTAGCCCAAGTTTTTTTCCGATTGCGCGGACTTCGTCCTTGTACAAATCCTTTATCGGTTCAATTATCAAGCCCTTTTCAATAAGAGCCTGAATTCCCTGAACGCGGTTGTGGTGCGTCTTGATTGTCTTTGAATTTTTTGTACCGCCCGACTCTATAATGTCCGGGTAAAGCGTTCCCTGCGCCAAAAGCCACTGGTTTTCGTCAAGGTGCTGTTTTTCAAGAACTTCGTTTCTAACCTTGATAAAATTTTCGCCAACAGCCATTCGTTTCTGTTGCGGGTCGGTAAGCCCCTTGATTGCGTTCAAAAAACTTTCAGAAGCATCTTCAACAATAAAATTGTTAAAACCAAATTTTTTGTATGCGTCGGCAACGTTTTTAGACTCGTTTTTGCGCATAAAACCGTTGTCAATGTGAAGTCCAAGAACTCTTTCCTGACCAAGAGCCTTGTTCAAAAGTGCAAAAGTGATTGTTGAATCCACTCCGCCAGAAAGGAAAAGCAGCACATTTTTGTCTTTTGCCTGATTTTTTATTCCCTCAAGTATTACCTTTAAAACCGTGTCCTGATCCCAGTTTTTTTCCATTCCGCAGAATTTCGCAAAATTTTCAAAAATCTGGTTTCCGCAAGGCGTGTCTTTTACCTCGCAGTGGAACTGAAGTGAAAATCGCTTTTTAGCAAGATTCTGAACCGCGGCAAATTTGCAGTCCTTTGTTGAACCAACAACTTCAAATCCTTCGCCCAAAGACAAAACTTCATCCTGATGGCTCATCCAAACTTGCTGAGTCGGCTCGATTCCTTCGAAAAGCGGAGATTTTACACCCGGATTTAAATTTAATTCAGAAAAGCCAAATTCTCCGGTTGCAGCTTTTCCAACGTTTCCGCCGTAACATTTTGTCATCAGCTGGTGGCCGTAGCACAAACCAAGAACTGGAATATCCAGCGAAAGAATTTTTTCGTTGAACTCAGGAACATTTTCATCGTAAACTGAACTCGGTCCGCCAGAAAAAATTATTCCTTTTGCGTTTTCAAAAGTGCAAAGTTCCGCAGAAGGCAGCGCAATTTCTGAGTAATATCCAAGAATGCGGAATCTTTTTGCAATAAGATGCGCATATTGACTTCCAAAATCTAAAACAACAATTTTTTCTCGTGGCATAAAATTTCCTTTTTTATTTTTGGGCGGTCCGGCTCGCGTCGCGGCCGTCGGGCTTTCCGTTTCAATTCGCAAAGCTCATTTTCTCTTCAATCCCTACCGTGGGCAAAACTGGTTAATTTCTATTTTTTTTGTTTTCGCAGGCGGCTTTTACAAATTCCCTAAAAAGAGGGCCTGCTTTGTTCGGGCGGCTCTTGAATTCCGGATGGAACTGAACGCCAACCATCCATTTGTGGTTCGGAACTTCAACAATTTCAACAAGGTCGCGTTCTGGGTTCACGCCGGCAATTGTCAATCCGCCTTTCTTAAAATCTTCGCGGTAAATATTGTTGAACTCGTAGCGATGTCTGTGTCGTTCCCAAATCGTCTTTGTTCCGTATGCCTGCTCTGTTTTTGTTCCTGGTGCAACAGAACATTCAAATTTTCCAAGCCGGAGCGTTCCTCCAAGGATTTTTCCGTTCTGGTCTGGCATAAGGTCAATAACCGGATGAGTTGTCTTTGGTTCCATTTCCGTTGAATTTGCGTCTTCAAAGCCAAGGACATTTCTTGCGTATTCTATGCACACAATCTGCATACCAAGACAAATTCCAAAATAAGGAACATTGTGTGTGCGGCAATATTTTGCAGTGTTTATCATTCCTTCAATTCCGCGGCCACCAAATCCACCTGGAACAATAACAGCATCCGCGTCTTTAAGGCGTTTTTCTGTGGCTTCGTCGTCCGTTAAATCTTCAGAAGAAACCCAGTCAATATCAATAGAAGCAAGATTTTCAATTCCACCGTGAATTAATGATTCAACAACAGAAAGATATGCGTCGTGCAAAGCAACATATTTTCCTACAAGCGCAATTTTTATGCTCTGCGTTGGATTATTAAAGCGTTCAACAACGCGTGTCCATTCAGAAAGGTCAGCTGGTCCTTTTTTGATTCCAAGGGCTGTGCAGACTGCTTTTCCAAGTCCCTCTTTTTCAAGCTGGAGCGGAACTTCGTAAATCGAGCGTGCATTCAGATTCTGTATGATGTGAGCCGGATCAACATTGCAGAAATTTGCAAGTTTTTCGCGTGTCTGGTCATCAATCGGGTGTTCCGTGCGAAGCATTATGATGTTTGGAATAATTCCAAGCTCGTGAAGTTCCTTTACTGAATGTTGTGTCGGTTTTGTCTTTAGTTCGTTTGCTGTTGCAATGTACGGCACAAGTGTAAGATGAATGTAACAGCAGTTTTCTTCACCAACTTCGTATTTTATCTGGCGGATTGCCTCAACGAACGGAAGGGATTCAATGTCTCCGATTGTTCCACCGATTTCTGTAATTATTACATCAGCATTTGTTTCTTTTGTGGAAAGGAGCATTCGGCGTTTGATTTCTTCTGTGATATTTGGAATTACCTGAACAGTTCCGCCGTGGAATTTTCCTTCTCGCTCCATATTAAGAACAGTAAGGTAAACGCGGCCAGCAGTTGTGTTCGAGGACTGTGACAAAGAGGTATCCGTAAAACGTTCGTAATGACCAAGGTCAAGGTCAGTTTCTGCTCCGTCATCGGTTACAAAAACTTCACCGTGCTGGATAGGATTCATCGTTCCCGGGTCAATATTCAAATATGGGTCAAATTTTTGGTTAACTACTTTAAGACCCAAATTCTTTAAGATAAGACCGATTGAAGCCGCGGCAATTCCTTTGCCTAAGCCAGAAACAACTCCACCTGTTACAAAAATGTACTTTGTCATCACAAATTCCTTTTAATCTATATCAGAAAACTATAACAAAATAGTTTCATTGCGTCCATAAATTTTAGCCGTATATCTAGACAACTTTGACATTGCTTTTATTGCCGCTTTTGGATTATTGTCCAAAAGTTCACTAAAATTCTCGCTTGAAATTTTAATAATTTTACATTCAGAAACCGCCGTTGCCGATGAATGGTGGTTTGCGTCAAGCATAAAATCCAAATCCCCAAAAAAGCTTCCTTCTCCACGGAATTTTACAGATTCATTCCGCTCTTCTTTTATATTTCCAGAAACAAGGTAGTAAACGTAATCCGCATTTTCACCATTCTTGTAAATTTCTTGTCCTTCGTAAAAGGTTTCCAGATTTTCCTGCGTCATCAGTGCGGATGGAGTTATAAAAATTGTCCGGCGCACAATGTCATCCAGATTTTTTGGGTGTTGAGCAGGCAAAAGGTAAAGTTCGCTCAGCAGATTTGAATAAAAAAACTGCACTGTAAAAATCATCTGTGCAAAAATCATAAAAAAATAAAAGAATAGGTAAACTTCAAAAAGTAGGATGATAATATTTCCAAGAACTCCGTAAATTGTGTTGTAATTCGCGCGGTTCATAAAAACAGAAATCAGTGTGATTGTTACATAAAAACTGACCGTGCAAAGCAATGCGGAAAGTACGCAGAGTCTTGTTTTTGGTTTTGTTCCCGACCCGATTTTGTATGCCACAACAGTTGTTGAAAAGATAATGATGTACAGAACAAGGTTTACCAAAAAATTAGAAAGATGACTAAAAAGAATTGGTGCAAGAAAAGAAATCCGTTCAAAAACTGGCAGTTTAAAAATCTGGCGTGTAAGAAAAGCCGCAAAAAAAGAGGCAGCGGCAATTACAACGATAAAAACTTCACCGGCAAAAGTCAGCAGCTGGTTTATTACAGGTCGGGCAGGTGCGACAGTATTAAAAATCTTTGAAAGGCTCTGTATAATAGAAAGAAACATCTTGCGTGCCATCCAGATTACAAAAATGGCAAGCACAAAATTCACCCAGTTTAAAACAAAGCCGTCTTTTAATCCGTTTATGTAGCCGTTTATATCAAAAACAGGAGTCATGTTTGCTACAAGCACAGAAAATCCTTCTAGCATTGTTGGTGAAGTATGCAGAATCCCTATAAAAATCGTAAGAATCAGCATTACAAGAGGAATAAAACTAAAGATAAAGCCCAACGTGCAGGCGGAAGCGCACATTCCAAGGTTATTCTGAAAAAATCCCCGTGCGGTTAAATAAACAATCTGGCTTAAATGAATTAAGCCAGATTTTATTTTTTTCTTCATATTAGAAGTCTGCCAGTTTTGGTGCGCGCGGATAAGGAATTACGTCGCGGATGTTTTCCATTCCTGTAACGTAACGGATAAGACGTTCAAAGCCCAAACCAAATCCTGAGTGAGGAACTGTACCGAATCGGCGCAAATCAAGATACCACTGATAGTTTGACATATCCATCTTGCGTTCCTCGCACGCTTTAAGCAGTTTTTCGTAGTTTTCTTCGCGTTCAGAACCGCCAATCAGTTCACCAATTCCAGGAACAAGAACATCAACAGCTTTTACAGTTTTTCCGTCGTCATTCTGTTTCATGTAGAAAGATTTTATTTCTTTTGGATAGTTAAAAACCATTACTGGGCATCCGAAAATCTTTTCTGTAAGATAACGTTCGTGTTCAGTTGCGATGTCGCAGCCCCAGTACGGTTTGAATTCAAATTTTGCGCCGTTCTTTTCCGCTTCTTCAAGTTTTGCAATTGCGTCTGTATAAGAAATTCGCACAAACTTTGCTTTTGCCACTTTTTCAAGGCTTTCAATAAGACCAGGCTGAATACGTTTGTCAAAAAATTCCAAGTCTGAGCGGCATTTTGTCAAAGCCCAGTTCAAAAGATATTTTACAAAATCTTCCTGAATATCCATGTCGTCATCAAGGTCAAAGAACGCCATTTCTGGCTCAATCATCCAGAATTCAGCCAAGTGGCGTGGAGTATTTGAATTTTCTGCGCGGAAAGTAGGTCCAAAAGTGTAAACACGGCTTAATGCGGTTGCCATTGTTTCTGCTTCAAGCTGACCGGAAACTGTGAGTGACGCTTTTTTACCGAAGAAATCTTTTGAATAGTCAACAATTTTGTGCGCGTCCTCAATTTTCATTCCACCAGCACCAGCTTTTACGCCAAGCTCAGCAATTTTTTCCATGGAAAGAGTTGTAACCTGAAACATTTCTCCTGCGCCTTCACAGTCAGAGCAAGTGATTTCCGGTGCGTTGATGTACTGGAATCCGCGTTCCTGAAAAAATGAGTGAACGGCAAAAGCCATCTGGTTTCTTACACGGTAAACAGCGCCAAAAGTATTTGTTCTGGCACGAAGATGGGCATTTGTGCGAAGATATTCCATGGACATCTTGTTTTTCTGCAAAGGATATTCTTCCGGATTGCATACACCAAGACACTTTAAGTTTTCAAGAGTAACTTCCACAGCCTGACCGCTAGCCGGCGAAGAAATCAGAAGCCCTTCCGCACGGACAGAAGCTCCTGTGTTCAATTTTTTTAATTCTTCTTCTATATTATTTACATTTGCATTTGGAGAAGGCGAATTTCTGTCAAAAGTAAGCTGGATGTTCGCAAAACAGCTTCCGTCATTTACCTGAATGAAAACAAGATTTTTTGAGTCGCGTACAGAACGAATCCATCCGCAGACTGTAACTTTTTGACTTTCCGGTTTTGTAGAAAGCAAATCTTTGATTAAAGTAGGTACCATAAAAACTCCTAAAAAATGCAAATAATAATAGAAAGATATTACTCTTTTTGAGAGGGTTCTTCAAGATAATGAGTGTGTATGGTGGAAATAGAATCGTAGGTGATGAATTAATTTAAAACAAGGGCCTCTTTTATAGATTTTACAACAAAAGTATTTAACGAGATATTGTGGGCCAAAGCGTAAAGCGCTGCATTTTTATGAAGTTCAGGCGAAACCTGTTCGATGACAACTACAGATGAAATGTGCAACATTTTTTTTAAAGTTGTGGTGAATATACATGAATATTGTTTTGTTGGAAGTTTATTTTTTTGGATTTTAGAATGTTCAAGTTATTTTATTAATAACGCTCGAGGATTATTAAAATTTCATCTTTTAGTTTTTTATATTTTTGAAAATATTCATCGCTATCAGAGCCAACGAGTGATTCAACAGTTGTGCCTAAGGCTTTTGCAATTTTTACTGCTTCTCCGGCTCGTGGTTCTGTTCCCGCTTTTCTCATGCTTGATACAGTAGTTTCTGAAACACCCATTTGGCTTGCAATCCAACGGTAAGAAGTGTTTTGTTCTTTGCGTAAAATTTCAACATTGTCCCAAAAACTCATATTTTGATTTTATAAAGTTTTGTTACTTAATTTCATAGTTTTAAAGTTGAATAATTCTTATATTCGTAGTAATCTAGTTAATATCTACGAATATAAGTAGTTTTTTTTTGTTTTATTGGAGATTATTTTGAAGCGATACGCCATTCTCTGCGGTTCAGCCCCAGACGGATTCACGCAGAAAGAAATAAACGAAATACACGATTTTCTCACAAGCGAAGCCGGCGGCTTCTGGGCGGAAAAAGATATTGCAATTTTCCCGAATGGCGTGAGCGAAACAATGCTTTCTTTTGTGCTTAAACGGCTAAAAGCGGAAAAAACTGAACAAATTCTTCTATATATATGCACTTTATCCCCGCTTGCAGATGAGGATAAATCGGTATGGCTGGGTGATGAGGAAGTGCGGAAAAGCGTGATTGAGTCTGTGGCTTCGGCAAGCTCAGCCACCGGAAATTCTGGGCTGGTTGAGCTTGTCGAAACCAGCGGTTTTAATGGTGGGCAGGTGATTTACGACTCGTGCAGAGAATTTTTGAGTGATGAAGAAACAGAAGAAGATGAAGAATTTTTTTCAGCTGAAGCGGATGTTTTTTCAAAAAGTTTGGGAAAGATAGGATGAGTTTGAATAATCTTCAAAAAACTTTTATTTCTTCAGTGAACGTTTCAAAAGACAATGCGTTTAACTTTTTGCGTCTTGTGTGCTGCTTAGTTGTAATTTATGAACATTGTGTTGTTTTAAGCGGTGTAAATTTTCCTTGTTACGACTTGCGTGGAATTGCCGTAAACGTCTTTTTTATTTTAAGTGG
>CAVIQW010000017.1:0-9180 GCA_963644915.1 Paratractidigestivibacter sp.
CGCCGATGATACTGCCCTTGCGGCGGGAAAGTAGGCAGCCGCCGGGCTTTTTTTTTGCTCAGTTGATTATGAGTTTATTTATGAAAAAAAAAGTTTTTTTTGAAGGAATTAGGGACGGAATTCCTATTGGACTTGGCTATTTTGCGGTTGCATTTTCTTTGGGAATTGTTGCGAAAAATGCTGGGTTGAATTTTATTGAGGGATTCTTTGCAAGTTTTTTGAATGTTGCAAGTGCTGGTGAGTATGCACTTTTTTCAGCAATTCAAGCAAAGACTACTTATTTGGAAGTTGCGGTAGCAACATTGGTTATTAATGCTAGATATTTTTTGATGAGTTGCTCTTTGTCTCAGAAGATAAGCACTGAAACTCCTTTTTTTCATCGTTTTTTTGTTGGTTATGGAATTACAGATGAGATTTTTGGTATTTCAATTTCTAGAGAAGGTTTTTTGAATCCTTTTTATAATTATGGTGCGATGCTTTTTTCGATTCCTATGTGGTGCGTTGCGACCTCTTTGGGAATTGTGGCTGGAACTTATCTTCCTGTGCGGGTGGTTAGTGCATTGAGCGTTGCTTTGTTCGGAATGTTTATTGCAATTATTATTCCTCCGTGTAAAAAAAATATTGTTATAGCAGTTGCTGTTTTTTGTGGTTTTTTGCTTAGCTATCTTTGTTCGGTTTTGCCAATAATTAAAGGTGTTTCTGGAGGAACTAGAACCATTATTCTTACAGTTTTAATTTCTGCTGTTTGTGCTTTTGTAAAACCTGTTGAAAGTTCTTTTGATAAGACAGAGAATTCTGGTGGAGTACGAAATGAATAGAAATACCTGGATATATATTTTGGTTTCATTTATTGTTTCGTATTTGATTCGTGTGCTACCACTGACTTTGATCAGAAAACCGATTCAGAATAAATTTTTAAAATCATTTTTGTTTTATGTTCCTTATATTACTTTAGCTGTTATGACTTTTCCTGCAATTGTTCAGGCGACGCAGACTCCTGTGGCAGGAATTGCGGCTCTTGTTTGTGGGATTGTGGTTGCATTTTTCGGATGCGGACTTTTTTCTGTGGCATCCGTTTGTTGTGTTGTAGTTTTTGTTTTGGAGTGGTTTCTTATTCGATGAATCTTGGAAATAAGTGATTTATTCCAAAATCAGATTTACTACGGTTGCGTTGCAGGCTTTTACAAGGTCGGCTGGAGCAAGCGAAAGTTGCATTCCGCGGATTCCTGCACTTATGTGGATTTTTTCTAGGTTCATTGCGGATGAGTCTATGAATGTGCGGAGTTTTTTCTTCATTCCGAGTGGTGAGCAGCCACCTCTAACGTAACCTGTTGCAGAAAGCAATTCTTCTGGTTTTATAGGGTTTATTTCTTTGCAGCCAGCGGCGTTTCTGGCTTTTTTTAGATTTATTTCGTGGAGTGATGACTGTAAAAATACGCAGAGTTCTTTTGAGTCTGTTCGCATTACGATTGTCTTGTAAACTGTGGCAGGATCTATTCCAAGTTTTTCTGCAGTGCGGTTTGCGGCTCCTTTTGCAAGCGGATGCTCGCCGTCATCATCATAGGCTTTTGCCTCGTAAGGAATTTTTAATGTTTCAAGAATGCGGATTGCATTTGTTTTTTTTACAGTAGCCATAGTTTGATTTTATCAGAAAATTATTTATTGTGATAGTTTTAAGGGAAAAATTGAATAATTTTTATGCATCCTCAAAATTTGACAAATAGTTCGTCGTAGTACATACTTATTACATATCATCTTTTAGGGGATAACCATGGAAACAAAAGCAACTGGTGAAAACGACACTGCTTTAAACGCAAAAAAAATACCAATAGAAAAAAAGATTATGCTCACGTCATTTGTGGGCTTTAGTTTGTGGATTATTTTGGATACTATCCGGGTTTTAATGTTCCACAGTGAAGAAATTGCCGGAAACTTGCAGTTTTGGGCAGGATATGGACTTTCGACCATAATTTACTACATAGCAATCGGTGTTTTAACGTTTACGGTTTCAAAAAAGCCATTGGGAAAAATTTTATTGACAATAGTTCCTTCTGTTTTGGTCGTATTTTACTTGGTGAAAGAAATTATCCGCACAATCCGTGAGCCATTCCAAGATACGATATTTGAAAACGTTATTGTTGTTTTATTCCAAGTTTCGATGCTTTTTATGCTGATTTCGATTGTAATTACCATCGTAAAATTTTTTAAGGAAACGGAACAACTCCACCCTAAAATTTCTTCTGAAAAATAAGAAATTAGTGGCGTGTTTACCTGGGCGATAGGTTTTTAATATGTTTTAAGTATTCCTGTTGAATTGTTTACTGCAAATAGCAACTGAAATTCTAGTTGCTATTTTTTTTGCACTGGGGGATTTTACGCCGGGCTGGAAGAGTGCCGTAGGCAGACGAACGGAGTGAGACCGAGCGTTAGCGGGCTCTGGAAGGCCGGTTTTCTGAAAGGATGAAGCAAGCGTGGGGAATTTGCCGTGGGGTGGAATCTTAGCGTTCAATAATGGAATCGTATGTTTGTTTGAAAGTTGTTATTCTTTTTGTAATTCTTTATAATGAAAATATGGAAACACGTAATATTTTTGAAAATCTTTCTTGTATCGATCATCGATATTCTTTGTCGGAAGCTGATGCTTTTGCTGGGCTTTCCAAGTATATTTCTGAAGAGGCTAGTATTCGTTCTTGTGCAAAATGCGAGGCGGCTCTTGTAAAGGCTCATTTGAAAATTCGTGGTGAGCTTGATGAGCAGACTGCGAAAAAACTTGATGATGTTGCGGTGGCGATTGATCCGCAGGAAGTTTACGCTGAAGAGGAAAAGACTAAACATAATATCCGGGCGCTTGTAAATGTGATGAAAACTAAGGTTGATTCGAAAATCGGACCTTTGATTCATTTGGGGGCGACTTCGGTTGATATTTTGGATACTGCACTTTCTTGCCGAATGAGGGATGTGACTCATTACGTTGTTCTGCCGGAACTGAAAAAACTTGAAAATTACCTGTGCGATATTGCTGAACGCGAGTGTGCTACTCCGCAGGTTGGTAGAACGCATGGGCAGCACGCAGTTCCGATTACTTTTGGATGGTCTATTGCGGAATTTGTTAGCCGTTTGGGAAAATCGATTTTGCGCATAGAAGAACTTTCTAATCAGCTTGTTGGAAAATTGGCGGGTCCGGTTGGTTCTTACAATGGTCCTTCGATGATTGTAAAAAATCCGGAAGAACTTGAAAAAACTTATGTTGAATTTTTGGGGCTTCATCCGTCTGAATATTCGAACCAGCTTGTTGAGCCTGAATATGTTCTTCGCCTTTTGCTTGAGATGAATGTGGCGTTTGGAATTATTGCAAATTTGGCTGATGACTTGAGAAACTTGCAGCGTTCAGAAATCGGCGAGGTTTTTGAATATTTTGCGTCAACTCAGGTTGGTTCTTCAACTATGCCGCAGAAACGAAATCCTTGGAACAGCGAGCACGTAAAGTCTTTGTGGAAGGCTATGTGTCCGCGCGTGATTACATTTTATATGGATCAGATTTCTGAACATCAGCGTGATTTGACTAATTCTGCAAGCCAGCGTTTTATTGCCGACTACGTTAGTGGTTTTACAATGGCTGTTGCAAGAATGAACAGCGTTGTGAAAGGCTTGCAGGCTGACCGCGAAAATATGGCAAAAAATCTTGAGAATGCTGGCGGAAAGGTAAAGGGCGGTGTTCTTGCTGAGCCGGCATACATTCTTTTGGGAGAGGCTGGTGTGAACGATGGTCACGAGGTTATCCGTAAGATTACACTTGAGGCTGAACAGTCTGGAAAAACATTCTTTGAAGTTTTGAAAACTCACAAAGAAGCATATGAAAAAATTACTGCACAACTTGAAAAACTTGGTGTTTCAGCCCCAGCGAATTTTTTTGAGCATCCTTCTAATTATTGCGGACTTGCGGCTGTAAAATCAAAACGGCTTGCTCTAAAATACCGAGAACTGATGAAATAGAAATAAATTGGTTTTTAAGCATTTGTTGAAAGTGGATTTTTCTATGGAAGAATCCACTTTTTTATTTTTTTACGGAAAAATTTGAAACTTTTGTTATTTAGAATTATTTTTTAAATATATGAAAAAGATTATGAAAGAAATTGACGCTGATGTAGCCACTGATGAGATTAGCGAGGCCATGGAAAAGGAAACGGATTTGCCTTCTGTGGTGAACAGGGGGCTTCAGAGCAACGAAGATTTCTATAAAATGGCGTTCCAGTTTCAGGAAATTATGATGATTTATGAAAGCGCCATAAAACAGCTTGAAACTAAACTTGAAATATTAAACAAAGAATACAAGGTTACTGGACGAAGAAATCCGATTGAAACAATAAAGTCCAGAATTAAATCGCCAGACAGCATTGCAAAAAAACTTGAAAAGAAAGGGCTTTCTGTAAATTTTAAGACGATGACAGAAAATTTGCAGGATATTGCTGGGGTTCGTGTTATTTGCCCTTACATTTCGGATATTTATAACGTGAAGGATATTTTGCTTAAACAGCCTGATATAAAGTTGGTTGCGCAGAAAGATTATATTGAAAATCCTAAGTCAAGCGGATACAGAAGTTTGCACCTTGTTGTTGAAATTCCAGTTTATCTTAGCCAGACGGAACATAGGGTTAAGGTTGAACTTCAGTTGCGTACAATTGCTATGGATTTTTGGGCGAGCCTTGAACACGAGTTGAAATATAAAAACGAGCAGAAGATTCCTGATTCAGTTAGGCGTGAACTTTTTAGGGTTGCGGAAACTATTGCTATGACTGACCGCGAAATGGAAGAGATTGCGATTGAATTGCAGGCTTTGGACTGATTTTTATGAGGATGGAGTTGTTTTTCTATTTAGGGTATCAAAATTTTTGGAATTCTTTTGTTTCAACTTTTTTTGAAAATTCAGTATACTAAAATTATGATAAAATTAGTTGCGTTTCTTGGAAATTATGGAAAAGAATATGAGAAAACCCGGCACAATATTGCGTGGCAGTTTGAAGATTCTTTGCCGTTTGCTGGAAAATTGAGCTGGCAGAATAAATTTAAAGGCAATTTTTCGATGATAGAACCTGAAACTCTTGCTTCGTGGTGTGCGGAATATGGAATTCTTTCAAAAAAAGATGGTTCTGCAGTGATTGTTCCGCCTGAAATGGAGAAAATCTTTTTTTTAAAGCCAGAAACTTATATGAATCTTTCTGGGGAAAGCATAATTGAAATCTGCAATTTCTATAAAATCAAACCGGAAGAAACTCTTGTTGTTCACGATGAACTTGAACTTCCGCTTGGAACAGTAAGTTTTAAATGGAGTGGCGGACTTGGCGGGCACAATGGACTTCGTTCCACAAAGCAGGTTTTTGGAACGGCGGATTTTTGGCGTTTGCGCTTTGGGCTTACAAAACCAACAAACCGGGATATTGCTGATTATGTTTTGGGCAAGTTTGCGGAGGATGAGCAGATTATTTTAAGCCAGATTTTTCCACAGGCAACAGAATTGCTTGCAAAAGTTTTGTTCAACAAAGAGCCTTCTAAATTTTTGCAGGAATGGGGAAAGAAAAAACTGATTTAAATTGAAAACGCTTGGGATTTTTGTTATATTTAATATAAAACTATTATACTTTTGGGATGTTAAATGAAAGAGATTCGTTTTGACGAAAAAGAGGACGCAAAAAAGAAAGTGCCGGAAATGCCGGATCCTCTTGCAGAGAAATTTATAAAAACTCGGCAAATTATTCTTTCTGGAGAAATCAACAAGGATTTGGCTGAAAAAATTGTTCGCCAGCTCTTGGTTCTTGAAGCAGATGATGCGAAAAAGCCTGTTTATATTTATATTGATTCTCCTGGCGGTGATGTTGACGCAGGTTTTGCAATTTTTGACATGATTCGTTTTGTGAATTGTCCTGTTTATTTGATTGGAATGGGACTTATTGCCAGTGCGGCAGCTTTGATTCTTCTTGCTGTTGATAAAGAGTACCGATTGGCTTTGCCGAACAGCCGCTATCTGATTCACCAGCCTTCTTCTGGAATGCGCGGTGTTGCTACAGACATTGAGATTCATGCAAAAGAAATGGAACGTACAAAGGCTGTTTTGAATAAAATAATTTCAGAACAGACTGGAAAATCTATTGAACAGGTTTCTGCAGATACAAACCGTGATTATTGGCTTAATGCTGAAGAGTCAATTGAGTATGGTCTTGTTTCAAGGATTGTAAATTCTCGAAAAGATTTGGTAAAATAATTTATGGTATTTGCACTGACCGAAAAGCTTGCGGAAGAAATTTTTCAGGCTTTGGAAAATCAGGAACAGAAATTTTTAGTTGATGCTCAAAATTTGGTTCTGGTTTCTGCGGAAAATTTCAGTGCTGATGAAGACAGTTTTTTTTGTTTACCTGAATGGAATTCTTCCGATGGTTTTAATCTTATGGAAGACTTTGTAAGCACTTTGCATTCTCCTGTTGCAAAAGATGAACTGCAGCAGATTCTCCATTCTGGAAGGGGGGTATTTAGAAACTTTAAGGATGCACTAAAAAAATATCCAGAAGTTGAAAAGCTTTGGCATAGATTTAAGAATAGAAAAATGCGGCTTTATGTCAACGGATGGTATAATCAGCTGCGGGAAATATGGGGCTTGGAAAAGTTGGACCATGAACCTGAAGAAACTGGTGATTTGATTCAGAACGACTTTAATTTTGAAAGTTTTTCAGCATTGAATCAGGAAGAGGTTCTTTTAAATTTAAAATGCGCAGCATCAGGCGAGATTGAAAATTCGGCATCAGAAGAATTAAAGAGAGCTTTGTTTGATTTATGGATGCAGCAATTTGAGAAAGGCGTTTTGCAGAATCAAATTGGAATTGTATGCCATTCAAATTCTGATGAGTTTGCTGGATGTATTACAGCGAAGCCTGTCTCAGGGGAAAAAAATCCCCATGGAACAGATAAAATTGTAGTTTTGACAAGTTTTTATGTTCTTGAAAAATTTAGAGGTCTTGGTATTGGAAGTGAACTTTTAGAATTGTTCATGAATGCTTTGAAAGACTTGAATAAAAAATGGGTTTTGCTGACCAACACAATTGTTCCCGATTCTTTAATGCCTTTGTTGACTAGAAACGGTTTTGAAAGAATGGGTTCTGGTTTTGTAGCAGAACTTTAAAATTTTTTTGCTTAGGAGCAATTTATTATGTATAACAGACGTGAAACAGAAATTGATATGAATTCAGCCGCTGCTTTCCTTCAGGATGCGGTTGATAAGGTTAAGACTCAGGAAAATCTTGATCTTCTTACAGAACTCAAAAAAGTTTTTAAGAAAAATGTTCCTCTTACTCTTAGAAATTATGTTGCAGCGTATCTTGTAAAAGAAACTGTAAAGCACTTTCGTGGAACTTACCGTTCGCGCAAAAACGACTTCCGCGATAATAAAAAAACTTACCGCGAACGAAATGTCCGAGAACAGAAAAGTTCTGAATTGACAAGTGAAGAAAGACAGCCTCGTCCACGTGTTCAGATTGATCCTGAACAGGCTGCGACAATTTTTATCAGCATTGGACGAAATCGCCGAGTGTTCCCACGTGATTTGGTAGGACTTTTGGTTGGTGGTGCTGGACTTGACAGGGACAGAATTGGAGACATCCGTGTTTTGGCGAACTATTCATTCGTTCAGCTTTTTAAGGAAGATGCAGAAAAAGCAATTTCCGTTTTGAATGGTTATGATTATCGTGGCCGAAAACTTGCTGTAAGTTATAGCCGTACAAAAGATGATGAATTGTTGGATGACGATTCAGTTCCGATGTCAACTGGTTTTGATGAACAGTCTGCCGCAGAAGATGCAGCGGCATACGCAGCGGCTACAAAGGCTTCTGGAAACGAGGCATTTGGAGCACCTCACGTAGAACCTTCAGACGATTCTGAAATGTAATTTTTTTAGACTGCCATTTCTGTTTTAGGATGGCAGTTTTTTATTTTTATGAATATATTTGCTTTAACTACAGGTCCGTTCAGTATAAATACTTGGATTGTTGAACTTTGCGAAAATAAAGTTCTTGTTTTTGATCCAGCGGCCTGCCATTTTACTAGAGATTCCCAAAAAATTGTAGGATTTTTAAAAGAAAAGAATCTTGAGCCTATTGCGTTTCTTTTGACTCATGGGCATTTTGATCATATTACGGGAACAGGTGTCTGTAAGTCATTTTACCCAGATATTCCTCTTGTTGTTCACGTGGCAGATTCTGTTATGATTGGAAAAAACGCGGTCAATGCACAAAAAATTCAACTTGTGGATATGGGGCTGGAAAAACTGTTGCCTGCATTGGAGGAACTTCCTGATCCAGATATTGTTTTTACTGAGGAGAATGTTTTGTCTTCAATCATTAAAACTGATGATTTCAAGGTAAAAAATGCTCTTTTCGGATGGAAAATTTTACATACTCCAGGACACACAAAAGGTTCTGTCTGCTATTACAATGAAAAAGAAAAAATGTTGATTACTGGTGATACTATTTTTTATCACAGTTGGGGACGCACAGATTTTCCGGGCGGGAGTGAATCTGAAATGAACGAATCTTTGAACAGAATTTATTCAACTTTACCGCACGATGTTCTGGTTTATCCTGGTCACGAATATTCGGGATTTTCTCTTGGGGAAAATTTATAGTGGCAATACTAAAAACCGTAGAATGACTCTGGGTGATACGGAATAAATTCAAGTTCTGGTTTATATTCAATCCTGTAAAAAATTGAATTTATATATTTTGCTGAAAGTTCAAGGATTGCAAAGCTTGGAAAACTTCTGTGGCGTGGTAAAGAGATGCTTCCTGGATTCATAATGTATGTTTTTCCCATAAATTCTGTGGGAACGTGCGTGTGTCCGAAAATTGCCGCGTTTGCGTTGAACGTTTGTGCTGTCGCTTGCAATGTTGAATAATCGTAATAAACGCCTTCTGAATGACCGTGAGTTACAAGAATTGTTCTTCCGCAGGATTTTAATACAACTTTTTGAGGCACAATTATTTGTTTTCCAGAGTCTGTTGTGAAACTTGACGGGTCGTTGTTTCCTTTTGCAAAAGCAATTACTGGTGGCAGCCATTTTGCAGATGAAAAATATTTTTTTGCTTTTTCAATGACATAAAAAAGGTCAAAAATTCCGTCGCCTGCAAAAATTATTGCATC
>CAVIQW010000017.1:9190-42758 GCA_963644915.1 Paratractidigestivibacter sp.
TTTTACAATTTCCAGAAAAATTTCTGTTGCACCGTGGCTGTCTGAAACTACAAGAATTTTTGAATTTTCGTTTTTTTCAAGTGTTTTTAAATCTTTTTTTGTCGCAAGAATTCCATTTTCAAGTTGAGAAAAATTGTTCATCGTTTAATCCAAAATAAAATGGTTGATAGGAATTAATCCTGTTTCTGTGTCAACATAACGAGAAATTTTTTTATTTCCGGCAATCATTTTTGCAATGTTAAAAAGTTTTGCGTCTTTTTCAAATGGTACACCTGAAAGATTTGCTAGAAGAACACTTTTTTCGATGATATTTGTTATGTCGTCTGAACGTTCTATTTCTGTTTCAGTTTCAAGAATTCCGTTCAGCTGAACTTTTTGCTTTTTATCAATGACAATGTCCGATGTGTATTCCGTTCCTAAAATATCATCCTGGCTAAAAAGTGAAATAACTGGAAATGGAAGTTTTCCGTCATATTCGTCCTGCAGCCGTGTGATTGCCCGGTAAGTTCCTTCTGGCGCGCCAAGGATTACTAGCCCAGAAACTTCTTTGTCATCTAAAATATTTGCAAGATTTGTCGTGTAGGTTCGGCTGCCATGCTTAAAGTCGTCTGGAAAAACTAATGCGAGCAAAGTGCCGTTTTCGTCTGCGTTACCGTACTTTTTAAAAAGCTGATTTTTTGTTTTTTCTACAAATTCCTCATCATTGTAGCCGTAGCCAAAAAAAACGACAATATTTTTATTTGATTTGTGCCAGGTTTGGGTTGGAAGTTCAAGTTCCGTTGAATTTTCTTCGGCTTCGTATAAAGTTATAAGACTTGAGGCTGAAAAGTTGTTTTTTGTTTGTTTTCCGCATGAAGAAATAAAAAAAACTGCGGTAGAAATAAAAATGCAGATAAATATTTTTTTCATAATTCCCACTTGTTCAAAGTTTAACAGTTCTTAAAGAAAAAATATAGTTGTTTTACAAAAGTTACGTTCTGATTTTGATAGATTTTTTTTATTCGATTGCGATATACTGAGTTTATTATGTATTTACTTGTTATTAAGCAGCTTTTTATAATGTTTTTGATTGCGGCGAGCGGATTTATTGTTACACGTAAATTTAAATTTGGCGAGCAGGAACAGCAGTTTGTTTCTAAAATTCTTATTTATTTTGTGAATCCGATTTTGGTTTTTACCCGATTTGATATGGATTTTGATGGAGAAAATCTTAAGAATTTTGGAATTGTTTTTGCGTTGGCTGTGATTATTCATTTTGCTATGATTCTTGTCGCGCTTGTCTTCTGCAGGTCAAAGTCAGAGGATGAAAAAGAACTTGACCAGATTGATAAACTTAATGTTGTTTTTACAAATTGTGCCTTTATCGGAATTCCGCTGATTGATGGAATTTTTCCAGGAACAAACGCTATTTTTTATTTGCTTCCATTTATTGTGGCTTTTAATATTTTTCTTTGGGTTTTTGGCTACGGAATTTTCTGTGGACGTGTAAATGTAAAAAAACTTGTTCTGAACCCGAATATAATTGCGGTTGTAGCAGGTTTTGTTCTTTTTTGCAGTCCATTCAGGCTTCATAAGATTATCGCAATTCCACTTACACATATTTCTGGAATGAATACAGTGCTTGCGATGTTTCTTTTGGGAATGCTTTTTGCGAATTTCCATGGATTTAATAAATTGTACATTCGGCATATTGTAAAACTTTGTGTTCTTAGGTTTGCTGTGGTTCTGGTTTTTGTTTTTGCACTTATTTTTACCGCATCAAAGATTTTTTGCGATATTCAGGATATTCGCTTGATGTGCTACGTAACATACATCGCCTCCCTTTGTCCTGTTGCAATGAGCGTTTCAAGTTTTGCAGTTCTTTTTAACAAGGATGAATCTTATGCTGGGCTTAGTGTTCTGGCAACTTCTTTGTTCTGTGTTATTTCTTTGCCGTTAAGTGTGGCGCTTGCGGAATGTTTTTTCTAAAAGGTCAAGTTGTTCCTGTAAAATTGTTTTTAAAGACGAATTTACTCTTTCGGCTGTTTTTCTAGTTTTTGAGAATCTATTTTCGTTTGAGCCGGGGCTTTCGTTTTATTCGTGTTCAATATTGTTGAAAAATGCACTATAATTTTTGTATGAGTAATAAAATTCCAAAACGTTCAGAAGTCCTGGAGTCTGACAAATGGGACTTGTCTTCAATTTATAAATCAAATGATGATTGGGAGTCTGCCTTAAAGGAACTCCCCGCACTTACAGAAAAAGTTCTTCAATTTAAAGGAAAACTTGGTTCTGATTCAAAAACTTTGCTTTCTGCGTTACAAGCCTTGGAGCAGGCTGAATTAAAACTTGAAACTGTTTACCACTACGCAAGTCTTCAGCACGAGGCAGATGAGGATGACAGTGAAGCAACTGACCGCGAAGGTCGTGCGATGATGGCTTACACAGAAATGCAGTCCGAAATAAGTTTTATGGATCCAGAATTGCTTTCGATTCCAGAAGAAACTTTAAAATCCTGGATTTCCGCGCCAGAATTTAAGGATTATAAGATTTATGTTGAAAAACTTCTGCATTTTAACAAATATACTTTGAGCGAAAAAGAAGAAAGAATTCTTTCTCTTCAGGCTCAACCGGCGGAAACTGCGTATAATGCGTTCAGTGTTCTTGAAAATGTTGATTTGAACAAACAGTTTGGAACAGTTAACGTAAATGGTGAAGAAATGCCTTTGACCCAGACTACCTTTACAACTTTACTGAAAAATCAGAATAGGAAAATTCGAGAAACAACGTATAAGCAGTTTTATAAAAAATTCGAGGACTTTCAGAATGTAATTGCTGCACTGTATGCAGGAAACGTAAATCAGGATGTTTTTCGTGTCCGTGCGCGAGGTTATGATTCTTGTCTTCAAGGTGCTTTGTATGGCAACAAAGTTCCGCTCAGTGTTTACCATAATCTGATTGATTGCGTCCACAAAAATCTTTCGACACTGCACGAATATTATTCTTTGCGTAAAAAAATTATGGGGCTAGATGAACTTCGTCATTATGATGTTTATGTTCCTTTGGTAAAATCTGTACAAATGCGTCACAGTTATGACGAGTCTGTTGAAATTGTGCGAAACGCGCTTGCTCCGTTAGGAAAAGAATACACTGACCGACTTTGCGATGGTTTGAAAAATGGCTGGGTTGACCGTTATGAGAATGTCGGAAAGAGAAGCGGTGCTTTTTCAAGCGGTTCATATGTTGGAAATCCATACATTCTTCTGAATTATGATGAAAATGATATTCGGGATGTTTTTACAATGGCACATGAGGGCGGCCATTCAATGCACAGCTGGTATTCTGTTCACAACAATCCGTTCCTTTCCTATGATTATACAATTTTTGAGGCAGAAGTTGCCTCTACATTCAATGAAGAGCTGGTTTTTGAATATCTTTTGAAAAACGCAAAAAATGAAGATGAAAAAAAATATCTTCTTGCAATGCGTGCTGATGACATACTTGCAACTTTGCACCGGCAGACGATGTTTGCGGAATTTGAATTGAAAACGCATGAACTTGTTGAAAATGGAACTCCGCTTACAGCAAAACTTTTGCGAAAAACTTATCGGGAACTTCTGGAGTTGTATTTTGGACCAGAAATGCATTTTGAAGAAAATAGCGACATGGAAGGCTTAAGGATTCCTCATTTTTATAATGCCTTTTATGTTTATAAATACGCAACAGGAATTTCGGCTGCATTGGCGTTGGCAAAACGAGTGACTACTGGTGGCGAAAAGGAACGCGAAGATTATTTTAAATTCCTAAAGTCTGGTGGAAGTCGCTACCCAATTGAAAGTCTGCGTGTTGCTGGTGTTGATATGGAAAGCACAGAACCTGTTCAGGCTGCTTGTGATACATTCAAAGAAATTTTGGAAAAACTTAAAAAATTATTCTAGAAATAAAAAAGGTTTCTGCGGAAGTTTTCTTCGTTCAGCAGAAACCTTTTTTTTTGTTATTTTTATTTTGTTCCGTACACTTCGTATTTTTTTGAAGGTGAATATGTTCCTTCTCGGTATTCGCCTGTCAAACTAGGAATTTTCATTTTCATTCCCGGCATGATAAGGTTCGGGTTATTTGGTTGCGGAATATTGCTCTTGTTTTCCTGATAAAGGTTTTCCCAGAGCAACGGATTGTTGTAAACGTAAGGACGACCAGAAATGTTCCAGAAGCAGTCTTTTGTTTCTGCCCAAGGACGAACTATATAATATTCTGGTAGAGGAGTTACCTCGTAAACACCGTCCAACGCCGCAATTGCCTGTTTTGCATAATCCTGCGAAGCGGCATAATCTTCTTTTCCGAATGAAGATTCAGCGTTTCCGTAAGCTTCTTTTGCGGCTGTATATGCCATCGGGAATGTTCGGTCGCAACCGATTCCTTCCGCCCATTTTATTTTGTTTTCCGCAAGTTTTAGTTGCTGTTCTGCGTTGTAGCGAGCCATCATTGAGTCAATGTAAGCCTGAGAAAGAGCGGCATTTTCAGCGGCTTTCTTTGAATATTCAACCGCATCATCGTACTGACCTGCATCAAATGCGATGTTCGCTTTTTTTGAATATTCATCCGCAAGTTTCTGATAAGTATTGTTTTTGTAACTAACAGCAAAAATTGTAGCCGCTGCAATTAAAAACGCTGTGGCAGCAATAAGTTTTTTCATTATTTTGCCTCCGATGATGGTGTTACTGCTTTGTTAATAGAGTCAACTGTGTCTTTTACAAGACTTTCAAGGGAAGAATCATTTCCGGTAAATTCCTGAACCTCAAAATCTTCAATTTCTTCTGGAATTTGTGCTTCCTGCGATTCTGGAGTAGCATAGGTGTCGTTTTCTAGAAGAACTGCATCTTCTGCTTCGATTCCTTCAATATTTTCGCCTTCAAGAGGTTTTTCCTGATCGGCTTTTGTTGCGTAATTTGCAGCGGCCTCAACTTTGGCTTTTGCCTCGTCGATGGCTTTTTGTGCTGCGGCACGTTTTTCGACAACTTTTTCTGCGATTGTAACAAACTGTTCTGTTGATTTTAAATAATGTGTGTATGCTGATTCTGCGTTCTGCATTGCATAATTCTGGTCACCAGCCTTGAATTCTTCCGCCGCTTTTGTGTATTCAGCTTTTGCCGCAACTCCAGCTTTTACCGCATCCGCATCTTTTTTTGCCTTGAATGCGTCTGTGCGTGCTGCTTTTGCAAGTTGTTTATAGGCTTTGTTCAGAACGTTTATAAATTTTCCGTTTGCCATGTTTGCTTTGTCAAACATCAAAGTTCCAAGCAGGTTTGTTGAATTGTTTAAATTTTCAAACTCTGAAAGTGCTGAACAACCTTCGTTGTATGAGTTTTCATCATAAGAAATCAAATTGTTGGTTTCAATCTTTTTCTTGTTTTCCAGGGCTTTTGAATATGCTGTAAGTGCCAGATACCTTTTTTCAACGTCGCCAAGTGGAACTGAAATGTCAAGTTCTGTTTCGGCCTGAGTTTTTAACGAGTTGTAGAGCGTGTCTGCCGCGTTGAACTGTTCCTGTGCAATCTTGTCTGCTCCAGCTTCAATTGCCGCATTTCGAGCAGCCTCGGTTCTTTCAAGGGCTGAAGAATTGTCAGCATTTGTTGCATCTTCAATTTTGTTTTCAACTTCATTTACCTTGTCTTCTATGGTAGATGTTGTTGTATCGTCTGTTTTTGGAGTTGAGCCGCAGGATGTAAATGTGAAGGAAAAAACTGCTGCGAGCAAAACTGGTACAATGATTTTTTTCAAAGTGAATAAACCTCCATTTTTTTAATACTTATATTTTACAATAACTTTAACTCCTACGCAATATTTTAGATTTTATGGTAAAATGAAAAGGTAGAATTCTTTGTTTTAGGAGATTTTTATGGCGGATGATTTTTCTTTTGAAATAACTGAAAAAATTGGTGTTCTTTCAACTAGCAGAACTGGCTGGACCCTTGAATTGAATAAAGTCAGTTGGGGCGGTCGTCCTGCTAAATACGATATTAGAAGTTGGGCACCGGAACATTCAAAAATGGGGAAAGGCGTTACCTTGAATGAAGATGAGTTAAAGTCTCTGAAAAAACTTATTGAAAATATCGAATGATTTTATTGGAGAGAAAAGTCGCAGGTGGCGCAAGTTGCACCTTTTTTTACAATGATTTCGTAAATAAGTTTCTGAAGAATTATGTCCTCTATAAGTGTTCCCGATGAGCGGATTTCCATATCAGAAGTCGCTAAATCTGCAAGAATTGCAGAGGTTTGCCCAGAAGTCCAGAGTTTTGCGGCTTTTGAATATTGAGTTTTTAGTTTTTTGCTGGAAAAACCGTTTATTTTCAGGTTAAAGTCGTCGTTTTGACCTTGAATGCGGAGTTTGTGCCACAAAAGAAGTTTTCTGAAGCAGGATGTAAGACCGGCAATAATCATTACGGAAGAATTTTCTTTTGAAAGCCTGATTTTTTGCAGAATATCTAGTGCTTTTTCAATCCTTTTTTCTGGCTCAGAAATTTCATCTGCCATTGCCTCGAACAAGGTGAACGCATTTTCTTCTCTTGAATGGGAAAGAACTGAATCGACATCTTTTGCGGTGATTTGAGTTCCTTTTGGAAAAAGAATAAAAAAGCGGGAACATTCGTTTTTCAGGGATTCTGTATTGTTTTCTATCATTTCAAGAATATCTTCTGCGGCTTCTTCCTGTATTGAATAACCGTTTTTTCTAAAAAAATTTTGAACCCACGGAACTTTTTGGTTTTCAAACATTTCCCAGAAGATTTTTTTATTTGCGGCAGGAATTGCTTTTTCAATCTTTGTGTCTACTGAAATTTCATCGCTTGTAAGAACCAGCACGTTTGTTTCTGATTTTGAGCCGGAAATCCATTTTGTTATGGTTTCGATGTCTTCCTTTTTTTTAATAACATCAGCATTTTTTACGGTTACACAGACGGCATTTGCAAAAAGAGATTCGTTTTCCAAAATTCCCATAAAATCTTTTACAGGAGTTTCTGAGGCATAATAATTGTATTCTTCGGTTTCCCCGAATTTCTTTTTTAACGAGGCTCGTACGTTTTGTACGGCATCGTTTTTTTCTCCGTTTTCCGGACCTGTGTAAAGGTAAACAGCTGCCATCTTAGTAAGTTCTTACAATGTTTGAAAGAATTCCTACAATACGTACATCAGTGCAATAAATTGGCTGCATTGTAGGATTTTCTGGCTGTAAGCGGACTCTGGAAGATTCTTTGTAATATCTTTTTAATGTGATTGCATCGTCTAAGACCGCAACAACAATCTGTCCGTCTAACGCTGTGTCTGACTGTTCAACAACCGCAAGGTCGCCTTCAAGGATTCCCGCGTTAATCATGCTTGTTCCGCGAACTCTTAGTGCAAAATAACTTTTGCCTGGACGGATAAAAGGTTCTGTAAGGTTTACGTAGCCGTCAAGGTTTTCTTCGCTGAGCAAAGGTTTTCCGGCGGCAACAGTTCCAAGAAGAGGAACTTTGCTTACAAAGGGTTTGTTTTCTTTCTGTCGTTCGTCTATAAGAATTCTGATTGAGCGAGAGCGTTTTTGTTCTGTTGTTAAGTAGCCTTTTTTTTGAAGAGCCGCAATATGGTCCTGAACCGCCCTAAGAGAAATTCCAAAATGGTCGCTGATTTCGCGTACGGTTGGCGGATAGACATTTGTTTCCGTAAAGTCTGCGATAAAATCCAGGACTTCTTTTTGTCTTTCTGTTATTTGCTTCATATTACATCCTTGTAATTTCTATTCTTCTTCAAATCTTGAGTCAAAAAGTGCTTCAATTTCGTTTGCACATTCAACTTCATCCGGACCTTCTGTGCGGAGCATTAAAACTGTGTTGTAGCCAGCGGCCATTGTAATAACACCCATAATCGATTTTGCATTGACTGTAGTGTCATCACGTGAAAGCGAAACTTCACACTGATATTTGTTTGCAGTCTGGGCAATGATTGCTGCTGGTCTGGCGTGAATTCCTGCACGATTTTTTACGGTTAGCATTTTTTCTGTCATAGTTTTTTTCCTTTTATTTGTTTATTTTATCAATATGAATCATCTGAATCAGTGAGTGCATTTTTTACAACGCCATTTTCAATCCACTTAAGGACATTCTGGTTGAAATCCCTTGCGGAATTGTATCCCATATTTTTTAGTCGCTCGTTCATGGCGGCGGCTTCAATAATAATCGGCATATTTCTTCCGGGGCGAACTGGAATATCAATCGCCGGAACTTTTACGCCAAGAATATCCATATATTGCTCGTCTACGCCAAGCCGGTCGTATATTTTATTTTGGTCCCATTCTTCTAGGCGGACAACCAGCTGGATTTCCTTTTGGTCACGGATTGCACCGACTCCGTAAAGTTTTGATATGTTTATAATTCCAAGACCGCGGATTTCCATGTGGTGGCTAATCAATGTGTTTGCACCGCGTCCAAGAACTGTGTTTCCATTTACGCATCTAACTTCAACAATATCATCTGCAACAAGACGGTGGCCACGTTCAACAAGTTCAAGTGCAGTTTCACTTTTTCCAACTCCTGAGTGACCTGTAAGAAGAATTCCTACGCCATAAACTTCAACAAGAACACCGTGAAGCGTTTTTGTGGGTGCAAAAGTATTTGTAAAAACACGGATAAGTCGTTTTGAAAAATCAGTTGTATCTAGCGGAGTAGAAAGAATCGGACAACAGGCTTCTTCCGCAAGGCACGAAAAATCTTCTGTCGGCTCACGGCTGCTCGAAAAAATGCAGCAAGGAATCTTGTAGTTAAAAAGCTGATGAATGGTGTCGGTCTTATTTTCATCGTGAAGTTTTTTTAGGTATGCGGTTTCTCCACGTCCAAAAAGTTGAACACGCTGAAATGCGAACGCATCAAAAAATCCTGAAATCGCAAGACCAGGACGGTTGATATCCGGAACTGTAATAGTTCTTGGCAAGCCACGGCGACCTGCGATGCATTTTAATTCAAGCGCATCGTGTCCTGGCAAATCAAGGTCAAGCAAATCTAGAACTGTGAATTTTTTTTCAGCCATATAGATTGTACTATACTAATTATATGTCTTTTTTGCAATGATAATATATGTCGTAATCATAGCAATTCCTGTCATAATCCAGCTGATTGGGTAAACCATCAAAAGACTTGTCCATCCGCTAAAATCCTGTAGAAGTGGAATTGATGCGTAATTTGGAAAAATAGTCTTTACCCAAAAAACACGGAAGATACAGATGAAAAAAATGCTTATGGCGGCAGGAACCATGGAGTGGCCAAGAGCCCGGATTGTTGCGGCGGAAACTTCGTAGGTAGCCGCAATACATTGAAATGAAACGGCAACCAACATTCTTCCGACACCAAATTTTATTGCCTCAGGATCGGTTGTGTAAACCTGAATAAAAAAGTCCCGGAAGAAAACAAAAAGAAAATCCAGAATTCCGCAGAAAAATACACTGAAAAAAATGCACCAACGATGTACTTTTTTGCAGCGGTCAAATTTATGTGCTCCAAGATTTTGGCTTGTAAACGAAGTGGTTGCCATATTAAAAGCAAGAACAACATAATAACTAAAAAGTTCATAATTCAATTCGCTTGCAGAACCAGCCATAGCTTTTGAGCCAAAAGAATTTATTGAACTTTGCACAATTAAGTTTGAAAGTGCAAACAGAACCGACTGAATCCCGGAAGGAATTCCGATTTTCATCATCTTAGAAAGAAGATGTGGATGTATTCCAAGCTTCTTAAAGTCAAGGTGAAGCTCGTCAGTTTCCCGGACAAGAAAAGAAATCACCAGAATTGCGCTTATTCCGGTAGTGATTACAGTTGAAATCGCAACGCCAGCAACTCCAAGGTGAAAAACAATCACTAAAAGAAGATTTAAGAGAACATTCAGAATTCCTGAAATTATAAGCGCAAAAAGAGGCCGTTTTGTGTCGCCCTTGCTTCTTAAGATAGAAGAGCCAAAGTTGTAGAGCATAAAAAATGGCATTCCCATAAAATAAATGCGCAGATAAAGTGTCGCAAGGTCAATTACGTCTTCTGGGGTATCAATAAAAAGAAGAAAAGGCTTTGCAATGAACCAACCGATAAAAATCAGCGCAAATCCAGCAATCAAGGCAAACGTTATAGTCGTATGCACCGCATTCTGTATTTCCTGTTTTTTACCAGCGCCGATAAAATTCGCGATTATAACATTTGAGCCGAGTGAAACACCAACAAAAAGGCTGATTATAATATTGATTATCGGACCGTTGCTTCCAACCGCCGCAAGCGCCTGACTTCCCGCAAAACGACCGGCAACTGCGGCATCCGCTGAATTGAACAACTGCTGCAGAATATTGCTTGCCGCAATCGGAACTGCAAAAATAAGAATCTTGTTCCAAAGGGAACCATTTAACATGTCAATTTTATTTTTTGAGCTGTCCATTATATTTCTTTTAAAGCCTCCTGAATATCTTGTGTTGTAAATTCGTTGAGGTTTTGTTGGCTAGCAATAAGAGCCGCCCTGTTGATAACAGATTCAATTTGGGCGCAGCTAAAACCATTGAAACTTTTTGCCAGCAATTTTGCGTCGAAGGAATGTTTTTTTTCTGCTGAATATTTTTCAATCAGTTTTTTACGCGTTTCCAAATCTGGAAAAGGAACAGTGTATTTTGCGTCAAAACGTCCTGGTCGAATCAAGGCTTCATCCAGTGCGGCGCGGCTATTTGTTGCGGCAAGAACAAGAATTCCGTCGTGCGGAGTAAATCCGTCAAGTTCATTTAAAAGGGCTGTTACAATTCTTGTGTTTTCAGTTTCAATCGCAGAGCCAGAATAATTCCTTTTTGTTCCAATTCCGTCAAATTCATCGATAAAAACAATACAAGGAGTATGCCGCCTGGCTTTTGCAAAAAGAAGTTTTACCTTTGCCGGACCGATAGCCATAAACATACTTTCAAAATCTGTTGCTTTTGCCGGAATAAAGTTTACTTTTGCCTCACCAGCCAACGCACGGGCAAAAAGCGTTTTTCCATTTCCTGGAGCACCTTCTAAAAGAATTCCTTTTGGCATTCTTATTCCTTTTTCCCTATATTTTGCGGGATTTTTCATTATGTCGGCAATCTGAATCATATCTTTTTTCAGATTTTCCATTCCAACAATGTCGCTGAATTTTACACCAGTTTTGTGAACAGTCTTAAAAGTGTTCGGGGAAATAAATTTTCTGAACGCAAAAATAATCACCGCAAAAAATATCACGTAAAAAATAACATCCAAAATAGTGGAAATTATTTCAGAAAAATCTTTTTCTTCCTTAAAACGAACGTCATTTAATAGAAGAAATTCTTTCAAATTTGGCGAGTCCGGGTTCTCTGTTGAAAAAACATTTTCGCCACCAGAATATTTAAATTCTATTTTGTCTGAAAAAATTGTCGCCTCAGAAATTTTTCCTTCTGAAACTTCGCTGTAAAAAGTTTTGTACGACACCAAGGCAGGCTTTTTTTCAAAAAACAAAAAATATGAGCCACAACCCAAAATCGCCACAAAAATCAAAGCAAAAAGGATTTTATTTTTTTTCATACCTTGATTTTAATGAATTGCTTCAATCAGGGCAAAAGAAAAATTCTTTTATGGGCGGCTTTTCGGGAGTTTGTCTGCAACAAACTCCCAAAAATCAGGCTATTCGACCTTCCGACTTTCGCCTACATTCCTACGCTTTCGCTTCGGAACACCTGCGGTGGGTCTACTATCCTTGCCGCATTCCGGGAGTCAGTCGTTTTTTTTAGGATTTTTTTTATTTGTGCTGGTAATAAAAAACCGTAAAAAAATTGTGCGGTTCAGTTTTTTCTAAAATCCACTCGTTTTTATTAAATTCTGGAAAAAATGCATCCGCACCTTTTGTGTCGCATGGAAAATTTTCGCTGATTTTGGAAATAATAAGTTTTCCGCAAAGATTTTTTTTCAGAGCTTCCCGGTAAATCCGTTCTCCGCCACAAATAAAAATCTTTAAAAAACCTTCATCCCTGCATAGTGCAATTGCTTTTTCCAGCGAATCTGCCGTTTTTATTTTTGGCGCATTTTTTGTTTCTTCCCCAGAATTTAAATAATCAAAATTTTTTGTAGTGGAAATAACAACGTTAAATCTTCCTGGCAGCGGTTTTCCAATTTCTTCAAAGGATTTTCTTCCAAAAATAACCGCGCCACCCATCGTTGTGTTCTTAAAATGTTCGCTTTCCTCAGGAATTTTCCACGGAATTTTTCCGTTTTTGCCAATGGCACGGTTTTTTGCAAGAGCCACAATAATCGCAATTTCTTCCATAATAACGCTCTAAATGTTTTAAAAATAAAGTTCAAGTTTTTAAAAATTCAGAAAAGTTGCTCACTTTGGATTTCCAATTTGCTCCGCATTTTAATTGGTACAATCCCAAAAATCTTCACAAATTGTAAATCCGCCTGCGCTTTTATTTCTTTTGTTTTAAAAACTTGAACTTTATGATTTTATACCTCAACTGCAATCAAAGAGCCGTGCGCATTTTGTGCCGAAGCGTAAACACTTCTGTTTTTTTTGTACGGATTCTTAAAGTTTTCAATCTGGCTTCGGATTTGCACAAGATGTTTTTTCAAAAGTTCGCGGTTTTTCTGGTTTTGCTCAAGAACTTTTCCCTGTAGTTTTTTCAGTTCGTTCTGGATTGATTCAACGGATTTGTCGCTTTCTGAATCTGCGTTTTTTGCAGAAGATTTATACATTTCAGACATCGGAACAATTACTTTCTGTAGGTTTTTGATTCCTGCCACAACTTGCTGTTCAAGTTCCGCATGGCTGATAATCGCATTTGTGTCTTCTGTAGAGATTGCGTTTTCCTGTTTTTCAAGGACATTCAGATATTCCTGAAATTTTTTTCGCTGCTGTTCAAGAAGGGTTCTAAATCTTCTTAAAATTGCTACTCTTTCGTTCAATTCTTCGTCGGTAAGTTCTGCCATAATTTCCTCCCGCGGTCTGCTGGTTTTAGCCAGTTATGTCCAGCATTGATTCTCTTAATGATGTGTTTGCCGGTGCATTTGCAACGCTGTTTGAAGCCGTCCTCCATGCTTCAAGAAGTTCATTCATCTTGTTTACTACAAATTCAATTTTTTCTTTTGAGTGTTTAAAAATTACGTCTGTAAGCTCGTTGTTAAAATATATGTAAAGCGACATAAGATTTTTTGCAATTTCGCCACCTTTTTCCATATCAAGCGAAACCTGTAGTTCTGTGATTATTGCCTGAACTTTTTGAATCTGTTTTGTAAAATTTTCAATGTCGCTAGGTTTTAGGTTTCCGTCTGAATCCATCAGAGAAAGCGCGGAATTTAATTTTTTGACAGCGGCTTCGTACAAAAGCACAACAAGTTTTCCTTGGCTGGCGGTTGTAACGTTTGTTTTTTGATATGCAGAATAAGCCTGATTAAATGCCATAAATTTTACCTCCCTGGAAAAATCCAGTAAATCTCTTTCATTTTCGGAAACTGAAAAAAAAACTTTACTAAAAAACTAAAATTTATCGACAATTTGCTCAATAGTTCGTATATTAATAGGAAGAATATTTTGATAGAATTGATTTGATTGATGTATTATTCAAAGTCAAGGCTGATAAGGATTTTTGATGAGCAAAAATAATGGTTCAAAAAAAGACGATATGAATGATTTTGACCCGTACAGTTTCTTTAAACTGGAAGAGCCGGGCAACAATAAAAACAATAAAAAAAGAAATAAGAAACCCAAGAAGAATTTTTCGTTTTTGGGATTTTTGCTTTTGCTTCTGGTTTGTCTTACGATTGTTCAGTTGAATTTTCCTGGAAAATTTTCTGTTTCGGAAGTTGATTTTTCAAAATTCCGGGAAATGGTTCTTAATGGTCAAATTGTTGAAGTAGAAGTTGGTGAAAATTACTATCTTGGATATGGACCGCAAATCATTGCTCCTGTTGAAAATACAAAGGAAGAAAAAGGATTCCGAGTTTTTGCGCAGGAAGTTGCATCCCACGAAAACCGTCCAGTCTACAAGGCAAGCGGTTATCCTCTTACAAAATTTATTGAACTTTTGGACGAAAAAAAAGTTACTTATAAATTTGTTACAAAGCAGAACAACGCGTTTATTTCAATGCTTATATCTCTTGCCGGTCCGATTATTTTCTTTGTGATAATTTGGTTTATCCTGTTCAAAAAGATGGGCGGAAGTTCCGGCGGAATGGGAAGCATTTTTGGTGCTGGTGGCTCTAGGGCAAAGGCCGTTGAGGAAGGTCAGGTAAAGACTCGTTTTGCGGATGTTGCTGGCGTTGATGAGGCAAAAGAAGAACTTGTTGAAGTTGTTGATTTCTTGAAATCTCCAAAAAAGTACACAGAAATTGGTGGAAAAATTCCAAAAGGTGTTCTGCTTGTTGGACCTCCGGGAACAGGAAAGACAATGCTTGCACGTGCTGTTGCAGGCGAGGCTGGTGTTCCGTTCTTCAGTATTTCAGGCTCTGACTTTGTTGAAATGTTTGTTGGCGTTGGAGCAAGCCGAGTTCGAGACCTTTTTAAGCAGGCTCGTGAAAAAGCGCCTTGCATTGTTTTTATTGACGAAATCGATGCTCTTGGAAAAAGCCGTGTGAACGGTTTTGGTGGCGGAAACGATGAACGTGAACAGACTTTGAATCAGCTTTTGGTTGAGATGGATGGTTTTGAAAATGAAAAAGGCTTGATTATTCTTGCGGCCACAAACCGTGCAGATATTCTTGACCCTGCTTTGCTTCGTCCGGGGCGTTTTGACCGTCAAGTTCCTGTTGAAAGACCAGATGTTGAAGGACGTGAGGCGATTCTTAGAATCCATGCAAAACACGTAAAACTTGCAGGTGACGTTGATTTTGTTTCTATCGCTCATGGAACAAGCGGTTTTGCTGGTGCGGATCTTGCCAATGTTGTGAATGAGGCCGCTCTTCTTGCAGTTAGAAATGGACGCAAACTTGTAACAATGGAAGATTTTAACGACGCAATCGATAAGGTCAGCATTGGACTTAAAAAGAAGACAAGAAAAGATAAGGATAAGCAGCTTAGGCTTACTTCTGTTCACGAAACAGGACATGCTTTGGTCGGTGCGTTTACGCCAGATTATCCGCCGGTTAATAAAATTACTGTTGTTCCTAGGTCAAATGGTGTTGGCGGATTTACCCAGTACCGCGACAAAGAGGAAAAATTTGCTCTTACACGCAAAGATATGCTGAACGAGGTTGATACATTGCTCGGTGGACGCGCCGCAGAGCAGATTGTTCTTGGTGATATTTCTACTGGGGCTTCGAACGATATTGCACGTGCAACAGATATTCTTAAGCAGATGATTGTTGATTACGGAATGAGCGAAAAATTCAAGAATATGACACTTGGAAAAGGCGTTCTTGGAAATCGGGGCGGCGATCCAAATCTTGTGCGTGAATTCAGTGAGGAAACGCAGAATTATATTGACAATGAAATTGCAAAACTTATGGAAGAACGTTATGAGTATGTTTTAAAGCTTCTTGAAGAGCATAAGGATTTGCTGGAGTATATTTCTGACCGTCTTAGGGAAAAAGAAACTATGGATGGCAAGGAATTTTATGATATTGTGAACGGTGCAAAACATTGTGATGAGCTTGCCGCTCCTCTTACTTGACCGCGTTATTTACTTATAATAAAATAAAACTTATGAAAAAATACTCGAAATTTGCCGCTGGTGCTATTGTTTTTTTATTGTTTTCATCGGTGGCTTCTTCACAGGCGATTACAACTGCAAGTGCATATTTTAAGACTGTTTCAGAATATTATGCGACTTTAAAGGATTATGAGGCTGACTTTGACATCCGTGCGGACAAGCGTGATATGGCTGGAAAAGTTTCATATAAAAAACCGGATTTGCTGCGTATGGATTTTACTTCTCCAGCAGATCAGGTTATTGTTTTTAACGGTGATATGCTCACAGTTTACCTTCCAGAAGAGGCTGCGGTTCTTCAGCAGTCTGTTAAATCAGAAGGTTCTGGCAATGCGGCGAATTTAAATACGGCACAGGGGCTTTCTCTTTTGAGCCGTTATTATGTTGTGGCTTATGAAGTGGGTCAAGAACCAGTTTTGCTTGAAGAAGGTTCTTCGGAAAAAGTTATAAAGCTTATTCTTTCTAGAAGAAATTCTTCTGAATCTTTCCGCTATATTAAACTTGCAATAAATGCAGAAACAAAACTAATCCGCCGTGTTGAAGCAGCAACTTCTCATGGGGAAACTTTTGTTTTTAATTTTACGGGATATAAAATAAATTCTGATATTTCTGATCAGCGTTTTATTTATGATCCTCCGTCATCTGCAAACAATTACAATAACTTTTTGTTTTCGGAGTAAGTTTAATGGATAGCTATGGAGAAATTTTAAAAAAGGCGCGCGAATTAAAGAATATTGACAGGGAAACTGCTGCCCGCGAAACTTCTATCACTTATTCTTATGTTGTAGGTTTGGAAGAAGAGGATGACAGTGCTTTTCCAGGCGAAGCGTATATGCAGGGATTTATGCGGAACTATGCTGAATATCTTGGCGTAAATCCAGAAACTGTTTTGACTTTGTACAAAAATAAAAAACTTCAGGAATCTCCAGTTCCTGAAAATCTTTATGTGCATGAAAAGCCTGCGTATTTTTGGCCGTTGATTTCTTGTGGAATTGGTCTTTTTGTCATAGCGATTTTTGCGGTTCTTCTTATTTTTATTATTAAGAAAAAAAATGCGACAACTGAAGATGTTGTGCTTGATAAGGAAAATACTTCAAAAAAATATGAACTTTCAGACAAGGCTTTGTCTACACGGCTTTATAAAGGCGATCAGATAATTTTTCCGGGGGTTCAGGGGCAGGTTGTGCTTACCGTCAGTGATACCCTTTCGCAGTTTGGATTGCAGTGTCCGGTTGGGACTTTGTACACAGATTTGGCGGAAGAATCTGAACTTGATGTTGACGGTGATTCAAACACAGATTTGATTGTTTACGTTTCTGATATTTCTGCGACAAACGAAGCTCGTGGTGCTGAAGTTAGAATTTTAAAGCGCAGTGAAGGTGCTTATATTTCGGCAGTGAGTCAGGATGAAATTCCGCTTGCCACCGAAGTTGAAACAAAATATAAGCAAGTTGTTATCCTTGAAGACAATCGTGCTTATCCGTTTACGATTAATGCCAGTTTCCGTGGTGCTTGTGAATTCCGCTATAAAATTGACCGTAGAGATGCGGTTGAAGCATACTTTACAAGCGGAGAGGTTGCCACAATCACGGCAAATAACGGTGTCCGTCTTTGGATGTCTAACTGCAATACTGTTAAGTTTGGTATTGTTGCGGATGCAAAGACTTACGATTTGGGAATTGGAAAAGCGGGACAGGTTTTGGCGGAAGACATCAAGTGGATAAAGGACACGGACGGAAAGTACAAGCTGGTGGTAATTGAACTTGATTAAATTTTTTATAGATCAGCACGGATGTGCAAAAAATCAGGTTGATGGCGAACTTATCATTAACCGGATGCTTAATCTTGGAATGGAGCAGACTTTTGATGCGTCTGAGGCGGATTTTATAATCGTTAATTCATGCGGATTTATTGAATCTGCAAAAAAAGAATCCCTAGAGGCTGTTTATTCTGCAAAAAATCAATATCCGAATGCAAAAATTTTACTTACAGGTTGTTTGGCTGAACGTTATGCGGCTGCATTGAAAGAGCAGTTGCCGGAAGCCGACGCAATTTTTGGAAACGGAAATCTTGATAAAATTGATGAAACTGTAAAGGCAATGCTAAAAGGCGAGCGTCCTGTTGAAACATATAAGCAGGAAGGTGTTTGTGTTGGTGAACGCCGTGTTTTGCTTTCTTACCAGGGAAGTGCTTTTATAAAAATTACAGAAGGTTGCTCTAACCATTGCTCGTTTTGCGCAATCCCTATTATCCGCGGAGAACTTAGAAGCCGCCCTGCGTTGAGCATTATAAATGAAATAAAAGATTTGTATTCGCAGGGCGTCGTTGAATTTAATCTTATTGGGCAGGATTTGGCGGCATATGGAACTGGTGAAAACGACAATGTTTTTGGAACTGGTCGCCTTGATTTGCCAAAATGGGAAAATGGCAGAAATTTGGGAACAGAGGATTCATCTGGGCTGGCAAAACTTTTGGAAATGATTTCTGCGTTGTCTGGAAAATTTGTTGTGCGTCCGCTTTACATCCATCCGGATCATTTTAACCGGGATATTCTTGATGTTATGAAAAAAGATAAAAGGCTTTTGCCGTATTTTGATATTCCTTTTCAGAGTGGAAGCGAAAATGTTATTCACAAAATGAACCGTAAAGGAAGTGCTTCTGAATATTTGAGTCTTGCTTCTGATATTCGTGCGGCATTGCCGGACGCAACTTTGCGTACTACGTTTTTAACAGGTTTTCCGGGTGAAACTGATGAGGAAGCTTTTGAAACTGTTGAATTCTTAAAAAAACTTGAAAGTGACTGGTCGGGCTGTTTTCCGTACAGCCGTGAAGAGGACACCCCTGCATATTCAATGAAAAAACGTGTAAAGGCGAATGTTGCCAAAACCCGGGCGGATGAGCTTGTTGCAGTTCAGGCGGAAATTACAAAGCGACACCTTGCGGCTAGAGTTGGCAAAGAATATGACGTTTTAATAGAAGAAATTGTTGAAGGTGACGAAGGTCTTGCGATTGGCAGGGCGTGGTTTCAGGCACCGGAAGTTGACGGTTCAGTTGTTGTGCGTTACGAAAAAGAATTTGGGAATCAAAGTGAACTGGTAAAGCCGGGGCGTTTTGTGAAAGTCAGAGTTGAGGCGAGTAGTGATGTTGACCTTGATGCTATTTTTGTATGCGATTCTGAATTGAACAGAGATAACAAAAATAACAAAAATTCTGGCAAAGAAACTTTGACGTATGCCACAGAAAAAATTGATTCCTAAAATTTTGCGCCCAAAAAAGGAAGAGAAAATGGCATTTGAATATCTTGAGTCACTGAATCCTGAACAGACTGAAGCGGTTACACATTCTGGTTCGCCTTTGCTGATTTTGGCTGGTGCGGGTTCGGGAAAAACTCGCGTGATTACAACAAAAATTGCGTATTTGATTCAGCACGAAAATGTTCAGCCGTGGTCAATTCTTGCGGTTACGTTTACAAAAAAGGCCGCGAACGAGATGAAAGAGCGTGCGATAAATCTGGAACCTCTTGCGGAGCAGGCTCAGATAAAAACTTTTCATTCTTTTGGTGCGTGGTTTTTGCGTCGTTATGCGGAGGAGGCGGGGCTTGATCCGAACTTTACAGTTTACGATGATGATGATTCTGCTTCGCTGATAATGAAAGCTGTTCCAGGAATGACAAAAAAGCAGGCGAATCTTGCGGCTCATAAAATTTCGCTTTGCAAAGATTATTGCCTTTCGCCGAATGACAATCTTTCTGAATTTGACAAGGACGGAAAACTTGCGGAAATTTATTCTGCCTACGAACAGCGGCTTAGGGCGACAGGAAACGCGGATTTTGGCGATTTGATAATGCGTCCGGTTCAGATTATTGAAAAAAATGAGACAATCCGTAACCAAATGCGGCACAGATTTCGTGTTGTTATGGTTGATGAATATCAGGATTCGAATGTGGCGCAGTTCCGGCTTTTGCAGGCGTTGAGCGGTGTTAAGGAAAATTCTGGGACTTATGTTTGCGTTGTCGGTGATGATGACCAGTCTATTTACAAATTTCGTGGTGCGGAAGTGCAGAATATTTTACAGTTTCCAAATCTTTTTCCAGGAACAAAGATTATTCGTTTGGAAAGGAATTATCGTTCGACTGGAAAAATTCTTGCGGCAGCGGATGCGGTTGTTTCAAATAATACTGACCGCCTTGGAAAAACGCTTGTGGCTGCCCGTGGCGAAGGGGCTCTGCCAGTTCTTGTCTTCCTTGAAAATCAGGATCGAGAGGCTGAGCTCTGCGCGCAGTTGATTCAGAAAGCGGTTGAAACTCAAAAGGCGCGTTACAGTGATTTTGCCGTGCTTTACCGAACGAACGCGCAGTCGCTTGGGCTGGAAACTGAGTTTTTACACAAAAAAATTCCTTATGCTGTTGTCGGCTCGCTGAAATTTTATGAGCGGGAAGAAATAAAGGATGCGTTGAGTTACCTTTCGCTTTTGGTGAATCCGCGCGACGAGCTTGCGTTTGCCCGCATTGTGAATAAACCTGTCCGTGGCGTTGGCGAAAAATCGCAGGAAAAAATTGTTTCCGCCGCATATTCTTCTGTTGGAACTTTGATTGAAAACTTGAACCTTTTGGATGCGGCCGAAAATTGCGCTGAAACTTTGTCAAAAAAGGCAAAGGAAGGGCTTAAGGATTTTTGTTCAATAATGAGGAAACTTCAGGGCGAACTTGATGAAAGTTCAAAGGCGTTGCCGGAAGATTTTCAGATGGATTTGCTTGCGGAAAAGGCGATTTCTTCGGTTTCTGTCGGGGAGGCTGGAAATTCTGCGGTTTCGGGGAATGTTGCGGAGCCGGGTTCTGCCTTAAAAAATGAAGAAAAAGATTTTGCCCGACTTTCAGTTTTTATTCAGCGTGTTATTGAAGAGTCTGGACTTGATGAATACCACAAAAGTCAGGATGAGATTGACGGAACGAACCGTATTCAGAACCTGCAGGAATTGGTTAATAGCGCAGTTCCTTATCCTTTTTCACGCCGTGGGCTGCTGGATTTCTTGGATACAATCGAATTGGACAGAACTCTTGCCGAACAAAACGATGATTCTGCGGATGCTGTAACTTTGATTACTCTGCACAATACAAAGGGGCTTGAATTTAACCGCGTTATAATAACTGGTCTTGAAAATGGAATTTTTCCGCGCGAAGAAAAAGTTGGCGAGGAACTGGAAGAGGAACGCCGCCTTTTTTACGTTGGAATTACGCGGGCAAAAAATGAACTTTATATCACCAGTTGTGCAATGCGTCGCCTGTACGGAAAAACGCAGCCGATGATGCCTAGCCGTTTTCTTTTTGAGGCAGGCGATGTTTTTAATGTTATGGGGCGGATTCCGCTTTCTTTTTCAAATGCAAATTCTTCCGGTCAAGAAAACTCTCTTTCTCCAAAAGCCGCGCTTCTTGAAAAATGGAAAAAAGGTGTCAGACTTTACAACGATGATTACGGTTACGGCCAAATTATCAAAAGTGACGCGGATTTCGGTGAGGTTGTGATTGAAGTTCAGTTTGAAAATGGCGAACGCAAAAAGTTTATGCCGGAATATCAAGGCAAAAAACTTGACATTATAAAAGACTGATTAGTTTTTTTTGCACTTTAATTTTATTGTATAAGCGGCAGTTTTTTTTTATAATAAATCTATGAGTACTCACAAACAAATTGACGAGGAGACGTTGAACAATCTCCTTTATCTTTCGCGCCTTTCCCCGGAAAGCACAAATCTTGAAACCTTAAAAAAACAGGTTGATGAAATTGTCGGATATTTCGATATTCTTTCAAAATACGATGACAGCGAAAATCCGTACGATGCATATCCTTCTACAGCAGTTGAAAAACTTCGTGACGATACAGTTGTGCCAGGGCTTGATATTTCCGATGTGAAAAAAGTTACAGATGAATTTATGGACGGATATTTCCAGGTTCCAAAAGTTCTTGGCGAGGGTGCTTAATATCAGGCGGGGAAAGTCTTCCCCTCGTTTGCACTTCGTTGCAAACTACCCCTTCTCCTAGGGGCAACGCCCCTAAAACCCCATTATTCTGAAGGAAAAATTATGTACACAATAAAAGAAACTGTTGAAGCCTTAAAGTCGGGAAAAACAACCAGCGTTAATCTTGTAAAAGATTCGGTTCAAACTTTTGAAAATGACAAAGCTTCTGAAAAACCGCTGAACGCCTTCCTGGAACTTTATAGCGATGCAATTTTAAAGGCAGAAGAAGCAGACAAAGAAATTCAAGCCGCAAAAAATCAGGGAAAACTTGAAGAACTTTTTCAAAAAAAGCCGCTTTTGGGAATTCCTTTTGCAAATAAAGACAATATCAGTTCAAAAGGACACAAACTTACCTGTGGCTCAAAGATTCTTCAGGGCTACACCGCTCCGTACAATGCAACGGTTATAAACCGTCTTGAAGCCGCCGGGGCAATTCCTCTTGGCCGTTGCAATCAGGACGAATTTGCGATGGGTTCTTCAACAGAATATTCTTCTTATGGAGCAACAAGAAATCCTATCAACCGCGAGTATGTTTCGGGCGGTTCTTCCGGTGGTTCGGCCGCGGCTGTAAGCGCAAATCAAGCGTTGTTCTCGCTTGGAACAGAAACTGGCGGTTCTGTTCGTCTGCCTGCCTCTTACTGCGGAATTTATGGTTTAAAGCCGACTTATGGCGTTTTGTCGCGCTGGGGTGTTGTCGCTTACGGTTCTTCCCTTGATCAGGTTGGAATTATGGGGCATACGCCTTCTGATATTGCGATTCCGCTGGCGGCAATGGCTGGCGAAGATTTTTACGACGACACTTCCGCAAATCTTCCAGAAACAGAAAAACTTAAGAATCTTGAAGCATACAAAAATATGGGTTCATTAAAAGTTGCTATTCCAAAGCAGTTTCTTGAAACAAAAGGTCTTGATTCTGATGTAAAGGCAGTTTTTGACAATACAAGAAAATGGTTTGAGTCAAAAGGTGCTAAAATTGATGAAGTTGACTTACCGGTTCTTGATGCTTCTATTGCAAGTTATTACGTTATTGCGCTTTCGGAGGCGGCTTCAAATTTAAGCCGTTTTGACGGAATCCGTTACGGTGCGCGCGTTGACAATGGTCATGGTTATGATGAACTTTTTGGTGATACTCGTTCAGAAGGTTTTGGACCGGAAGTAAAGCGACGAATCGTTATTGGAAATTATGTTCTTTCAGAGCAGTTTTCTGGAGATACTTATAAAAAAGGAATGACAGTACGCGCCCGAATTCAGCGAGAAATGGCAAAACTTTTTGAAAGCTACGACATTGTTCTTTGTCCTACTTGCCCAACTCCAGCATTCAAGCTTGGTCAAAAAGTAGACAATCCTCTTGAAATGTATTTGAGCGATATGTATACAGTTTTTGTAAATCTTGCACGTATTCCTTCCATTAACGTTCCTGCTGGTAAGGCTGGAAACTCTGATAATATGCCGGTTGGAATGCAGTTTGCGGGACCTATGTTCAGCGAGGCAAAATTGCTTCAGATTGCTCAGGTTTGGGAAAACGATCATCTAGAATGTGGAATTCCAAACAAAAAATAAGTGGTAGGAAAAAAATATGGCTATTGATAAATATGAAATTGTAATCGGATGCGAAATCCACACTCAACTTCTTACAAAAACAAAAGCATTCTGTGCCTGCGAGAACCGTTATGGCGGAATGCCTGATACTCGTGTTTGTCCTGTTTGTCTTGGACTTCCTGGAGCTATGCCACGAATCTCTAAAGGTTATGTTGAACTTGGAGCGGTTGCAGGGCTTGCCTTGAACTGTGATATTGCGCGTTTTACAAAATTTGACCGAAAACATTATTTTTATCCAGACTTGGCAAAAGGCTATCAGATTACGCAGTACGATTTGCCGCTTTGTACAGACGGTTTTGTAGATCTTCCGTTGATTCATTATCCAAAAGATGAACAGCCAGGTGGCGAAAAATTCCGTTCAAAAAATTTCATTGGCGAAGACTGCATTGTTGACGGAAAATACCGACGTGTCAGAATTGAACGCATTCACCTTGAGGAAGACGTTGGAAAATCTCTTCACTTAAAAGGAAACCATTCTTACATTGACTACAACCGTTGTGGAACTCCTCTTATTGAAATTGTAACAAAACCGGATATGACTAGTCCAGAAGAGGCGGCTTTGTTTATGCAGACTGTTCAGGAAATCCTTCGCTATGTAAAAGTAACAAAAGGTAACCTTGAAGAAGGAAATATGCGTTGCGATGCAAACATAAACCTTAACGTATGGGAAGACGGAAAACTTTACCACACTCCGATTTCTGAAATCAAAAACTTGAACTCGTTTAAGTCAATCCGCGAAGCTTGTGCGTACGAAGCGCAGCGTCAGCTTAAAGAATTTATTGAGGACCGCCAGGAATTCAACCCAGGATTTAAAAATACAATGAACTGGGATGAAGATAAAGGCGTTACTCAAATTATGCGTACAAAGAATTCTTTCGTTGACTACCGCTTTACAACTGAGCCGGACATTAAGCCGTTTACAGTAAGTACTGAACTTGTTGAAAAAGCGAGCGAGCAGGTTGGCGAACTTCCAGAACAGAAAAGAGTTCGTTTTCAGGAAGAATTTGGTCTTACACAGTTTGATTCAGAAGTTCTTACAAGCACACGCGACCTTTCTTTGTGGTTTGAAGAGGCGGCGGATTCTTCAAAAAGTCCAAAGCGTGTTGCAAATCTTATAATTGCTGAGCTTCTTGCGGTTTTGAACGAAAATAAGCAGACGATAAATGATGTAAAAATCACTCCAAAACATATTGCGGAACTTGCCGACGCTCTTGAAGAAAAGAAAATTACTTCAAAGCAGGGAAAAGATGTTTTTGCCGAAATGCTTGCTACAAATAAAATGCCTTCTTTGATTATCAAGGAAAAAGGAATGGAAGTTGTAAGCGATGCTGGTGCAATCGAAGCGATTGTTGATAAAGTTCTTTCTGCAAATCCAAAGGCAATTGAAGATTTTAAGAGGGGAAAGACAAATGTTGTAGGCTGGCTTATGGGGCAGGTTATGAAAGAATCTCATGGCAAGGCAAATCCAGGGCAAGCTACAAAGATGATAAACGAAAAACTTGCAGAACTGTAATTTTTTCAAGAATGGAAGTGGAATGTCAGATATAGATTTTTTGTTTTCGGAAATTTCTTCAAGATTCGGCACTGTAAAACGTGCAAAGAAATGCTTTTTGTACACAGCAAAAGGTGTTCGGCTTGTTGATATGTTTCAGGAAAATGGGCGTGCAATTCTTGGCTGGGAAGGTGGTTCTGCGTTTACAATGCTTAAAAATGTTCTTAGCCGTGGAATTGCTGGAAGTTTTGAAACTGATTTTCCGTACCGAACAAAAAAGGCGGTTCAGGAGTTGTTTGCTTCTGAACGAGAAATTTTTGTTTATTATTCAAAAGAAGAAGCTTTTAAGGTTGCGCTTTCAATTTCGCCAATGGGAACGAATTTTTACCGACCGTGGAATTCTGCTGAAATAAACTGGTCAGAAATTGATTCAATTGTTTTTGAACCGCCGTTGCCTTGGGCTGAACCAATTTATTTTGTTGCGGTAAAACCAGATTGTGTAAAAAAAGCAATAGAACGTGGCTCTGTTTTTTCTTTTGGAAAAAAGTTGCCTGCACCGCTTTATGCCGCGGTTGCACGTTCAATTTATAATCTTATTGCAGAACTTCAGTTTCGTTCAGAAAAAGACTGGTTTTTGTATGACAAAATTCTTACAAAATACTGGGAACGAAAAGGTCCATACCTTTTTTCTAAAGTTAATAAAGAAAATTACAAGCCTTTTGTTTTGCATTGTCTTGACTGCGGACTAGTTGTGAACCCTGATTTTTTAAGTCCATCGATTATTCCTTTTGGTGCGGATAAAGGTGTTTTTACAAAACTAAAAAATAATCCGTTCGAGGTTTTGTAATGACGCAGCCTCAAATGATTTTATATGCAGTAAAACTGATTTTGGGCGGAATTGCCGCATTTTGCTCAATCTTGTTGTGGTCAAAAACCAAAGATGTTGTCTGGATGTGCCTTGTTGTTGGGGTTGTTGCAAAATATGCGGGTGTTGTTTACGAAATTCTTTTGGCTTTAGGAATAATTTCTTCAGACTCGCTCGTTGTTTTTGGAGTTCCGCTTTTTACCCTGATTTTTACAGCGCTGCCAGACATATTTTTTGTGATAGCGTTTGTTTTAATGTTGAAACGTAATAGATAGAAGGAAAATATGGCTTTATCTTCTGCTGACGAATTTTGGCAAAAATTTATTGATGAAACTGGTGCAGATCCAGATTCAAAATGTGCCGGAGATTTGACTTTTGAGTCTGCTGGCTTTACGAATGATGCGCAGATTGCAAATATTCTTTCTGGGCGGCGAACAGCGATTTTTTCAACTTTTGCATCGTATTCTATAGATGGAGAGCCTCTTCCTGTTTCTGGGGAATTGTATCTTGTTTTTGACCGTGGAAACAATCCGCGGGCGGTTATTGAAATTGAGTCTGTAAATATTTTGCCTTTTAATGAAATTACGTGGGGAATGGCTCAAAAAGAAGGCGAGGATGAAAACCTTGAGCAGTGGCGAATCCGGCAACAAGAAAATCTTGAGGAAGAAGGCGAAACTGTCGGCTTTAAATTTTCTCAGGAAATAAAAATCATTTTCCAAACTTTTAGGGTTCTTTTTAAATAGCCTTTTTTTGAATATATTATGGATTGTTAACATTAAATATTTTTTTCTTGTCAGCCAGAATCTTGTGATATATAATTTAATTGTTCATTAGAGCAAATATTTTTGGAGGTAAAAAAATGGCTAAAAAATCTGCTATTTCGATTGGTAGACTTGTTCTTCAGATTGCTTTGGGCGTTATGCTTGCTGTTGCTGGTATCTGGGCTCTTTCAGGAAAGGGCGGAGACGACGCATACAAAGCTTTGACTCACCTTATTAACGGTGATGCTGGAAAGGCAATCGGACTTGTTTTTGCCGTAGTCGAATTACTTGCAGGTATTCTTCTTGTTGTAGAATGTTTTGCTGGCGATAAATTTGGCAAGTTTGACAATATTCTTGGTTGGATTGTAATCATTGTTTGGATTGTTGCTATAGTTCTTATGGATTTCTTGAACGGAAATCTTGAAATCAGCAAACTTGAATGGTGGTACTCTCTTGCCGGTCATTGTGTGATTCTTGGTGCATTGCTGGCATTGAATGACTAATTTATAGTTTTTCTACAAATGGCGGATGTCTAAAAAGTTCAAGATGATAGAACAGATACTTTTTAGGCATCCGCTTTTTTATTTTAAAAGAAATAAAAATCTTCCGATAATAAGATTATGAATAAAAGGATTGTGAATAATCGTGCAAAAAAAAGATGCTTGCTTTTGGTTTTGATGTTGTTTTTTTCTTTCGCTTTTGCAGAAAATAAAATTGTCGGATTTGATTTCGGGCTTGTTACTGGTATTCCTGTTTACGGCGACACTTCTTCGCCTTATAAAAACCGGGTTGTGATTGGAAGTAACGGAGATATTTCATTAAAAGTTGGCACACCGCTAAAAATTCTTTTTGGGTATGATTTGATTGGTGATTTAAATTGGGATAAAAGTGAACATTCAAATCATCTTGATTATGCTTTTTGGACTGGAATAAAAGTTTATCCCGGGTTCGGGGGATTGAACGGCAGCCTTGCCTATGCTTTGGGTGCAAGAACTGATTTTATCGATGAAGAAATTTTAAATGAAGACGGTTCTTATAAAAAACTCAGTGTTGTGGAATCAAGTGCATGGGGAAACGGCTTTAGGATTGGTGTTGAATATGACTTTTTGCACAATTCGGACAAAAAGACTTTGCCTGCACTGGGATTTTATTACCGCCTGATGCCTCGTGGCGAAAAAAGTTATGACAATATTTTTGCTTTTTATGTAAATATGGTTTTCTAATAAAAAGGGGGATGCCTAATAATCTCAAAGACCACAAAGTCTCTGACTTATTAGACATCCCTTTTATTTATCTTGCGTATTCAATAATTCTTGTTTCGCGAATCATTGTTATTCTGATTCTTCCTGGGTATTTCAGGTCATTTTCAATTTGTTTTGCAATGTTGGAAGCAAGCTGTTTTACTTCATTGTCAGCAACTTTTTCGTTGTTTACAAGAATTCTAAGTTCGCGGCCTGCCTGAATTGCATACGCTTTTTCAACACCTTCAAAGCCTTCGGCGATTGCCTCAAGGTTTTCAAGACGCTTTACGTAGTTGTCAATTGTTTCTCGTCTGGCTCCTGGGCGTGCCGCAGAAATCGCATCGGCAATCTGAACGATTATTGCTTCGATTGTAGAGGCTTCCACATCGTTGTGATGGGCTGCAATTGCGTTTACAACTTTTGAATCCTCGCCCATTTTTCGTGCCATTTCCGCGCCGACTTCCGCATGGTTCTGGTCGCTGTCGTTTTCTGCACCTTTACCAATATCGTGAAGAATTGCGGCCCGTTTCGCGAGTTCGCGGTCTGCACCAATTTCTGAGGCAATCATAGAAGCGACAGTCGCAACTTCTTTTGAATGTGAAAGTACATTTTGACCATAAGAAGTTCTGAAATACAAGCGTCCAAGCGCACGGATTCCGTCTGTCGGCATATTGTGGATTCCCAAATCAAACAGTGCTTTTTCGCCTTCCTCGTAAATCTTGTTCTGGATTTCGCGTGTCACTTTCTGAACAATTTCTTCAATTCTTGCAGGATGTATTCGTCCGTCAGAAATAAGCCTTTCCAAAGACTGTTTTGCGATTTCCTTTCTTACTGGATCAAAACAAGAGATAACAACGGCTTCCGGAGTGTCATCAATGATAATGTCAACTCCAGTAAGAGTTTCCAGCGCACGGATGTTTCGACCTTCGCGACCGATTATTCGTCCTTTCATTTCATCGCTTGGAAGTGAAACTGTTGTAACGGTAATGTCACTTGTTGTTTCTGGCGCAATTCTTTGGATTGCAGTAACAAGAACTTCGCGAGCCTTTTTTTCTGCGGTCAGCTGCGCTTCCTGCTCAATTTTGTTCAGGAGAGCCTGTGCGTCGTGGCGGGCATCGTTTTCAAGGTTCTTGATTATAAGTTCCTTTGCTTCTTGTGCTGAAAGTCCAGAAATGCGTTCAAGTTCCTTGCGGTATTCTTCTTCCTGGGCTGTAACAACCGCCTCTCGCTTTTTCATTGCGTTAAGGCGTTCTTCGCAGTCCTTTTCTCTTTTTTCAAGTTCAGCAGACTTCTGGTCAACCAGTTCTTCTTTTTTGTTTACACGCGACTCGTAGCGTTGTACTTCGGCACGTCGTTCACGGTTTTCTCTTTCTTGCTGGTTACGTTCACGAATGAGTTCATCTTTTGCGTTAAGCAAAATTTCTTTTTTCTGAGCTTCAGCTTCTTTAATTGCGTCCTGTTTTACACGTTCTGCTTTTTGTTCTGATGCAGATAGTTGAAATCTGGCGTACAGCCAGCGAATTGTCCATCCAAGAACGATTCCAACAATAGGGAGAATGATGAATAATAATATATTCGGCATTTTTATCTCCTCGCTATTTTTTGAAATAGTTCAAACCATATTATAAAATATGCGATATTGATTGTCAAATGAAGAGCAATATATATGTAGAAAAATGTTTTTGAGTTTCTGAATTTTATTTAAATCTTACATTGAAAAATCTTTTCCAAGGTAAATTTCTCTGGCCAGTTCAGAGTCAATTATTTCCTGTTTTGTTCCCTGAATCATAATCTGTCCTTTATTTACGATGATTGCACGGTCTGTGATTTCAAGCGTGTCGCGTACGTTGTGGTCGGTGATTAGGATTCCAATTCCGCGTTTTGCCAAAAGTCCAATCATTGATTTGATATCAGCAACGGCAATCGGGTCGATTCCTGCGAATGGCTCGTCAAGCAAAAGAAATTTTGGCTCAACTGCAAGGGATCGTGCAATTTCAGTTCGTCTGCGTTCTCCGCCAGAAAGTGTGAACGCATATTGTTTTCTGATTCGTTCAATCGCAAATTCGTCGATAAGTTGTTCAAGGCGGTGTTTTTTTTCAGTTTTTGAAAGGTCGGAACGTGTTTCTAGAATTGACCAGATGTTTTCTTCAACGGTAAGTTTTTTAAAAACGCTTGGCTCTTGCGGAAGGTATGAAATTCCTTTTCTTGCGCGTTTGTACATCGGAAGAGGAGTGATTTGTTCGTCATCTAGAAAAATTTCACCAGCGGTCGGCTTGTAAAATCCTACAATCATATAAAATGTTGTTGTTTTTCCGGCACCATTTGGACCTAAAAGACCAAGAACCTCTCCTGACTGCATTGAAAAATCGATTCCCTGCACAACTTTTTTCTTTCCAAAGCTTTTAAAAAGGCTGAATGCCTTGAGCGTGTGGAGCGTTTCGTTCATTTTTATTTCTCCTGCAAGGTTGATTTTTTTATTTCTTCAGATTTTTGTTCATTCTGATTTTCGGTTGTAGTTTCTTCCTGTGCTTTTTCGGAATCAGTGTTTTCTTGAGAGCCAGAGTTTTCTTGATTTTCTGTGCTTTCTGATTTTTCTTCCGTTTCTGAATTTTCGTCTTTTGAAGATTTCTGTTCGTCGATTATTGAACCTTTTACGCGACCGTCCAGCGTTATTTCCTGAGAAGTCAAATCCAGGGTGATTTGCTGTGCACGGAATGTGTCCTGCCCTTGCTTAATCTGCGAATTTCCGCGGAGTTCAAGCATCTGGTCGTTTTTTCTGTAAACTGCAAACGCTCCAGTGCAAACATTGTCTTTTTGGGTAAGTTGAATTTCAATCTGCATTACGGCTGTGTCGGTGTTCTGATTGTATTCGATTATCTGGGCTTTGGCGTTAACGTCGTTCTTTGTGTCCTTTAAATTTACGTTGTCAGAAAGTTCTGCAATTTTTGTTTCCCGGTCATATTTTAGTTTTTCGCAGGTAAATTCAAGTTCGGATTCCATGTTTTTGCCTTTTATATTTCCCTGTGCCTCGATGAATCGGAAATTGTTTCCGGAAAGTCCAATTTGGTCCGCAAAAATTTCCATTGTGTCTGTAAGAACGTAAGCCTCGCCGGAAAGGGTTGTTGAGTCAGATTTGTCGCCTACAACACCAGTCATACTGTTTGCCGAAAAAGTTATTTTTTCAGCGTTCAAAGTTGCGGTGGTAAAAACTGAGGTCAGAAAAAGAGATAAAATGGCGGTGGATTTACTGTTTTTCTTCAACGTTTTCTCCATCATCTTCTGAAATATATTGACCTGTTACAACTCCGTTAAAGCGGAATTTTTTGCTTACTCCGCTTGCTGAAAAACCAGAGCCTTGGAGCGTTGTGTTTCCTTTTTTGATGGTTACCGTGTCGTTTCTGCTGCTTGTAAGTTGTTCTGTTTTGCCATTCCAGCGTAAAGTGTCTGCGGAAACTTTTATGTCATCCTTTTTGTTTTCTATTTCAATGTTGTCGTAAAGAGTAAACTGTTCGTCGTCTGTGTTTGAAGAAAGCAACTTGCAAGAACCTTGAGTTAAAAGCTCGCCTTCTTTGTCCATAACTTGAAATTCCACGTCTTTTGCGTACATTGATTTTCCGTCTGAATATTGCTCTAGCCTGCTTGCAGAAAGATTCAGCGTTTTTTTGTTGTTTTCATACCGACTGTAATTTGCGTCGGTAAAAACAAATTCAGGCACATTTTCTTCATCCTGATAGTTTGTGCCGTATTTTAGAGAACAACTTGCGAAAAATATTATTGAAACGAATAACAAAAACAGATTTCTCATTATTTGTTCAGCGTGGCTCCTAAAAATGCTGTAAAAAGCGGGTGCGGTTTTGCCGGGCGAGAAACAAATTCCGGGTGATACTGAACTCCGATTCCCCACTTGTGATTTTGCCATTCAAACGCTTCGATTCTGTCGTCAGCTTCGGCAACTGCGGAAATAAGAAGTCCGTTTTGGTTCATTATTTCTGAATATTTTTTGTCGAACGTATGTTTGTTTCTGTGTCGTTCTGTAACAGAAAGTTTTTTGTAAGCCTGATGAAGTTTTGTGTCTTTTACAATTTTTACGCCAAGCGCGCCAAGTTGTTCAGAGCCTGCAACAGAAAGTCCAGCCTGTTCTTCTGGAAGGCTGATGATTGCGTGTTCAGGATTCTGGATAAATTCTGTGCTGTCCGCATCTGTCCAGCCAATCAAGGTGCGCGCGGTTTCGATTGCCATAAGCTGCATACCGACATCGATTCCAAGGTAAGGAATGTTGTTTTCGCGTGCAAATTTTACGGTTTTCAAAAGACCAAGAAAGCCACGCTGACCGTAATTTCCTGGAATTACAATTCCGTCAACACCTTCAAAAGCCGAAGAAATACTTTCTGTTCCTTCAAGGGATTCTGCATCAACTTTTTTTAGTTCAAGATGAGCACCGAAAGATGTTACTGCGGCGTGGAAAAGTGCTTCGCGCACCGATTTAAAACATTCGTCCAGATAATCTTTTTTTCCGACGATTGCGATTGTTGTTTTTGGACCATCTTCGTTCAGTTTTTTTATAAAATTTGTCCACTGCCGGATATTTGAATTTGCAGAGTCTGTTTTTAATGCAAGTTTTTTGACGATTGCTACGTCAAGTTCTTCTTTGTGGAAAAGAATCGGAATTTCGTAGATTGATTTTTCTACATTCGAAGAGGCAAAGACTGCGTTTGGTGAAACATTGCAGAAAAGTGCAAGTTTTTTTCGCATATCTGGTTCAATTTCTTTTTCGCAGCGGCAAAGAAGGATGTCTGGTTGGATTCCTGCTTCCTGCAGTTGTTTTACAGAATGTTGTGTCGGTTTGGATTTAAGTTCGCCACCTGTAATTACTGGAATCAATGAAAGATGTATTGTGCAAATATCATTTTTAGGAAGTTCGTGAACCATCTGGCGGCCGGCTTCTAGAAAAGGAATTGATTCAATGTCACCGACAGTGCCACCGATTTCAACGATTACAACATCAGCCTGAGTTTTTTGTCCTATTGAAAAAATTCTTCGTTTTATTTCATCCGTAATATGAGGAATTACCTGAACAGTGCGTCCGTTGTAGCGTCCTGCACGTTCGTTTCTGATAACTTGTTCGTAGACTTTTCCAATCGTTATGCAGTTGTCGCTTGTGATTGTAACAGTTGTGAACCTGGAAAAATTTCCAAGGTCAAGGTCTGTTTCTGCACCATCTTCTGTAACATAAACTTCACCATGCTGAAAGGGGCTTATGTTTCCCGCATCAAGATTGATGTACGGGTCACATTTTATCATAGCGATTTTTAAGCCATAACCTTCAAGAAGACTACCAATTGTTGCAGATGCAACACCTTTTCCAAGACTTGAACAAACTCCACTAGTAACCAGAATGTATTTACTCATAACGATATATTTTTTCATTATGTTGTATTTTAGTCAATGATTCGCGCCGACTAAAAACGCTAAAACTGAATGTTCGGGGTAGTAAGAATTAAGACTTTGTAATGCGGTTTCTCTTCTTAAAATTCTGTTTTCAATTTATCTTTTTTACCGCTCATGCTATAATTTCTTCTATTAATATCCGAGAAGTTTTTAGAACTGGTGTAAACTTTGACAGCAAAAAACATTGTGGGATGGAAGGTTAAATAAAACTATGAATAACAGAAGATTTTTGCCAATCGGCATTCAGAGTTTTGAAAAACTCCGCAAAAATAATTATGTCTATGTGGATAAAACACCATTTGTTTATGATTTGGCGCAAACGTATTCTCCATATTTTTTAAGTCGCCCGCGGCGTTTTGGAAAAAGCCTGTTTTTATCCACACTTGAGGCATATTTTCTGGGTAAAAAAGAACTTTTTACAGGTCTTGCGCTGGAAAAGTTGGAAAAAGACTGGATTGAATATCCTGTGATTTATTTAAATTTCT
>CAVIQW010000018.1:0-40870 GCA_963644915.1 Paratractidigestivibacter sp.
ATCATAAATTGTTTTTATTTTGTAAATATTTGCTAGAAAAACTTTACAATATTAAAAACAATAATTTCCATGAGTGATTTCTGGAAACGCGTTGATGAAGAATTGGAATTTTTAGGAAAAACTAGAACTTATATAGCAAAAAAATGCGAATTCAGTCTTTCCAATTTTTCTTTGGGACTCGAACGCGGTTCCACTCCGTCTGCGGAAACTGCTGTAAAAATTGCGGCGGAACTTGGCGTAAGTGTGGAATATCTTGTGAATGGCGCGCAGGTAACGCAAAATCAAAAAATCACTTCAAAAGAACAAGAAGATTTGCGTCTTTCCAGAAAATATCATTCTTTGATTCAAAAATGCGAAACTCTTTCTTCCCAAAAAACTGAACTTCTTTCCATAATTGCAGACAATTTTAAAAACTAGGTTTTTATTTTCAAATTTCAACAAGCCTATTTCTGATTTGACGAATATAAAATGATATGATATATTGAAAAAAGGAAATGCCCGAACTTTTGGGTATCTCCACTAGTTTGATTAGCCGCGCTAGTTTTGGGACTTGGCGGCTATTTTTTTTCTCTACTTATTTTTTAGGTAAGAGAGGATTGCAAGAAGTAGAATAGTTAAATTAATAGCTAACGAAATAATTTCGTAAATCGTCATCTTTGCAGTCTCCCATATTCAAATTTCGGTATTGACCGATTGAGTTTTGGGAGATAACCGCCTGTTCAGGCATTTCCAATATTCTGATTATAATATATAATTTGTATAGTGTATACGATTTTTTTTCTTTTTTTATGTGTTTTACTCTTGAAAGGTTTGCGTGAATTTAGGATAATGATAAAACATACTTATAAGTAGGAGTAGTTATAAATGGCTACAATTAACATCAGAGACGATGAACCTTTGGAAAAAGCTATCCGAAGATTCAAGAAGATGGTTGAAAACGAAGGTATCGTTCGTGAATATAAGAACAGAAGATATTTCGTAAAACCTTCTGCAGTTCTTCACCAGAAGAAAACAACTCTGGAACACAAAAATTTCCTTAACAAGAAGAAAGCTCAGAGAGCTGCTTCTCGTGGCGATCGCTAGAATAGCTGGGAAATGACAAAAGACTTCGTGGATTCACGAGGTCTTTTTTTATTTAACATTAATTTTACATAATTTACACTCTTTGTTTACAAAACTCTTTTAGATTTTAGGCAGTCGAAGAGGGAATCTTTTATAAAGAGGTAAATTATGAAAATCAGTTTAAAGAAAATTGCTGGAATCGCAATGGTTTTGGTTACCGGAACTTCTTGTTTTGCTGCTGGAAAATGGAATTCAAAAAAAGCAATCAATGTTTTGAGCCGTGAGGAAGGTTCTGGAACTCGTGGTGCTTTTGTTGAGCTTTTTGGAATTGAAAAGAAAGATGCTAGCGGAAAAAAAGTTGACTACACAACTGATGAGGCTGCTGTTACAAACTCTACTGCGGTTATGCTTACAACTGTTGCAAGCGACAAATATGCAATCGGTTATATTTCTCTTGGTTCTTTGAACAAAACTGTAAAGGCTTTAAAGATTGATGGTGCTGATGCAACTGTTGAAAATATCAAAAATGGTTCTTACAAAATAAGCCGTCCGTTCAATATTGCTGTAAAAGAAAATCTTTCTGATGCTGCCAAAGATTTTGAAAACTTTATTCTTAGCGCAGATGGTCAGGCAATAATTGAAAAGAACAAATACATCAAAATTGAAGACAATGGCGCTTTTAAGGGAGCAAAAGTTTCTGGAAAAGTTGTTGTTTCTGGGTCAAGTTCTGTTTCTCCTGTAATGGAAAAATTAATTGAAGCTTACAAGGCTGTAAATCCAAATGTTTCGGTTGAACTTCAGACTTCTGATTCTACAACTGGCGTAACAAACGCGATAAATGGCATTTGCGATATTGGAATGGCTAGCCGTGGTCTTAAAGATTCTGAAAAAGCGAAAGGCGTTAAAGAAGTTACAATTGCGATTGACGGTATTGCGGTAGTTGTAAACAACGAAAACAAAGTTTCTGGTCTTACAAAAGATAATGTTGAAAAGATTTTTACTGGCAAATCAACAAAATGGTCAGAATTTGTTAAATAAGACTTTTAATAAGACTTTTAAGGATTTATAGGATTTGAGTATGAACATAAAGATTGTTGCTGGCAAAACCAAAGAAAGCATTTTTGAGGCAGTTTTTCTTGTTGCGGCGGCTTTTAGCATTATTGCAGTTTTGCTTATCTGTTTGTTTCTTTTTGTTAATGGAATTCCTGCAATGAAGAAGATTGGTGTTTTTGACTTTATCTTTGGTTTGAAGTGGAAGCCTGGCAGCGATCTTTATGGGATTTTTCCAATGATTGTTGGAAGTTTTTATGTTACTTTTGGCGCGGTTCTTTTTGGCGCTCCGATTGGACTTATGACGGCTGTTTTTCTTGCAAAGTTTTGTCCAGAAAAACTTTATAAGGTGCTTAAACCTGCGATTGAACTTCTTGCCGGAATTCCTAGCGTTGTCTATGGATTTTTTGGACTGATGGTAATTGTTCCTTTTATGCGCAACGTTTTTGGTGGAAACGGTTCTTGTATTTTTACGGCAAGCCTTTTACTGGGAATGATGATTCTGCCGACAATAATAAGCGTTTCTGAAAGTTCGCTAAGGGCAGTTCCAGAAAGTTACTACGACGGAGCGCGTGCGCTTGGTGCAACCCACGAAAGGGCTGTGTTCTGCGCAATGCTGCCGGCGGCAAAATCTGGGATTTTGGCTGGAATTATTCTTGGTGTTGGTCGCGCTGTTGGAGAAACAATGGCGGTAATTATGGTTGCAGGAAACCAGGCTAGAATTCCTGATTCTGTGCTTAAAGGTGTAAGAACTCTTACGGCGAATATTGTTCTGGAAATGGGTTATGCAACTGGTTTGCACAGGGAAGCGCTGATTGCGACTGGTGTTGTTCTGTTTGTTTTTATCTTACTGATTAATTTGTTGTTCAATATGATAAAGGCAAAGAAGTAACAGGAACATTAAAAGGAAGTGAAAATGAATTTGAACTTTGCAACAAAAAATAAGCGGTCGTTACAGGCGGCGTTTGAGCCTGTTAGAGGGGGTAGGGAGCAAGCAAAAGCAAGGCTTTTGGGTGCGACCGAGGGGCAGACGCCCCACAAAAGTCATAAAAAGAATCCTTTAAAAGTTTTGGTTTATGCGTGTGCGGCTGTTACGGTTTTGATTTTGGCTTTTATGCTTGTTTATATTTTGGTGCACGGAATTCCATTTTTGCGGCCGTCGCTTTTTTCTTGGAAATATAACTCGGAAAACTGTTCGGTTGTGCCGGCTTTGGTGAACACGATTATTGTGACGGTGATTGCGCTTTGCATTGCGTGTCCGCTGGGAATTGGTTCTGCGGTTTATTTGGTGGAATATGCTGGCCGCGGAAATAAATTTGTTAAGCTTGTGCGGATGACGACGGAAACTTTGGCGGGAATTCCTTCGATTATTTACGGTTTGTTCGGGCTTTTGTTTTTTGTTGGAACTTTAAGGTGGGGATATTCGCTGTTGGCTGGAAGCTGCACGGTTGCAATTATGGTTTTGCCTACAATTATGCGTACTACGGAAGAGGCTTTGCTTGCTGTTCCAGATTCTTACCGGGAAGGAAGTTTTGGTCTGGGTGCTGGAAAGGTTAGAACGGTTTTTAAGATTGTTCTGCCTGCGGCGGTTCCTGGAATTTTGAATGGAGTTATTTTGGCTACTGGGCGTGTTGTTGGCGAAACTGCGGCGCTTATTTACACGGCTGGAACGGTTGCGAATATTCCGCTGAATGTTTTTGGTTCGGGAAGAACTTTGGCAATTCATATGTATGTTTTGAGTTCGGAAGGTTTGCACACGAATCAGGCGTTTGCGACTGCGGTTGTTCTGCTTGCTCTTGTGGTTGGAATAAATGCGCTTTCTTCTTTGGTGGCACGGAAAATCCAAAAAGATTGATTGAGCGTGGGTTTTGAAAAGAACGTGGGTTTTGAAAAACAAAAAACGGAGAGGGTATGTCGGATATTGTTATGGCGGATTTTGGTGGAAACATGAATAAAAACACAAAAATTGAGATTGAAAATATGGATTTGTACTACGGCGATTTTCATGCGTTGCGTAATATAAATCTTGAGATAGAAAAAAATGAGATTACTGCGTTCATTGGACCAAGTGGATGCGGAAAATCCACTCTTTTGAAAAGCATAAACCGTATGAATGATATGGTTGAAGGATGCAAGATTACCGGAGAGATTAAAATTGACGGTGTGAACATTCTTGATAAGAAACTTGATGTGAATGTTCTGCGTAAAAATGTTGGAATGGTTTTTCAGAAGCCGAATCCTTTTCCGATGAGCATTTACGACAATGTTGCGTTTGGTCCGCGTACGCACGGAATCACTAAAAAGAGCGAACTTGACGAGATTGTTGAAGATTCTTTGAAAAAAGCGGCAATTTGGGATGAACTTAAAGATAATCTGAAAAAGTCGGCGTTGGCTCTTTCGGGCGGGCAGCAGCAACGGCTTTGTATTGCGCGTGCGCTTGCGGTTCAGCCGGAAATTCTTTTGATGGATGAGCCTACTTCAGCGTTGGATCCGATTTCTACGCTGAAAATTGAGGACTGCGTTCTGACGCTAAAGGAAAAATACACGATTGTGATTGTTACTCACAATATGCAGCAGGCGGTTAGAATCAGTGACAAGACGGTTTTCTTTTTGCTTGGTGAAATTATTGAGAGCGGCGAAACGGAACAGATGTTCAGTATGCCTAAACAAAAAAAGACGGAAGATTACATTACCGGAAGATTCGGTTGATGTAGCAGGCGTTGCGGGCGGCGTTTGAGTCCAAAAAAAACGGAGTAAATTATGCGTGAAAAATATGAAATACAGCTTGCTCAGTTGAATTCCAGCGTTTTGAGCATGGGAAAAATGATTGAAGTTGCCATAGAAAGTACAGTTCTTGCGTTGATGGGGCGTGATATTGAGGCGGCAAAAACTGTTCATGCAAACGATGAAAATGTTGACAATATGGAGCGAGAGATTGAATCGCTTTGTATGCGGCTTTTGCTTCAGCAGCAGCCAATGGCGACAGACCTTAGGTTTATTACTGCCGCGCTTAAAATGATTACCGATATGGAACGAATTGGCGACCATGCGGTTGATATTGCGGATTTGGTTCTGAATCTTTCTGACTTGAAATACAGCGGAATGAGCGAAATTTCGGAAATGTCGTCTGAAATTATCGGGATGATTCACGACAGTATTCAGTCTTACATTGAACGCGATTACAACAAGGCAAAAGACGTTATTGCACGTGATGATATAGTTGATAATCTTTACCACATTATAAAAAAAGATTTGATAGAAAAAATCAAAAAAACCGAGGAAGGCGAACAGATTCTGGACTATTTTTTGATTGCAAAATATTTTGAGCGAATTGGCGACCATGCGGTAAATATTGCGGAACGTGTTGTTTTTGCTTTGACCGGGAAGAAAGAATGAAAAAAGATTGGAACAAGATTTACAAGTTTTTTGTTGCGGTTTCAGATTGTGCAAAAAGAGCGTTTGCTGGCGGATTAAAAAACTGCTTAAAGTCTGAGGGCAGCACATTGCCGATTCTTGGCGTTTCGCTGATAATTACTGGAATCCTTTTTCTTGTTCCAACTGGTTATGAAGGCGCGCTTCAGTTTAAAGATGCTGAAAAATGCCGTGCAAAAATTGAATCCGTTGACAACTCGCGTATAATTGACACAGGACTGATTAGAACTGGCCAGCAGGTTTGCAAAATACAGTTTTTGAGCGGAAAATTTAAGGGAAAAACTGCGGAAGGCTGGAATCTTTTGTCTGGCTCGCTTGCACAGGACAAGATTTTTTATCCGGGTGATGTTGCGCAGGTTGTTGTTCATCACAACGAAGGTGAAATTATTTCCGCAAACCTTATCGATTATTACCGCCTGCACGGCGAACTGATTTTGGCGGCGGCTTTTGCGGTTTTTTTGATTATTTTTGCTGGCGGAACAGGGCTTCGTTCGGTTTTGTCTTTTGTGATTACGATTCTTGTGCTTTGGAAAATCCTTGTTCCGCTTTATCTAAAAGGCTTTAATCCGATTTTTGTTGGTCTTGTTGTTGTGGCATTCCTTACATTTTGTATTCTGGCGCTTGTATACGGTTTTGACAAAAGACTTTTTTCAAGTTTCTGCGGTGCAATGCTAGGAATTTGTTTTGCGGCGGTTCTGTCTGTTGTCTGCACAAAAGCATTTCATATTCACGGAGCGGTAATGGCAAATTCAGAAGCCCTTCTGTATTCGGGCTACCAGTATTTAAATCTTACCCAGATTTTTATGGCTTCAGTCTGCGTGGGTGCAAGCGGTTCAGTTATGGATTTAAGCGTTGACATTACAAGCGCGGTGAACGAAGTTGTAAAAAATTGCCCGACAATTTCCCGGCGGAACGCAATAAAATCTGGAATGGCAGTTGCCCGTGCCGCAATGGGAACAATGACAACAACACTTCTTTTGGCGTATTCAGGAACTTGCATTGCACTTTTAATGACTTTTATGGCTCAGGGAACGCCACTTTACAACATTTTGAACAATAATATCGTTGCTTCCGAAATAATCAACACAGTTGCCGGAAGTTTTGGGCTTGCTTCAACCGCACCGTTCACCGCTTTGGTCAGCGGAATGGTTCTTCGCGGAAAAAATTCAAACTAAATTAACATATCTGGGCATTCCGGCAACATACGTTGCCGTCGGCAGTTTTTAATTCTTTTACAAAAATCTAACAAATCAATAACAAATTCTTTTTCAAATCTTAACATTTTAAGTTTATCGTTCAGGCATACCTTGAGGAACTTCTTTTGGAGGAATAAATGAAAAAGGAAACTGCATTGAATGTTTTTAAGATTGCGTCGGCTACTTTGCTTGCTGCTGCAATGGGATTGTCGGGCGTTGGACACGCTCAATCTATTGAGAAAGTTTCTAACGGAAAAGGAACGCCAAAATACGTTTTTGTTTTTGTTGGCGACGGAATGAGTTATCCGCAGATTCAGAGTGCGGCTTATTACATTGGAAAAGATGCGTTGGGAACAGTTGATGAAACAAAAAAATCTTCTGATTCAAAAGATTCTCCAGTTGGCGGAAAATTAAGTTTTTTTGACTTTCCAGTTGTAGGAACAGCGCAGACTTATGACGCAACGTCTTTTGCACCAGATTCAGCTTCTACAGCGACTTCAATTTTTACAGGACACAAAACACATTCTGGTTCAATCGGTGTGGATATTTCTAAAAAAATCAGATACACAACGATTGCAGAACAACTTCGCGACCAGAAAAACTGGAAAATTGGCGTAATTTCGTCTGTGAACATCAACCACGCAACACCGGCGGCAACTTATGCGCACGTTGCAAGCCGAAAATCAAACTACGAAATCGGTCAGCAGCTTGTTGAATCAGACTTTGACTACTTTGCCGGCGGTGCTTTGATGGAACCGCAGGACAAGAAAAAGGACAAAGAGTCAATTTACGATTTGGCAAAAAAAGCAGGATACACAGTTTGCTTTAAGCAGTCAGAAGCGGCAAGCCTTAAAAATGGCGACAAGGCGCTTGTTATTGCAGAAGATTTGGCAGATTCAGACGCTTTTCCTTATGAAAACGACCGCGAGGCAAAAAACTGGGCTTTGCGCGACTACGTTCGCAAGGGAATTGAAGTCCTTGACAACAAAAAAGGCTTTTTCATGATGGTTGAAGGCGGAAAAATCGACTGGGCTTGCCACGCAAACGATGCTCGCTCTTCAATTGCAGATACTTTGGCTCTTTCTGACGCAGTAAAAGAAGCGATTGCCTTTTACAACAAACATCCTTCAGAAACTTTGATTCTTGTAACAGCAGACCACGAAACTGGTGGACTTACAATCGGTTATGCGGGAACAGACTACAACTTGTTCTTTAGAACTTTGGACAAACAGACCGTTTCTTACCAGAAGTTCGATGATGATTATGTTGTGAACTACAAGAAAAATCAGACTTCTTTTGAAGATGTTATGAAAGACGTTGAAAAATGCTTTGGTCTTAAAGTTCCAGGAAGCAGCGGAAAAGACAAAGATGGCGGTTTGGTTCTTACAGACTACGAATACGGCAGATTGCGCGACGCTTACAGCAAGACAATCAAAAATGATAAGTCAAGAAATCAGCATGAATACGATATTTACGGAACTTACGAACCTTTGACAATCACAATTACACATATCTTGAATGCAAAGTGCGGAATCGGCTGGACTTCTAACTCGCACACAGGGCTTCCAGTTCCAGTTTATGCGCTTGGTGCAGGACAGAACAACTTTGTGGGTTACTACGACAACACAGAAATCTACAAAAAGATGGCAAAAATTGTAAATGTAAACCAAAAATAATATACAAGGTTGACAATTAAAAAATATATCAGTATAAATAACGAGTTAAAAATCGGAAAAGCAGAAAATCAGTTTGTTTACAAGCTAAAAAAGGAGTAAAAAATGAAAAAAACATTGATTGGTGGAGCAGCGTTGTTATTGGCGGTATCTGTGGCAAGTGCAGATGTTTCTTTGGCAAATACATTTGGTGGAGACGAAGACAATATTTGGGGCAGTGATTTTATGTCATGGTCAAGAAAAGCTGATGATGATTTTGCGTCTTCAACCGCTAGCATAAATGAGCGTTTGCAACTTGATTATTCTTCTGAAAAAATTGATGGAAGAATCCGCCTGGAATTTAGCAATTCAACACACAGCGCAGAAACATCAGTAACAAAAAAACCAGTAACAGGGTCAGATGGAAATCCAATTGATGTAAAACCAGATACTGTTGTGACAGATGTTACAACTAAAAATGCTTACACAATCAACCTTGGTGGAAAAAATGGTTCTTTGCGCCTTCGTGGATTTGCCCGATTTACACCGATTGAACAGATTCAGTTTGGTGCCGGAAACGATTTTTTCACAAAATATGGTGTTTCAGCCGCTTACCTTGCTGCCGCAGATGATACATATTCTTCTGGAAAAATGGCAGAATCTGGATTGGCGTTCACTGCAAAGTTCAACACATTCAAGTTTGTTGCAAACTGGGCAGGAGATTCACAGGCAGACAATCTTGATAAACTCGGACTTAATTTTGGTGCAGATTTTGCAATTCCAGACGCTGTAAAAATCGGTGCGACTTTGAAAAATGCTACAAGCGATGGCAGGACATTCGGTGTTTTTGCAGGCCTTGGTGCTGTGGAAAATCTTGTTTTGAACGTAGGTTATATCTACAACGATAACGATGTTTTCTCTGCAAAACACGCTGCTCAGGCTACAGCTTCGTATACATTCAAAGATGCAGGAATCAAGGTTGCCGCTGATGTTGTTTCGGCTCTTACAAACGAATATGTAAAAGACGGTGAAACAGAAGAATACAAAAACTCAGACGGTGACAAAGTTTATCCATTCTACACACGGGTTGCCGCTTCATATTCTGCAACAGAAAACCTTAAGTTAAAGGGCGATGTAAAACTTTCAACAGTGCTGGGAAAAGATTATTCAACAACAACAGTTGTTTACCCAAGCGTTGAATACAAATTGCCTAAAAAAATGGGTTCACTGCAGGCCGGCGTTCGATTCACATTCCAGAATTTAGAGGATAACGGCGGACTTCAGAAGTTCAGTGTTCCACTCTGCTGGAAATGGACTCCTGTAAGCGTAAAATCAGAAAATTAGTCTGAAAAACTGACGCAAGCGGATTAAAAATCGCAGTTAAAATAAGCACATCTTTGTTTTTATGGTTATAATAAAAGCAAAGGTGTGTTTTTTGTTTTCAAAATAGAATGGGAGGTTTTATGAAATCACCGAAAGAACTTTCTGTTGACCAAAAACTGGTCGTGCTTACAAAAGAAATCATAGAACTTATGGCTGAAAAAGATGACTTGCCGTTACGTGTGGTTAAGATTCTGATTGATGACCCGGAAATTCAGGCTGTTCAGGATTATGCGAACAACGTTTCAATTGTTCGGCTTGGATTTAATGACCACGGACCGGTTCACATGAGGACTGTTTGCCGAAATTGCCTTAAAATGCTGAAAATTCTTTATTCAAAAGGAATAAAAACCAGCCTTGAGCAGGAAGAAGTTGGAACTTTTGCGGACAGTGTAACAGCCGTTATTCTTGCAAGCTTTCTGCACGATTTTGGAATGACGATTGCACGGCAAGACCACGAACTTTATTCAGGAATTTTGGCAATGCCGATAATCAATAAGATTTTGGAAGAAGTTTTGCCGAAACATAAGGACTTAAAGCGGAAAATAGCAATCCGTTCAATGGCTCTAGAAGGAATTGTAGGGCATATGGGAACCCGAAAAATCCATTCAATTGAAGCAGGGCTTATTTTAATTGCCGATGGTTGCGATATGACGAAAGGACGCGCCAGAATTCCTATGGAAATCAACTCAAAACCGAGCGTTGGCGACATCCACAAATATTCAGCAAATTCAATTAAAAGCGTAAAAATTTTAAGTGGCGAAGAAAAACCTATTAAAATAGAAGTCCACATGACCGCAGACGTAGGATTTTTCCAGATTGAAGAAGTTCTTTTGCAAAAAATAAACTGCAGCCCTGCAAAGCCGCTTGTTGAACTTTATGCCGGCGTTGAAGGGGAAGAGTTAAAGAAATACCTATAGCTTTGGGTTTTGCTGGTCTTACGAGCAGAACGTTACAGTAAATTTGCTGCCTTTTCCTTCTTCTGAAGAAAGATTTATTGTTGCGTTGTGATATTTTGCGGCGTGTTTTACAATTGAAAGACCAAGACCTGTTCCGCCAAGTTCCTTTGACCGGCTTTTGTCAACGCGGTAAAAACGTTCAAAAACTCGTTCCTGTTCGTTCTTTGGAATTCCGATTCCTGTGTCGCAGACAGTAATTGTTGTTTTTTTACTGTGAGAACTGGCGTTTTCCATTGGGTTTAGATTTTCATCTTTTACAGTTATTTCAACGGTTCCATTCTGTTTGTTGTATTTTATTGCGTTGTCAATCAGATTATAAACCATTTCGTAAATTACAGGCTGAACACCAAAGATTTTTCCTTTGTCGCCTTGAACTTTTAGAGTTACGTTTTTTGCTTTTGCGCTTGCGGAAAGAATTTTTGTGATTTCGTTTGAAAGTGCCAAAAGCTCAATAGATTCTTTTTCCAGACTGATTGATTTTTCGTCAAGTTTTGAAAGTTTGATGATGTCGTTTACAAGTGAAATCATCCTTTGGCTTTCTTCGTAGATTGTGCTTGCAAAATCTTTTGTGGTTTTTTCGTCAGTTCCGCCGTTTTTTAGGATTTCCGCAAATCCCGAAATACTGGTTAGCGGAGTTTTTAGTTCGTGGCTTACATTTGCGGTAAACTGTTTTCGCAGTTCTTCTCGCTGAGTCTTTTCAAAATTTTCTTCTGCGATTCGTTTTGTAAAAGGCTTAAGTTCTTCGTATACAAGGCAATCTTCTGGATTTTCAAGATTGATTTGGTTCAGAGGGTTTATAATTTGTTTTGAAGTCCAGACTGCCGCGCTTCCAGAGGCAATAACGGCAATTACAAGCATAAACAAAAGCGTTTTGCTCATTCCAAAGACAAGAACTGCAACCGAATGTTGGTCGCACGAAATTCTTAATACATCGCCATTTGAAAGAAGTTTTGCAAAATACAAAGTCTTGTTCATCATTGTTAAAGAATAACGCGTTAGTTTTGCGCTTCCTTTTTCTTTTGCGGCAATAAATTCTTCCCTTGAACTATGGTTTTCCATTTTAGAAGCGTCGGCCATATTATCAAAATAAACTGTTCCGTCTTTGCCGATTAATGTGATTCGGTTTTTTATTGAATTAAATTTATTTAAGTCGTTAAAGTTTGAATCTGAAATGCAATATTCAAGAAAAACGGCTTCGGTTTCAAGTTCGTTAAAAATCTTTCGTTCAAAATGACTGTAAATATTTGAAAGAAAAATCATTGCGCACAAAAAATAAATTAACGTTCCAACTAAAAATGTGCTTAAAAAAATTCTGTATGTCAGGGATTTGGCTTTCAAGGTTTGCTCCTATTTAAGATATAGTTAGAATATTTTTGTTTTTAGCAGATTTTATAACCGATTCCGCGTACAGTTTCGATTATTTCGCCGTTTTCGTCACCAATTTTTTGACGCAAGGTTCTTACGTGAACATCAACAGTCCGGCTTTCAATGTCTGCGTCGATTTTCCAGATTGAATTTAAAAGTTGCTCGCGCGTTAGGACGTTTCCTTTGTTTTCTATCAGCAATGCCAAAAGGTCAAATTCTTTTACTGTAAGAAAAACCTGTTTTTCTCCGACAAAAACTGTGTGGTGCTTTTCATTTAGTTTTATGCTGCCAAGCGAAAGTTCCTTTGAGTCTGACTGTGTTGCGTTGTTTTTTTCGTAGCGACGAAGAACGGCTTTTATGCGTGAAAGAAGAGCCATCATTCCAAAAGGTTTTGTAACATAATCATCCGCACCGGAATCAAGGCCGGTAACAATATCGAATTCTGAATCTTTTGCGGTAAGCATAATCACTGGGATTCCAGAAGTTTCTTTGTTTGCCCTAAGTTTTTTTAGAATGGAAATTCCGTCTTCTTCTGGGAGCATAATGTCCAAAAGGATAAGATCTGGCTTTTTTGTCATAGCCTTCCAGAATTCGGAAGGAAGCGCAAAACTTTCCGTCTGATAATTTTGAGATTTTAAGGTATAATCGACTAGTTTTCGGATGGAATCGTCATCTTCAAGAAGGTATATCATAAAATTGCCCCCACACAATTAATTTATGACTTTTTCTTCTGTTTGTAAAATTAAATAATGTAAAATCCTGGTAAAATGTTTTAGGTAAAGAGCGGGGGCAGTTCAGCCCCCTTGACTTATGTTTTTAGAACGTGTATTTTGCGGCAATCTGAACGAAACTGTTGTTGTGCCAGTCGTCAAATTCGCTGCGGTTTTTTATAAAACTATGCATATACATTCCGCTTGCAGAAAATTCAAGTCCGTCTGAAACGTACCACGTTACTTTTGGCATAATGATAAGGTCAAAATGCTCAAATCCGTAGATTGCGCTTACTTCTGGTTTTACTTTTCCGTGTGCCAAATTGTCGGAAATGTTCAAAACGAGCTTGTTGTCTGTTGAATAGGTGTCTTTTTCCGTATCAAGCGAATCTTTTGTATCATCGATTTCATCGTGGTTCAAAATGTATTTTCCTTGTGTCTGCAAGTTGATGTTTAACTCATTGATTGGAAGGTCGCGGTCAAATCCGAAAACCCAGGCAACAGAATTGTTGTGAACTGTCGGATCGTCGCCTGCGGTATCCTGTGTAAGATTGTATGCTGCTTCTGCACGGAAATTGTATGCACCGAAAGTTTTTGCTGCCTCAAGTCCAAAAACCTGCAAAAAGTCATAGTCAATGAATTTGTCGTCCTCATTTGCTGTGCCTTCAAGATATTTTGGAACATAAGTTTCCATTTTTTTGTAATCAAATGACGCTCGTTTGTCGCGTCCAAAATAATAGCTTACGCCCCAATCCCAAGAACCTGTTGTGGTTGTGAATCGTGCGCCAGCCTGCATATATTTAAGCTGGTATAAATCTGGGTAAAGGTTGTCTGCAAGGGAAGAGGAGTTGTTAAGTTGAGAAAGATACGTTTTGTTTGATTCAGTAAGATTGCCTTGTGCAGTTTGTGCGGCATTGCCATAAGCTTGCATTTGAGCAGCATATTCTGCTTTCTTTGTTTCATCATTTGTTGCGTCGTAAGCATTTTTTGCATTAGTATAGCCTGTTTGTGCGACTGCAAGTTTTGTACGGTTTTCTTCAAGTTCTTTTACAGTATTTGAAATAGAAGTTGTTGCATTTTCTGTCAATTTATTTTTCAATTCCTTGACCTGGGTTGGAACCCATCTGCCAGAAGAAGCGTAGCGGTCGGCGGTCATAAACGGTGTCCATACAAGTTCAAATCGGTTTGAAGTGAATGGTCCTACATCGTTTGGCGCGTTGTAAAGAACGCGAACCATTGGTTCAGCAAGACGGCGGTCAATGTAGTCTGGAATCAGGAAATCTTTGTAGTCGTTTGCGTTAAAGTTGTCGATTACGTGGAGTTTGTCGCCTTTTCCCCATACAACTTTCATTTTTCCAGTCTGGATTACAAAATTGCCCAGATATGCTTCAAGTGTCAGTTCATCGATTATGTCGGTTTTGTAATCTGTGATTATATCTTTACTGAGTGCAAATTTTACATCTGCAGAAACGCTGTCGTTTGAATAATTAAGTCCGAGTTTTCCTTTTGGGTCAACCCAAGTGTTCCATTCATCGATTGGAAGTCCGATTGTTCCTTCGTCATCAACGTAAGTACGGAAATTGATTTGTGCTTCACCGTTTATTGACAATGCGGTTGCAGAAAACGATGAAGAAGATGAAGAATCGCCAAAATCGCCACCGAAGTCGCTTGCAAAATCGTCACCAAAATCCATATCCTGAGCGGTTGCAAATGAAGTGCATAATGCGACTGCCGCTAAAAGGGCAAGAATTTTTGTTCGTTTCATAAAAAAATCCTTTTGAATATAAAAATACCGCCGCAAAACTGCGGCGGAAAATGTTTTATTTAGCTGTATTCAAGTAGTTCTGTGTGAATACGCTGTCTGGAATTGCCTTGTCAAGGATAATGTTGTATCCGTTCGGGCTTTTTGCATTCTTCTGAGCGGCAATTCTTGTTGAATGACCGTTCTTTACATTCTTCAAAGTTGTTGAAGTTGTGATTGTGTATCCCTGAATGTTTTCGAGCGTGTCAACTGTCAATACTTTTACAAGAGTTCCGTCTTTTTTGTCATACATTTCTGCGTAAATTGGAGTGTATGTTTCTTTGTCAATCCACTGGATTCGGTATTTGTACTGAGCCTTTGCGAATGTTGCATCTGTTGGAGTTGACTTAATTTTCCAGCAGTTGTATCCGTTCTTTTCTTCTTCGCCCAAAAGTTCGTGTGTATCATCGTCAAGTTCGCGTGTTGACATATCGTCGTAAGTTGCGTCTGTTCCTGTAAAAGATTTGCTTCCTTCTGAAGAATTTACGCGGCGTGTTGTTTTAAGCGACGGCATATAAATCCATTTGTCATCATCTTTGCCTTTGTTTTCTTTCTGAAGGAATTTGATTCCCTCGTTTGACTTGTTTGTGCTTGACTTAAAGTTCATTACAACATCAGAAGTGTCTGTGTCCTGATTGTGGCGGCCAAGTTCATCAATAATGCGGTGTTCTTCGATTTTTCCGCTCTTGTTTATCAAATCCATTTCGATAATTGAATGGTTGAAATTCGGTTTTTTGATGTTCAAGGCTTTGTCAACGATTGAACGAGCGTCCTGTGCAAAAATCATTGCAGAAGCGGCAAGAAGTGCTGCTGCAAAAAATGTTTTTTTCATAAGTTTCATATAAATCTCCTATTAAAATAATTTATTTTGTATCTTTGTCTTTTCCCAAGTCTTCTGTTGGTTCAACTTTTGGTCGGCTGAACTTTGGATCATAGTTTGTAAGGAATCCAGGAAGAATTGTCATTGCAAGCATAGAACTTGTGAACATAACGATTGCAACCAAAATTCCGATGTAACGCAGAACCGCAAATTTTGAAAGGCACAAAACAAGGAATCCAAGACCAACTGCAAGCGCATTTGTAAGAATTCCAACTCCACTTGAAGAAAAAGTTCTTCTTGCCGCAGCGTGAACATCTGTAGTTTTTGCTCGTTCAGCACGGTAAGTTTCAAGGAAGTGGATTGTGTAGTCAATACCGATTCCGACTGCAACAGAGGCAATGATTGAAGTTACAAGGTCAAGGTTGATTTTTGTAAATCCCATAGTCATGTAGTTCAGGAAAATCGTTAGTGTAAGTGGAACTGCACCAAGTAATCCAGCCCAACCAGAGCGGAAAGAAAGCGCGATTACAACAAATACACATAACAACGAGAATGCAAGACTCTGAATCTGTGAAGAAACAACCATATCAGTCATTACAGTTTCAAGTTCGCCTTTTCCTGTGAAAGAAATTTCGTAGCCTTCTGGGAAGTGATTATTTGCGTAGGATTCACATTCTGCAATTACAGATTCAATATCTTCTGTTGACTGTGAACGGAAAACCATCTGAACGCGCAATCGGTTAGGGTTCAAAACGTTTTCGTTCTGCGGGTCATTTGCCCAGCGGCCAAGAGTTTCTTTGTCTGAAAGCATGAAAAGGAAGTTTCCTACAACATTTTTAAGGGCTTCGTGCTGAGCATAGCCGTATTTTGCCTCGTCATAAGGAATTTCGTAAAAGTCGCTTCCTTTGTAGTTAAGTTTCTTTTCAAGAACTTTTACAACTTCATTGATTGTGGCATTTTTTCCGCCGGCTTCCGCATAAGCAGAAGAAAGAAGTTGAAGTCCTTCTTCAACTGTGATTGTGCTGTTCAATTTTTTTACATAAGCAACGTTTGGATCAACATAATCTGGGAGCATTTCGTAAGTTTCTTCCGCAGAAGAATCGTCTGTTCCAAAATCACCAAAATCATCCATGCCAAAGTCGCCAAAATCTGAACCGAAATCTGCAAAATCGTCTGCGCCAAAATCGTTTGAAGCAGAAGAAACTGCAACTGTGTTCAAACTTTCTGCATTTGGTGCGTGTAAAACCTGATTCATTCGTTTAATCAAAGTTGAGAATGAAATGATTTTTCCAACGCAAGGGAATTTTGTGTAAATATCATCCTGAAGTCCGTCCAACGCCTCAAGAATGTCCGGGTTTTTCATTGAGCCACTTTCCAGGGCAACTTTTCTTCCATCAGACTTTTTGATGATGTTTCCATTTACGTCAAGATATTTTCCATCTTTGTTCATTACAGGAATTCCGTCTTCGTCAAGGAAATTTCCGTCCGCATCTGTTACTTTTGGTCCGTCAATAACCATAAAGATAAGATTTGTTCCGGCAAAACGCTTGTCAACGTAGTCAATATCCTGTCTTAACTGGCTTTCTTTAGGGAAGTAGTTGATGATTGAAGTGTCAATGTTAAGTTTTCTGATTCCAAAGAAAGCGAAAACGATTATAAGCGCAGAGAAGATGTACATTCTTGGTTTTGAGCCACAGAAGAAAAGGAAAATTCCGTACAAAGAATCGTGAGAAACATTTCCACGGTTGATTGTGTGTTTTTTTACCTTTTTTGTAACTTCCTGCATAAGCTTTGACTTTTTACCGATTTTGCTTATAGGTTTTACCATAAGAACGGCAGGAATAAAAGTTACAGAGAAGAGCCATGCGAGCGCAACACCGATTGCTGTAAAGATTGCGAAACTGTGAAGCGGCTGCATTGGGCTTGAAACAAGAGAAATAAATCCGATTACAGTTGTAACTGCGGCAAGGAATACAGCAACTTTACATTCACCAACACCTTTCAGAACGATTTCTTTGTGAACATCTTTTGTGATTTCAATTCCTTTTGATTTTGCTTCGTCCAAAGCGATGTAATAATGCGTAAGAACGTGGATTCCGTAGGCCGAACCGCAGGCGATAAGCGCAACCGGAATAATACTTGTAACAATTGTAAACGTAAAGTTGAATACCGCCATAAGTCCGCAAGTGCAGGCTGTTGAAAGAAGAACTGTGATGAGCGGAAGAACTGTTCCGTCCAACGTTTTAAGACTGATGAACAGTGTAAGCAAAACAACAACAGAAACAAGAGGAATAAGTCTTACAAGGTCTGAAATTATGAAGTTATGCATATTTTCAGAAACAACTGGGTCACCAAAATAAATAACCTTAAGGTTTGTTCCATCTGTGTACTTTTCAGTGATTTCTTTTACTTTTGTCAAAGTTTCTTTTTCAATATCACTTGAAGATTTTGCGTTTGCAGCGGCGGTGGTGATAATTTCTGTGATTGAATCAAGTTCCTCTGGAGAAAATTCTTGTATTGAAGAAAGAGTTCCTTTTTTCTGTGCTTTCGTAAAATCTTTGAAAGTTTTTATTCCTGCGTTTGCAAGAATTTCTGACTGTTCGGATGTGATTGTACTAAGATATGCAATTTCGTCCGGATGATTGTTTGAAACAAGCGTAATCTGCATCTGAGCGGCTTTATTGTCATCAGAAATTATTGAACGAGTATACATTTCGTCCCAGTCGGCAAGATTCTGCTTTAACTGGTTTGTCTGCTCAACTGTAAGCGGCGGAAGATAGCCGTTTTCGTCGCGTTCTGCGTCAATAATATTTCCGGCAGTAAGAGCGCCATCAACATCTTCAATAAAATCGATTTTTGTAAGGGAATCAACACGGTCAACTGTAGGCAAATTTTCTACATCTGTTGAAATGTGATCGATAATTCCAAGAATTTCTGGAGTTATGACACTTCCTTTGTCGGTTTCAAGGGAAACTCCGATAACAACAGTGCTGCCAAAACGATCTTCTGTTTCAATAAGATGTTTGTAGGATTCATGTTTCTGCGGAAAATAAAGTCTTGTTGAGTCGTCCATCTGGATGTTTCCAAGCTGGAAGCCAAGTACCGCAGTAACAGCCAAAGTTAAGATGATAATTAACCATGGGTGCTTGAATAAGCGATTCATGATATATAAATCCTCCTAAATAGTAACAGTCTATAAGTTTAAGAAATTAAACCGATAAACTAAATATAATAATTTTATAAACTAACGTCAACAAAATTTTTTGAATTTTTTTTCACTTGGTGTGGGCAGGTGGAAGACAATTTCCGCAAAATTATGAACGGAATCTACCGCAAAAAGTTATTTATTTTCAAAATTATCTAATACTTTATTGACTGAAGTTCGTATTTTTGAGACAAGGTCATTGTTCAGGTGATTTTTAATTTTTTCAATATTTAGTGTGTCGTTATTTTTATTCATTAGATTTTCTTCTGGAATAAAAAGTTCATAAATTTCAATTTCAAGAATGTCCGCCAATTTTACTAATGTTTCTTCTCTTGGCCAACGACGTTTTCCTTCTATATCATTTATGTTTTGCGCTGAAACTCCAATCGCTTCTGCAAGTGTTTCTTGTGTGAACCTGCCTTTTCTGTATTTTTTTATATTTTTTGAAAGAGTTTCTTTTAATTCCATTACAGTCATACTTTCATTTTGCAAGTCATCCTAAAAAGTTTACACTTGCAAAACGAGATAATTTTGTATTACACTATCAATATGCAAGTCTTTTTATTGGAGTGTGTATGAAGGGTAAGTTTTGTTTGATTGGTTTATCGTTATTATTTTTAATTTCTTGTGCACAAGTGACTAATGAAGAAGAGCCTGAAATTTTATCTTCAATAGAGATAACTTCATCTCCAAAAAAAATGGTTTATAAAAAAGGAGAAAAATTTTCTACAGAAGGGCTTGAGGTAAAGGCGATTTTCAGTAACGGTTATTGTTTGGAAAATTTTACAGTAACCACATCTCCTGCTTCGGGTTCAAGGCTTATGACAACCGGAAAAACTGAGATAACGGTTTCTGCAGGAAGTTTAACCAAAAAGTTTTCAGTCCAAGTAGATGAGGCGGTTCGTTCTGCTATAAAAATTACAAAATCTCCTGAAAAAACAATATATATTTCTGGTGAAACATTTGATAGCGCAGGAATAGAAGTTTCTGAAATCTTTACCGACGATACGGAAAAAGTTCTTTCAGCTGGCGAGTATACACTTAACCCTGCCGATGGCACAGAATTTTCTGAAGTGAAAAAAGTAAAACTTCAAGTTTCTGTTCCTGGATTCAGCGATTGTATTGCACTTCAAGTATATGGTGTGACAGAAGATGATTCAGAAAATCCTAATCAATATCTTTATTATATAATTGAAAATAATGAGGTTGCAATTACAGGAATTGCAAAAAATTGCACTGAGCAGAACATTGTGATTCCAGAGAAAATTGGTGACTATCCTGTTACAAAAATTGAAAATCTTTCAACTTATTGCTACGACCAGGTAACTTCTAGTCCGATTGTGACTTTAAAAATTCCTTCTAGCGTAAAATCAATCTCTGACGAAGCGTTGTACAACATTTCTTCGCTTGAAAAAATTGAATTTTCAGAAGGTATTGAAACAATCGGAAAAGCTGCTTTTCAAAATTGTTACGGTCTAAAGGAACTGAAGTTTCCTGAATCTTTGACGTTTATTGGAACAGGTGCTTTTGCAGGAGCTGCAGCACTTTCTTTTGTTGAGATTCCGAGCGAAGACTGTATTATAAGCGAACTTGCGTTTTCGGGTTGTCCTATAAAAAATCTTGTAGTCGCAAATATGCACGATGTTTATGATTCTGACGGACTAAAACTCAGCAAATTCGGAATTTTCAATGGGGCAGAGCCTCTTTCTGTAACATATACTGGAACAAAACCAAGAATCGGCTCGCACTTTTTTGACGGTGCTTGCGTTGAAAAAATCGTTTATCCAGAGGGGCGTGAAAATGTTCTTACAACAGTCGGAAGTTATGCATTCAATGAAGCGTCTGTTTCTGAAAAAGTTTTGCCAGAAGGAATAAAAACAATTGAAGACAAAGCGTTTGCAGAAGCACTTTTTTATGAAAATAGATTTGTTCTTCCAGAAAGCGTTGAAACAGTAGGAAACGATGTTTTTTATTTTGATTCCTGGAACTGGGAAAAAAGCAGTGTGTTTGAAGAGTTTAGATTTCCGGCCTCTGTAAAATATATAGGAACAGATTCTATTCCTACGTGTAAAAAACTTATTTTTGCCTGTAACATTCCTGACGGATGTTTATTTGCTGAAAGAGATCTTGATTCTAGAATTGAAAATATTGAATTTGAGGAAGGCGTTACCATAATCGGTTATGATGCATTTTCTTGCCATCGTGAACAAGGTTCTTTTAAGGTAAAACTGCCGTCTACAATACAAAGAATAGAAGGTGGTGCTTTTGGCGGTAGCAAACCTTTTTTAATGAATGAAAAATTTGATTTTCCAAAGTTGAAATATTGTGGTTTGGGCAATGATTTTAAGGCCGGAAACGAGGCGGGAGAGGCAGTTCTTTACGAGATGGAATGTTGCGGGAATTCGTTTGACGCAGAAGACGGCTGGAATCTTGTTACTATGAAAGGAAAACTTGATGATACATATATTGCAATATATCCAAAAAAATTTGTGGTTGCGGATGAAGTTGCATCAATTTGGCTTCCTGAAAGCTCAGGCGGCATAAAAGAATCAATATTCATAGCAGCGCAGGAAATTATACTCGGAAAAGGCATAACTGAAATTCCAAATGGATATGACCCGCAATTTTCTCCACACGGATGGGGCGACAGGTATAACGGTAAAATTCAGTCGGTGACAATACAAGGAGATGTAAAAACAATTCCGGGCAGTTGCTTTTGGGCATGCCCAAATCTTAGTTCGGTAATATTGCCTGCCACTGTTGAAACTATTGAATCGTACGCATTTGTAGAATGTCCTCTTCTTGAAAAAATCGTAATCCCTGAGAACGTAAAAACAATAGGAGAAGGCGCTTTCCGTGATTCGGGCTTAAAAGAAATTAAAATTCCGTTGACCGTAATATCCGTCGAAAACGACGCATTTAAAAACACTTGTTTTGAAAATCTTTCTCTTGAAAATTTAAACGACAGCCTTGTTTTTGGTGACAGTGCTTTTGGCAATTGTGAAAAATTAAAATCCGTAACAATTGACACATCTAGCATGGGTACAAGAATGTTTGCAGACTGCAAAAATCTTGAAAGCATCACCTTTACAGAAAAAGTTACGGCAATTCCAGAAAATGCGTTCTTAAATTGCGACTCTTTACAAGAAGTTACAATTCCAGCGTCTGTTACAAGCATTGAAAACGGTGGCGGATTTAATTCGTGTCTTTCTCTTACAAAAGTAAAATATGAAGGCAAAACAATTCCTTGTGGAGTAGGAGCGCCGCAGATTTTAAAAGAAATCACTGTGAAAGAAGGTTCTGATTGGGAGTCAAAATTTTCTGAGGCTATAAAAAACCGCATATCTAGCGGAGACATTAAACTTATAAAAGAACAATAGGGAGGTGAGTTATTATGAAAAAAATTACAGGTTTTTTTGTTGCTTCAGTTTTCTGTCTTGCTTTATTTTCCTGCAAAACAGAGGAGTCTGTTCCTGCTGAAAAAAAACTGAATCAGATTGTAGTTTCGTCAATGCCGAAAAAACTGTTGTTTGCACTTGGAGACAAGTTTACTGCGGACGGACTTGAACTTAGTGCATATTATTCAGATGGAACTGTAAGCGTTGTAAACAGCAATGAATATCATAATCAGATTACACCGTCTGTCGGCTCTGAGTTGAGTGAAGAATCTGAAAATAAGACTGTAAAAATCGTTTGTATGGAACAGGAAATTTCTTATTCAATAATCGTAAGAAAAACTACAAATGAATCTAGCGGTGGTGGAACTGATAATCCTGAAACTGATAATTCTTCTTATTCAATTCTGTATGATTTTGATGATGAAAATAAAACTGCAACTGTAAAAGGCGTTGACGGCAGTGTGAGCGTAATAGAAATTCCTGAAAGCATTAACGGCACTTACACTGTAGAAAAAGTCGCTCCTTTTGCGTTTATGAACTGCACTTTTATAAAAGAAGTAAAATTTCCTGATTCCTTAAAAGAAATCGGCACTCAGGCGTTTGTAAATTGCACTTTTTTGGAAAAAGTCGTTCTTCCTGAAAACCTTAAGCGTATAGGATACAATGCGTTTGGCGGTTGCGAGAACATTCAGTATTTTGAAGTAAATTGTTCGGATATTGAATACATTCCGCCTAAAAGTCTGTTCCAGCGTTTAGGAGAAAACAAGTATCCTTTTGTTACGGTAGAAAAAATCGTGTTTACAGATAAAGTAAAAAATGTTCGTTCAAATTTATGGAGCGGATATTTTGCACAGATGCGGGTTGAAAGTGCAGAAACAGTTCTTGAACCACAGGCATTCTATAATTGTGACCCTAGTGAATTTTACTGCAATACAGATATTCCAGATGAATTGTTTTTTGATTTCATGGGAAAACTGGAACTTACTGAAAATGTAAAAAAAATCGGATATGATTCCTTTTCTTGTCATGAAACAGTTGCGGACGGAACTTATGCCGTGCAGTTGCCTGATTCAATTGAAGTAATCGATTACTATGCTTTTTACGGTTATCCTGTAAAAAATCTTCCTGCAAACTTAAAATATCTTGGTGAACAAGCTTTCGTCGGAAGTGAAAGAAGTACTCTTTCAGGTTTTGTTGGAAAAGAAGTTGTTTTCCCCAAAAATATTGAATACATAGGATATATGGCATTTGAAAAATGTGACAAAATTGAAAAAGTTGTAATTCCTGAATATTTTAAAGAAATAGAGATAGATGGCACTGTATTTAGTGATTGCAAGAACATAAAAACAATTTGCTATGAAGGAAATATTTACAATAGTGGTATTGCTAATCCAGGACCTAGCAATGTTGAAGTAAAAGAAGGGGTTACCGTATTCAATGGTTCTAGATATAATTCGGAAATAACAGAATTTATAATTCCAGAAGGCATTGTAGAAATTACAGATGATTCGTTTTCTTACTGTAAAAATTTAAAAACTATAAAATTCCCTTCTACATTAAAAAAGATTGGTTCTGGGGTTTTAGGAAACTGTCCAGCGTTAGAAAAAATTGAGTTTGAGCAAAATTCAAGCGGAATTGAAATTGGTGAAGATTTTATTGGCTGCTGGTTTGAAGATGGCGAAAAAAGCAAAATAGAAACATTTCATTTTCCTGCGTACGTAACTAAACTCGGAAGCGGTTTTGCATCTGGAAGAAACCTAACGTCAATCACCTCAGAAAAGCTTCCTGTAAAATCGTATTCTGTTACACAAGATGAAAGTGGAAAAATACTTGTAAACATTATTTTTGGTAATCCTGGAATAACAGAAATAACTGAAAGTTCATGGTTCGGTTCGTTTTCTTATTTTGACCGTGAAGGAGAAGCAACCATAAACTACATTTTTGAAGAAGGAATTGAAGTTATAAATGGAATTTCCCCATACACTGCCAGTTACGATAAAGTAAAAAACATAACAATAAAATTTCCGTCCACCCTTAAAAGAATAGAAAGGATTGGTCATATATACTCTAGCGATTCAGAATTTAAAGAAATTGAAATTCCAGACAGCGTTGAGTACATAGGGAATGGGGCATTTTCCGGTTTTGAAAGTCTTTCAACTGTAAAAATAAATGAAACTTCCTCTTTAAAATACATAGGAAGTTCCGCGTTTTGCAACTGTTCTCTTTCAGAAATCTATCTTCCCAAAAATGTCGAATATATTGGTAGAGCCGCTTTTTTTGAAAAATGTGGTATAACCAAGTTCATTTCAAGTGCAAAATGTGATTTTAATATTAATGAATGGACGACTGTCGCTAGCAGTCAGACAGAACTTAAACTTGAGCAGAACAATATTCGTATTTATGCATCAACGGAATGTGGTTTAACTAGCCTTGATTATTATTTTAATCAAGATTACGGAATTATTTTGTACGGAGAAGTGGTTGATTCAATTCTTTCAACTACGTCAAAAGTTAAATTTGTATGCGTTGATTCTGACGTAAAAAAAATCGGCAAACTGCTTCCTTCCAATGATGCAAACGGTGGGACGAATCAATCAGTTCCTTTTATTTTTAAATCGGAAACACCACCTGTGTTTTATGGAACTGATTCTGATAACGACCTGCTTTTTGGCGGTTCAGAAAAAATTTACGTTCCAGACGCTTGTGTTGAAATTTACAAATCAATTTATACTTGGGGAAAAGACCGAATTTCTAAAATCAGCGAATTGCCGGCTGAACTGGAGGAAATGCTATGAAAATGAAAAAAATTAAGTTTTTGAAATTTCTCGTTGCTTCTGCGTTTGTTGCAAGCGTCTTTTCTTGCAAAGAGGAGTTCAATGAATATGAGATTAAGGTTTCTTCTATTTTGATAGAAACACTTCCAAGAACAGTTTATTCAGAAGGAGAAAAAGCGGACTGGTCAAATCTTTCTGTAAATGTTTTGTATACAGACGGAAAAATCGAGTTAACTGAAGAATACGAAATAGATATTAAAGACGGAACAGAACTTTCTTCCAAAAATCAGAAGGCGACAGTTTGTGCATTCGGAAAAACTGCAAGTTTTCCTTTGACAGTCAAGAATGTTTCTTCTGAAGCCTTAAAAGAACCGGAATACAAGGATTACGATGCTCCTTCTGAACAGGAGAAAGATTTTTTCCCTGATTTTGACGATATGGAAGGAACAGAAATTAAGGCTTGGTTTAAAGTGAATATCAATGAAGCGTTTGAAAGTGATTCTGTAAAAACTGCACTGAAAAAACAAAACGTTTCAACTGAAGAAGAATTTCTTGCTTTTCTTGCAACTGTTTCTGATGATTTTATAAAAAAATGGGCAACCGGCATTTCTTCCGGCGGAATTTCCGAAAATTATACTGAAAGTTCGGGTACTTCGTCTGATATTCCTAAACCTTCAAAAAGAGTTAATTCAAACGACTCCCATTTTGTTCTTTCGTATTCAGAGACAGACTGCACTGCAGAAGTATGGTATTTTAACGGCGGTCTTGATTCTGTTACGGATGTTGTGATTCCTTCTGAACTTAACGGCTATACTGTTGTAGGTATAAAAGATTCTGTTTTTGAAAACAATACAAATTTGATGAGCGTGACAATTCCGGACACTGTAAAAAAGATTGGTGACCAGGCGTTTTACGGTTGCGTGAACCTTGAAAAAGTTGAACTTCCGACTGAGATGACAAAAATCGGAAACTATGCGTTCTCTGGATGCGTAAATCTTTCAGAAATAAATATTCCAGAAACGCTTGATTGTTTGGGAAGTTACGCATTCAGAAGCACAAAAATAAAATCCGCTGTAATTTCTAAAAACGTAAAATCCGCAGGTTCAAGTATTTTTGAAGGTTGCACGGCACTGGAAAAAATTGAATGGAATTATCAGCCGGCAAAAGAAAATTGCACAGTAACCGAAGACGTTGTAACAGCATACAATTACATAGGACCTTTCTGCTCAGATTATGCAAGCATAGGAAACGTTATTTCTGATTGTGAATTAATAATCGGTGACAATGTGGAAATAATTCCATCGTATTTTATGCTTGGAAGCAACGTTACAAAAATAACATTAGGTTCAAATTTAAAATATATTTGTTCTAGTGCATTTTCAATGTGCAAAAAATTAAAATCAATAAACCTTCAGGATATTTTACAGTTAGGCAGTGAAGTTTTTTCTGGTTGTGTTTTGCTTGAAACAATTGGTGAAAATATTCCAGAAAAACTTGTTTATCTTGGAAAAGAATGTTTTTATAACTGTAAGTCGCTTTATATAGAAAATCCAGTTTTTAAAGCGGGTTGCACAAAAATTTATGACGGAACATTCAACGGATGCTCTTCGTTAAAGGGAAAACTTACAATTTCCACGCCACAAAATGCTGAAAACTGGAACTCAATTTATATCGGAAATAACGCTTTTGCTTTGTGCGCAGGGCTTTCAGAGGTTCAGTTCGGTTCTGCTTGTATTGATGCAAGTTCTTGCAATGCGTGTCAGGACAACTACAGTTCAGCAGATAGATTCAGAATCAATGAAAACTCATTCTTCCGTTGTTCTAAAATTGAAAAAATCACTTTTTACAACAGGTTTAATATGGAAGCATCCGCGTTTTTAGGATGTTCAAGCCTTGCAACACTTGATTTTCTGACGGAAGGTTTGTTCAAAAAGCATTTAGACAATGGTGACTCAGTTCCGCTAAACGATTTTTCTATTACGACATTTTCGGGATGTGCCATAGATAAAATAATTATTCACACAGAATATGAGTATAAATACTACACAACACTAACTAAATTTGCCATGTATAAAAATTATTTTGTTCATTCTGAATAGTAGAACAGCGGAATAGCAGCAAAAAGTCGCCCGAATTTAGGAAACCTGAAGGAAATCTGAAAATTCGACACTTTTTTTCTTTTCTGCTATGATTTTGGTATGAAAAGCGATTATCTTACTACGAAACCAGCGTTTTATGCGCTTTTTATTTTTTCTGTTCCGATTATAATTGGCAATTTGTTTCAGCAGCTTTACACGATGGTCGATTCGGCGGTTGTGGGGCGTTTTGTGGGCGAGCAGGCTCTGGCGGCGGTCGGGGCTTCGTATTCTCTTACGGTTGTTTTTATTTGCGTGGCAATTGGCGGTGGCGTTGGGTCTTCGGTTATTGTGAGCAAATATTTTGGTGCGCGCAATTTTTCTGCGATGAAGACTGCGGTAAGCACTGCGTTTTTAACGTTTCTTGGAATCAGTGTTTTTCTTGGTGCGGTGGGAATTGTTATAAACCGTCCGCTTCTTGTGCTTTTAAAAACACCGGCTGACGCTTTGGATATGGCGCTTGTTTACTTGCGGATTTATTTTTTGGGCTTGCCGTTTTTGTTTATGTACAACGTGATTTCTTCGATGTTCAATGCGATGGGGAAGTCGCGGATTCCGCTTATTTTTCTGATTTTTTCTTCTATTTTAAATGTTGCCCTTGATTTTTTGTTTGTTGCCGTGTTTAAGATTGGAGTTGCAGGTGCGGCTTGGGCCACGCTGATTGCACAGGGGCTTTCGTGCGTTCTGTCGTTTGCGGTTTTTATGAAAATGCTCGGAAAATTCAAGGATTCTGAGGATTTTGCCGGCAGGAAGTTCCGTTTTTTTGATGTGAGGGAATTTTCTTCAATGGCGAAAATTGCGATTCCTTCTATATTGCAGCAGTCTACTGTTTCAATCGGGATGATGTTGGTTCAGTCCGTTGTGAACAGTTTTGGCTCGGAAGCACTTGCTGGATATTCTGCGTTCAGCCGCATTGCCTCGATTGCGATTGTTCCGATGGCGGCAATAAACAACTCTATGTCTTCGTACACGGCACAAAACATTGGGGCTGGAAAACCAGAACGCGTTGTAAAAGGTTACCATGCGGCGAATCTTATGGTCGCGTTTTTTGCTGTAATGCTCTGCGTGTGCATTGAGATTTTTTACCGTCCGCTGATTTCTCTTTTTATCGGTTCTGGCGGAAGCGAAACTGCGCTGCGAACAGGACAGGCGGCTTTGCGTTTTGAAGGATTTTTTTACTGCTGGATAGGATTTAAAATGGCTTGCGACGGACTTTTGCGCGGTGCGGGCGACATGAAAGTTTTTACGCTGGCAAATCTAATCAATCTTTCAATCCGCGTGGTTGTTTCAGTTGTCTGTGCTCCCCAGTTCGGAATTGAATGGGTCTGGTATTCCGTTCCGATGGGCTGGTTTATGAACTTTGTGATTTCATTTGCGGAATACAAAACGGGGAAGTGGAGAAGAGGAATAGAAAGATGAATGATAAGTTAGCGGAATATCAGGGGTTACAAATTACAGAATATATATTATTTTTTTGAAGGATGTGTGGCATTTTCAAAGCCCCCATTTGAGGCAAACTCAAAAATCATGTGAGCTTCGGATTCTGCTTCGAAACCGATGAGATTGCTGAAATAATGCAGAAGGTCTTTTAGGGCATGAGTTTGACTGGTAAAATTTTTATCCCAAGCGAGTTTTGTATTTGTGCTTGACTTTTCGGCTGTTTGGTATGAAATTTAAAAATATCCTTGGAGTATGGAAGGTGCAATATGAACGAAACACTAAAAATTCTTGAAACACGCAGAAGCTGCCGCAAATTCAAACCTGATATGGTTCCGGAAGAAGATTTGAATGCAGTAATCCGTGCTGGAACATTTGCTCCGACTGCAAACAATCATCAGTCCCCGATAATCATTGCAGTTACGAATAAGGAACTTCGCGACAAAATCAGCGAGGAAAACCGAAAAATCGGTGGCTGGAACGAAGGTTTTGACCCGTTTTACGGTGCTCCTGTAATTTTGATTGTTCTTGCTGACAAAAGCGTTACGTCAAACTACATTTACGACGGTTCACTTGTTATGGGAAACCTTATGAATGCCGCAAAAAGTTTTGGACTCGGTTCAATCTGGATTCACCGTGCAAAGCAGGAATTTGAAAGCGACTTTGGCAAAAAAATTCTTTCTGACCTTGGAATAAAAGGCGATTTTGAAGGAATCGGACACGTTGCCCTAGGTTATGCCGCTGAAGGCGGAGAAGCAAAAGTCGCCCCTCGCAAAGAAAATTACGTTTATTGGGTAAAGTAGTTTTTTGATTTTTTGGAAAACATAAATTCTCGAATTATTTTAAACACAGTCTCCAGTCTATCATCAAATAAAAGACTGGAGGTTTTATGTTTTTATAATTATCAGTAAGGATAATATTGCTTATGTTGTTTTTTATTGAATTTTTATTGGTGTAGGTGTGAGCGTTGGCGATTAGGAATTTAAGTTATTATAAATGCATAAAATCACATATCATCAATACTTAAGCCATCAAGTTTTATAAAAAAATCAGGAATATTCTTCTTAAATATATTTGCTTTTTCTTCAAGCAATTCTGCTATTGGAGAATCGTAAATTATCCGTAAGGCTTCATTTTCTGTCACATTCTTGTTTTTCATAAGAAGCAAACATTTGAACTGTCAACACATTTTTAGTCAGTTTTTTTAGGGGGGCAGATAAAACTTTATAGTTGAAAAACGCTCCAAAATAGACTAGTATTTTTCTTATGCGGAACACGGCTAGTTCTTATTTTCAGTCTATTCTAAAAAATGATGCTGGCTATGTGCTTTTGCATGCAAAATCGGCTCATCTTGTACTTTCTTTCCTTTATTCTAATTTTCGTGTAAATCATATCCAGACGATGACTTCTGACGAACTTGAAACAAGGTTTTTGGCTTTTTTGCAGGAGCATTTGGACGAAGAAAATAAACTTAAGGCTGATGAAGAATCTGACCAGGATATTATAGGCGAACTTAAAGAAAGTGCGGAACTTTTAGTAAGGGCAAGGGCATACATTAATTCGTGGTGCAACTCCAAGGAATATTTGCGGCGTTATTACAACCGGGAAGGCGTTGCGGTAGTTGAACTTAATCCGAGCATAGAACGTCTTTTTAACTGGCTTGAAAACTGTGAGCAAAAGGAATTTGTCGGAACGGAGTCGCGTTTTCAGAATATTCTTTTTCAGTTAAGGGATTTGCATCAGCATATCAACACAGATCCACAAACACGGATTGCAGAACTTAAAAAGAAAAAGAGGGAGCTTGACGAAGAAATTGCAAGAATCCAAAAAACTGGTGTTGTTCAAACTTATTCTTCTGTGCAGGTTCATGAGCGCCTTGCAGAAATTGACCGAAACTCGCGTGAACTTTTAAGCGATTTTCGGCAGGTGGAAGACAATTTCCGCCAGATTATGAACGGAATCTACAAAAAACAAAGTGAAAATAATTCCAGCCGGGCAAGCATTTTAGGCTACACGCTTGATACAGATTCAAAATTAAGAAATTCACCGCAAGGACAGTCTTTTTCTTCATTTTGGAATTTTCTTTCCCAGGACACGGAAAACGAAATCAACACAATCACTCAGGGAATTATTCAAAAGGCAAAAGTAAAAAATGAATTTTTGGTTCAGCTAAAACATTATCTTTACGAAGCGGGACACAAAATTATTGAGCAGAACCGCACTCTTACCGACAGAATAAACCGCGTTCTTCAGCAGGAAACAGCCACCGAGCGCAAACAGGTTTCACTTTTGATTTCTTCAATAAAAAAAGAGATGAACGCCTATGTCCAAAAAGTTCAGGAAAACAAGGCAGAAATGCAAAACGATTTTATGACGATAGAAACAAAGCCGTATTTGTATTTTCCGCAGTCAAGAACTTTGAGTTTTCCGCTCCAGCAAAAAGAATTTAAAAAAATTGAAACATTCGATGTTCAGAATGTAAATCCGCTTGATTTTGCAGAACTGTTCAGCCAGTTTTACATTGATGAAAAACAACTGCTTAAAAATATCGAATACTTTAAAAAGCAAAATAATGAAAATCAGTTTACGCTTTGCGAATTTTTAAAAAAGTTTCCGCTTGAAAAAGGAATTGCAGAACTTGTGGCATTTTTTGGACTAAGCCAGACCAACGAAAAAATCCTTATAAATAACGAAGAAAGCGATATTATCGAAATAAAAAAAGAAAACATGGTTTATAAAATTCGTGTTCCAAGGTTGATATTTTTATGAGCGAAAAAAATAATTCATTACCACCGTGGGCAGGCGTTGCGGTAAAACTTTTGCAGGGTCCCGTTTACAGAACAAATTCAAATGACTCAACGTGGAATTTATTAAAAACATGGAACAGTGATATTCAGGATTATTTTTCAAAAATTGGAGTTTTTGTTTTTATCGAAGATTCTGACGGTTACGCATTTTTAAAACAAAAAAACGGCATGGACGAAGAAACAGAACTTGGCGAAAAAGAAGATGCGGAAGATGAAAACAATGGAAAAAGCGACATTGATTATTCAAAAATTCCCCGTTTGATAAAATCTTATCCGCTTTCTATGGAACTTTCACTTTTGTGCGTAATTTTGCGGGAGGCTTTGGACCAGTTTGACACTTCGCAGGACTCAAGTTCAATGCTTGTCTTAAAAGAAAGTGAAATTAAAGACCGTCTTGTTACTTTTATGCCGGAAAAATCTGACCAGACAAAGGTTTACAATAAAATGGATGAATATTTAAATCGTCTTGTAGATTTAACTTTTTTGCGTGAACTAAAACGTGATGACGATAAAAACGAAATAAAATACGACAGAGAATTTGAAGTGCGCAGAATCATCCGTGGAAAAGTTAATGCAGAATTCCTGGAAGAATTTAAAAAACGGCTTGAAGAGGTAAACAAAAAGTGAACGATTTTTCAGAACAGAATTTAGACCTTTTTTCTCAATCTTTAATAGACGAGAATATTCAAAGCGGATACAGCCTTGATTTCTTTCAGATTTTAAATTGGGGCGTTTTTGACAAGACTGTCTATACTCTTTCTGCCTCAAATAAATCAACATTGTTGACAGGTCAGAATGGAAGCGGAAAAACAACTTTAGTTGATGCGATTGTGACTTTGCTTGTTCCCCAGCAGATGCGTTTTTATAATCAGTCTTCGGGGTCAACAAAGAAAAAAGACCGCAGCGAGGAAAGTTATGTGCGCGGAGCGTATGGAAGCAAACAGGCAGAAGATAATGTTTCTGGAAAAACCCAGTATTTGCGCGAAACAGACACGATTTCTATTTTAAACGGCGTATTTTACAACCGTGCTCTTCAGTCTTATGTTTCTCTTTTGCAGGTTCGTTATTTTTCTGGCGAGGAACTACAGAAAATTTTTGCTGTAACAAGGCAGCGTCTTTCTGTTGAAACAATTTATGAAACACTTTCGCTGAACGGACTTTCAATTGACAGAAACGGAAAATGGAAAAAAATTATAACCAGCTCCTTTGGAACAATGTTTTTTGGCGATAATTTTAGAAAGTACAGCGAAACTTATTCACAGATTTTCGGGTTTCGCTCTGATAAGGCGCTTAAACTTTTTTCCCAAATTGTCGGCTTAAAGGTTCTTGGAAATCTTACGGAATTTATCCGGCAGAATATGCTTGAAGAAACTCAGACCGAAGAAGAATTTCAGAAACTTCAGGATAATTACACAAAACTCATTCAATGTGACAATGAAATTCAAAAAACAAAGGTGCAAATTGAATTATTGGAAAAAGTTGTGGATGCCGGACACCGCCTGAATAAAAATCTTGAAGAAAAAACTGAAAACGAAGAATTTCAGCAGACTTTGCCTGCCTGGGAAGCTCAAAATGCAATTCATCTTCTTGAAAAGGAAGAAAAATCTCTTGAAAGAACAATCGATGAAGAAAATAAAAAAATTGAATTCAACAAAAAGAAAATCGATGACTGCCAGAGTGAAATAGACATTTTAAACGCAAATCTTTTGAATAACGACACGGCACGGCAGATTTTGCAGATTGAAAACGATATTAAAAATCTAAATGAAGAAAAAAAACGAACAGAAAATGCTTTTGAAAATTACTCGGTAAAAACAAAAATTTGCGGTCTTGAAATTCCCCACAACGAAAATCAGTTCAACAAAAATAAAGAAAAACTTGTTGCCCTGCAAAATGAATTTGAGCAACAAAAAAGCGACTGTGAAAACCAAAAATTCAACGTTCAGACTTCGATTAACGAATCAAAAGAAAATAATGCAAAAATTGAAAACGAACTAAAATCTTTAGGTGAACGTAATTCTAACATTCCGCTTGAAAACATAGAAATCCGTAAAAATATTGCAAAGGCTGTAAAATGCGACGAAGGTGAAATTCCGTTTGCCGGAGAATTAATTCAGGTAAAAAAGGGTGAAGAAGACTGGAATTTTGCCATAGAAAAACTTTTGCACAATTTTGCGCTGACGGTTCTTGTTCCTGAAAATCTTTACAAAAAAGTAACAGAATACGTTAGAAAAAATAATGTTGGCGGCCGCCTTGTATATCTTAGAACGCAGGATGAAATAATGCCTTTTGAAGGCGAAAGCGATTCTGCTCATCTTCCTGGAAAAATTGAAATAAAGCAAAACCATGAACTTGCTTTCTGGCTAAAAAATCATATTGCGCATAATTTTGACTATTTTTGCACAGATAATATAGAAGAAATTGCAAAAACTGACCGTGCGTTGACATCTTCCGGCCTTATAAAAAACGGCTTAAGGCACGAAAAGGACGACCGCAAAAAATTCCGTGAAAATTTTATTCAGGTTTTAGGGTGGGATAATTCCCAAAAAAGGCGACTTTTGAGTTCAAGACTTGATGAAGTGGCACAGAAAATTGAAACACAATCAAAAAAACTTAACGAAATAGAAAAAAATCTTAAAAATGTTGACCAGCAGATTCATTCTTGCGACCTGCTTCTAGAAATTTCTTTGTGGGAACAGATTGATTTTGATTCTCTTGCAAAAAAGATTGACAGCCTTACAGCAGAAAAAAATAAACTTGCTTCTTCAAAAGATATAAAGGAACTTCAACAGAAACTTGATTCAAAAAAGTGCGAAAAGGCAGAACTGGATAATCTGCGTGATGAGTTAAACAAATCTCTTGGCCGCCATCAGGACAGTTATGAAAAACTCGTTTCAGAAAAAAAAGGAAGTGAGGCAACTTGGGCGGCTTATTCAAAAGATTTAGAAACTCTTAAAAAAACAAACGAACAGATAAAAAAACTCAATTTAAAATTTAATATACGGGAAGATTTTGCTTTTTTGGGCAAACTGAAGGAAAAATATTCGGAAATTTCTTTAATTCTTTCTGAAAACCAGAAAAAACTGCAAAAACAGAACGAGGAACTTCAGAAAAAACTTGTAAAAAATATGTCGGCGGTAAAAAATCCCGAAAAAGAATACAAGGAAAAATTTGGCGACTGGTCAGCGGAATTCAGCGATTTTGAAATTTCAATCGACTATTTTGAAGATTATGAAAACCGCTACGAACATTTAGCGCAGGACGACCTTCCAAAATATCAAAACCAGTTCCATAAATATCTTCACGACACAATCAACGAGGATATTATTGATTTTAAAGAACACATTGAAAATTCCCGACAGAAGATTCAGCATGCAATTGAAAATCTGAACAAAAATCTTCGTGCTATAACGTATCAGCAAAATCCGGACACATATCTTCAGCTTGTTGCAAATCCTTCTGGCGACCAAAGAATCCGGGAATTTAGAAACAGACTGAAAAATGCAATTCCAGACCAGATGATAATGTTGCAGTCTAATTTTGAATCAGAAATGAGCGACTACGAAGAGAAAATTTTTAATCAGATTCGTTCGTTTTTAAATTCTCTGCAGACGAATCAAAGCGTAAGAGAATTTGTTTTGGACATAAGAAACTGGTTTAATTTTGCCGCAACTGAAAATTATTCACAAAACGATGAGCAAAAACAGTTCTACAATGACAGCGCAAGCCTTTCTGGAGGAGAAAAAGCAAAACTCACTTATACAATTCTGGCTTCGGCAATTGCATATCAGTTTGGACTTGATAAAAAAGATTCTTCTTCGTTCCGTTTTGTAATTATTGACGAAGCGTTCAGTAAAAGCGATGCGGCAAATTCAGAATACGCGATGAAACTTTTTAAGCAACTTGATTTGCAGGTTATGGTTGTAACTCCTTTGGATAAAATCAATATTGTGGAAGATTATATTTCTTCAATTCATATGACAGAAAACAAAAATACTGACGATTCGCGTCTTATTTCCATGACGATTGAAAAATACAAGGAGCAGACACAAAAACCTGCACAAGGAGAGGCTTAATTTGATAACTCCGCAGGAAATAAAACAAAAAGCACAGAAGCAGTACAAGGAATTTTTAAAAACAATAGTGCTGAATGGAAACGCCGCCGATTTTTTCCCTCTTGTAATCCGTGGAGGTCAGACTAAGGCAAGCGGAGATTTGCGGGAAAATCAAAAAGAAATTGTGGCTTTGATAAACGCCAGCAAAGAAAAAACAGGAAAGGGCTGGAAGATTGTTTTTGAAACCGTAAATACTCGCAGCAACGGAACGCAGACTGTAATTAAGCAGATTGAAATTGAAAACGAGAAAGATTTTCTTGATGTTACAGGCTACAAAAAAGAAACAGAATATTTTGAAAACTCTGTAAGCATTATCCGCACAAAAATACGCGACAGCGACGTTGATATTCATTCGTGGATTTTATCGCATTTAAAAGAACTTTCGGATTTTGAAAACGAAAAACAAAACCCCGGATACTGGCAAAAAATATGTGAATGTGTAAATTTTTTAAGGCGAAACCAAAAATCAAGCCTTTATATCCGGGAAATTCCTGTTGAAGTGCACACAAAATTCATTGAGCAGAATAAAAACATAATTCATTCACTAATTACAGAAGAAAAAATTGACCAAACTTTTGAAGCCGACCACGGACTAAAAGAAAAGCCTGTTTTAATCAGATTCAAAACCCTTGATGAAACTAAGCCGATAGTGCTTAGCGGAATAAAATTGGACGAAATTTCTGTTCCGCTTGAAAACTTAAAAAACTTACATTCGCTTTTTAAGCAGTTTTCTTCTATATATATTGTGGAAAATGAAATGGTATTTTTGACGTTTCCTAAAGTTATGGATTCACTTTGCATTTGGGGACACGGCTACAGTGCCGTTGTTTTAAGTCAGGTTGAATGGCTCAAAGATTTTGATCTTATTTACTTTGGCGATCTGGACGAGCACGGATTTGACATTCTTTCAAAGTTCCGCACAAGTTTTCCAAAAGCAAAGTCGCTTTGCATGGACACACAGACTCTTGAGCAGTTTGCACAGTTCTGCGTCGCCTCAAAAATTGAAAAACACCTTGCTCCGCCACAAAATCTAACAGAAAGCGAAGAAGAATGTTTAAAGGAGCTTAGTCGCAACCCTGAACAAAACAGGCTTGAGCAGGAGCGGATTAGCCAGGAGTGGGTAAAAGAAATGATAAAAATCGATAAAAATTATAATAATCTATGATTATAATCAAAAAATATTATAATTTTTATTGATTAGCATAAATCCCTGACGTATAATCTTGGATATGAAAGAAATCAAGCGAGATTTACAAAAAACTCTTGAGGGCAAAATAGGAAGTGGCAAAGTTTTAATCCTTGTTGGTCCTCGTCAGGTAGGAAAAACAACACTGTTAAGAAAAATCCTTTCTGAAAATTTTGAAAATAATTCTGTTCAATATTGGAATTGTGACGAAGTCGAAGTTAGAAAAATCTTATCAGAAGAATCTTCTTCCAGATTTAAATCGCTTATAGGCAATTCGAAGTTCATTGTTATAGATGAAGCTCAGCGTGTTTTGAATATTGGACTTAAATTAAAACTTCTGCATGATAATTTTCCGGAAACTCAAATTGCTGTAACCGGTTCTTCTGCTTTGGATTTGTCAAATACAATAAATGAGCCTTTGACTGGGCGAAAATTTGAATATAATCTTTTTCCGTTTTCAACAAACGAGCTGGTTTCTGATTCAAATATGCTTGATGAAATGAAGCAGCTTGAGAATAGACTCATCTATGGTTTTTACCCTGATGTTGTAAATAATCCTGGAGACGAAAAAGAAATTCTTTCTAATATTGTTTCAAGTTACCTTTACAAGGATGTCTTTGAATTTCAAGATATTAGGAAGCCGGCTGTAATTGAAAAACTGATTCAAGCGCTTGCTTTGCAGATTGGCAGCGAAGTTTCATTCAACGAACTTGGGAATCTTTTGGGAATAGATACTCTTACTGTTCAAAAATATGTAGATTTGCTTGAAAAGGCCTATGTTATTTTTCATCTTCATTCATACAGCCGAAATGTCCGTAATGAGTTAAAAAAAAGCATCAAGATTTACTTTTATGATAATGGGGTTAGAAATGCAGTTGTTTCAAATTTTTCTCCATGTGCTTTGCGTTCTGATATTGGTATGCTTTGGGAAAATTTTTTGATAAGTGAGCGTCTAAAAAATAATGCTTTTCATAACAGAAAAGCAAAATACTATTTTTGGCGTACAACACAGAAACAGGAAATTGATTTTATAGAAGAGATTGATGGAAAATTTTCTGCCTACGAGTTTAAATACAATCCAAAAAAAGCAAATGTAAAATGTCCGCTGACATTTTCTAATAATTATCCAGAAATTCCTTTTTCTACAGTTACAAAAGACAATTATCTTGACTTTATTTTGGAGAATTGAATGCTCGTATAATCCGGTGTGCAGAATAGATTCCCTGGTCAAGCCAGGGAATGACTCAAAGGTGTCAAGTGTGGTATGACGCGAAGATGTCATGCTGAACTTGTTTCAGTATCCATTTTACTGTGTCATTGCCGTGCCACGACACGGCAATGACGCATAAGTCGAGTTTGGGAAAAGACTTGTCACATTGTGGAATGACATCCCCCCCCCCCCGCATAAATAAAACTTTCCCTTTCCATATCATCTCCACTTCTATTTCCTGTGTCACTGTTGCACTGAAAATGCGGATTGTGCATTTTTCATTTGCTTCTACGCTGGAATTGTGGAAATTTGACGTGCTTAAAAAATTCACGTTTCCGTATCACAAAAATTTTTTGTCGATTATTGCAGTTTTTTGGGAAAGTTCATTTTGTTTTTCAACTTTTGCACCGGCGTTTTCCAGATGAAGAATCAGTGTATCCTGTTTTTTTTGAGTTTCCTCGGTTGCTGCGTTTTTTATAAGAACCTTTGCTCCCTGTTTTCGATTCAATAAAATAGAAACTTACAAAAACCTATTCCCCACCGACACTCTATGTCGCTCTTGCGTTTTATAATTGAAAAAAATAAAACGGAGGCAGATTATGGTAGAAAAGCAGATTCTTATTAATTGCGGAAATAACTGGTTTGAGTTTTCTAAAAGTTTTACCGGCCAGCTTGATTATTGCGGAAAAATTGAAAATCACGAAAAACTAGATCTAAAAAATTATCAGAAATTAGTGTCCAGCTCTTATTTTTCGCCTGCTTATTATGAGTTTTTGGTCGACGAACTTAACTGCACGCCTCGTCTTTACGTTTCGAGCGGAACTGATATTTCGGACAAGGATAGTTTTGATTTTTTTCTTCATATTGGAGCATTGCTTTGCGCCGTGGAAGCCGGGGATTCTCTTCTTGCAGGCGAGCTTTATTTAAGGCGAAAAAATTCTTTTGAAAAATTTGCGCGCCTTACTCAGTTTATTATTTCCCCGTTGTCGGCAGAAATCCTTTTTTCTCTTTTGTTCGGAAGATTTTCTGAAATAACAGAAAATGATATTCCCCTTGTTTTTGCCGTTGCAAAAAAGAAGCTTTCTTATCATAGCGAAGCAGAAACTCTTGAGCAGGCTTTTATCCGTTATTTTAAGGAGAATAAAGTTTCTCCTTCTCTTGCAGTTGTGGGAATGAGACATCACAGCTGGTCGCCGTATTCGGATTATTTTGACTGCATTGCCTCGAATTTGCGGACGGATGATTTTCTGTTGGAGACAGATACCCTAAGATTGATAAAGCACGATTTTTATTCTTCTCTTGAAATTGCAGTTCAGGCAGAGCCTTATAATCACGCTGACGAAAACGCGATTGCTGTTATGGCGGAAAGCCTTGACGCAAAAATAGCCGGAAACAAGGGGCTTGTAAAAGCCGGATATATTCGTGCGAGTGGCGCAAAAATAATCCGCGCCGCAAAAAGCGAAAAACTTTCTTACAATACGGAACTTTTGCGGATAGATCGCAAGGAGGTTGTTCTAAAAGTAGAAGTGTAATTCGGAGGAGAAAATTATGGAAAATACAGTTCTTTTTATATCTGTTGCATTTTTGGCAGTGGCGGAAGTTTTTATTGTCTTTCTGCTTAAACGTAAGGTGAAAAAGCTGCTTGAAGGGTAGGAATGCTTTCTATTTTTTTGACTGTGATTTTTTAGATTAAGATAAAGTTGTGTTATAATTGTATTTGGAGGAAAATAAGAATGCGTATTATCACAAATTCCAACAAACCTAATGATAGAATGTTTAAATTGATTTCTGAACAAGGAAAAAACACACAAGTTCTGATTGCCTCTGCTTTTTTTAGTGAAGCTAAAATGGCATTGGAAATGGTTAATAATAACTGTACACTAATGCTTATTGTTCGTCTTGATTATGGAACTAATCCTGAAGCTCTCCGAAAAATTTTGGATAATAAAAATATTGATATACGTTTCTTTACTGGACCGCATTTTCATCCAAAATTCTATATTTTTGGAAATAATACGGCTTATTTAGGTTCTTCTAACTTTACAACTCCCGGACTGACAACAAACAATGAAGTAAATATTGAATTCGATTCAGAAGAACCTGTCTTTGAAGAGTTGAAATCAATATTTTGGGATTATTGGAATCAGGCTGAAGTTTTGACAAAAGAAAAACTAGATAAATTTGCAGATATTGTTGCAAATTGTAAAAACCCGGAGCCTTTTCGCTCTATCATGGCGACAGTAGGAACTTATGAATATAATAATGTAGGCAGAACAAAAATACCTGGAAACCAAAGAGAAAAATATGTTTCGAATTTCAGAAAATCATATCAGCGTTATATAAGTCGTTTTAATATCTTGAAGGATATATATGAAAGCACAAAAGTTCGCCGTTATCCGAATGTTCCATTGAGAATAGAAGTTGATAGATTTTTATGGTGGATTAGAGAAGTTTATGCGGCTGGAGAAAATTATAAGGACGTTCCTGAAAAGGATACTGCCAGCATAAAAGAAAAAATAATTCCATATATAAAGGAATTTGAAAATGTAAAGAATGATTGGCTTGACACGTCGGCATCAACAAGATTTTTTTCGGTTTCAAATGGATTCAAATCAAAGGAAATGATTGAAAAAATGAGTTTTGATGAAATATTCGATATTCTTGCCGAAGTTTATGCTTTTCATGATACTCTAAGATTTTATTCTGGTGGGCTTGCCACATTGAAAGAAACTTTTAAGAATGAAAATGAATTGGATAAAATCAAGAAAACAATCATTTATTTGCTTTTTGGTAAAAATGAATATGAGGAAAGAATTTTTGACTGTTGTTATGATGAGCATTATAAATTGAAATGTTTTGGAGAACATTGTTTAAAAGAACTTTATGGTCTTGTTAATTCAAATGAAATTCCTATTTGCAATGGGCGGACATTGAAAAGTATGGAATGGCTTGGATTCGGAAAACTATAGTAGGGAAGGAAACATGGCTTCTAGCAAAAAACGCGACGACATCCGCCGAACCACACGCATAATTCAGATTGACGAGCTTCTCCGTGGCGGAGAATTTGTGGCAATGGACGAGCTTGTTTTTAAGTTCGGGGTGAACCGCCGCACAATCGAGCGGGATTTTGAGCGATTGCGTGACGATATGAACGCTCCTCTTGAATACGACAAAGC
>CAVIQW010000019.1:0-40744 GCA_963644915.1 Paratractidigestivibacter sp.
TGTCATTGTCGGGCTTGACCCGACAATCTATAGTCGTAAGCAGATTCCCTGGTCAAGCCAGGGAATGACAGTGTGCGTTGTCATTGCCGTGTCCCTCCAGTGTTATTGTCGGGCTTGACCCGACAATCTATTGTCGTAAGTAGATTCCCTATACTATTTTGTAAATTAATATACACATAAGTATATACTTGTGTGTATATATTTTTAGTTATATAATAATATAAGAAAGTAACAAGGAGTCCATAATGACTGTTATCAGCCAGAATGGAAGATTTGAATGGGATTCTGATAAAGATGAACAAAATGTTAAAAAACATGGTTTTTCTTTTTCAGAAATTCTTGAGGTCTTTGAAGATCCATATCTTCTAACAAAATTCGATGCTAGCCATTCAACCATCGATGAAGAAAGATATTTTAGTGTAGGCTGTATTCGTGGAATTGTAATAATTGCAACAAGCCACACAGATCGAAACGGAAGGACTAGAATTATTTCTGCACGAAAAGCAGAACAAAAATTGCAGGAGGTTTATAATGACTACATCAAACAAATTAACAGATGAAAGACTTAAGGAAATCGCTGCACTTCCAGTAACTTACGATGATGACATTCCTGAATTTTCAGATTCAGATTTAAAAGGTTTTGTACCTGCCCATCCTGAATATTTTAAAGTTACTCCTGTAAAAAAGGCTATTTCCATAAAAATAGATCTTGATGTTTTAGAAGCCCTAAAAGCTCAGGGCAAAGGTTATCAGACAAGAATAAACGCAATTTTAAGAGAAGCAGTATTTTCGCATCGGTAAAAACTAATCGAAAAAACGGAGCATTGCGGGGGGACACATAAGTCAGCCATGTCATTGTCATACGCCCCCGTGTCATTGTCTCATCTTGACCCGACAATCTCCGCTACTGTGTCATTGCCGTGCCCCGACACGGCAATCTACTGTGTAAAGGGGATTCCCTGGTCAAGCCAGGGAATGACATAGAAAGTCAAGTGCGGGAATGACATATAACTCAAGTGCGGGAATGACAGAGTGCGTTGTCATTGTCGGGCGTCCCGTGTCATTGTCGGGCTCGACCCGACAATCCCCTCCATTATTACACTTTAATTTATACTAGAAACGTGCTACATTTTTGTTATGGCTCAGGGAAGATTTTTGCCGATTGGCATTCAGACATTTTCAGAAATTCGCGCGCGCAATGCAGTTTACGCAGATAAAACGGCTTTTGTTTACAAACTTGCAACCGAGGGAAAGCCTTATTTTTTAAGCCGTCCGCGCCGATTTGGAAAAAGCCTTTTTATTTCAACGCTGGAAGCGTATTTTTTAGGCAAAAAAGAACTTTTTACTGGTCTTGCACTTGAAAAATTAGAAAAAGACTGGATTGAGTATCCGGTCTTAAATATAAGCTTTGGCGGAAATTCTTTTTATAAAACTGATATTTTAAAAAGTTATTTGACCCATATTCTTTCTGATTTTGAAAAAAAATACGAAATTGAAGTAAGTAATTCTGATGATTTTGGAACCAGGCTTGAACTTATTATAAAAGCAGCCTACGAAAAAGCAAAACTTCCTGTCGCAATTTTAATCGACGAATACGACAAGCCTATTTTAGATGCGCTTTATACCGAATACGAAAATCAAAATCGAGAAATCTTGCGTGCGTTTTACAGTCCTTTAAAAAATAGTGACCAATACATCCGCTTTTTGTTTATAACTGGAATTACAAGAATCAGTCATATGAATATCTTTAGTGGACTGAATCAGCTGAATGATATTTCTTTGAATGAAAAATATGCATCAATCTGTGGAGTAAGCGAAACCGAGCTTGAACAGTATTTTACCCCTGAAATTGAAGAATTAGCTCATGTGCAGGAACTTTCGCTTGAAGAAACAAAAGCAGAACTTGCAAAAATGTACGACGGCTACCATTTTACTCCTGACAGTGAAGGCGTTTATAATCCATTTTGTCTTTTAAAAGCCCTTAGTGAATCAGACTTTGGCTCGTACTGGTTCGAAAGCGGAACACCATCATTTTTAGTAAAAACTTTGCAAAACCAGCCGTTTCAACTTTTTTCGATTATGGACGGAAGGCGGGCAACAGAAAGTCAGTTTAAAGATTACGATCCCGACAGCAAAAATATGCTCCCAGTGATTTACCAGAGCGGTTATTTGACGATTAAGGATTTTGAAAAACGTGGCCGCATTTACACTTTGGGCTTTCCGAACAAAGAAGTTGAAGACGGATTCTTGAACGCGATTTTGCCAAAGTTCATAAGCGTACCAGACGACGACTTGGGGCTTTCTGTGGACTACCTGCGAAAAGCGTTTGCCGCAAACGAGCTTGAATACGTAATGAAAATCGTAAAAGCGTGTTTTTCTGACATTCCGACAATCGTACAGAAAAATATGTGCGAAAACTTTTACGAAGCGATTACCCACGTGCTTTTCAGAATGACAGGCTTTGACGTAGTAAGCGAAATGCAGTCAATTTTTGGACGTAGCGACATCATCGTTACAACCCAAACTGATGTTTACATTTTTGAGTTAAAAACCGTTCCTCCAGCAGACTTTGAAAAAGGCGTTGTCGCAGCATTAGATCAGATTGAAAAAAAAGGCTATGCGGAACGTTACAGCGTCAGCGGAAAAACGACCCACAAAATTGCCTTGGTTTTTGCAGATGACGCAACCGGTGTTTTGGGCTGGAAAGAGGAAAAGTAAAATAGGCTAGTGAATTTATTTTCCGTATTGAGATTCAATTTCTTTGATTTGGTCGCGTAGTGCTGCCGCCTGCTCGTATTCAAGGCGTTCCGCACATTCTGACATTTCCTGTTTTAGTGCGTTTATCAGTTTTGTTCGTTGTTTTTTGTCGAAAAGATTTGCAGTTTTTTTGAGAGTTTCAACAGTAGTTTTTGCGTTTTCTTCCGCCTCTTCTTTTTGATGTTCAAGAATGTCAGTGATTTCTTTTTTTATTGTCTGCGGAGTTATTCCGTGTTCTTTGTTGTATGCTTCCTGAATCTGCCGGCGATGTTTTGTTTCTTCAATTGCTTCTTTCATCGCGTCGCTCATTCTGTCTGCATACATAACAACTTTTCCCTCTGCGTTGCGTGCGGCTCGTCCAATAATCTGAATGAGTGAAGTTGTTGAGCGCAGAAAACCGATTTTATCTGCGTCAAGCAGTGCAATGAACGAAACTTCGGGCAAATCTATTCCTTCCCGCAGAAGATTGATTCCGATTAAAACATCGATTTCGCCAAGCCGGAGCGACTTTAAGATTTCAACACGTTCAAAAGTGTCAATTTCAGAATGGATATATTTTACTTTAAGGTCAAGGTCTGTAAGGTATGCGGTTAAATCTTCCGCCATCTTTTTTGTAAGGGTCAGGACAAGGCTTCGTTCGTGTTTTGCAATTCGTTCTTTGATTTCCTTGTAAATATCTTCCATTTGCCCTTCGCTTGGGCGGACTTCTACAATCGGGTCAAGCAGACCAGTCGGGCGAATCAGCTGTTCAACAATCTGAGTTGACTGTTTTATTTCTTCTTTTCTAGGTGTTGCGGTTACGTAGATAACCTGATTCATCATTTTTGAAAATTCATCGTATTTTAAAGGTCGGTTATCCAGAGCGCTAGGAAGTCTGAACCCAAAATCTACAAGATTCTGTTTGCGGCTTCGATCGCCTTCGTACATTGCTCCAATCTGCGGAACTGTGATATGTGCTTCGTCAATCATACACAAAAAATCAGAAGGAAAATAATGCAGAAGCGTTGCTGGAGGTTCTCCTGAAAGGCGGCCTGCAATCGGTGCGGAATAATTTTCGATTCCCGAGCAGTAGCCCATTTCCTTCATCATTTCGATGTCGTAAGTTACTCGGGTTTTTAATCTTTCTGCTTCAAGAAGTTTGTGCTGGGCGTTTAATTCTTCTAGCCGCTGTGCAAGTTCATCTTGAATCCGTTTTGTTGCGATTTCCAGCTGGTCTTGCGGAACAACAAAGTTTTTTGCCGGATAAATTACTGTTTCATCAAGTTCTTCGGTTGTCTGCCCAGAGATTGCGTTGAATCTGCGGATTCTTGAAACAGTATCCCAGTCAAGTTCGATTCGGTAGGCTTCGTCAAATTCCATATAAGGCGGATAAATTTCTATTACATCTCCACGAATCCTAAAAGTTCCTCGGTCAAGAATCATATCATTCCGCGCATATTGAATACGTGCAAGTTCAATGGCCATTTTGTGCAGGTCGAGTGGAGTTCCTTTTTCAATATGGATTCTCATGCTTTTGTAAAGTTCAGGCATTCCCAAGCCATAAATGCACGAAACTGTTGCAATTACAATAACATCGCGGCGTTCCATAAGAGAGTATGTGGCAGCCATTTTCATCTGGTCAATTTCTTTGTTGATTGCCGCATCTTTTTCAATGTAAAGGTCTCTGGCAGGAACATACGCTTCTGGCTGGTAATAGTCGTAGTAAGAAACAAAATATTCAACAGCATTATGTGGAAAGAACGACTTAAACTCGCGGAAAAGTTGGGCAGAAAGAGTTTTGTTGTGGCTAATGATTAACGTTGGGCGTTGAACTTTTTCAATAATTTTTGCCATTGTAAAAGTTTTTCCAGAGCCAGTTACGCCTTTTAGTGTCTGGAATTTGTCGCCACGCAAAAATCCTTCGCTGAGTTTTTCTATTGCCTGACCTTGGTCGCCACTTGGCTCAAAGGGTGATTCTACTACAAATTTCCTCATTTTGTATTTTTAGTTTAAAGGAGATTCTTCAGAAAGTGTTACAGTTAGTTTTCTGTCTTTTCCGTTCCTGTGGACTGTTACGGTTACTGTGTCGCCAGGTTTTTTGCTTTCTAGGGCTGAGTAATAGTCCGTGTAGGAAGAAATATTTATTCCGTCAATATTTGTGATTATGTCGCCACCAAGATAAATTATGTTTTGGTTGTATCCGTAGCGGACTGCCTGCGTTCCTTGTACAATTCCAGCTTTTTCTGCATTTCCGCCTTTTTGGATTCTAGAAACAAGAAGACCAGAAGAAATGTCAAGATTTGCATAATTTGCAATTGTGTTGTTCAACTGAACAAGAGTTACGTCAATCTGACCGCGTCGGACTTTTCCGTATTGAAGAAGGTCGCTTACAACACGGACTGCGGTTTCTGCCGGAACAGAAAAACCAATTCCCGCAGAAGAACCAGAAGATGAATAAATCATCGTGTTTACGCCAATCATTTTTCCAGAAGTGTCCAAAAGCGGACCACCGGAATTTCCCGGGTTTATCGCTGTGTCAGTCTGAATCATATTTCTGATGATTCGCTGTGTGTTCGGGTTTTTTACAGGTCGCCCTAGCGCAGAAACAATTCCTGTTGTCATCGTTCTGTTGAAACCGTATGGATTTCCGATTGCAATAACTTTTTGCCCTACATTCAGTTTTGTTGAGTCGCCAAAAGAAATTGTCTGCAGAACAAGCCCTTCTGGTGGATCAAATTTTATTACAGTAAGGTCAGAATCTCTATCCTGTCCGATTATTTTTGCTTCATATTGTGTTCCGTCTGAAAGTGAAACGTAAATTTTCGACGCGCCTTTTACTACATGGCCATTCGTTAAAACATAACCGCGTTTGTCGATTATTGAGCCGCTTCCGCTTCCTCCGTCCTGAACAACTGGCTCCAAAAACCAGTTTACACCAGCAACCTGCGTGTTTATGTTTACAACTCCCGGTGCACATTTTTGGTAAACGTTGATATTTTGAATTTCATCCTGAGTGTAGTTTGTTTCCGATGAAGAAACTGTTAATGCAATATTTTTTCCGTTTTTTGAATCTGCATTTTCAGACTGAAGGAGCGTGAATTCATCTTTGTTTTTAGAGTCAGAATTTTCATTTTTTACATTTTGTGCGGTGGATTCTGTTTTTACATTCTTCGCTTTTTTCAATGAAAAGGAAGTTATAAAAGAAGCTGCGACTGCCGCAAAAACCATACAGAGTACACTGAATTTTATTAATTGGCTGCGTGAATAAAGTTTCATATCTTCTATAATAGTGATTTTGTTCTGGTTTGAAAATAAAATTATTGCGGATATTCAATCTAAATTAGAATAAATATCCGAATCCTGCAGAGCCACCAAGATAATACGGTGAGTCAAAATAGATTATTGCGTAAAAATCTGCGTTTAAAATAAATGAACTGCTGGGAATCATATAACTAAAGCCTGCTTTTGGCTGAATTGCGTCAAAAAAGTTTGAGTTGCTTATGAGTACACACGAAATATTTGCGGAAAATTCTGGAAGCGGTGAATAACTGAATGAAAGTCCGTTTTTCCATAAATTATCACCGTTAAAAGGATTGGAACTTTTTGCTCCAAAAATAAATTCAGAAGAAAAATCTGCGGAAAATTCTGTGTTGCAAATTCCTAAAAATCCGGCAAGTCCTAGACCTGAACCAAAATCCGCTCCGTAGTCAGGATAAATTTTTGTGTCACAAACTCCGTAGTGTGCTGAAGCACCGTACCGGAACTGAACTGGTGAATTTTCGTTTTTTGTTTTGTCTGCAAATTTTGTGGCGAACGAAACTTGAAATGGAGTGTCTTTGAGTCCGGCAAAAATTGAAAATTTTATTGAAAATTCCAGTTGCTCAAAAATAGAATCTGCAAATCCAAATGAAATCGGTGTCGCATAAAAACCTTCTTTTGAACTTGAAATTGGGGCGACTGAAAAATTCACCATTTTTGTGTCTTTTGGAAATGTGCTTGCCGTTGTAACAAAACCGATTCCTGTTCCGCCGGCGGTTAAATCTTCCAGAGGAAAAACGAGCGTTCGGTCAACATTTATTTCAAGCGAGGCGTATTGTTCTTCTGCACAAAAAGTCGCAATGTATTTTCCAGAAGGAACATCGTTTCCAGAAGAATCTTTTCCGTTCCAAGTTATATTTTGTTCCCATGTTGAAAATTCTGGTAGTTCTGCGAAGAAAACTTCTTCCCCAAGCATATTTTTTACAGAAATTTTTCCTGTTCCTGGTGCTGAAACTTTTGCGGTTAAAAGGCAATTTCCGATTGAACCGCCATATTTTGGATTTATAGTTTTTCTGGAAGAATAAAAATCTGTAATTTTAAATTCCGCTTTTTTCATTTTGAGCGAAATTCTTTTTATGTGCCTGCGTTTTACAAAAATTGAAGCAGAAAAATCTTCGTAGCCAAAACTTTTCACCTGAATTGTATGAAAACCTTCTGGAAGTTCAAAAAATGGCGCATAGATTTTGTTGCCGTCTGCAAAAATCAGACTTTTTTCAACATTTGGAATTCCGAGAATGTCAACAAATCCCTTTATTTCCGTCATTTCGTAGTAATAGTTAAAAGTTGTGCCTTTTGAAACAGAAATATATCTTTCAACTGGAAGAAAACCTGTTTTTTCGAGCCTGAGCCTATAATTTCCTGGTTCAAGATTGTCAATTGAAATTGGCGTAACGCCTTTGTAAATTCCGTTCAGAAAAACTTTTGCGTTCCGTGTGTTTGTTTTGATGATTACAGAATTCTTTTTTGGAGTTTCGTCGGTTTTTTCAGGTTTTAAAAGTTCCGGCAAAAAGAAATCTCTTCTGTTCAATTCTTTTGTAAGTTCTTCGGCTGGAATTTCTTCCTCTGAAAAAAAATTATTTTCTTCTGCAAAACAAAATGAGAAAATCAATGTGGCGACGAGGCAAAAAAACTTTTTCTTAAGCGTCATAGTAAAATTATATACCTTGAATATCGATTTTTTCAACAAAATGAATAAGAAGTCAGATGTTGAGTTTTATAAATTCAACAAAAAAAATTGGAGATACCAGAAAAAGCACGTTAATTCACCATTCGACCTTTTATATCATATCGTGTTCAAGAAAACTGTAGTACGATGTTCTGCTGAAAATTATGTGATCCAAAAGTGAAATCCCTAGGAATTCGGAACATTCCAGCAGAGTTCTGGTTGTTTTTATGTCCTGGTCGGAAGGTTCGCAGTTTCCAGAAGGGTGATTGTGTGCAACAATAATTGCCGCCGCGTTTTGGATTAACGCTTCAGAGAAAATCTCGCGTGGATGAACTATTGTCTGGTTTATCGTGCCGACGCTTACAACTCTGATTTGCAGAATTTCATGTCCGCCGTTCAAGGTTATACACAGAAAATGCTCCTGATTTTGCATTGAATAATTCTGAATGAACGGAATTACGTCTTTTGGCGTTTTTAAAAGAACATTTTTGTGGTTGTTTCTCCGCCTTCCAAGTTCAATTGCGGACGCAACTGCAAGGGCTTTTCCAGTGCCCATTCCCTTGATTTGAAGCAGATTTGTAATCAAAGATTCTCGGTTTGTTTTTGCAAGAATCTTTACAACCTGCTCAGAAAGTTTTTCAACAGGAATTCCTTTTATTCCTGAGCCAAGAATCATCATAACTAATTCAACATCCGAGGGATATTCAATCCCATGTTTTAATGTAAGTTCGCGGATGTCAGGGGTACAATCAATTTTGCACATACTTTGTTAACGCAAAAAAAAATGCAAATTCGGTAATGAATCACAAAAAAAATACGAAAATCTATGTATGAAGAAATTATTTTCGATTTTTGCAAGTGTTGCCATTTTTTTGACAGCGATTTTTCTGTTTTCGTGTGTTTCTGTTCCAAGAAAAAAAGTTACGATTTCAAGAAATTTGTTGGGAACTTCAGTTTTGTCCTCTGAAGATTTGTACCGATATTTTGTTTCTGTAAAACCAGATTGCAATCGCTCTCAAGTTCGCCGTCTTGCTGGATTTTATGTTGAAGAAGCGGCGGTTGAAGGGATAAATTCTGATGTTGCGTTTGCCCAGATGTGTCTGGAAACAGGTTACCTTTCGTTTGGAAATCTTGTTGTTCCAGAAATGCACAATTATTGCGGTTTAGGGGCGATGGATGCGGCTCATCCTGGAGAATGGTTTGAAACTGAACAGATAGGAGTTCGCGCGCATATTCAGCACCTTCAGGCTTATGCCACAACTCAGGATGTTCAATTAAAGCAGGAACTAGTTGATCCGCGCTACAGTTGGGTTCACAAGGCTAAGTACGCTGAAACAATTTTTGATTTGGCTGGTGTTTGGGCAACTGACAAGTTGTATGGTCAAAAAATAGACGCAATCCTTGATAAAATGGAATATTTTTAAGTTGAAAATTTGAGTTTTATAAATTGCAAATCTAGTTGCGCTTATATAAAACTCAAATTTTAAAGTGCAAACATTATCCGCTAATCTTCGTTCCGATGAATTCTTGGTCGTTCAGGATTGCACGGATGTTTTCAATGTTTTTGCCACTTGCGCAGATTACTGTCATTTTACATTCGTCTGCTTTTTTTGAGGCAATCGGGTCAAACGGACAGTTTTTTCCAGGTGTCCATTCGTTTCCGACCATTTTTCGGAAATCTTTCCAAAAAATCTCATCAATCGGTTTTGCGTCTGGATTTTTTCTTGGGTCATCAGTGTAGACTTTTTCTATGTTTGAAAGGTTCACAACAGTTTTTGCTTCATGTTTTTCAGCAAGAAGAACTGCGTCATTGTCTGTAGAAAATCCCGGATGCCATCCTGCCGCAAGAAGAACTCTTCCTTTAAAATCGATTGGTGCAGTTGGATCATAAACTACATCGTTCTGGCAAAGTTCGCCAAAGCACGCTTTTACAAGCTGGGCGTTTAATCTTGTTGCCATAATTCCAATCCAGTCTGCGGCGTCGCTTGCGGAATTAGAATTTACATTTTTTGAGATTTCTGAATATGCATTCTGGTAAACACGTGCGGGTGCACCGCCACCAACTACAAGAATCAGTTTTCGGCTGGCATCTTCTTCAAGCCATTCTTTTACCATTGAAACAAATTTTGTTAAAAATTCTGTGTCTGGCTGGTTCGGTACAACTATTGAACCGCCAACTGATAATACTTTTGTCATTAATATACTCCTATTACGGTCGGGTTTGACCAATATGAACTGTATTTTATGGTTTTTCCACTGGCTTCTTCCCAGATTGACTGCAAAGAATAACTGCGTGGTCTAGAAACTGTTTTATTGTTCGGTGCGCTTGGCTTAAATTCGTTCCAACCTCTGTTAAAAAGAATGTGCTGACCATCAAGATTTCCAAAATAAAACTGATGAGGCACAATGTCTTTTTGCCACGGATGATAATCCAGTCCTGCGGCAATTGCAACGTCTACAGGAATCCATCCAAGTCCCGGAACATAGAATTCGCTCCACCAGTGCGGACGTGTTTTTAAATCTGTTTCAACAAGAATTCCGCTGTCAGGTAATGCCGCGATTCCGTTTGCCCTAAGAAGCGCTGTGAAAATAACTGCAAAGTCATACGCATCGCCTCGTTTTGTACGCAAAAGATCTAGCGGTGAAATGTTTCCTTTTCTTACATCTTGAAGAATTACAAATTCTTTCAGCATATAATTGTAGGTAAGCGCCGCAATTACATACGGATTTTTTTCATTTTTGGCGATTGAACGCGCTGTTTTAATCAATTCCTCATCATCAGAAGGAATACAACTGTCCGCTTTTGTTGCAATCGCCTTTAACTTTTTATTCATCTGGGCTGAAGAATCTATTGAAGACGGATAAATTTCTGTTCGGGTGTCGTATGTTGTTACGGCAAAATTCTGTTTGAATTTGGTTTTTCCAGAACCGCGTGCGCCACTTGTCTGGTGAATCATTGTATGCTGAAAATCATAAATTATCGGTTCTGGTGTACATTCAGAAACAACCACAGCAGGTTGTGCCGGTGATGTAAATGGGCGCGGGCAACGCAGGATTATCTGCGAGTCTTTGTCGCCTGCCGTGTCGTCAATATCAACAGCAACTTGAATTACATAAGTTTTTGGCGAAATAAAACTTTTTGTGCCGGCTTTTCTGTTTATTTCAATGTGTCGCATAGGGGATTTTCCCTTGCTTGTTGAAACAAAAATATCTCCAGAAACTGCGCCGTCTGGAACGTAGACCCTAATTTCGTTGTCTGACCAGTATTCGTAGTCAAAATCATCTTCGTTTGCTTCTGTAAAAGCAAAATCTTCCTGCGTTTTTGAGGCTAAATTTTCATCGTTTATAGGTTTTTCGCGGTTTACTGAGAAAAATACTTTTGAACTGTCTTTTGAATTTCCAAAATTTACGCCATAGATTGAAATCAAAGTTCCTGCAGAAATTTTTTCTGGGGAAAGACTTGTAATTATCGGTGCGGTTGTCTGTGGATTTTGCGTTACAGCGACTGGTGCGGCAGTTGCATTTGCAAAAAATGCTGGTTTTGAGCGGTTGTTCTTTGTTTCAACAACGACAAGACCATCTTTTACATTTGCCGGCAGAACAACTTTTATTTCTGAATCAGTCCAAGAAATATAAGATGAGGAGGTAAGTTTTGAGCCACCGAATTCAACATAATTTGTTTCCCGGGTGTTTCCAAATCCTTTTCCTCTTATAATTATAAGGTCTCCGGGTGAGCCTACAGGCGGATTTACAGAATCGATCACAGGCTTTTGGTTTATGTGCAGCCCAAACAAAAGCGAACCAAGCATAAAAAGTAAAGCCAACGCTAGCCAGCACAAGGTTCTGATTAAAGGAGATTTTCTAAAAAAATAATTTGTTACCGATGACGAGTCCACTCTAGTTGCCCTTCATTAGAGTTTACCGGCAGTTTGATTTCAATAGTTTCCTGATTGTTTTCAAGTCCCGGAACAGTAATGTTTACGTGAATTTTTTTCGCATCATCAAATTCCGGTCTTAGAACGTCAACATTTGTCAGCGCAGAGTTTGAAATATTTCTTGTGCCGACTGTCTGTGCCAGATTATGGTTCAAATTTCCGTTGATTACAACACTTTGATTTGAAATTGGCGCATTTTGTGGACGGGTGACAGGTGTGATTGATGCAATATTTGCATTTTCAGAATAATTTGCTTTTGTTGAGTTTGAAATAGTAACAGGAAGAATCGCCGCAATCAGCACAGCCGCGGCAGTTGCCATTCCCCAGCGTACAGTTTTTTCTGTAAAAGGAAATTCAAAGTGCGGTGCCGCATTTTTTGAGTAGCGCATTTTTGTCTTAAGGCGTTCAAAACTTTGATCCATAAACTGTTTGTCAAGCTGAATGTTTTTGCTGTCTGTTTGAAAAGCATTTTTGATTCTTTTAAAAGATTCAAGTTTTGCCTTGCAAGCCGGGCAATTCGCAATGTGAGATTCGTATTCCTTTATGTAAGCCAAAGGAAGCTCATTGTCAAGATAAATTGAATGAATATCATCAGTTGGGCAAGAATACATTTTCAGCTCCTAGCATTTCTGCAAGTAATTTGCGGGCTCGGAAGATTCGCACTTTTACGTTTCCCTCCGTGATTCCCACAACTTTACCAATCTCTTTGTAGTTTAAGTCACTGTACTCGGCAAGCACAACAACCTCTTTCAATTTTGGAGGCAGTTTATTCAAGGCATCCTGCGCAGATTTTATTGATTCTTCCCTAAGAAATTCTGTTTCACCAGAATGAAAAACACGGGTTTCTTCGTATAGCGCTTTTTCGTAGGCTCGTTTTTCACGTGCTTTTCTTTTGACGTGATTCAGCGATGCATTTTTTACAACGCGAATCAACCAGAATTTAGCATCATTCATCGTAGGGAAAGTCAGTTGTTTTTCGTTGGCTTTAATAAGCGAGTCATGGGCTAAATCTTCTGCCGCTTCTTCGTCATTTACAATTCTGTAAGAGATTTTGAACAGCATTTGCATTGTCGCACTATAAATCGTTTTAAAGTCAACAGAATCTGCTGCATTAAGAGGCTTTGTTTTTTCTGTCTGACCGTCCATATTTAGCAAACAACGCTCCTTTTGATTGGTTACATAAAAATAAAAAATTATATTTATTGAACATAACGAAATGTTTAATTTTCAATAACAGGTTTCGACAAGCTCAACCTTCACATTCTTAATTCATTATAGTAGCAAATGCGTGGTCATTGAGCTTGTCGAAATGACCGTGCAAATTTAATTCCGTTTCCAGGTTGGACCTGTTGGCGTGTCGATTATTGTGATTCCGCGTTTTGTCAATGCGTCGCGGATTTCATCGGCTTTTGCAAAATCCTTGTTTTTCTTTGCGGCAGTTCTTTCTGCAACAAGTGCGTCAATTTCTGCGGCTTCTGGGTCGCCTGAATGGTCAATTACGTTTGCCACCGCATTTTTTTCCGCTTCTTTTTGTGCAATTCCTGCAGTTTCAATCATTTTAAGTCCAAGAACGCTGTCCATTCTGTCAATAAGATTCAACGCTTCTTTTGCATCCAAAGAACTGTCCTTTAAAACTTTATTAACCTGACTAAGCGCAACAGGAATCAAAAGGTCGTTTTCCAGAGCCGCCTTAAACGCATCAAGATACTGAATTGCTTTTTCAGAAAGCCCCTCGTGGTTGTCCGCCTCGCCTTTTTTGTATGATTTTCCTTTTTCAAGTTTTATGCCAGCTTTTTGTGCAAGTTTCGCAATTTTCTGAACCAAACTTGCGCGTCCGTTTTTTGCAGAATCCATTGCATCCCAACTAAAGAAAATCTGCTTGCGGTAATGTCCGCCCAAAAGGAAAAATCTGTAGTCAAGCGCATTGTAGCCTTTATCTTTTAAAGTCTGAAGGCGCAAAAAATTTCCTTTTGACTTTGACATCTTGTTTCCGCCTTCAACAACCAAAAACTCGTTGTGAAGCCAATATTTTACCCACGGACCTTCCGTGCTTTCTTCCGGTGTAAACGAACCTTCGGATTGTGCGATTTCATTTGTGTGGTGAACCGGAACGTGGTCAATTCCGCCAGTGTGAATGTCAATGTGCTTTCCAAGATATTTCATGCTCATTGCAGAACATTCAATGTGCCAGCCAGGGTAACCCCGCCCCCAAGGAGAATCCCAGGTCATCGCCTGATTTTCAAATTTCGATTTTGTGAACCAAAGAACAAAGTCGCCAGGATTCCGCTTGTTTCCGTCAATAACAACTTCTTTTCGTCGTCCAGCGCCCTCTTTCAGCTCATCAAGATTTAAATTCGCAAGTTTTCCATAATCCGGGTAAGTTGAAATGTCGTAGTAAAGATTGCCACCAGCCATATAAGTGTGGCCGTTTGCCTCAATCTTTTTTATAAGTTCAATCATTTCTGGAATATGTTCAGTCGCCTTGCAGATTACGTCTGGATGACGGATGTTCAGTTCATCAATGTCCTGCATAAAGGCGTCCGTGTAAAATTTTGCAACTTCAAGAACAGACTGATGACGTTCCTCCGCCGTTTTTACCATTTTGTCATCACCATCATCGTTGTCGCCGGTCAAGTGACCAACATCCGTGATGTTCATAACGTGTTTTATGTCGTAACCTAAAAAAGTCAGTGTTTTATCCAGAATATCCAAAAAAACGTAAGCGCGAAGATTTCCAATGTGCGCATAATTATAAACAGTCGGGCCGCAACCGTAAAAACCAACAAAACCATCGTGAACCGGTTTAAATTCCTCAATTTTGTGTCCCATCGTATTAAACAATTTTAACGGCATAAGAACTCCTGTTTTTATTTAGTCTAAAGGGCGGGCAACATCGTTCGCAACTTTGTTGCTCACTACTCAGAAAAAGCCAAAAGTCTTTTTCTGACGCCATTTTATTTAGTTTAAAGGGCGGACAACCGCCCTGCGGTCGCACTTCGTTGCGCCCTACCCACCGTGCGGGGCATCCCCGCAACGCCCCTTTATCTATAACGATTTTAATGAAAAAAACATCGTGTTTCAATTATTTGTTTTTTTCTATATAATGGCTTTTATGCACGACTATAAATCTTTTGCGCAAAAGCTAACTTCTTCTGGTGATTTTTGCGGTTCAGTCTTGTTTGAAGAGCCGATGTCAAAACACACAACTTTTAAAATTGGTGGAGCAGTTCCTGTCTTTTTTGAGCCAGAAAATCTTGATTCACTTTTGGCGCTTTTGATTGCATTAAAATCTGAAAAAATCAATTATTTTATTCTTGGCGGCGGTTCAAATATTGTTTTTTGCGACAGCGGATTTGACGGTGTGGTTCTTTCGCTTTTAAAAATCAACAGAATTTCTGTGGTAAAAAGTTCTGAAACAAAAGATGATGACGTTCTGGTTTCTGCAGAAGCTGGTGCGACTATGGCTTCTTTTGTGAATTTTTGTGCGGAAAACGGTTTTTCTGGCGCGGAAAAGTTTGCGGGGCTCCCCGGAACGCTTGGGGGCGCCCTTTTTATGAACGCAAGATGTTTTGACCTTTCAATCAGCGAGCTTTTTGTGGAAGCCTACTACATTGATTTGGATGATTACACGGAACAGCACAAGGTTTTTTCTTCATCAGACTGGGATTACAAAGTTTCTCCGTTTCAAAATGCGCATATGCTGATTCTTTCTGCAACTTTCAGACTGAAAAAAAATATGGAATCAAAAGAAAAAATAAAATCTGAAAACAAAAAATATATTGAACAACGAAAGTCAAAAGGGCATTTTGATTTTCCGAGTGCGGGCAGCGTTTTCAGGAACAACCGTGAATTTGGCACGCCGAGCGGCAAGATAATCGACGAGTGCGGTTTGCGCGGAAAACAGGTAGGAATGGCGCAGATTGCACCTTTTCACGGAAATTTTATTATAAATTTGGGTGGAGCAACGCAAAAAGACGTAAAGGCTCTTGTTGAATTCACCGTTAAAGAAGTTAAGTCGAAGACCGGATTTTGTTTGCGGCCAGAGGTAATCTTCGTTGACAAATAAAAAATCAAATCATTATACTTTAAAAGTTAATATCCAAGGTGGTATAGAATGTTACACTTGTCATTCGTAAATTTCAGACCCGATTCATATCTTTTTGTTGAAGGAAAAGAAAATAACGATCATTTTTATATCATTCAAAGTGGAAATGTTCGCTGTTTTAAGCAAAATGATGTAAAAGGGCTTTCAGTAAAAAATCTTGGGCCAGGAGATTTTGTGGGCGTAATTCCTTGTATGTCCGCTCATTCCCAGATAGAAAGTGCGATTGCTGTTACTGATGTAAAATGTATTTCTGTATGTCGTGACCAATATCCTGAGCTTATTGAAAAAAACACTCCGATTGCACTTAAAATTATCCGTACTTTTGCAAACCGAATGCGCACAATGAACGAACAGCTGACAAATTTTTCAAATAAACCTGAAGATGTTGAGTCATCTGAGCATATTTACGAAGTCGCAAAATATTACGAAAAAATCCAAGCCTACGATATTGCGATTTTTGCGTATTACCAATATATGAAAGAAAACAGGAACGGCTTGCATCTTGCAGAAGTTCAAAGTTCATTCAAGGCGCTGAGTTTGCGTTCAAGTCTGCGCGATTTTGAACCGCCGGCGGGAGGAATACGAATCTATCAAAAAGACAAGATGATTTTTTCAGAAAGCCAGTCTGGTTCAGATATGTTTGTTATTCAGTCTGGGCAGGTTAGAATTTCAAAGGTTATAAATGGAAACGAAGTTGTTCTTGCAGTATTAAAGCCCGGCGATATGTTTGGGGAAATGGCTCTTCTTGAAAACAAGCCTCGTTCTGCAAGCGCAATTGCCCATGAAAATTGTAAACTGATTGTTCTTAACAAAAACAACTTTGATATGATGGTTTCAACGCAGCCACAGTTGATTTCGCGGCTTACAACAACTTTGGCAGAACGCCTCTGGACTTCTTACCGCCAGTTAGACAACGCGTGCCTTGTGAATCCCGTTCATAAAATGATAGATATGCTCGCACTTCTTGCAGAAAAAGCAAGAAAATCTTCCGGGATTTTTGAGCCAGACATTACTTCTGACGACCTTGCGAATATGTGTTCGATTCCGCTTGAACAGCACAACAAGGCGAATTTTCAGCTTTATCAGGAACGTTCCGTTCGTTTTGTGGATAATAAAATTGTTGTGCCTGATTGCACCGAACTTTTAAAAGTTGCGGCGTTTTACCGTAAAGTGGAAAATAAGCAGTTGCCAGTCAATAAATAAAAGGTTTTTATGAAAAAAATTCTTTTTATTGCTTTTTGCGTTTTGTTTTTGTCATCTCTTTATGCGGAAAAAAAAGTTGCCTCAGGCTATGGTGGCGTTGAACTTGGAATGTCCGTTGAGCAGGTAAAAAAAGCCCTAAAAGATAATCCAGATTTTGGTTATCACGGTGACAGGGATGTTTCTTTGCTTCCAGGCGAAAATCGGGTTCTTATAGAAACTGACACTTCCGCATTTGCTGGTTTTTCCTTTTTGGAACGTTGCTGGTTTCAGTTTTATAACGACAAGCTTTATATCATAACAATAAACGTTAATCGCGAAAAAATGGATCATTTTAGCATTTTTGATTCTCTCTGCAAAAAATATGGAATGCCAGATTCTGTAAACCCGGAAAAATCAGTCTGGAACTCAAGTGCTGTAACGATGTCCCTTGAACGCCCTTTGACCTTAAAATATGTTGACAAAAAGACTTTTGAGTCGCTTCAAAATAAGTCGATGGTTGGCCCAAATGGCACAGAAATCACTCGCGAAATGTTTTTGGAAGGACTTTGATAGGAATTTTATATGAAGAATTTTAATTTTTTTAAGAATTTTGCTGTTTTTTTAGGACTTTTTTTTATTCTTTTACTGAATATTTCTTGCCATTCAAAACTTGAAAAGAAAAATCTGACAATTTTAAAGGCTGATGGAACACAGGTTTCAGTTTTTGCAGAAATTGCCGAAAAACCAGAAGACCGAAACCGTGGATTTATGGAACGAAAAAACATCCCACAGGGTACAGGAATGCTTTTTATCTTTGAAAAAGACCAGATTCTTAGTTTCTGGATGAAAAACACACCAACGCCACTTTCCATTGCGTACATTTCAAAAGATGGAAAAATCAAGGATATTCTTGATATGCAGCCGTTTAGCCTTGCGGATATTACAAGTTCTGGTTATGTTCGCTATGCGCTTGAAGTTCCACAAGGCTGGTTCAAGAAAAATGGCATTTCTGTTGGTGATTCGCTTAAAATCGATTTTTAGCTTTCATCCAATCGTCTGTCTAATCGTCTGAGCGTTCCAATTTTGCAAGTTCGCTGACCGCAATTTTGTCGTTCGGGTCAAATTCCAGAACTGCGGTAAAATATTTTTGAGCTTCGGCTTTGTTTCCTTCTTTTAGGCAGACATAGCCAAGGTTTGAGATAATTTTTGTGTCTTCAGGTGAAATTTTGAACGCATTCATCAGCGCTTCTTTTGCTTCTTTTATATTGTTCAGTTCAAGCAGGCAGATTGCCATTTCGTTGTAAGTGTCTGAATTTTTGTCTCCGCCACAAGCGATTGCCTGCTTAAAAGCTGTAAGTGCGTCTTCGTAGCGGCAAAGTTTTCTTAATCCCCAGCCAAGAAGAAACCATGCGTTCCAGACTTTTGGATTTGACTCAATAAATTTACGGATTTTTTCAAGACCTTTTTCTTCCTGTCCAGACTGAATCAGTTTGTAGGCCTGTGAAAATGCGTCATTGTCCATATTTTCGCTGCTGATTCTGTTCAGAATTTCTTGTGCGCGTTCTTTTTTATAAAGTCCGTTTTCCCCAAGTTCCTCGTCCGTTGTGTCGCAGACAAGGGCAATATAATTTTCAAAACATTCTTTTGCGTTCTTAAAGTCGTGTGATTTTAAATAGAAAAATCCTGCGTTAAAAAATGCGTCTGGAATCGGCGGGTCGGAGTCCATTGAATCTTTGTAATAGCCTTCCGCATCGTTGTCGTAAGCGTCTGCGTCATCGTTTAGTCCAGAACGGCGGTAACTTTCTGCACGCTGATCCAAAAAAAGCGCAAAATTCAGCGTGATTGCCTTGTCTTCTGGGTCAATTCCCTTTAAAGAAAGAAAAAGTTCTTCCGCTAAATCCCAGTCTTCATTTTTTGCTTTAAGGATTGCCGCCTCTGAAAGTTCTTTTTTTATGTTTGGACGTGCCTTTAAAATAATTGAACGGTAATAATCCTTGTGTTCATTTTTGTGGTCATAAGCCAAAACTGTAAGAATTCCAGAAAGAACTTGTTCTGGCGAAATGTCGTTCATATCGTAGTCATCCGGGTCGCCTTTTACTTTTTTCTGGACTGGCAGCGGAATTGTTGAATCAATTTTCATTGCCGCATTTGAAAAATTGTAGTTTTCCGGCAAATTTACAAAATAAACGGTTTCAAGAGGATTTGTATGGCTCATATGTTTTTCCTATAATTTTTTTAGTTTTCAGAAGAAGGTTCTTGTGCAGCCTGAGTTTCGTTTGTTTCCTGCGTTTTTTCTTCTTCTTTCGTATTTTTTGTATCTTTTGTATTTTTAGTTGAAGCTTTTGTCGCAAAATCAAGGAATTTTTTCCTTCGGTTTGAAAGGTATCCGTTGATTCTTATTTTGTATGCAAGAGGAACTTGATTTTCGTCAAATTTTATTCCGGCTTCAACAAGTTCTTTCCGACTTTCTACCGGTGTTACAGAGACAATTGTTCCTTTTACACCGACAATTTCATTCGGCTCTGTAAAAAGAAACTTTATTATGCAGTCTTTGTTTTTAAGAAATTCTGGAATTCCCAGAACAATAATTTTTGCACCCGAGAACGAAAGGTTCCAAAGAATACAGTGGCGCGGAACAGACTGAATGTAGACAATCGATTCTTTTTTGTTGATTCCCAAAAGGCGTTTTGAATCTTCATTCAGGATAATTCGTTCTTCTTTTCTGTAAATAAAACCTTCGTTTGCATCAATCAGCGAACCAATTTTATAGATAAGGTCATCAGACGGACGCTGTGTAAAAGACAATGTTACAATCGCAAGGTCTTTTGAATTCATATACGGAGTTACGTCTGTGACGCGGCAAGTTACAAAGAAAATTAAGGGCTGGTTGTCTGGCTCAATAAAGCAATAACGCAGATTTACAGGCGGCGCATCTTTTTTTGTTATCTGCTGGAAAGCCCCTCCGTTTGTTCCGATGATAATTTTTGACTGCTGGAAAGATGTTGAATTTATAATGCAAGGCCACTGAGAACCAGCACATTTTACGTATATTTGCCGAGGGTCAAGACGTAAAAAGCGGATTATATTTTTTGTGAACATTATTTCGTGTTCGCGGTATTTATTGTAATATTCATTTATTTTCTGATTTGTCGTGATTGAGAAACTCATAAATTTAATTTTAGTTTATATCAAATTATTCGTCAATTTTATTATTCGGTTTGTGTGAAAATCCTATGATTACCGATGGAAGTTGTTTTTTTAGGGATTTTTGTCTGTTTTTTCCGCAGAAATAAAGTTGACTAGAAGGTCCGCCGTCTAACTGAAGAGCGCAGAAAACATTTTTTTGCTGAAGAATTTTTGCAGTGTCTTGGTAAGAAAGTTTTTTTCCACAAAAAAGATAAATTTTTCTTCCATCTTTAGAAATTCCCACTGCGGAACGGAAATCTTTTATGTTCTTGAACTCGTGGATTTTTTCGCCACGCAGAATTGTCCAGAACCCACCGACAGCAAATTCTGGCTTTTTATTCAGAATTTCGGTCTGGGTATCAAAAATTTTTGCTGAATATCCTGTTTTTTCCTTAAAAAATGCAAGGACGGCGTATCTTTCCTGGGGCTCTGAAAAACAGTTAAAATTATCAATATAAATTCCGACAGGTTTTCTTTTTGAAAAAAACGGATTCAGTCTTGAACTTGTTACAAACGGATTTGCGTTGATTGCGGCAAAACATTTGTTTTCTTCCGCAAATTTCTTTACAGAAACTGGTTTTGAAAATCCTTTGGCTTTTGGGTAAGTTTTTATTTCCAGTTCCGGTGAAGAAAGGTCGATTTCCGCCAGAAAATAATTTTTTTCGGAAAAGGTTGTACATTCAGAAAAATATTGTCCTTCTGCAAATTCCTGTGAATCAGCAAGAGAAGATGTGGTTTTGCAGGAAAAAAACAGTACGCACGCGGCAAGAACGGCAATCAGTAAATTTTTCAATTTTTTCTCCTACTTTTCAATTTTGTCTTTATTACTTTAATTTGCTAAAAATCTGTGTGAAGGAAAGTTTTCGTTGTGATTTTTGGCTTCTTCATAGTATTCCGGCGAATAATAGCCTGTTGTCAAAAGATAAAAAACTTTTTCTTCTGGAACTGTAATGTCTGAAAGATTTTTTCTGAAAAGAATTTCCACGGCAAATCTTTTTTTTGTTCCGTTAAATTTTTGCATTGGCGAGTAATAATTAACGTAGTCGCGCAACTGAAATTTTTCACCCTTGCTTTTGTAGATTTCCACTGCAAGATCAGTTCCGTTTTCTGAACGTCCATAGGAATAAAGAATTTCTGGCGTAAATGGTTTTTCGTGTCCAGTTTCAATCACTGCGGCAAGTTTTTCGTTCTTAAATTGAAATTCAATGTATTCAAATGGCGACTGTTCGTTCTGCTTCCATGTTAATTTTATGCAGGAAACTCCGTAGTGGCTTAGCGGACATTTTGTCCAGACTATGTTGTTGTTGTTCTTTTTTATCCATTCTTTGACCTGATATTCAGTTTGTCCCCAGACAAGTCCTTTGTAGCCGCTTTTTATGTTTGCCGCTCTTATTATTACAAATGTCGGCATTGCAAAAAATAGAAGACCTAAAATTGAGCTAAGAATTATCGCTTTTGGTTTTGTCATAGTTTTTTCCTTTTTGAATTTTTTGCATCTTCTGTGCGGACTGCTTTATTTCTGAAATTTCGTTTTTTGCCTTTAGTTCAAGTTTTTCGTATTTTCCGGAAATATAGGCCAAGTCAATCATCAGATTTTCCTTGTTGAATCCGTTTACGCAGAATTCAAGATAGAATCCGGCCGCGGCAAAAATAATTGCTATAAATCCCCAGATTCCCATTGTGCTACTTACAAAATTGACGTTGAAAAAAATTGCCGCAAGCGAAAAAATAATCATCAGTATTTTTGAAATTGCCGCACCGCCCAAAAGCATTCCTGTTACGCAGACAGCAAAAAGAACAGTAACCGTAAAATTTTGTTCAAGACGCGCCATTATCTGGGAATTTCCCTTGTCTGGAAAAATAAAAATTTTTATCAGCATTGCAAAAAAAAGCGTGTGGACTACTATGCTAAGAATGTCCGTGCAGACAATCAGAAATCTGTGGTTTTTTAAATCTTTTTCTGAAAGTTTTTTGTTGTCTGTTATGTTTAAAATTCCCCTAAGGTGAAGAAGAAAAATTAACGCAAGGGCAAAAAGTCCGCTCAAAAGGTCTGGCATTTGCTGGGTTTTTACAGTTTTTTCCGCAACCGCACCAAAAAACGCAAAAAAAGCGCCCCAAACGTTGTCAAAATAAGGCGAAGTTATGTCTGTTTTCCACGGAATCATAAAAATCCACGCAGAAATCCAGATAAAGACAATCCCTGTTAGCCTGTAAAAGTCAATAATTTCAAACCATTTTTTGTTCATAATCTAATTGTATCATAAAAACAACAATGTGATATAATTAGTGTTAATTTTGAGTCAGTTGATTGTGAAAGAAACGCTTTCTGCGGAACTCAAAATTAAGGCTGATTGTCGCTATGGAAAATGAATCACTTTTTAGCATGGCACGGAGTTTGCGCGAACCGCTTGCTTCTCGGATGCGACCTAGAAATCTGGATGAATATATCGGGCAGGATCATATTGTTGGAAAAGGCCGGCTTTTGCGTCGTGCCATTGCCGCAGATCAGCTGACTTCTGTGATTTTTTATGGACCGCCAGGAACTGGAAAAACAACTTTGGCACGCGTAATCGCAAATCACACAAAATCAAATTTTATTACGCTCAATGCGGTTCTTACTGGTGTTGCAGACATTCGGAATTCAATAAAACAGGCGGAGGATTATTTTAATCTTTACAGCCGAAGAACGATTCTTTTTGTTGATGAAGTTCACCGCTGGAACAAGAGCCAGCAGGATGCGCTTTTGCCTTGGGTTGAAAATGGAACGATAATTCTTATTGGTGCGACAACTGAAAATCCATTTTTTGAAGTGAACCGCGCGCTTGTAAGCCGTTCCCGCGTTTTTCAGCTAAAATCTTTAACCTATGATGATTTGATGAAAGCGGCGCATATGGCACTAGAAGACAAAGAAAGGGGCTATGGCCGCTGGAAAGTTGTTTTTGAAAAAGGTGCGCTTGAGCATCTTGTTGAAACTGCTGGGGGAGATTGCCGCTCCCTGCTGAATGCGCTTGAACTTGCGGTTGAAACAACGCCTGAAAAATGGGCTCCGGATGCGGATGTTCCTGTTCCGTCTTACGGTTCGACAATTTATATTTCAAAAGAAGCCGCTGAAGAGTCAATCCAGAAAAAAGTTGTTCTTTACGACCGTGACGGCGATTACCACTACGATATAATCAGCGCGTTTATTAAATCTTTACGCGGCCGAGATCCTGATGCCGCCTGCTATTGGCTTGCCAGAATGGTCAGTGCAGGGGAAGACCCTCATTTTATTTTTAGAAGAATGTTGATTTCAGCCTGCGAGGACACAGGGCTTGCCGACCCAAAGGCTATTCAGATTGTTGAAAGTTGTGCCGCCGCATTTGACCGTGTTGGAATGCCGGAAGGACGGTATTTTTTGGCGCATGCGGCGTTGTATCTTGCAACTGCTCCAAAATCGAATTCTAGCATGGCGTTTTTTGACGCTCTTTCTTCTGTTGAAAAAGAGAATGTTGAAGTTCCAAATCATTTAAAGGATTCTAGCCGGGATGCGGAAGGGTTTGGACACGGTTCAGGTTATTTGTATCCGCACGCTTACCGTGACCATTGGGTTGCCCAGCAGTATTTGCCGGATTCGCTTATGGGACGCGTTTTTTACACGCCAAGCACTCAAGGTTACGAAAAAGAAATCCGGGAGGAAGTGCTTAGCCGCAGAGAACTCCAGATTGCCGCTATTCTGGAAAAACAGCAGCATCCAGAAGATGTTCCAGCTCAAACAGGAAGCAAGAATATAATAGAAGAAATTAATAAGTCGAAAGAACCTAAATCGGAATTTTGTATAAACCCAATAAGCGAGTGGTGGATTGCCGAACATTTTAAAAATTCAGGAGAAGGCGAAAATCTTACCTTTAGCCCTGTTGATAATGCGCGGGAATCTGCACTGGATAAAGCCGACCGGCAGTGGAAAAACAGGCTTGATTCAAACCGTGCGGAAGTTCTTTTAAAAATCCGCGACACAATGATAGAAATGGCAAATCTTTTGCGTCATTACCGTTGTCTTGTCTGGAATGCCGACGATGGGCTTCTGCTTTGGGAAGTTGCCAGAAAAACTCCGGAAGGTGTTACGTGTGGTTTATGTCGCACTGAAAAAGGCTGCCAGATTCTGGAGCAATATTCGCGGACTCTTGGCGATTTAGACAAGCCTCTGCTTCAGTTCCGGCCAGAAACAAGCGCACCAGATTTTATGTCCTCTGAAAATTTTAAGAATCTGATTTTAAAGTTTCAGTACAACGGAACAATTTTTGACAGGATTTTTTTTAGAGACCCATTTGTAAGCGTTGAGTCGATAGATGCCCTTGTAAAAGCCGTTTTTGAAATGCTGAATCCTCAAAAGCAGAAAGGCAAGGTTTTTACAGACCAAAAAGATTCAGAAATTCAGCTTGAAAAAGAAATTTTTGACGGAACGAATTACGATTCGGATTACAATCCTAATATTGAAAAAGAAAACGAGGAGGCGGAAAATATTCCTTTAAAGGAAAGTCCGTTCGCACCGGGTTGGCGAATTGTTGTTTCTCAGAAAATTCCATCTGGCGGTCAGCATATCGGTCAGCTTATTAAAAATCAGATTTTGACAGAAGCAACGCGAGAGGCGTATTTGGATATTCTTGAAAAGATGGAACGCGCAGAGGCAGAATTTTTTGGCGACAGGACGAATCCCTTTTTTTGCTGGAACACGCAGTACATTGCCGAAACATTCAGAAAATCTGGATTTAAGGTTTTAAGCGCAAGCCAGATTATAAACGAAAAAAGACGGATTTCACAAAAAGAAATTCAACGCTGGTTCAACACAGAATCTTCCGCGTACGGCAGGGCAATGGTAAAAGCCTTGGGTGTTCCAGACTTGCAGAAACTGATTGATTTACTTGAAAATGCGGTGCAGAACCAGATTTTTGATTGGCAAACTGAAACAGGATTTTTCACAATCAGCGAGAATACATGATATTTTTTGGATTGACATTATGTAAAACTGAAGAACTAAAAATGCCTGCATTTTAAGCGAAAAAGTCAAGACTGGCACAATTTGACCATTTTTTTTGCAACTCTTGTACACCACCCAAGAATTTTGTATAATTATAAAAATATACAAAATTACAATGAATAAATATACAGTTTTTATGCATTTTTTTTATGGGGGCAAGTATGGCAGATTTGAAACACGAAAATTTTATAGAAAAACTTTCGGTACTTGCGGAACGTAATGACCCTATTAATCCAGATCTTTATCAAAAGTATGATGTAAAACGCGGTCTTCGCAATGCAAATGGAACTGGTGTTCTTGTTGGACTTACTCGAATTGGCGATGTTGTTGGTTACGAGGTTGGTGAAAACAAGGAAAAAATTCCTGTTCCGGGGCGTTTGCTTTACCGTGGTTACGATGTTGTGGATTTGATTCGCGATGCAGAGGCGAACGATGATTACTGTTACGAGCAGTGTGCTTATCTTCTTTTGTTTGGCGAACTACCAAAAAAATCAGAACTTGATGAATTCCGGGCGTTTATTGGGGAAAGTCGTACACTTCCGCCTAATTTTACTGAAGATATGATTATGAAGGCACCTTCCCAGGACATTATGAATAAACTTGCACGGGGAGTGCTTGCCTCTTATTCGTATGATGAAAATCCGGAAGATCGTTCAGTTGCAAACAATCTTCGACAGTGCATTGAGCTTATCTCTCGTTTTTCTACGCTTGCCGCTTACGGTTATCAGGCTCGAAGACGTTATTATGAAAATAAATCAATGTATATTCACAATCCGCTTCCAGAACTTTCAACTGCTGAAAATTTCCTGCATTTGATTCGCCCTGACTGCCAGTATACAAAACTTGAGGCAGAGGTTCTTGACCTTGCGCTTATTCTTCACGCAGAACACGGTGGCGGAAACAACTCATCTTTAACAGTTCATGTTGTTTCTTCTGCGGACACAGACACATACTCGGCAATTGCCGCGGCTGTAGGCTCATTAAAAGGTCGCCGTCATGGTGGTGCAAACATCCGAGTTGTAGAGATGATGGATGAAATCAAGGCGAACGTAAAGGACTGGTCAAATGAAAAAGAAGTTCGTGAATATCTTTATAAAATTGCAAAAAAAGAGGCGTTTGACCACAGCGGAAAAATTTATGGAATGGGACACGCGGTTTATACAATCAGCGATCCAAGGGCCTTGCTTTTGCGTGAAAAAGCGAAAAAACTTGCGGAAGAAAAAAAATGTCTGGAAGAATACAATCTTTACCGTATGATAGAAAAAATTGCTCCAGAAATCATTATGGAAGTTCACCATTCAGATAAGCAGATTTGTGCAAACGTTGATTTGTATTCAGGTTTTGTGTATACAATGCTGAACATTCCTCGTGAATTGTATACACCGATTTTTGCCATCAGCCGAATTGCCGGTTGGTCTGCACACAGAATAGAAGAACTTGTTGCAGGCGGAAGAATTTATCGTCCTGCTTACAAAAATGTTTGTGAAGAACGAAAATATATTCCAATCGACAAGCGTTAATTGGAAAATGGGCTAAAAAAATGAGTTTTGCAAGATTAGATAAAATTCTTTCGCACGAAGGATTTGGAAGCCGCAAGGCAATCCGGAAGTTTTTGTATTCGTCAGAAGTTGTTGTGAACGGCGAGCGTATTTTTGACACGAGTTTTTCTGTGAATCCAGATAAAGATGAAATAAAAATTGATGGAGAAGTTCTAAATCTACGGAAGAATTTTTATCTTATGATGAACAAGCCAAAAGATTTTGTGAGCGCAAATAAAGACGGCCTTCATCAGACGGTTTTTGAACTTCTAGACGAACGTTTTCATACTCCGTATCTGGAAGAAAATCTGCATCTTGTTGGCAGACTTGATATTGACACAGAAGGTCTTTTGCTTTTTACAACAGATGGCGTGCTGACACATAGAATCACAAGCCCAAAGACTCATTTTCCAAAATCATATTTTGTGCGTCTAGGCAATTCAGAAACAAGCGAAAATCAGGAAAAAATCGCGCAGGATTTTAAAAACGGAATCGAAATTCCGCCAGAGGGAAACGAACCTGGCTTCCTTGCAAAGCCAGCAGAAATCCAGTGGAAAACCCAAAACGAGTGTATTCTTACCATAAATGAAGGAAAATTCCATCAGGTAAAAAGAATGTTTTTGGCAGAGTCGAACGAAGTTGTCTATCTAAAACGCATTTCAATCGGACCTTTAAAATTAGACGAAAACCTTGCTACAGGCGAATACCGCGATCTAACGGATGAGGAAGTGGCTGAGTTGATGAAAAAAATAAGTGGAAGTTCTGATATGTAAAACTTGTGATTTGGGTTAGCGATGTGCAGGGCGGCGTAGCCGTTGCGAGCGGAGCGAGCAATGAGCGTTTAGCGGAACCTGGAACGTAGCGACCTGAACGAGCTTTGCGAAGTGAAGGGAACCTCCGAATTTTTATTTTTAAATTTGACAATATGACTATCTATGACTATAATATGACTAGTTGATGGTTAGAAAGATTTTCGAGGAGGTACGATGACAGCTCCACTTTATGATGTAAAAGCAAAATTGAGTGAATATATAACGTATGCGGAAAATGGCGAGATTGTTGAGATAACAAAGCATGGAACGGTTTCTGCGGTGATAATCAGTAAAAAAAATTTTGATGAAAATTATAAAAAGCCTCTTAAAAAGAATCCTGTGGAGGAATTGCGTAAGTGGCGTGCGGGATTGTCTGAAAAAGATATAGAAGAATGTTTTGGTGATGAATATTCCCAGATTTTGGAACAACAAAGAAAAGAAAGCCGACTTGAAAAAGAAAGGGGGTGTTTATGTCTGTAATTTATACTCTGGATACAAATATAATTTCTGAGCTTACAAAACCAAAACCAAGTGAAAAAATGTTGAGTATGTTAGAAGCAAAAACAGCATTTTGCAGTATATCTGCTCCTGTTTGGTATGAGGCTTTAAAAGGTCTTGAAACAATGCCTGAAGGAAAGAAAAAACAGACTGCGGAGGTTATTACTTATGATTATATTCAAGGAACTTATCCAATTGTTGAGTATAATAAACATGCTGCAAGTATGCATGCAAAGATTTTTTCAGAATTAAAAAAATATGGAAAAACTCCACCTACTATAGATGCGATGATTGCTTCCATAGCAATGTCGAATAATCTGATTCTTGTGACTCGGAATGTAAAAGACTATGAGCCGATTAGGGAACATTTTTCGCTTTGCGTTGAAAATTGGTTTGAATAATATTCTATATAATTGAAAATAACACGGTATTTCTGTAGAATGATAGCATTATTTCTTCCTTGAGGTTAGTTTGATGACAGATATAGAGATTGCTCAGAAAAATGTGATGGTTCCGATTTCGGATGTTGCTGAAAAGATTGGAATAAAACCAGAGGAACTTGAACTTTACGGACCTTACAAAGCTAAACTTACAATGAAAAAGTTGAAAGAACTTCAGAGCAAGGCTTCTGATTCTGCAAAACGTGGAAAATTGATTCTGGTTACGGCAATCACTCCAACTCCTGCTGGAGAAGGAAAATCGACCGTTTCTATTGGTTTGGGCGATGGACTCAGAAAAATCGGAAAGAAATCTGTAATTGCATTGCGGGAACCTTCTCTTGGACCTTGTTTTGGTGTAAAGGGTGGTGCTTGTGGCGGTGGTTATGCCCAGATTGTGCCGATGGAAGATATAAATCTTCACTTTACTGGTGACATTCACGCTATTTCTATTGCAAACAACTTGATCGCAGCTCTTATTGATAATCACATTCAGCAGGGTAATGAATTAGGAATTGATCCGCGAACAATTTCCTGGAAGCGTTGTGTTGACTTGAACGACCGCCAGCTTAGAAATATTGTTGATGGGCTTGGAAACAGAACTGATGGAACTCCTCGTGAAGATCATTTTCAGATAACTGTTGCTTCTGAAATTATGGCTATTATTTGTCTTAGTCGTTCAATTTCTGAATTAAAGGAAAGAATTTCTAATATCATCATTGGAAAAAATTACAATAAAGAAAATGTAAAATTCGGCGATTTGAAGTGTACTGGAGCAGTTGCCTCTTTGTTGAAGGATGCGATTAGACCAAATCTTGTTCAGACTTTGGAAAAAAATCCGGCTTTTGTTCACGGCGGTCCTTTTGCGAATATTGCACACGGCTGTAATTCTGTAAACGCAACTTTGAGCGCGCTGGCTTGTGGAGATTATGTTGTTACAGAAGCAGGTTTTGCCGCTGATCTTGGTGCAGAAAAGTTTATGGATATAAAATGCCGTGCGGCTGGTCTTGAACCTAGTGCGGTTGTTATTGTTGCTACAATTCGCGCGTTGAAAATGCACGGTGGCGTTGCAAAGACTGAGCTTTCTAAACCGAATGTTGATGCGTTGGAAAAAGGTTTTGAAAACTTAAAGGCGCATATTGGAAACATTGCTAAGTTTGGTGTTCCTTGTGTTGTTGCGGTGAATAAATTTATCACAGATACAGATGAGGAAATTGCTCTTCTTGAAAAACTTTGCAAAGAAAATGGTTCTAAGGCTGTTTTGTGCGAAGGTTGGGGAAAAGGCGGCGAAGGTGCGGTTGAACTTGCAAAAGCCGTTTGTGAAATTGCAGACAGCGGAAGAGCGAATTTCCATTATCTTTACGAAGATGAACTTTCTTTAGATAAGAAGATTGAAAAAATTGCAAAAGAAATATATCATGCTAATTCAGTGGAATTTGAAAGCAAGGCTTTGAAAAAACTTAAGGATTTTGAGGCTCAAGGATATGGAAAACTTCCTGTTTGTGTCGCAAAAACTCAGAATTCCATAAGTCACGATCCGAAGCTTATTGGTGCTCCAAGTGGTTATGCTTTCCCGGTCAGAGATGTGCAGCTTTATGCTGGGGCTGGTTTTGTTGTTGCTCTTGCCGGTGATATTATGACAATGCCAGGACTTCCAAAAGCACCTGCCGCATTAAACATTGATGTTGATGATGATGGCGTGATTTCCGGATTGTTTTAATTTGTGAAAAGACCATCAGAAATGATGGTAAAAAATAAGTCCCAGTAGCTCAGCTGGATAGAGCGTCCGCCTCCTAAGCGGAAGGTCGCGCGTTCGACTCGCGCTCGGGACACTAAAGAGTGTGCTTTTTGGCACACTCTTTTTTTATGTGTAAATTTGTGGTTGTGGTTTTGTCTGCAAGTTTTCTTTAGTCGCAGTCGTAATAAACACCGCGTTTTACACAGCCTGCAAATCCATCATTTTTAACGCGCAGGTCGTTTTGGTCGGCATCATCGCTGTAGTGACAAAGGTAAGTTTTTTTTCGCAAATCATTTGGCATAATTTGTAATAGTTTTTCGTAATCTGTATGGACTGCGTTGTGTCCAAACTGACAGTCATGAAAAATATAGTCAATATTATACGATGTGGTAAGCCAGTCAATAAGTCCTTTGTCTGCCTGGGAGTCGCCAGTGTAAATTATTCTGTTGTCGATAAGTGCGCCAACGGAGTAGTAACTGTTTTTCCAGTTGTTTTTATTTGTAAAAACGTGTTTTGTCCTAAAAAGTTTTAAATTGAGTTCTCCGATATTCACTTCATAAAATGGGCGTGGAGAATTTTTGATTTTTTTTGGTTTTATTGGGCAAAAATAGTCATTGAATGACATATTCGTTTTTGTGAAATTTTCGCCTTTGGTTTTTAGTCCGCCTTTTAAAGATTCGTTCCAGAGAATTTTTTTAAATTCATCGGTAATTACGATGTTTGGAGTTTCTTTTGTTCCGTACATATTTAAAAGTGCAACTTCTTCCATTCCGCCTATGTGGTCGGCGTGGTTGTGCGTTAGCAGAAAATTTCTTACTTGCGTTATACTTGTGTTAAAGGTTGAAAATGACAAAGGACATAAAGTTCCGCAGTCAATTAGAATATGGGAATTTCCTTTTATAACGAGAACGTTGTTCTGAAAATATTTTTTTGAAAACGCACCGCCAGTTCCTAAAAAGAAAAGTGAAAGTTGTCCATTGTTCGTAAAATTTATCGAGCCGTTAAATTCTCTTGTTTTCATCAATTTTAGTATAGCACAATGTTAATCTTTAGAATAGAATGAAAATATGAATTTAGCGGCAGTACAGCATTATGCGTTTGATAATTTTTGTTATCCTCTGGATGATAACACTCTTGAAGTCAATATTCTTACTGGAAAAGACGTTGAACACGTTTTTATTGTAAGCGGTGATCCTTTTGCCGGCGGTATTATGGGCGGTGACTGGAGCTGGAAAGGAGTTGAGGCAGAAATTGTCGAAAAAAAGGAACTTCAGGAACATTTTAGGTGGACGATAGAGTTAAAACCTGAGTTTAAGCGGCTTTCATATTATTTTCGACTTGTAAGTAAAAATGAAGAATTTATTTATTCATATGACGGATTTTTTACAAAGTCTGAATTTGAAAATGGTGGAAAAAAGCACGGATTTTTTATTTTTCCATGGATGAATCCTGCTGACATAAATAGAGTTCCAAAATGGGCGGAAAATGCTGTTTGGTATCAGATTTTTCCTGCTAGATTCTGTAGGGGAAAGAGCGATTTTGTGCCGAAGAATCTTTTACCTTGGCCAAAATTCGGTGAGCAGATTCCTTGTGACCACTCTGGACCAGAACCAGTTTACGGCGGAAATATTCAGGGGATAATTGACAAACTTGATTATCTGAAAGAACTTGGAATCACTGGAATTTATACAACACCGATAAATAAATCTTCTAGTCAGCACAAATATAACACTGATGACTACAATCTTATTGATGAGGAATTTGGAACTGCTGAAATTGTAAAAACTTATGTTAATGAGGCTCATAAACGTGGCATAAAAATTATGTTTGACGGCGTTTTTAATCATTCTGGCTGGTTTTTTGAAAAGTGGCAGGATGTGTGGAAAAACAAGGAAAAATCAAAATACAAAGACTGGTTTATGGTGAACGATTTTGATTTTGTTGAGCCAGGATTTGGCTATAAGCACGGAAATTCTGGGCTGGGAAAATTTTATTCTTTTGCCTTTGCTGACTATATGCCAAAACTGAATACAAATAATCCTGAATGTCGAAAATTTATAATCGATGTATGCAGAAAATGGGTAAAAAATTACGATATTGACGCGCTTCGTCTTGATGTTGCAAATGAAGTTTCCCACGCTTTTTGCAAGGAACTTAAAAAGGCGATGTGCGAAATAAAACCGGATTTTTATATTATTGGAGAAATCTGGCATAATTCTTTGCCTTGGCTTCGTGGCGATGAATATGATTCTGTGATGAATTATCCTTTGCAGAATGGAATTGCGGATTTTTGCTGTTCTGATAAATGGAATGTAAAGAAGTTTGAGTTTGCGATAAACCGATGTTATTCAATGTATTTTAAGCAGACAAACCGCGTTCTGTTTAACCAGATGGATAGTCACGATACAATCCGAATCTTGAACCGTTGTGGTGGAAACAAGACATCTGCATTGCAGACTTTGGTTATTCTTTTTGCTATGACTGGTTCTGTTTGTATTTATTATGGAACAGAAATTTTGTTGCCTGGTGGTTTTGATCCGGATAACCGTCGCTGTATGCCTTGGAAAGAAATTGAGGAAGGCAAATTTTCTGATGAACTAGATTTTACAAAAAAACTTATTGCACTAAGAAAAGAACACCCTGCAATGCGGAGCGACAGATATGAGTTTGTTTATTCTGATTCTGACAAGGTTGGTCAAGATAGGATTGTTCATCTTGTAAAAGTTGCAGAGGATGGTTCAGAACAAATTGGAGTTGTCGTGGACTGCGGTTCAAGCGGAAAAAATATTTCTGAATTTGCGAAAGACAAGGAAATTCTTTTACAGGCAGACAAAATTTTAGTTTATAAAATTTAGCTTGCAAAGGAATTCTGATAGACTGAATAGGCGAAAGATGCTGGAATCACAAGTTATAAGCATAAAAACTTGTTGTATCTTATCACTTTTTTCGGGTTATAATTTGAGCAATATATAAAACTTGGAGGCTTTTCTGTGTCATTCCATGACTTGATCAGGGAATCTGTTTTTACACACCTTCATCATAAAATCCAGGAACATTAAAATGTCGGTTATGATTTTTGTGATTTTTCGTGCGTTCATATATATTCAACTCCAAAGTAATCTAAATTTGTTTTCATTTCATCTTGGGCAGTCAGACAGGTGTCCCTTAAAAAGCCTCTTTCTTTTTTCCATTCTTTAATTCCACGGTAATAAAAAAGTTTAAGTTCGTCGGTGATTATAAACGGAACAATATTATGTTTTAAACATTCCTTAAACATTATAAGCCGGCCGACACGACCGTTTCCGTCCTGAAAAGGATGAATTGATTCAAAACGGACATGAAAATCAAGAATATCATCGAAAGTAATTTTATTTTTGGAATTGTATTCTGTAAGAAGTTCTTTAATTTCTTGTGCAACATTTTCGGGCTTTGTAGTTTTACTTCCGCCGACTTCATTTTCCATCATTTTATAGTTTCCCACACGAAACCATGATTTTTGAGAATCTGTTGTGCCATTCTTTAAAATAAAATGAAGTTGCTTGATAAAACTTTCAGAAAGTCTTGATTTTGCACTTTCAATAATCAAATCTATGCAGCGAAAGTGATTTACAGTTTCTACAATATCATCAACTTTTATCGCCTGGTCGGTAATGCCTAAAGTTTTAGTTTCAAAAATGTAACGGGTCTGGTCGTGGCTTAATTTAGAACCTTCAATGTGATTTGAATTATAGGTAAGATCAATTTGGATTTTATGGTAGATTCCGCCTTTTAATCCAGTATCTTTTTCTTGTTTTAAAAGTGCAAGAAGTGATTTTTTAGTAATTACATGACGGATTTTTCGTTCTGGCTTTTTGGCATTTAAAGGAATTTTCCATGTTTTGCCTTCTAAAATCGTGCCTTCAACTCTGCCCTGCGAACAGTAATTTCTTACGCTGCGTTCACTTATATTCCAGAGTTCAGCCGTTTTTTCTACAGAAATGTATTCAATCTTTGCCATCGGCAGTATTATAGTATGTTATCGGCAAAATATAAAGGTAAAAATATGCGTAGAAATTCGGTTATAGATTGCCGTTATTATTCCTGTGCAACAGATTATTGGGTCAAGATGAGATAATGACAAAAAGTCAGTCCGGCAATGACGCCAGTAGTGTCATTCTGAGCTTGTCGCTAGTGTCATTCCCTGTCTTGATCAGGGAATCTGTTTTACTCATTCCTCGTCTTCCCGGAACTTTTTGTAAAGCTCGTCATTAAAGTTTTCCCACGCAAGCGGATTTTTCCTAAACGCTTCTGTAATTTCGCCGTCAATCGAAAATCCTTTTTCGCTCATGTTCGTGATTTTTAGAAAGCCATTCGCGGAATTCGGTGCGGGTTTTGAGTGGAAGGATGTTTTTTTTGTGATGAGAGTGCGTAAAGGCTGATGTTTTCAAAGCATTTTTAGGCAATTTTTCTACACACTGAATTCTTTTTTAATCGTGTCGGTAACGGCAAATCCTTTGTTTTCTAATCGGCATGCTCTTTAGAAAAAGTTTCAGAAATCGCTTTGTTTACTGCAACGGTAACATTTTGCCGCAGGGCGTTACTAAGAGTCGCAAAAATTTCACGGCGAGATGCAATTTCTTTTGGATTTTCGTTTTGATTTGAAGATTGTGGCAAGAGCAACTCAAACGGGTTTATGTTCAGCGCATCGGCAAGTTTTGAAAACGTTTCTGGCGTTCCCCAACGGCGACCGCTTTCCAAATCGCAGATGTAGCCGACAGAAAGATTCGCTTTTTCCGCAAGCTTCATCTGGCTTAAGTTTGCCCTGTTTCGCGCGTTTTTAAGATTGGTCGAAAAAATCTCCTGTAGTTCCATTGAGTTCATTTAATCAAATATATACGCTTTAGGCGAACTTGACACTTTGCTATTCGCCGTAATATACTATGGCTATATGCGTAAATGAATTACGCTAAAAGGTTCACGCCAAAAATCATTTTGCTGACGGACAATAAGCGCGGAGAAAAAGAGAGTATATGAATCAAGATTTTTTAAGAGATTATGTGACAGAACGCGGACTTTCTACCATATCAAAAGCAGAATACGAAAAGATTGTTTTTTACACGCTTATTTTTGTTCAGAATATGTGCGATTTAGAAGAAAAATCCTCAACATCTTCTGTTTCTTCAAAAGACATTTATACAATCGCAGAAAAACTTAAAATCAAGCCTTCTAAAGTTTCCGCGCTTTTAAAAGATATTTTTTATTCGGGAATTGAAAAGACTGAAAATAATTCTCTTTCGGCGTTAGATATTATCTGCAAGTACATTTCAAAAGACCGTTTTGAAAAAGAAGAACTTGCAATTTTGATACCAAATCCTGTCGAGCAGGAAATTGTCGAACGCTTCCTTTTGGAAAATAACGCCCGCTACGACACTTCGTTCAACAGAAAAATCATAAAAATTCCGTTTACAGTTTTGGACGAAGTTTTCAATGCAGAAAAAAAAGAGAAAATTCTTGAAAAAATGAAATCGGTATCTGGTGCAAAAAGTGACCTAAAAATTGAATCAATCAATACAAAAGGAAAGTTTGTTGAAATTGCAAAACGTATCGTGAAATTCACTTTGGAAACCGCGGTTCAGACAGCAGTTCAGACTGTAATTCAGACGAAACACTGAAATTAACGGCGAAAGCCCGCGTTGTTTGCGCGGAAAAAATAAAAGTCGACGGATGTTAAGCGCGGAGGAAAATAATGAGTTATGAAGCGAGATGCGCAATTTGCGGAAGAAAGTATTGGCAGGAAAGTTCTGCTGCTGCAAGACTTACAGGAGTAGCAGGAGCCGCAGAAGACATGGATGGAACTTTGTTTGGCATGGGCGCAAAATTAATCAGAAAAGGAGTACAGTCCGCTTCTGGTAAAAAAGACATATGCCCTGATTGCAGAAGAGCGGGCTACACTGATGGTTCTGGAAGCGGTTCGTCAGGTGGCGGAAGTTCAGCGGCTGAAGCTGCTGCTGCACGCGAAGAACAAAAAAAGAAAGGCTGCGGCGCGTAAAGAAGCAATTCTCGACATTAAAAACTACGAATTTCCCGAAGATGACATCGAATTCAGCCGTTCAGTAAACAACTTTTGTGATGATTATCTTGAATGTATGCCTGGTCTTCTTGTTGATGGCGACTATAAAAAAGCATATAAAAAACGAGCGGAAAACGAATTAAAAGTTCTTAAAGATTCAAACCAAACTCATTACGAAAAATTTAATGAGTTATGGGAAGAAGCTTCTGCCACGATGAAAAAGAAATTAAAAATACGACTTATTATTTCAGGCATCATTTGTGGTGTTTTCATAATAGGTTGTGGAATATGCTTTGCTGCCAATGAAGGAAATTTCTTTGAAGGCGCAGGCTGCGGAGTGATTTTTGGTTTGATTTTTGGACTTATGCCGCAAATACTCGGAAAATCAAAATCTGATGATGAATAACATTTTACCGCCATGCTTATATCTTCAAATGTAGTATGGCGGTAATTTTTTTAATGCCTCGTAGTCTAATGGACACAATCGACCAAGTTTTTGCAGACAGACTCGTAAGAAACCGAAATTTAAATTAATTCAAAAACAATCAAATAGGTTGTTGACATAACTGAAAACAAAGCAAAATGGCTTAAAAAGGATTTTGGGCTGTAAAAGTGTATGTGGTCAGCGTTCTTAAAAACCGCCCGATTTGGACGGTCTTATTTTTTATTGTTATTATCAGACCTGACACGATAATTTATAAAGTTTTCTGGCTTACTAACCAAATTACATCACCGCCGCAACAGGCTTTAGGCTGAAGCCAAGTTCGTGAAGCACAGAAAGAAGCGTTTTTACCTTTACGTTTTCCGCTTTGCCGGTGCGCAAGTGCTGTATGGTTGTGGGAGAAACGCCAGCGCGCTCAGCAAGTTCGCGGACGCTTAAATTGGAGTGTTCCATCTGCTCGCACATAAACTCTGAAATCAAAAAATCATTGTATGACTTTTCAAACCCTTCTTTCCATTCCGCGTTTTCCATCATTCTGTCAAAAGTGCTTTTAGTCTTTGTCATAGTAGGAATCCTCTTTTATTCTGTTTTTATAATCCGCGCGGGCAGAAATAGCGCAGTCTTTGTCCTGCTTTTTAAGTTTCTGCCTACGCTTTACGAATGCGTTTGTAATGATTATCTTTTTGCCTTCAAAAAAGAACGACAAAAACCTGTTCGGCTGCGGCTTGAAAGCGTAAATGCCGTCGCCTTCATTTCTGAATTTTGTTTTGTCAGAAATAAAGCCGAAGTCGCCCATCCGCTTTACAAGATGAAAGAATTTTTGCTGTTCCATTGCGGAAAGAGCGTTGAAAAATTCAAGCGGCTGGCTTTCACCTCCCTGGTTGTAGTACCATTCGATTGTGAATTTTTCTCCGCTGTAGGCAATGTATTCTTTCATAGTTATAGTGTAACACTGTAGTGTTACAAAGTCAATGGATTTTTTAGATGGGGCAAAGGCGGAGTCAGCGTTAGGCAATGGAGTACTTTTGTGCATTTGTTTCAACAAATGCACAAAAAAGACCGCAACCGCGCCATTTGCACGGTGAGGACTTAGAGCGTTTACGAAGTGCGGTTCACAAGCGTCATCTCTCAGATTATCGCAAACAAGCACCACATAAAAACACGAACCGTTCTTGATATGGCAGACCAGCTTGGCGCGTATCACGTTCTTGAATCAAAATACATTGAAGAGATTTCAAGTTTAAGAAAGCGGATAAACGAAACCGAAAAGGCAGATTTGCGCGACAGCCCTGTTACGATTCAGCGCGAGTTCAGAAAAGCCGCCGAAGAAGAAACGAACGTAACCATCGACTTTACAGAAAACAAAGCAAAACGGATTAAGAAGGATTTTGGGCTGTAAAAGTGTAGGTGGTCAGCGTAGGCAAAAAATCTCTCTTGACAATCCGCTGTTTCGCACTTATATTAAAATCAGATGGTCTCCATTAACCAACGGTTTTAATCCGTAAAGAGATGAACTTTATTGAAAGACCGCCCGATTCGGACGGTCTTATTTTTTTGCGGAGAAGAAATGTTTGCGCTCAAAGATACTCTTAAATTCATCAACATAAATCAGGATTACCTAAAGGCTCTTCACGAGGTTTGCGCGGAAGTTTACTACAAGCCTTTTAACTACGAAACAAAGCCGTATCTTGGGATTTTGGTTTCTGCTGGAAATCAAGAATATGCAATTCCGCTTTCTTCGGCAAAAGAAAAGCATAAGACTTGGAAAGATATTGATTCAGACCGCTTTTTGATTTTTGAAAATTGCACCCAAAATTCTATTTCAAAAAACGCGGTTTACACAGAAAATGCGGACGGCACTGTAAAGCATATTCTTTCTGTAATCGACTTAAAAAAGATGATTCCGATAAAATCCGATTTATACAAAATTGTCGATTTAAATGCAAAACCGGACGATTCAACAGAAATTCGGAATTACAAAAATCTTATGAACAAAGAATATTCATTCTGCCTTAAAATAATCAGCCAAATTAGCGCAAAAGCAAGTAAACTTTACGAAAAGCAGATGAAAACAGGCAAAGTGATAAAATTCTGCTGTGATTTTAAATTGCTAGAAGAAAAGTGCGCTGAATGGGAAAAGCTGGTAAAGTGTCGTTTTCTGTACAATTAGATTATCGTGTCGTGGCGAGCCCGATACTTGAACGCCCCCGTTTTTTTATTCATATTCTGCGATTGACTTTCATTACATAGTTTGCTATAGCTGACGAAATATTAAAAATCAAAAAGGAGCAACGGATTTTATGACAATTTTAAAAGTTGAAATAACAAAAACTTTGATGCAGAGCAATTAATTGACGGCAATCTTGAGGGACTTACAGATATTTTTCAAAATGCAGATGATTGCGGAGATGAATGGACTGTTACATATTCTGAAGCAGAAATAATAAGACGTTGCACAATTTTCTTTAACGAAAATGAAATTAAAAATATTTCACCTTTGAAATGGATTGACAGGCAAATTACAGAAAATATGCAGCCTATGACAGATATAATTCCAACCGCAGAATATTGCAAAGACGAATGGGAAGTTGTCTATCAAAATTCATCTGGAAACTATTGTGCCGTTAAAGCATACTCGTAATCTTTATCAACAAAACTGATTTTCTGCACAAGTTTTACAATCGAGGCGTCAAAAACTGCTGAATTTTCATTTTCAAGTTTGAATGAAGTTATGATGTTTTTTATCGTTTCTTTCTGGTCATAACTCAATTCATCAATCACTAAAAAAATGTGGATATTGGATTCAAAAGCCTTTTCCAATTCTTTTTCAAAGTGGCTTATAATTGCTCGCGTTGAAATGTCGGGATTCATTTCTTTTACCCACGAATCTATTTTGTCAGACAATTTTTTGTCTTCCGAAGTGTAACTGACTATTTTTTCTATCCAGTCTTTTTTTGTTTTATCGCGGATTGATTTATCCGTGATTATGCTGAACGATGAAGCGAACTGCATAAGTTGTGGAATTATGTGCGAGTTCAAATATTTTGATTTTTCCGCAGGACGAACTTTTCCGTCGCCATAACATTCATATTCAACAAGACTTATCTGAAGTTTTCTTTTTGAATCAAACGAAATAAGAAGCGCGTCAGGAATTGAAGAAATGCCCGAAATGTCCTCAGACTGATGAGTTCTGAACAGTCTATTTTTAGCAATAAGTATTGTTCTTTCTTCTGTGTAATTTGGAAATAAATTGAAAAAGTTTTTGTTTACCAGCGGTTCAAGCCCGCGGAATTTGTCAGTTTCATTCTGAAAATTTATAGTTTGAAAAGTTCCCATAATTTTAATTTCTGCTTCTGGAACTTCATTGATGATTTTTTCAACTTCCTCATCTTCGATTTTATTTTCATCATCAGTTTCAGTTTCCTCATTTGAAGTCTTTGCAGATTTTTTTGTTTCGATTTTTATAAATTGGCGTTCTGAAGTTTTGTGTTTGTTAAATTCTTCATCAAGACGTTTTGCTGCAACTTCATCAAATGCTTTTGAACCCTGCAAATATTTTAATGGCCAATAATAACCGCCGATTTCGCTCAGAAATTCCATATTGAAAAATTCGCAAAACTCTACATTTTTTATTGAATAACAAAGAACGTATCGGTCGGCATCTTCCCACGGTTTTTCATCTGTTACGCTGTTAAGTTCAAATCTTGCTCCGCACAAAGTTTTCTTGTCTTTTTTGACTAGAAGATATATTTTATCGCCCGGCAATGCTCCGCGATGTCCGAATCCTGCGATTCCGTTATCAAGGCAAATGTTATAATTTTCAACGTTTGTGCTACAATGCAATGTTCTTACAGCCATACTTAATGCTCCTGTTTCAAAATATAGCAAATTTCACAAGAATGCTTAAGACGTAAGTTTGCAAGCAAAAAGATTTTTTGTATGAATCCTAAAAGTTATTATAAGGATTTGGGATATCATAAAAAAGGCAGAACGGGGGCGGTTCATCCCCGACATCCGCCACAAAACACTTACCTTACTTCCATCAGCCTGTAATTTCTTGTTCCGCCGCCGAGTTTTTCCAGTTCTTC